>NC_015977.1:2409166-3095000 GCF_000225345.1 Roseburia hominis A2-183
ATCCCCGAGGGATTACCGCCAAAGCCTTTAAGCCATGCCCGCAGAGCGGGCTATGTTCACAGAGCGGGCTATGCTCACAGAGCGGGCTATACTCGCTCTGACATCTCATTCATGAGTGTAGGTATCATCTGTTTCTTACGTGAGATAATGCCGTCCAACAGGATGCCATCCGCATCCTCCTGCTTCTTGAACGCATGCGCCAGAATTTTTCCGGCATCCTCCCCCGCAAATATAATCTTGGAAGATTCCTCCAAAATATCCGTCAGCATGACATATACCATATTTAAACGCTTCTCGCCGAGCACCTGCGGCAGGAACGGGCGGAGCTGTTCTCCGATCTGTTCTAATTCCTCTCCGCTCATGGCGCTGATCTGGGCAACACCGAAATCACAGTCTTCCGTGTGGAAAATCTTAAAATCCTGATAGAAAATCTCTTCGGTCGTCTTGTTCTTGAAATCACTTCCGGCGCGGAACATTTTCTTCGCATGATCCTCAATATCCACATCCGCAATCTCTGCGAGCCGCTTTGCAACGCTCTTGTCAAGCGGCGTGCAGGTCGGTGAGCGAAACATCAGCGTGTCGGAAATGATCGCCGAGAGCAAAAGTCCCGCGATCTCTTTCGGAATCTCCACCCTCTGTTCCTGATACATCTGATAGATAATTGTCGAGGTACAGCCGAGCGGCTGATTCCGGAAATAAACCGGCGATACGGTCTCTAAGCTTCCCAGTCTGTGATGGTCGATGATCTCTAAGATCTCCGCCTCTCCGATTCCGTCCACCGCCTGTGACTTCTCGTTGTGGTCGACAAGAATGATCTGTTTTTTCTGCATATTCATGAGGTTACGTCTGGAAATCATTCCGACGTAGTTGCCGTTTGAGCCGAGCACCGGGAAATCTCTGTGGCGCACCCGCGACATGACATCCTTGACGTCGTCCACATAATCGTCAATGTCAAACGTGACGAGCTCCCGTCTGGTCATGTACTGCTTGATCGGCATACTCTGATTGATCAGACGCGCCACGGAAAATGTGTCGAACGGCGTTGTGATAATCACGCAGTCCCGCTTCTCCGCAAGCTTTTTGACTTCTTCCGCCACCTCGAGACCTCCGCCGATGATGATGCAGCTCGCGTTCGACCGGATCGCCTGCATCTGCGCCTCCTCGCGGTCGCCTAGGATCACCAGATCGTCATCCTCGATATAATCCGCCATGTATTCCGGGTTGGAGGTTGCAATCACAACTTTTCCGCGCACAAAATGTGCATGCTCATTCCCGGCGTAGACCTCACCGTCGATCGTCTCCGCAATCGTCTTGTACTGTGTGCGCGCTTTTGAGAGCACGCAGTTGTCCAGCACGTCCATGTAGGACGTCGCAATATCCTTGGTGACGATCACACCTTCCAGCTTGCCGAACTGATTGGTGACCGGAAGCGTTACAACCTCCAGCTTTTTCATCAGCTCCCATGCCCGTTTCAGCGAAATCTGATTGCTGACACCGGCCGTCTTGCGGATATTGATATCCTTGATCTGTGCACCGGCATAGGTCACAAGCGGCGGTTCCTCCACGCCAAAGCGCTCTAACACGTAGCGGGTCTCCTCATTCACCGCGCCCGCACGCTTTGCCACATAAGTCTTCTTGTCCCCGCTCTGGTTTTTCAGATATGCATAAGAAATCGCGGCGCATATCGAATCCGTATCCGGATTCTTATGCCCCACGACCCACACTTTCTTTGATTCTGTACTCATATGATCTTCTATTCCTTAAAGCTAAAAATTAAACACACCGAGAGAATACAGGATGAATCCGATCAGAACAACAAAGTTCAGAATTGCAAACCAGGAAAGACATTTGACATATCCCTTCACCGATCCGACTCCCTGCTCCATCTCGTCCATCTTTTCGATCTTGGAATCAAATTCGTTGAACAGATCCTGAATGTTGCGGTAGCACTTCACGTTCTCCGAATGTACCTTCTCGGAGAGATCTGTCTTGATGGATTCCAGCTGTGCTGTCGCATTCTCAAGCAGCGCCTTGACCTCGGCGATCTGTCCCTCGGAAAGCTTCTTGTTCGCGATTGCCTGCTCCTCCAAAAACTGCTTGTTTGTCGCAAGCTGCTCCTCGGAAAGCTTTTTATTTGCAGCAATCTGATCCTCATTCAGCTTGCGGTTCGATGCAAGCTGCTCCTCGCTCGCACGCTTTACCTCCGCAACCTGCCCCGAGATGCTTGTCTCAATCTCGGTCATCTTCGCTGTCACACGGTCTGCCAGATCATCGACCTTCTTCGTGAACTCTGTCACGATCTTGTCAGCTTCCTCCTGGCGCTCCACCAGAATGTGCTGCCACTCCTCGGCCTTGCCTTCCCGCTCGTTGACAATCGACTGCAGTTCCTGTACTTTATTCTCCTTCGCTGCAAGCAGATCCTGCAGCTGTTTCGCCTTCTCACGAAACTCGTCGATCTGACTTAATAAGAAATCTTCCTTTTCCACTTCTGTCTGTATCCTTTCCCGTTCCTGCGTGCTCTCCCCGGTCTCTAAAACCCTGGTCTCCCGAACCTTATTATTGCTCTCGCGCTTCGGGTGTGTCTTATATCCCTCCGCCCGTTCCGGCTCTCCTGCAGGTCTTCCTTGTCTGGGGTGAATCTGCGCCAGTAAAAGCTGAAACAGGTTTGCCATAAACGCTTCCTCCCTTTGTGTCTTCCGAACAAAAAACACCTATGGGTATTCTATCATTATCATTTTTCTTTGTAAAGCAGGAAAAAGCAACCGCCTCCCGCTCACTCTTTCCGGCGGAAAAGCAATGGTGTCTCCGCCGCCAGCATTGCCAGCCATCCGATCAGGTAGGCAACCGGCAGTGCCACAATTCCAAGTTTCATGGAAAATACCAGCGGAATGGCTGCCGCCACCCGCACTCCCATGTTGATAAAACTGCTGCTGAGCGTCACCTTGAGGTCGCCCATTCCGCGAAAATATCCCTGAATCCCGTTTGTGGCCGCCGGCAGAAAATACATCACCGCAATCGCATGCAGATAGATCACTCCCAGGGAGATCACCTCCTCATCCGTCACAAACAGCTTCATCAGCGGACGCGCAAACACAAAGCAGACCACACAGATAAAGAGCGCATAGATCATCTCGATCCACAGCCCGCAACGGAATCCCTCCCGGATCCGCTCCTTTTTGCCGGCACCTTTGTTCTGTGCCAGCAGCGCGGTCATCGCATGGGCGATATTCTGCTCCGGAGTGTAGGCAAAATCATCAATGCGGTTTACGACTGCAAACGCCGCCATGACAGAGATTCCCATTGTATTGACAATCGCCTGGATTCCGATCTTGCCGAGCTGTACCGTCGCCTGCTGCATGGCGCTCACCCAGCCAAACTGCACCGTCTTATAAAATAACCTCCGGTCAAACACGCGCCACTTGCGCCCCAGGCAGAGAATCTTTACCTTTTTCTTAATATATAGCCCGCACAGCAGACAGCAGAGTGCCTCGCTTAGCACCGTCGAAAAGGCACATCCGTTGCTGCCCCAGCCTAGCACCACCACGAAAAACAGGTCTCCCGCCACATTGAGTGCAGCGCTGATCATCAGAAAATAAAGCGGCGATCTGCTGTCGCCAAGTGCCCGCAATGTGCTCGCATAAAAGTTGTAAATAAACGTAAAGATCAGTCCGCAGAAAATAATGCGGAGGTACCCCGTAGCAATCGGAAGCACTTCCTCCTGCGTCCTTATCAGCCGAAGCAGCCACGGCGTCAGAAAAACGCAGACGGCTGAAAGCAGGACGGAAAACATCAGCCCGCCGATCATGGTCGAACTGATCTGCCGCTCCAGGACATCATAATCCTTTGCGCCGTAGTGCATTCCCATCAGAACGCCTGCTCCCATGCACATGCCACTGATAAACAGAATCGCAAGCGTCATCAGCGGACTGCTCGTACCGACCGCGGCAAGCGCCGTCTCCCCCACAAATTTTCCGACAATCATACTGTCGACCGCATTGTAGAAAAGCTGAAACAGATTTCCGAGAACAAGTGGAATTGTAAAACCTACCAGAAGAGGCGGTATCGCTCCTTCCGTCATATCCTTTGTCATTGCAGATGCCTTTCTATCTTTTGTTATTCTGCTTCAGAATGTGTATGATCCTTCCCTCATAATACACCGCAATCGCTGCAATCAATACCACGATAATCAGGCTGTATCCCTGTTTTAATTCTTTCCCGAGCGCATCACAGACGCTGGTGAATAAAAGTCCCTCCACAAAGACAAGCTTGACCATCCGAACCATCCGAAGCGTATACTGTCTGATCTTACCGCTGCATACCTCCCTTGTCAATCCGTTCACACGTTCCGGGTAGACGGCAAGGAGGGTCAGACCCACATATACCAGAATCATAAACACAAGATTCATCATCAGGTTCACCGGATTGACGTGGAACGCGATCCCGTAATAGATCTGTAACCCGAGATAGGCGATCGCCGATACGATACCGACTGCCTCAATGAGCATCACCTGCCATGTCATCTCGTTCTTTTTCATATGTCTCACACCTCCTTTTCCCTCTCTTTTTCTTACAGCAAAAGTTCCTGCGCCCAACACTGTGTCAGCCGCTCTAAATTCCATGCGGCATTGGCAGGACTCGTAGACGGCAGCTTTTTTACTTCCGGCATCTCCGCGGTCAGACAATATTTAGAAAACAGGCGGTACGCCGTATCCCCGTTGGCACAGATGCGCCGGATGTCCGCCGTCTTTAAGATCACTTCCATGTCATTCGCCGTCACATTGCGGATCGAACTGTCCGATGATCCTGCAATGTCACAGGAGGCAATGACATCCCACAGCGCAATATGGTGCTCTAACAAAAACGCCTTTTTCTGCGGAATCGTCTCCGGCAGCGTATCCTCAAAGACCGCTGCCAGCACTTTCCAGAAACGGTTCTGCGGATGACCGTAATAAAACTGCTGTTCTCTCGACTTTACAGACGGAAAGGATCCCAGAATCAGAATCCGGGATGCATCGTCATAAACAGGTCCAAACGTATGTGTCACATGCGTATATTCCATTCTCTTACACCAAAACGGCATCAGTGCAGACCGCACTGATGCCCTCTTCCCTCTCTATTACTGATAATCTGCCACATTGGAACTGTCCACCTTCTCGAACGGTACCCAGACGTAAAGTCCGTCGTCCGACAGGCCTTCCATTCCCTGCGTCGTTCCTCCGGAACCGAGTGCGATTGCCGCCTTGACAGCCGCCTCACCCTGTCCGCTTCCCGACTGGTATACGGTAAATGCCATATCCCCCGCCTGGATTGCCGCACAGCCATCTGCTGTCGCGTCAATTCCAAGAACCGGTACTCCCGATATGCCATTCTTCTTGCAGGAATCGATGACTCCAAGCGCCATGGTATCATTGTTGCATACCACCGCATCAAACTGCTTGCCTGTCTGCAGGAACAGATCGAAATAATCTTCTGCAATTCCCTGCTCCCAGTCTGCGTTATCCTCAAACACGACGTTGATCTTCTTGCCGGATGCCTTAAGCGTATTTTTGAACTCCTCGGATCTTCCCTTGGTTGCGGAATGATTCTTCGGTCCCTTTAAGAGTACCACATTGATCTCATCCTTGTCACTCATCTGATCCAGAATATATTCTGCCTGGTATTGTCCGGCAACTCCCTCATCCGATCCTACATAAATGTATTTGTCCGGTTCCAGCACCGATGCATCCGGACAGCTGTTGTAAAATACAATCGGAATATCTCCCGCCAGCGCTTCCAGTTCCAGCGCAGTGTCCGCATCGACCGGTCCACACATGATCGCATCATAATCTTCCGCAACCGCCTGTTTAATCTGCGCTACCTGGTTCTCGATGGAGTTCTCCGCATCGTACACCACGATCTCTGCTCCACTCGCCTCCGCTGTCTTCTTTGCCGCATCGATCAATGTATTACGGAACGCATCTGCCTGTGACAGTGATACATAGATCTTCACTCCCTTGCCATTCACCGCGGTATCTCCTCCTGTGCTGCCCGCCTGGCAGCCTCCGAGGCACGTCACTCCCAGCGCAGCCACGAGTGCTGCACTCATCAATCTCTTCATATCTGATACCCCCCTTAAATGCGAAACAGCTTAACCTGATCTGCCAGCTGTATGGATGACTCTGTCAGGCTTCTGGATTCTTTTGCCACGTTCTCACTGTTCTCTGCAATTCCCTTTGCCTGCGTCAGCATGGACTCTGATGTTGCAAGAATCTCATCTGAGCTTGCCGCCTGCTCCTCCGAAATTGCCGCCACGTTGGTCGCCACTTCATCTACCTGATTGATCTTGTCAACCATCTGGTCGATCAGAGCGCTTGTCTGCTGAATGTTGTCATAAATCCTATCAAAGGTATCAATTGCCGTATGAATCAATCCACTGCTCTCATTGATATTGTCGGCGCTGTCGCCTGCCTGACGCACTGCATCCGCCACAAGTTCATTGACCTCATGGATGAGCTTTGAAATATGCTCTACCGATGCGGTACTGTTGCTTGCAAGCGTTCCGATCTCAGAAGCGACGACTGCGAATCCTCTTCCTGCCTCGCCCGCTCTCGCTGCCTCAATGGAAGCGTTTAAGGACAGGAGGTTGGTCTCCTCCGCAATATTTCCGATCAGCTGTACAATCTCAACAATCTCACCGGATGCCGTACCCACTTTATTTACCGCCGCTTCCAGATTCTGGATAGAGGTGCGGATATTCTCAAGCGCCTCGCCGACATGCTCCATATCCTCGCGTCCCTTCTGGGATACCTCAACAGTCTCGCGCATCTTGTTGCCGACATTCACGCTGTCGTCCTTCGTGTCTGCAACCACACCGGCAAGCTTGGTCGCGTTGTCTGCAATCTCATTGACGGAAACGGACAGCTGATCCACCGTCATATTCAGCTCACTCATGGACTGGGACTGGACATTTGCCGCCGACTGCATCTCTCTGGACACACTGTCGCTCGCATCCGCCTGCGTTCCCAGTTTTCCGGAAATGTCTCCCATGGACGCAATCATCTGCTTCATGGATGCGATAAAGCGCTCCACGCTGCGGCTCATAAGCGCAATCTCATCATTGCCGCTGCTCTTGACCGATACGGTAAAGTCGCCGTCCGTCAGCGCCTTGATGACGTTCGTCAGCTTCCGGACAGGTGCGATCACAACATGCGTTGTGCGCTCAATCACTACACACAGAATCAGAATGGAGATCACACTGATCAGAATCATCAGATTCCTGAGGTTCGCAAGGTCTGCCAGTACAATGCTGGTCGGAATATAGGAAACCAGAATCCAGTTAGTTCCGGATACCTCCTTGAACACGGTCATATTGCCGTCCAATGTGGAAAAGCTGTAATCACGATCCGCAATCTTCGCCGCTACACTCTGCTCGAATGCACTGCTGCCGTCGCTGCCGAGCGTCGTGGAAATCTTCGCTGAATCACGGCTTGCCAGAATCGTTGCCGTATCCTTGTCCACGAGGATAGCCTCCGCATTCTTCATCTCGATAAACGCATTTACAATGACGGAAATGCGGTCGAGCGTCATATCCGCAGAGATGACTTTCATCTTGCCGCTGCCGTCATTTAAAATACCGGATGCACTGATGACACTGACGCCTTCTGAATTAACATAGGAAGATCCGATCGCCATATTGACTCTGGTCAGTCCCTCCTGATACCAGACACTGTTGACCGGATCCGACTCACTCATCGCCGAATCCGACGCTTTCCAGAGCTTTCCGGTCTCATCCGCGATGTAAAGTCCCTCCGGATAATTTGAGTTATAATTATAGTAGGAATCCAGCATGGTCTGTAATTCCTTGTCGTCCGGCTTCGTGTTCTCTATCGTTGTCTTCACTATCTGGAACGCCCCGATATTCTGTTCCAGCCAGCTCTCAATCTGCGACGCCTGATTCTCCACCGATGACTCCAGCAGATTCTCGGAATAGCTCTCAATCAGCCCTGCCGACGTGCGGTAGGCGATCAGTACGAGCACCAGAATGCTGACAATGACAACCGGAACGATCACACCTAAAAGCTTAACCTTAATCGATACGATTCCTTTTTCCTTTTGCATGTGCCTCAACTCCTTTTCTCTTGTGATACCCCAGATTCTATGATAATTGCATAATAATCTTGTCAATATTTTCTCATTTTTGCATATTACTGTCAACATCTATCGACGGATTCCCGCCCTGAAGTCGCATGTTTATACCATTTCCGAGCGCCCTTTCGTCTCAAATTGTATACACGTATTATTTTTCAAATACCTGTATCTTTTCTTGAAAATGAACTGCCCTGTGCTATAATTATTTAGGTTAATGTCTACGCTTTTGCGTACACAAGAGAGGAGAACCCCAGATGGACAATTTAATCATTCCAAAAGATTATCATTCAGAATTGAATTTGCATGATACACAGATTGCGATCAAGACGGTCAAGGACTTTTTCCAGGGACTGCTTGCACTGCGCCTGAATCTGTCCCGTGTATCCGCCCCTCTGTTTGTAGACCCGCTGTCCGGTCTCAACGACAACTTAAACGGTGTGGAGCGCCCGGTCACCTTCGACATCAAGGAGCAGAACGGCAGAACCGCGGAGGTTGTTCAGTCACTTGCCAAATGGAAGCGCTACGCGCTCAAAAAATACGGCTTTTCTTACGGGGAAGGTCTTTACACCGACATGAACGCCATCCGGCGCGATGAGATCACCGACAATATCCACTCCATCTTCGTGGATCAGTGGGATTGGGAGAAAGTCATCAAGCAGGAGGAGCGCACGCTCGACACCTTAAAGGAAACGGTGAACACCGTATACAAATGCCTGCGCAAGACCGAAAAATACATGGCGATCCAGTACGATTACATCGAGGAGATCCTGCCGCACGACATCTTTTTCGTCACGACGGAAGAGCTTGCGGAGATGTTCCCGGACAACACGCCGAAGGAGCGCGAATACTATATCACCAAGACCAAAGGCGCCGTGTGCATCTTAAAGATCGGCGATACGCTGGAAAACGGCGAACCGCACGACGGACGCGCGCCGGATTACGACGACTGGGCGTTAAACGCAGACATTCTTGTATACTATCCGGTACTTGACATTGCCCTTGAGCTTTCTTCCATGGGAATCCGCGTGGACAAAAAAGCCCTGCTGTCCCAGCTTAAAAAGGCAGGCTGTGAAGACCGCGCGAAGCTTCCGTTCCAGAAGGCGATCATCGACGGCGAGCTTCCTTACACCATCGGCGGCGGTATCGGTCAGTCCCGTATCTGTATGTTTTTCCTGCGCAAGGCGCACATCGGCGAGGTGCAGTCCTCCCTGTGGCCGGATGAGATGATGCAGGCATGCGAAAAGAGCGGAATCCAGCTGCTGTAAGCCTCGATTAAAAAAGGAATTGCCGCGATAAGCATAGATCTCTTGGGAGTGATAAGTAATATTATCAGAAACACTCTTCGGGATTTCATGTGGAAATGCAGATAGAATATTCGTTGGAAAAAAATGCGAGCATTTCTTCCGGCTGAATGTTTGCATCGGATTCCGTGTCTCTTCCACGTTTGGACAATCCGGCGGGTGCATGTCCGACACACCGGAGACAATGGGCGGACTTTCTGGTGTCCCTAATGGCGCCTCTTCACAGACAATATAAAACCGCGCGAACCGAACTCGTCGGCATCTGCTATTAAAAATAGGGCAGATGCCGACTCAAACAGCGGCTTCGCGCGGTTATGTTTTGTTCAGAGGTGCCATAAGGGACACACACAAAAGTCCTATAAATTGTCTTCCGGGATGCGGACATGACCCGCGGAGTGCTCCAAACTTGGAAAGACACGGATCATCGAAGATGCAAACATTCGGCTGGTTAGAAATGCCACATTTTTTGAACCGAATTTCCATCTGCATTTTCATCTGAAATCCCACGGTGTGGTTTTCTGATAATATTACTTACCAATCCAAAGAACGATATTCTTATTGCGGCAATTCCTTTTTGTCTCCTTTATTATTCCAGCAGCCCCAGAAAGATTTCTCTCCGCTCCACTTCTTCCGCTTCCTCATTTCCGTCCGCCCTGGCGTGCAGCAGCGGATATTTTGACCCCGTGCGCAGCATCTCCATCACCGACGCATAGTTGGCATATTCCGGTGACACCAGAATCATTCCTTTTCCACGCGGCAGTTCCTGCTCCATCAGGCTGCACAGATAGCGGAGGTTTGCTCCGTGAACCAGCGGAAACTTCTCCCGGATCTCCTGTAAGCGTTCGTCCGGCTGCTTCCAGCTGCCGTAAACGCCGCGGTAAATCTGCATAAATTCATGCAGCTGTTCTGTAAAATGCTCCGGAATCTTTCGCCCCGACTCCGCAGCAAGGAACCACAGATATTCCGAGAGCGGCATATACACCGGAACAAAAGCATGTTTCCTCACCGCTTCCTCCATATTCTGATTCAGATAAGCGCTATGCAGCACAATCGGATCGCCGGCCAGCAGCAGCTGTCTGTCCTCCGTCACATATACCGCCCACTCCTGTAAAAGGCTTTTGGTCCACTCCCTGCTCCAGGCATCCGGCGCGGCGGTCTTCTCCCGGAAAGAGGCACGCACCTTTTCCCGCCACTCCTCATCTAGGCAGTGCCATGCATCCCCGAGTAAGAGCACCTGCCACAAGATATCCGCTTCTTCCGCAAAAAGCAGCTGTTCCAGAAACGGTGTCACAAGATGCGCCCTCTTTCCGTCCGCATCTAAGACCGCACGCAGGATTTCCGGAACCATTCCGTCCGCCTCCGCACCCTCGGTCTGGAATACCAGAAACTGTTTTTCCTCCCCGTCCGTCTCCTGCAGCCGGTTTGCAATCTGTCCTGCCGCAGCCGAGAATGTACAGTATTCTTTTGCGGTGCTGTACGCTTTTCCCGCATGAAGATCCTGCGCCGTGTAATCCGGCAGTACTGCCGTGCGTTTTCCTTTCTGATTCAGGTAAAGTGCCATCCACTCTGTATACACGGACAGCGGCGGCAGATACACCGTCTCCTGCTGCGGTTCTTTCGTCTCTTTCATGCCTTTCTTCCCGTCCCGAAGCCGCTCGGACAATACGGCTGCCTCCGGCAGTATGGCGCGCTCCGTGCAGTTCTCTACATGGGATAAGCTGTTTAAAAACGCCTCGATTCTCGTTATCACTCCCACCTTGGACTGATGCTCGTCCACCTCTATTTTCAGGTACGGCTTGTCCCCCATAATTTCCGCAAAAAGGTGGGAGATCATGCCGTCCGGTCCGCAGCCGTGGTTCGTCAGATAGACGGCATACAGATTCGGATGCTCCTTAATGATCTTCGCTCCCGACAGAATGTGCTGCGCAAATGGCCAGTACAAATTTGGATAATGACCGGACAAATCCACATCATGTCCTTTCAGATGGGAAAGTGTCAACACTCTGCACCCTCTCTTTAACAGTTCCCCGGGAATTCCCATATTTAAAACCGGGTCTGACACGCCGTAGTTTCTTGTAATCAGAACGAGCACCTTGTCCTCCGGTTTCAACTCGTCCAGGATCTGCGCGCCCAGTTTTTCAGAATTCTTCTCACAGCGCACCATCGCCGCCGCGCCCTTCGCGAGCGCCGCCGCACACCGTGCCTTGTCGCATCCCAGTTCCTGACCCGCTTTGATCATCGCTCCCGCAAGCTGCGGTTTTCCCATATCCAGATCCAGAACCGGGCAGATCAGCTCCACGCCGCGCTCCGAAAGCCCCAGCACACTTGCGACAATCCGCGGCGCTGTCTGCATATAGACACAGCCGTAATTGTGCGCAACGCCGGAAGTCTCATGCCGGATCGTATGGATACACGGGATAAAAATGTAGTCCACCTTTTTTCTCGCAAGCCATTCCATGTGCCCGTGCAGTAATTTTACCGGATAACAGGTCTCCTCCGCCGCCATCTCCTGTCCGAGCGCAATGATCTTATCGTCCGTCTCCGGCGACAGCAATACATTAAATCCGAGAGTCTTAAAATACTGGTACGCCATCGGGAAAAATTTATAAATCATGAGCGCACGCGGGATTCCCACAGTCTTTTTCCCCGGCAGCAGCGTTCCGTCATAGCCTGCCAGGAACCATTTCTGGCTCTTCCGGTAATTCTCCTCGTTCCGGATGCTCTCCTTTTGGGATGTACCGCCCTGCTCTTTTGCCGCGAGCGCCGCTCCGTATGCCCCGGTCACATCGTAAAACGGCGTGATGTGAAGCCGTTCTCCAAACACTTCATAGAAAGCCGCAACGATTCCCTCGTTATGCACGACTCCGCCCTGAAGGCAGATATGTTCTCCCTTGCGCTTATTGCCGACTACCCTGTTTAAATAGTTTCTGACAATCGAGCGGCACAGCCCTGCACAGATATCCTCCTTGTCCGTGCCTGCCGCAAGCTCCGCTGCAATCTTGGATTCCATCAACACGGTGCAGCGCTCTCCCAGATCGATCGGCACATTTGCCTTCAAGGCACTGTTTCCGATCTCCTCCAGCGATACTTCCATGCGGTTCGCCTGTTCCTCGACGAAGGAGCCCGTGCCCGCCGCACACACTTTGTTCATCTCGAAATCGACAACCTGGCCGTCCCGGATACTGATGTATTTGGAGTCCTGACCGCCGATCTCAAACACGGTATCCACCTCCGGGCACAGATGGGCAGCCGCGCGCGCCTGCGCCGTGATCTCATCCAACACCGTGCCTGCACCGGTCTTCTCCGCGATATAGTACCGCCCCGATCCCGTGACACCAATGCCTTCCCACGTGAGTGCTTCCCCGTATTTCTGCTTTAACTGTGCCATTCCCTGCTGCACCGCGCCGAGAGGATTGCCGCGCGTTCTAAGATACAGATCGTCAATGACGGCTCCGTCCTCCCCCGTCAGCACAAGGTTTGTGCTCGTGGATCCCACGTCAATCCCGAGCCAGAGCTTTTCCCCGCCATGTAACGGTCTGGTCCGGTGAAGTGCCTCCTTCTCGTAGTCATATCGCGGCAGCGCCTTTCTTTTTTGCTCCTCATCCGCCACCTCCCTGCGGACCGGGTGTTTCCAGTCGAAGGCCAGCTTCCCGTGACATGCACAGGCTGCGATTCCGGCAGCAGACACCACAGCTCCCTCTTCCCCGCAAAGTAGTTCTTCCTCGTTTAATCCGAAGATATCACAGATGGCGAGGCGCACGCCTTCATTATAGACAACGCCTCCCGTCACAAGCACCGGCGGCTGTACCGGAAGCTTCCGCACGACCGCAGATTTAAAATTACGGATCACGGCATAGGAAAGTCCGAGCAGAATATCTTCCACCGGCACACCTTCCTGCTGTCTGTGGATCAGGTCTGTCTTGGCGAACACGCTGCACCGTCCCGCAAGCCGCGGCACACTTTTCGCCCGTCTGACATACTCCGAGTAGGCGGACAGCGGAAGTCCGAGCCGGTACATCTGATCCTCGAAAAATGCTCCCGTTCCGGCGGCACATTCCCCGTTCATGGCGTAGGAGAGCGTCTCTCTCTCACGGATTCCGGTAAGGAAGCAGGAATTCTGTGCTCCCATCTCTACGATGCTTCCCGCGTCCGGATAGAGCATTCTCTGTCCTTCCAGAAGGCTGCTGATGCGGTTGATCTGCACTTTCTTTTGGATCCCCGGATACAAACAGACTGCACCGGGATTGACCGCTGCATACAAAATCCTGTCGCCGCACGATGTCTCCACCTGCCCAAGCATGTCCACAAGATTCTGATACAGTTCTCCGCGATGCAGTCTGTAATCTTTATATATGATGTTTTCGCCTTCGACAACAACGATGGAAATACTTCCATTTCCGATGTCGATTCCAAGTCCTGCTTTTCTCATTGCTTTCCTCCGAAATTGCCTCTTACGCATAGTTAGAATATTCTAACTAAATGTATCACATTGCAAGAGCCGTTTCGGTTGCAAAAGCAACGGAATCAGTTTTCTATTAGAGAAAGATTCTCAAATAGTTTGATCAGTCTAACTTCAATCCTGCCAGAAGCGAGCCAAGGCTGGTTCCTGTGGATGTGTGGTCTGTATATGCCTCCAGATCTTCCACGCCTTCGGTATCTACCATCTCCTCTGCCAGCGCCTTCATGGACAGGCTGATCTTATTGTCGTTGGTATTCAATACCTTTGCCTTGACTTTCTCTCCGACCTTAAGCACTTCGGACGGCTTTCCGATTCTGCGCTCACAGATCTGTGAGATGTGTACCAGTCCGCTCAGTCCGTTGCCCAGATCAATAAATGCGCCGTACGGCATCAGGCTCTCGACAGTTCCCTCAAGCACGGTTCCCGGCACGATCATAGAGATCTTGTGATTGCGCTCCTCCGCCTCTGCCTCGAGTGCGACCGCCTTTCCGGAAAGCACGAGCTTTTCGCGCTCCTCATCCACCGTGATGACCCGGACCGGAATCTCTTTTCCTACCCAGCTCTCCGTATCCTCCACATAAGCGGATGTGATCTGGGATGCCGGAATGAACGCGCGGATCCCCTCAAGATATGCCACAACGCCTGCCTTCACGCTCTCCTTGATGCGGACGGTTACCGTTGTACCCTCCTCCATCATCTCTTTGAGCTTCTCCCATGCCTGCTCTTCATTGGCTTCCCTGCGTGAGAGAAGAATGTTGCCTGCGCCGTCGTCTACCCGGATCACGGTCGCCTCGATCGTATCCCCCACATGCACAGCCTCCGCCAGTGAGAAATCCGGATCGCTGCTCATCTCCTCCGCACTGATAAATCCCGGTGCATAATATTTCAGGTCAAGCGTAACGCCCTCCTCGTTGACATCGATCACCGTGCCGGTTAAAATATCTCCCTCTCTGATTCTGCGGAAAGAAGCTTCTAACTCCTCCTTGTAATCATCCATTGATTCCATGTGTCTTAAACCTCCATCTCTTTTTCTACCTGTAGTGTACCACATTTCAGTCTGATTACAACCTTGAATAAGTCACCGTCCACCTCGATCGTCAGTTTTCCGCCCTGCGCCTCGGTAAAACTTCTGGCGATGGCAAGCCCCAATCCTGAGCCCTCAGTACCGCGTGAGGTATCGCCGCGCACGAAGCGCTCCGTGATCTCCTCCGGATCAAAATTCAGTTCCGTTGCCGACATATTTTTGATCGTAATCTCCACGAACTCCTCCGGTGCCATCCCGTATTCCTGTACCTGCACGTACACACGGCTCTGCGGCATCGCATATTTCTGGATATTGACAAACAGATTTTCAAAGATGCGGAATGTCTTCTGATTGTCAAGCACCACGATCACTTTTTCCTCCGGCACATCCCATCGCAGCACAAGCCCCATCGCCGCAAAGCGCTCCGTATGCTCCACCGCAACCTGCTTTAACAGATTCACCACATCGACTTCCATCGGATGCAGCACAATATTGTTGCTGGTCGCCTTGCTGACCTCAAAAAGATCCTCGATCAATATTTTTAACCGCTGGCTCTTTTTATCGAGCGTCTCAATGTATGACCTGCGCTCCTCCTCCGTGATGTCCTCCTTCTTTAACAGTTCCACGTAGGTTGTGATCGCCGTGAGCGGTGTTTTTAAATCATGGGAAACGTTCGTGATGAGATCCGTTTTCATTCGCTGGCTCTTCACTTCCTCATCCACCGCCTTCTTAAATCCGTCGCGCACCCTGGAAAGCTCCACCTTCATCGGCTCATATATTCCCAGATCCTCGGTGATCTCCGTGTCCAGATCTCCGTCCGCCATCCGGCTTACACTGCGCAGCAGCGCCTGATAATCTCTGCCGATCCTGTCATAATATTTTTTGATAAAACAGAACACAAAGATGGAGTACACGATCAGCGCGCCGATGCCGAAAAACCACATCATCGAGCAGAGCGACAGCACCGCAAAGTTGATCAGCACGATTTTCCAGATCGTCTTTGTGGATTTTTCTGAAAAATCCACATGCGCCACCTCATAGCGGAACGTGTTCCACAATTTTTTCAACCACGGAAAAATCTGATAAATCAGGCTGTACTGTCTGATATATTCCCTGACTCCCAGGAAAAATACCGGACGCAGTACGCGAAGCGCCGCGTACCAGATGCCATACAAAAACAGGAGCGGGACCATCATCTGTCCAAGCTGTAAGATGGCTCTCCAGGCATTGTTTCCAAGTAAAACATCCACTCCTTCGCTATAATAGGAATAGCTTCTTATGATATCGTAGAAGTTTTCCTCCATACATGCCATGCAGCAGACGGCAATCACCGCCACCTCCATGAGATACCATTTCCCCGGGCGTTGCATTGGTATGTCTTCGTTCCAGATGCGCCTGCTCGTCATAAGAAACATCCATCCCGCCACCGCAGCAAGGCTTACCAGAAACAGAATGCTTCCGCCGGACGCACGGTACACTAACACCACCTGCACCCAGTAATTTGTCATATCCTCATACGGATCTCCCAAGGAAATCGTATCACTCGTTGATACCGGAAGCCCGAAGATCACCTTAAAGTCCTTCGGTCCCTGCAGCTGCCCTGCTTCCACATATCCGCCCAGCGACTGTCCCAAAAGATTTTCCCGGTCTACATTCTGAAACGCCTTGATCAGAACGCTGCCGCTGATATTTTCGTCGTACAGCGGTGTCACTTCCAGCGCGCCCTCTTTGTCAAAGGATAAGCATACGATGTCCGTATAATACTGCTTTATCTTCTCCGTCACAGTTCCATCCACGCATGTCTCGAGCGGCTGATCCGTATTTTTCACGCAGTCGGCACTGCTTTTGTATACACAGTAATCGATGTTCCAGCTGTCACTCTCAAACTGGCTTTTCCATTCGTCAAACGTAGAGGTTACCGTGTCCTTTACATACTGGTAATCTTCATCATCCGTCGGCAGATTCAAAAACAGTCCGCCTGCATCTGCCTGCCCGCTCCGCTCCATCTGTTCTACATACAGGACATAGCTGCCCTGATAGAGTGTCTGTACCGTATCGTTGTCCACGCTGTCCGAGGACTCGCGCATCATCTCCGCTTTCTGCTGCTCTTTCTGTCTCTCAGCCGTCCGGTACACCACCGGGAAAAAACACATGGTAATGATCGTGATGAAAATGATTCCCGCGATCGCTATGATAATCCGCTTGCTGCTGTTTACGGCATTGCTGTTGTTGCTGCTGTTGCCGGCACCATTATTTCTGCTGGCACCACTGTTGCTGCTGGCATCGTTATTTGCGCTGACATTGTTATTGCCGGCACCGTTGTTTCTATTGTTGTTTTTCAATTTTATATCCAACACCCCACACCACCTTTAAGTATTTTGGATCTTTCGGGTTGATCTCAATCTTGTCCCGGATATTTCTCACATGCACCATAATCGTATCGGTATTGATCGCCTTTTCATTCCACACGCGCTCATAGATCTCGTCCGCCGAATATACACGCCCCGGTGTCCGGATTAAGAGCGCAAGTATCTTGAACTCAATCGGCGTCATCTTCACCGGTTTTCCATCCACAAACACCTCCACGGTGTCCTCATTCAGTTCCAGTCCTCCGATCACATGAATCCGATCATTCTTTTCCTCCTTCGGACTCCTGTTTGCAAACTGCGTATACCGGCGGAGCTGGGAATTGACGCGCGCCATCAGTTCCAACGGTGTAAACGGCTTGGTCACATAATCATCCGCCCCGATATTTAACCCGATCACCTTGTCGGTCTCCTCTGACTTCGCCGAGAGCATAATGACCGGAAAGTCATATTTTTCCCGCAGCTTCATGGTCATTGTAACGCCGTCCATGCGCGGCATCATGATGTCGACGATCGCCAGCGAGATCTTCTCCCGCTCCATCACCTCAAGTCCTTCCACGCCGTCTGCCGCCTTGAATACGTTGTAATTCTGACTCTTTAAAAAGATTTCAATTCCGTCCCTGATTTCTTTATCATCCTCAACAATTAAAATGTTATATTGTTCCATTTTTCCGCTCCTGCTCTTGTTCTCTTTTCTGCTATCATAACACATCCGCCGCAGAATCACACGCCTCCCCGTGCATTGATTACATTTTACCTGATCTGCCGCAAAATTCCCCGCAGAAATACCCGAAAAATTTCTAAAGAATTATTTAGAATTATTATCTTGACAACTGCCACTTCGTAGTGTATAGTAGTACAAGTGCTGAGGCAACTCACACAGATGCTGCTGTGGCTCAGTCGGTAGAGCGTCGCATTGGTAGTGCGGAGGTCACGGGTCCGATTCCCGTCAGCAGCTTCATTGAGAAGAAGCGCAAATCCTTGAATGAAAGGGTTTGCGCTTTTTTGTGCTATGGTGTTACAGTGTTACGGTATTATGACAAATGTATTGTGATGGAAGTCTGGATGAGGGGGAATATACGGTTGAGGCGTTAATGCTATCTCGTGTCCAAGGGGGAAGTAGAAAAACTTTTCTCGTCCTGCGGGTCTCAGCGATACTTTTTCTATTCTGGGACCCAATTTTTGCTTCTATGCGGGTCTGGTTCGCACTTTTTCTCGTCTCAGACCCGGGTTGCTCTTCCCTTCTGGCATTATGTCAACCTTTTTCCATTCTTTCCGGGTCTGGCACGCACTTTTTCTGCTCTGGAACTTCGCCTTTCCCTTCTATCAGCCCCGGATTCCAATTTGTTTGACGATTCTTCACACATTTTTCAACACTGCTTCATACCTTTTTCACATTTATCCGGTATCTTAATCATTGTCAAGAGGAAATCCCCATTGACACAATTTCTTTTTCATAATATGGCCGGTAAGTCCCCCACATCTTACCTGCTTCTCCTTCTTTTTATAAAATGATAAACGTACAAAACGCCTCACCATCCGGTGAGGCGTTTTGCGTATTCCTGTTGAATACCCAGATTCTGTCAACTTCTCCTTTACTACATGCGATTCATCATCTTAATGTGTGACTTGAACAGGGAATAATATTTCATTCCCTTGTCTTTGCCATAGTGCCCCTGCAATGCTGCGCGGAGAGAATTGAGATTCTTTCGCTTTCCGTTTGCCTGATAGAGGAATCCCGAAAAATCTTCCGGCGGTTCCTTTGCATATTCACTGTGGTCAAAAACCATTTTGCAGTACATGTCAAACTTTTCTTTTAAGCCATAAGCCGGAAGTTCTGACCAGTAAGACGCATACTCTGCATTCGTCTTCAGTTCCTGATACAGCCGCTTGCCTTCTTCCTCGCCGAGAAGCGCAACCAGCGCATTGTGAAAATCCACCAGATTTTCCTTGCTGATGCAGGCACACAATGTCTTTAAAATTGCTCTCTCTGCATTCAGATCCAGTCCAAACTTCACTGGCGCTTCACTCTGGTCCGTGGCATTTGACACACTCTGTGGATTCTCTGACATTTCTTCTTTCAAATCCATCATTTCTGTCATCTGTCCGGATTGTTCCTCCGTCAGATCCGGCTTCTCATTCCCTGCGTTCTGCGTCTTTGCTTTGTCACTCTTCTGTGACTTTTCCGAACGATCCGGTTCTGACATACGCTCAGACTTTTCTGCTTTGACTGCTTTCGCTGACTTTCTTGACCGTTTTGCCCTGCCAGTCTTCTCTGCCGGCTCAGCCTTCCCGGATTTCTCTGCCAACCCAGCTTTTTCTGCCGATTCCGACTTCTCGGATGTCTCTGCATCCTCAGCCTTCCCGGTCACTTCCGGCTTCCCGGATGTCTCCGCATCCTCAGCCTTTCCGGTCACTTCAGCCTTCCCGGATGTCTCTGCATCCTCAGCCTTCCCGATCACTTCCGGCTTCCCGGATTCTCCTGCCAACCCAGCTTTTTCTGTCGGTTCAGCCTTCCCGGATTTCTCTGCATCCTCAGCTTTCCCGATCACTTCTGCCTTCCCGGATGTCTCTGCATTTCCAGCCTTCCCGGACGCTTCCGGCTTCCCGGATTCTCCTGCCTTACCGCCGGCTTTCGACGGTTCTGACTTCTTGGATGACCGTGGCTTCTTTGACTGCTCTCTGCCACGCTCTGCTTCCGCTTCCTGTCCAGTCTCCCGAACCTGCTCTGCTTCCGCTTCCTGTCCAGTCTCCCGAACCTGCTCTGCTTCCGCTTCCTGTTCAGTCTCCCGAACCTGCTCTGCTTCCACTTCCGGGCCAGCCGCTCTGGTCTGTTCCTGTTCCGGCTCTACTGCTGCCCCGGATTCCTTTGCCACGCGCTGCTTTTTCTCTGTCAGCATTCTGTGGCATTCCTTTCCGCTTAAACGGCTCACAGGCATTTTCCGTGTTGACCAGTAGCGCACCGCAGCGTCAAATCCCGTATCATTTGATACAATAACATACTCCCTGTCCGCGTTCTGGCTCAGGCGATAGCCAAGTTCCGATACCAGCTGGAAATCCAGCGCATTGCTTCCCTCAAAACACTTAATAAAGTCTGCTTCCTTTTCCGTCTCCTTGAGCATCCTCACATTTTCGTAATTCATATGCGGGCTCTTTGTCGTATAAAATACAAGAACCTCGTCATCTTCCTGCGAGGATACCAGAAGCGGCACCCATATATCTCCTACATTCTCACTGTCAACCAAATAAATTTTTCCCATTCATTCTCCTGCTGACAGAATCCTTTTTTATTATACCACATTCCGCTTTTATACTGCAATGTTGTTTTTCCGCTGACGCTTCTTCACTTTCCCGTGTTCTGTTTTATAAAATATCGATGTACTCACCCGCAAGCGCCTTGTTCATGCTGCGCACCGCACAGAATTTTCCGCACATGGAACAGGTGTCCTCGTGCTCCGGTTTGCGGTCCTCGCGGATTTGTTTTGCGGTCTCGGGATCAATCGCACATTCCCACTGTGCATCCCAGTCCAGCACACGGCGTGCGTCTGCCATCTTGTCGTCAATCTCTCTTGCACCCCGCACGCCCTTGGCAATGTCTGCCGCATGCGCCGCAATTTTCGATGCAATGATACCCTGCTTGACATCCTCCACATTCGGAAGCGCCAGATGCTCCGCCGGTGTCACATAGCACAAAAATGCAGCTCCATTCTGCGCGGCGATCGCTCCTCCGATCGCGGAAGTGATATGGTCGTACCCCGGGGCAATGTCCGTTACAAGCGGTCCCAGTACATAAAACGGTGCTCCCATGCAGATCGTCTGCTGAATCTTCATATTCGCTGCAATCTGATCCATCGGCATGTGCCCCGGTCCCTCTACCATGACCTGCACATCTCTTGCCCAGGCGCGCTTTGTAAGCTCGCCCAGCCGCACCAGTTCCTCAATCTGACACACATCGGACGCATCCGCCAGACAGCCCGGTCTGCAGGCATCGCCCAGAGAGATCGTCACATCATGCTCCCGGCAGATCTCAAGAATCTCATCGTAATACTCGTAAAACGGATTCTCCTCTCCGGTCATACACATCCACGCAAACACCAGCGAACCGCCTCTGGATACAATATTCATTTTTCTCTTGTGCTTCCTGATCTGCTCGATCGTCTTGCGCGTGATTCCGCAGTGCAGCGTCACAAAATCCACGCCATCCTCGGCATGCAGGCGTACCACATCAATAAAATCCTTTGCGGTCAGTGTCGCAAGATCCCTCTGATAGTGAATTACAGAATCATATACCGGCACGGTTCCGATCATAGCCGGACATTCCGCCGTCAGTTTTCTCCGAAACGGAATGGTGTTCCCGTGCGAGGAGAGATCCATGATCGCATGCGCTCCCATGTCAACTGCCGCCATCACTTTTTCCATCTCCACGTCATAATCCTTACAGTCTCTGGAGATTCCGAGATTTACATTGATCTTCGTCCGCAGCATCGAGCCGACACCCTCCGGGTCAATGCATTTGTGATGCCTGTTCGCGCAGATGACCACCTTTCCCTCCGCAACGAGCGGCATCAGCTCCTCTGTGGTCATGCGCTCCTTCGCCGCAACCTTCTTTAACTCCTCTGTCACAATTCCCTTGCGTGCTGCTTCCATCTGTGTTGCATACTGTTCCATATTTTTCTGCTCCATTTCTGCAGAGGGTGTACGAAAAAATCCGGCGTCGCAGTGACGCCGGATTCCACAAACTATCTGATCCATCATTCGCTCCCTACGACAGTATTAACTGACAGGTTCCAAGAGTCAGGTTTTAACCTTCTCAACCGTTTACGCATGCGCACAGTCCCTCTGCGATATATTCTTTTTCCTCTAACACCTTATCTCAATTCTATGCTTCTGTCAATCTCCCTTTCCTCAGAACTGCTCTTTTCCATAACAAAAAAAGAACAGCCATCACTGGCTGCCCTTTTAGGAGAAGGTATTTTTACTATGGGGTATAGCAAAAACTATATATAATGTATTGGGGGGTTTTTACGGTTATTATAGTACCATGACTGCGCAAAGAAGTGTGCACAAACTTCACAAAACTTCTGTTCCATTTCTATACATTTTGTACAGTACCTTAGGACTAGTATTTTTATTTCCGCAAAATTTTGCACAACCGGTTGTTCATTTCCCGCTCTTTTTTGCAAAATGCCATTTTTTGCCTTCCCTCTATCTCTGCCGGATCTTTCCCTTGATACGCGAGAGCGCATTGTCGATTGTCTTGGGACTTTTTCCGAGTTCCTCCGCTATCTGGCGGTAATTTTTTCCTTCCAGATATGCGTCTAAAACCTGGCGCTCGAGCGCGCTTAACTGTTCCCGCAGCTGCTCCCAGAAAGCGGTAAAATTCTCCTGCTCAATCACCAGCTGTTCCGGATCGTCCATCTGGTCGGTGAGAAGCGTCTCCGCCAGAGATTTCCCTTCCTCCGTGGTCTGGGAATAAAAGGACACGTAAGTATTCAGAGGTACATGTTTTTTCCGGTTGGATGCCTCCACCGCACTGTAGAGCTGTCTGTTGATGCACAATTCCGCAAAATGGAAAAAGGATGTCTCCCTGTCGGACCGGTAATCCCGGATTGCCTTAAACAGTCCGATCATCCCCTCCTGAATCAGGTCATCCGTATCTCCGCCAATCAAAAACATCGCATTTGCCTTGCGAAGCACCAACGGCTTGTACTTTTCCAGGATATAATCCATGATCCGCTCGTCGCCTTCGCGCAGTTTCTGGATGAGTTCTTCATCCGCCAGCTTCTGATATTCGTCCACGTCTTCCTCCGTCTTCCCTCTCTGCCCTGCTATGCCGCCCAAACGTTCCGCGCACGGCTGTATTTTCCGCAGCATAAAAATCTGTCCGCCTATGCCTGCTCTGTCATCTTACATCATCCGCTGTCTGACGATCTCATAGGCAAGCACACCGGCTGCTACGGAAGCATTCAGAGAATCAATGTCACCCTTCATCGGAATGGAAGCCACATAATCACAGTTTTCGCGCACCAGCTTGCTGACACCCTCACCCTCGCTTCCGATTACAAGACCGATCGGTCCCTTCAGATCCAGGTCATACATCTGCGTGCCGCCCATATCCGCGCAGACAAACCAGATGCCCTGCTCCTTTAACTCCTTGATCGTCGCCGTGAGATTCGTCACCTTGGCAACCGGCGTATAGTTCAGCGCGCCGGCGGACGTCTTTGCCACAGTCGCGGTCAGTCCCACCGCCCTGCGCTTTGGAATAATGACCCCGTGTGCTCCGCAGAGATTCGCGGTACGGATGATCGCCCCGAGATTGTGCGGGTCCTCAATATTATCCAGCAGAAAAAGGAACGGCGGCTCTCCCTTTTCTCTTGCGATCTCCAGAATGTCATCCACTTCCGCATATTCATATGCTGCCGCCACCGCGATCACGCCCTGGTGCTTCTTCGTCTCCGAGAGCTGATCCAGACGCTCTTTTTCCACAAAATGGATAATGGTATCGTGCTTTTTTGCTTCTCTTACGATCGTGCGCACCGGTCCGTCCTGACATCCGTCCAGCACAAAAAGCTTGTCGATTGTCTTGCCGGAACGAAACGCCTCAAGCACCGCATTGCGTCCCTCTATTTTTAATTCCTCGTATCCCATGTATTCTCCTTTTCTTTCTGCTTCCGGCAGGCGCTTTCTGCTGCCTGCAGCATCCTCTGCCACCGGCAGACGCTCTATGCTTTCGCCCTCTGATTCCTCTTCCCGCGGCAGACGTTCTATAACTTCAAATGCAGCCCGTCCACACCGGTCTTCACCAGTTCCACCAGACGCTCAAACTCATCCTGCAAGTACAGCCATCCCATCAGCGTCTCAAACCCGGTGGCCTTGCGGTAGTCGGACATCGTCGCATTCTTTGCCATCGTCGGCGACTTGGCATTTCTGCCGCGCCGGTAAATGTCCGCTTCCTCCTCTGTCAGAAGCGGCAGAAGCACCTCCATCATCTCGGCCTGCGTGTGCGCCTTGACAATCTGGCTGGTCCGTTTGTGCAGTTCTCCCGCTCTGGTATTCCCTTTTCCCACGACAACAGAACGGATGACGAGATCATAGATCCCGTCACCGATATAAGCCAGTGTCAGCGGTGAGTAGGTGCGGATATCGACTTCCGCAATCCCGAACTGTTCCTTAATATAAGAATCGATTCCTCTTCCCATACCAGCTTCCTCTCCGACTCACGCTTTATGCCAGATCACACCCTCGCGTGTGTCCTTTAACACAATTCCTTTTGCCAGAAGATCATCCCGGATCGCGTCCGCCTTTGCAAAATCCTTCTCTTTCTTGGCAGCTTTGCGCTCCTCAATCTTCTCTAAAATATATGCCTCAAGCTCTGCATCCACCTCTGTGTCTTCCGCCGGATTCTCCACCTTCGCCGTCGTCAGGTTCAAGGAGAGCACGCCGTCAAAATCCTCCGCCAGCGCACGCTTGGTTGCATCGTTTAAGGTATCATCCTTGAGCAGGTCATAGACGATTGTAATCGCCATGGAAGTGTTCAGGTCATTGGAAATGGCATCACAGAATTTTTCCTTGTACTCTGCAAATTTACCCTCATCCACTGTGCCGTCCGCCTTCAGATCCGCGATTCTCTTCACAAGCTTCTTGTAGGCAACGCTCATGTTGTCCAGCACCTCGTAGGAAAACTCAAGCGGCTTTCTGTAGTGGGACTGCAGGCAGAACATACGGTACACGATCGGATCGTATCCTTTTTCCTGCAGAAGCGACACCGTAAGGAAATCCCCCTTCGACTTGCTCATCTTGCCCGACTTGTCGTTCAGGTGGTTCACATGAAACCAGTAACCGCACCACTTGTGTCCCAGATAGCTCTCGGACTGTGCGATCTCGTTGGTGTGATGCGGAAAAATATTGTCCACGCCGCCGCAGTGGATATCCATATATTCACCCAGATGCTTGATGCTGATGCAGGAGCACTCGATATGCCATCCCGGGTATCCCACGCCCCACGGACTATCCCATTTGAGCGCCTGATCCTCGAATTTGGACTTTGTAAACCACAGAACGAAATCATTTTTGTTCCGCTTATTGACGTCCTCCTCCACATCGTCGCGCACACCGACTAACAGTTCTTTCTCGCTCTGGGAAGAAAAAACATAATAGTCGTCCAGCCTGGAAGTGTCAAAATAGACATTTCCGCCTGCCACATAAGCGTAGCCCTTCTCCAGCAGCACCTCGATCATGTGAATAAACTCCGGGATGCAGTTGGTTGCCGGCTCCACAACGTCCGGACGCTTGATATTTAACTTTTTGCAGTCATCGAAAAACGCGTCCGTGTAAAACTTCGCAATCTCCATCACCGTCTTGTGCTCGCGCTTCGCACCTTTTAACATCTTATCCTCACCGGTATCCGCATCGGAGGAAAGGTGTCCCACGTCCGTGATATTCATGACACGCTTTACATCGTAGCCCACATAACGCAGTGCTTTTTCCAGCACGTCCTCCATGATGTAGCTGCGCAGATTGCCGATATGCGCGTAATGATATACCGTCGGTCCACAGGTATACATGGCAATCTTTCCATCCTCATGCGGAATCACCGTATCGATATTTCTTGTCAGTGTATTGTAAAATTTGAACTTATTCTCCACTTTGGTATTCTCCGTTTCTTTTTATTCTTATTATTCCTGTGACGCTCCGGCTCCCGTGCTTAAAATACGCACTTCTTTTTCCAGATCCAGCACACGGTTCACCAGTTCGGCATTCTCATGCTGCAGCACGGTGATATCCTCCTTCACAGGGTCCGGAAGATGCACCTGATCCATGTCATCCTGCGGTGTCCTGATATTGTCGCGCTTTACAACGCGTCCCGGCACTCCGACCACGGTGCAGTTCGGCGGCACTTCCTCGATGACGACGCTTCCGGCGCCGATCTTGGAATTATCCCCGACCGTAAAAGAACCGATAATCTTCGCCCCGGCACTGATCATGACATTGTTCCCGATCGTCGGATGACGCTTTCCGGTCTCCTTGCCGGTACCGCCAAGTGTCACGCCCTGATACAGCGTCACGTTATCTCCGATGATCGACGTCTCGCCGATGATGACGCCGCTTCCGTGATCGATAAAAAATCCCTTGCCGATCGTCGCTCCCGGATGGATCTCAATGCCTGTTTTCCTGGCTGCGCGCTGCGAAATAAACCGCGCCCAGAAATAATGCCCTTTGAGATAAAGCTTATGCGCCCTTCTGTAGCTTAGCATAACATGAAATGTCGGATAAAGCAAAACTTCCATCGGACTTTTGATCGCCGGATCGCGTTCCTTGATTACCTGAAACTCTTCCTTCATATACCTTAGGATACCCATCTCTTCCCATTCCTTTCCACATACAAACCAGAACAAAGTTTCCTATTACAAAAAAAAGGATCATCCGTCTCCTAGAGACGAAATGATCCGCGGTTCCACTCTACTAAAATCATATGATTTCACTTGACGCATGTAACGTATGCCAGACGTACCCGGCTACGGCATCCCTACATCCTGCGGTGCAGATGACTCTCGCCGGATCAGCTCACGGAGGCACTTGGGGACTCTCTCTTCCAAGACTGCTTTCAGCCGGTGACAGTCTCTCTCTGACGAATGTCCGAATCCTTACTCTTTCCGATCTTCGCTTTTCCAATTCATCTTTTTATCGGCAGAAGATACCTCTCCTGCCTACTATAGTTTATGCACTTCCTGTGTTTTTGTCAATCTTTTTTCACTGCATGTTTCGTCTGCAGCCGCCTGAATTCTTCTTAGCTCATTGTACGCTTCGTCCGCAGCCGCCGCAGCCCGCGCAGCCTGCCGCAGAGTCCGCCACAGTAAAACTTCCCTCATAAAAACTGGAAAGCGCGCAGATCGCCTGTGAGGAAATCCCTTCCTCCGTTCCGGTGAAGCCAAGTCCCTCCTCCGTGGTCGCCTTGACATTGACCTGATCCGTACTGATGCCGAGCGCTCCCGCGATGTTTTCCTCCATCTGCGGGATATGCGGGCGCATCTTCGGCTTCTGCGCAATGATCGTCGCATCAATGTTCTCCACCACGTAACCCCTCTCCCGGATCAGCTCCGCCACATGGGAGAGCAGCTTCATACTGGAAATTCCCTTATACTGCGGATCAGTGTCCGGAAAATGCTTTCCAATGTCGCCTAATCCCGCCGCGCCCAAAAGCGCATCCATAATCGCATGAAGCAGCACATCCGCATCCGAATGTCCGAGCAGACCAAGCGTATGCGGGATCTTGACACCGCCGATGATCAGATCTCTGCCCTCAACCAGTTTATGCACGTCGTAACCCATTCCTACTCTCATGATACCCTCACTTTCAAGCCTTTTCCTATGAAAGAACAAAAATCCCCGGACACACAACTGCTTGTATTCCCGAGGACTCTCTAGTAGCGGAAGGGAGATTTGAACTCTCGACACCACGGGTATGAACCGTGTGCTCTAGCCAACTGAGCTATTCCGCCATATTATATTGATATCTATGGGACCTATAGGGCTCGAACCTATGACCCTCTGCTTGTAAGGCAGATGCTCTCCCAGCTGAGCTAAGATCCCATATTCATCGGTCGCTACCGCAACCGACTTGATTAGTATACTATCCGTATTGCAAAAAGTCAACACTTTTTTTCTATTTTTTTGCATCTATTTTCCCGGGGCAGTTTGAAGGCGGAAAAGACCGCTTTTCGCCTTCTACTCTTCCTCCAACAGACGATCCACCAGCTTCACACATTCCGCCGCATCCTTGGAATAGCCGTCTGCTCCGATCTCCTCCGCAAAGCTTTCCGTGATCGCCGCACCTCCGATGACAACCTTCGCCGTACATCCGCGCTCTTTGACAAGCTCCACCACGTCCTTCATGCGCATCATCGTCGTCGTCATCAGCGCGGAGAGCCCTATCACCCTGGCATTTTCCTTCATCGCGGTATCTACAATCAGATCTGCCGGGACATCTTTTCCCAGATCAATCACATGATACCCGTAATTTTTCAGCATCAGCACCACAAGATTCTTCCCGATGTCATGGATATCACCCTCCACGGTCGCCACGACGAGCGTTGCCTTCGGCTCCTTGTCCGAGCGTGCTAACATCGGCTCTAAATATTCGATCGCCACCTTCATCGTATTCGCAGAAGAAATCAGCTGCGGCAGAAAATACTTCTGCTTGTCGAACAGCTCGCCGACCTCGTTGATCGCCGGGATCAGATGTCCGTTGATGATGTCATCCGGCTTCTCCCCGGTGTCTAACGCATGTTTGACCTCGTCTAAAATATGATTCTTATTGCCCTTTAAGACCGCCGTAAAAACCGCACTGCGCGCCTCATTCGCGTTCCCGGAATCCTTTGCGCCGCCTGCGTTTCCCGCCTGTCCCGCGGCAGTACCTTTCACGGCAGCGCCCTTCGCCGTCCCGACAGGTACCCACACATGTTCCATGCCCTCATGCTTCTCGGACAGATAATTCATGCGCCCGATATAGCGGATGCCGCTCTCCTCCTTGTTCAGAAGCATGTCCGATGCAAATGCCGCATTCATCAGAAGTTCCTGGGAAGGATTTGCAATCGCCATCGTAAGGCCATTTCCGATCGCCATTGTGAGAAATGCCGTGTTGACATAGGAGCGCTCCGGAAGTCCGAACGAAATGTTGGACAGTCCGCAGACCGTCGGCAGTTCCATCTCATTTTTGCAGAAAGAAAATGTCTCAAAACACTCCAGCGCCGCCTTCGGATTGGCACCGATCGTCGCCACCAGTCCGTCCACCACAATGTCCTCTTTTCCCATGCCGATCGCTTCCGCGCGTCTTAAGATCTCGCGGATGATCCCGTGCTTTTCTGCAGAATCCTTCGGCAGCCCCTCGTCCGAGAGCGGCAGCAAAATAAACATGGCACCGTACTTCTTCGCGATCGGCAGCAGATACTCGATCTTTTCTTTTTCCAGAGAAATGGAATTGACAAGCGCACGTCCCGGATAGATGCGCAGCGCCGCCTCGATGATATCCACATGGCTGGAATCGATGCAGAGCGGCAGATCTACCGTGGAAGTCACTTCATAGATGGCGTCTAACATCATCTGCTTTTCGTCAATTCCGTTCATTCCCATATTGATGTCCAGAATCTGTGCGCCGTTCTCCTCCTGCTCCGTCGCCATGGTCCGCACCATACTAAGACTTCCCTCTTTTAACTCCGCCTGCAGCTTTTTCTTTCCTGTCGGATTGATCCGCTCTCCGATCACCATGAACTTACCGTCAAGCCGGATCTCCACATGCATCCGCTCCGAGGCGAGCATACGTCTTTTCTTTGTGAGAGGCATATGCACCGGCATGGAACCCACCGCCTGCTTTAATGCGCAGATATGCTCCGGTGTCGTGCCGCAGCATCCGCCGATGATCGCCGCGCCCGCCTCCACAAGCTTCGCGCCGACTGACGCAAACTCCTCCGGCGTGGTACGGTATACGGTCACGCCGTCACAGAGCTCCGGCATACCGGCATTCGGCTTTGCCAGAAGCGGAATCGTCGCATACTCCGCCATCTGCTGTACCGGATCAATCATCGCCTCCGGTCCGGTGGAGCAATTCAGTCCCACAGCATCCGCTCCGAGGCTCTGCAGCACAATCACCGCAGTCGCCGGATCGGTTCCGTAGAGCGTCCGCCCATCCTCATTGTAGGTCAGCGACACCATAATCGGGAGATCACACACTTCGCGGATAGCAATGACCGCAGCACGGCATTCCTGAAGACTCATCATGGTCTCCACGACAAAAAGATCCGCTCCCGCCTCGCAGATCACCTTCGCCTGCTCCTTGTAGACTTCTACCAGATCCTCAAACATCAGATCGCCGAGCGGATAAAGCTGCCGTCCCGTCATCGTCAGATCGCCCGCCACATATGCCCTGCCGCCTGCCGCGCGCTTTGAGAGCGCCACCAGCTCACGGTTCATCTGCACCAGGGAATCCTCCAGTCCGTACTCCTCCAGCTTGATCCGGCTTGCCGTAAAGGTGGGCGCGAACAAAATATCGGTGCCCGCCTCCACATAGCGCTCCTGCAATTCTATCAGAACCCCCGGGTTCTCCAGAATCCACTGCTCCGGGCAGACCCCGACCGGCATTCCTGCTTTCTGCAGATTCGTTCCTGTCGCGCCGTCCAATATCACCGGTCTGCTTCCCACAAGTGTTGCAAATTCCTCTCTGGTCATTCCCGTATCCTCTCTATCATCCGTTCTCGCTTATCAAGCCACATCTTACCATTTCCCCATGCCGGGTGCAAGTATTTTCCAATGTTTCCTGCAATCCGCGCCACGGCACCGCCGTTTCTTGATTGTTTTCCCATTTTATTGTATCATTCTGTAGATACATTTACAGAAAGGATACTCGACTATGAAACAGCCTGTCAGTCTGATTGCCCTCGATATGGACGGCACTCTTTTTAACGGACAAAGTGAGATCTCAAAGGAGGATCAGGACGCCATTCGCGAAGCTTCCTCCCGCGGAATTCACGTTGCCATATCGACCGGACGCCCTTACGCCGGGCTTCCCGTCACACTTTTATCCGGTCTCGGCGTCTCCTATGCCATCACCTCCAACGGTGCTGCCGTCTATCATCTGCCGGACCGCCTCTGCATCCATGAATCTGCGATGGAGCCTGCGCTTGTATGCCCCATCATCGAAGAACTGCAAAAAAAGAGCATCCATATGGATGCTTTTATCAATGGCGACGGCTTCAGCCAGCGTTCCTGTGAGGGAAAGATCGACTGCCTGGACATGCCCACATCAATCAAACGCTACATTCACCGGACCAGAACCTTCACCGATGATCTCGCTGCCTATATCCGCGTCCACAATCTGAACGTCCAGAAGATGACGCTGAATTTTTATCCGCAGGAGGACGGCACTTTTCTCTACCGCGACGAAGTGATGCAGATCCTGTCAGAGCACCCCGAGATCACCTTTCTCTCCGGCGGCTACCACAATCTGGAATTCACCAGAGCGGGCGTCACCAAAGGAAACGGTCTCACCCTGCTCTGTTCGCACCTCGGCGTCGATATCGAAGAGACGCTTGCCTGCGGCGACACCCAGAACGACATCGACATTTTAAAAACCGCAGCGATCGGCGTCGCCATGGAAAATGCCCTGCCGGAAGTGAAGGAGATCGCAGACTTTGTGACGCGCTCCAATGAAAACAGCGGCGTCGCGCATGCAATCCGCACGTTTGCCCTGTGATGCAGGCGCTTAAGCGTGTGTGATCACGCCGCCTCCCGCGACATAGTCTCCGTCGTACAGCACCACTGCCTGTCCCGGTGTCACGGCGCGCACCGGCTCTTCAAATTCACAGCAGATCTCATCCGCACCGGTGCGCCGCACGGTGCAGCAGCTTCCCGCATGCGAGTACCGGATCTTTGCCTTCAGGCGAACCGGCTCCTCAATGTCGGAGAGCGCCATAAAGTTCAGCTGATTCGCATACAGCCGGTTTGTATACACATCTTTATCACTTCCGAGAACCACCTCATTTGTCTCCGGGCGTATCTCTGTCACAAACACCGGATATCCAAACGCAATCCCGAGTCCTTTGCGCTGTCCGATCGTATAATGTGTAATTCCCTTGTGCCGCCCTAAAATCTCTCCGTCCACCGACACAAAGTTGCCCGGCGGCGGGACCATTTCCCCGCACTCTCTGTCTATAAATCCGGCATAATCATTGTCCGGTATAAAACAGATCTCCTGGCTGTCCTTTTTATGTGCAACCATCAGTCCGATGTCTTCCGCAATCGCACGGATCTCATCCTTTGTGTAATCTCCTACCGGCATGAGGGTATGGGAGAGCTGCTTCTGCGTGAGATTAAACAGCGCGTAGGTCTGATCCTTTGCCGCCGTCACGGAATTGCGGATAGCATATCTTCCGTTGGAAAGCTGTTCCACGCGCGCGTAGTGGCCGGTCGCAATGTAATCGGCTCCGATCTCCAAGCTCCTCTGAAGCAGAGATTCCCATTTCACATAGCGGTTGCATGCAATACACGGATTCGGCGTGCGCCCTTTTAAATACTCCGCTGTAAAATAATCCATGACATTCTTCTTGAACTCGCGCTTGAAATTCATCACATAATACGGAATCTCCAGACGATCCGCCACCCTGCGTGCGTCATCCACCGCCGAGAGTCCACAGCATCCGCCGCTCTCCGCCTGTGTAAACTGATCCTCATCCTGCCAGATCTGCATTGTGACTCCGATCACATCATATCCCTGCTGTTTTAACAAATATGCCGCCACGGAAGAATCCACTCCGCCCGACATACCGACTACTACTTTTTTTCCTGCCATGCCCGCTCCTGCCAACAAACATATGAGGTTGCCACACCTTACGGTATGGCAGCCTCATCTCTTCGTGTCTTCCAATGTTAAATTCCGGAATTGTAAAGATCTCCGGTGCTGTAATTATAAGTATACATACCATTCTTGCTGTAGGTATTCGCCTTCGCCGCTTCACTCTTCGCGTTGGATGCGATCTTCAGGAGATCCACATTCGTCTGCGTCGCATAAGATCCGTGCGTTGTAAACAGTGACTTCAGCTTGTCCATATCCGCCTTCTCAAAGCTCTTCTCGTCCACGGAAAGTCTGCCGTCGGCATCCACGGTAATGCCCGCTTTCTCCAACGTCTTCTCATTCGCTCTGGCGTTGCTCTTCAAAGAGTTCGCCGCACGCAGAATGCTCTTCGTCTTAGAATCGTCCGCCCGATCCAGCAGTGAATTGTAATCATCCACATACGACTTCACCGCCTTATAGATGGCATCACGGTCATACTCCTGCGTCTTCGTGCCGTCCTCCGCGGTCTTCTCCACTTTGTTGAACACAGAATCCTTTCCGGTTGCTGTCAGCTTGGAAAGCGACTTCTCCGTACTCTCCGCCGCACTCTCAATCCGGGTCAGTGTCTTCGCGTCATCCTTCGCGGTTGAGATCGACGGGCTGACCTTCGTGGCGCTGTCCGTGGAATCCGACTTGCTGTAATAGGCACTCAAAAGCTTGAAATAGCTTCCGTTGCGGATCGTCGCATAATCGGAATAATTGATTCCGAGCAGATCGCTTCCGCCTCCCAGCAGAGAGGAAGTTGTATTGTTCCGGTTCAGACTGGAAAATAACACGCCCAGTGACGATGAATCATATCCTGAAATACTTGCCATACTCTATCACTCCTTTGAAAAAAAGCATCTGACCTCCGTGTCAGAATGTTGATCCGGCTGTTGCATTTGTGCACAATACCTTCTTGTTACCTCATGTTCTATATCGTCATTTTAGCCCGAAACCTTAGATTTTTCAAGCATTTTCTGGTGCTTGTCCTTATTAAAATGTTTAACTATTGTTCATAGTTTATTCATATCTTATTGCTACAATAAAATTATCAAAAAACAAGACAATTCGTTACAATATATTTGATAATTTTTTCATAATAGCCCAGGCGCGCGAGTGTCTGGGCACTCCTCATTTTAGGGAGCTCCCTTTTATGCAGACAGAGAGGGGCGCCGCACATGCGCGGCACCCCTCTCTTCTATTCCAGATCCATCCGTTCTGTATTATTTCTGATCATTATACTTCACATCACGCACATCATAACCGTGGCGCTCTAACGCGCGTACCACACGCTCAAAATCCGGTGCTTCCACCCGAAGGAAGATCTCTGCCAGATCCATAACATCCGTCGGAATCACCATCATGTTGCAGATGTCTCCGCCCTCCTTAGCAATCAGCTCACAGATCTTGCCGAGCACACCTCGGATATCATACGTGTAGATTGCCATGGAATTGTGTTTGTTACCAAAGATCTTCTGATATTCCTTGAATACCGCCTGCTGCGTCACGATTCCAAGCAGCTTGTTCTGCTCGTTCGTGATCGGAATAAAACGAACTTTGGAGGTGATAAACATTGCTGCCGCTTCCTCAATCCGTGTATTCTCACCGATGGTCTCAATTCTTGTCTTCATGAACTCCATCACTTTTCGCTGTGCAAATTCTTCTCTGGTCCCTGTATAGTTCCGGAAAAATTCCTCAAACAAAAACTGTTTGGACAAAACACCCACAAACTGCTGTCCGTCCACTACCGGAAGCGAGAGAAGTCCCTGCTCGTCGATAATCTTCATTGCCTCTTCTACCGTATTCTCCACGCTGATACACGCCAGCTTACTGAAAGGCATCATAATTGCTTTTACACGCATAACCAATACCTCCTGTCTGCTTTTATTGTAAGTATATTATACACTAAATATTCTCAATTTGCCAGTCTATCGGTGCGATTCCATGCTCCTCAAGAAACGCATTTGCCTTGCTGAAATGCCGGCACCCGAAAAATCCCCGGTATGCCGAGAGAGGGCTCGGATGCGGTGCCGTTAAGATCAGATGCTTCGGATTCGTAAGCATCGGTATTTTGGACTGCGCCGGTCTGCCCCAGAGGAGGTACACAATCGGACGATCCTGGGCATTTACTGCCTGAATGACCGCATCAGTGAACTGCTCCCAGCCTCTTCCCTGATGGGAATTCGCCTGGTGCGCGCGCACGGTGAGGACGGTGTTGAGCAGAAGCACTCCCTGATCTGCCCATTTTTTCAGATAACCGTTATTCGGAATGTAACAGCCCAGATCATCATGCAGTTCCTTATAAATGTTCTGTAGGGAGGGCGGGATCTCCTTTTGCTCCGGCAGCACGGAAAACGAAAGACCATGTGCCTGATTTACATTGTGATAGGGGTCCTGCCCCAACAGAAGCACCTTCACCTCACTAAGCGGCGTAAAATGAAAGGCATTAAAGATATCCTCCGCCGGCGGGTAGACCACTGTTCTGCTGTATTCCTCCCGCACAAATGTGTATAATTCCCGGTAATACGGCTTTCGGAATTCCCCCTGGATTGCCGGAAGCCAGTCATTGTCAATCATCGACATATCCCACTACTCCTTTTTTCACAGACAGCAGTGTGGGCGCACCGTGCTATCGCCGCACAGATACGCCCCTCGCTGCCAGATCGTTCTTCAGATCCATAATCTCAAGTTCTTTATAGTGAAACAGGGATGCCGCAAGAACCGCATCCGCTTTTCCCTTTGTCAGTGCATCATAAAAATGATCCTTCGTCCCGGCGCCGCCGGAAGCAATCACAGGAATCGATACATTTTCCGCGACCTGTCTGGTCAGTTCAATGTCATATCCCGCTTTCGTGCCATCGCAGTCCATGCTTGTCAGAAGAATCTCTCCTGCGCCAAGCCGGTCTGCCTTCATCGCCCACTCGACGGCATCCAGACCCACATCAATCCGTCCGCCGTTCTTATAGATATTCCACCCGGAGCCGTCCGCGCGTCTCCTTGCGTCAATCGCAACCACCACGCATTGGCTGCCGAATTTGTCTGCCGCCTCCGAGATCAGTTCCGGCCGGTTGATCGCGGAAGAATTGATCGCAATCTTGTCTGCGCCCTCGCGGAGCAGTGCCTTAAAATCATCCACCGTCCTTATGCCGCCTCCGACCGTAAACGGAATGAACACTCTCTCCGCCACGCGGCGCACCATATCGACCACGGTATTTCTGGCGTCCGAGGTAGCGTTAATGTCCAGAAATACCAGTTCGTCCGCACCTGCCTTATCGTAAGCTGCCGCAATCTCCACCGGATCTCCGGCATCCCTCAGATTCACAAAATTAACACCCTTTACCACACGCCCGCCATTCACATCCAGACAGGGAATCACTCTCTTTGTAAACATCGCATGCCTCCGCTATATTTCCGCAAAATTCTTCAGTATCTGAAGTCCCACTGTGCTGCTCTTCTCCGGGTGAAACTGGCACGCAAACAGGTTGCCCTTCTCCACGGAAGCATGAATCGTCACGCCGTACTCTGTGGTCGCCTTCACAATCGACGGATCTTTCGCTTTCAGGTAGTAGGAATGTACAAAATAGACATACGGCTGTTCCTTCAATCCGGCAAACAATCTTCCTTCATGCGGGAAATCCAGTGAATTCCAGCCGATGTGCGGGATCTTAAGTCCCGGCGCCTCCGGAATCTTCACGATCTCTCCGTCCAGCAGATGAAGTCCCTCCACGCCGTCACTCTCCTCGCTGCCCTCAAACAGCAGCTGCAGACCCAGACAGATGCCGAGAAACGGCTTGTCTTCCTGCACAACCTCGCGGATCACCTGATCCAGCTCATATTTTTTCAGCTGCTGCATTGCCGTTCCAAAAGAACCGACACCCGGCAGTACCACTCTGTCTGCCCGGCGTATGCTGTCATGATCTCTCGTGACCACACATTCCTCACCCAGCGCGAGGAACGCCTTTTCCACACTTTTTAAATTGCCTGCGTCATAGTCTATAATTGCTATCATTCTCTCACTCCGTCGATGTCATCCAAGTCCTGCTGCCGCCAATATCGAATACAGTTCCTGCGAGTAAGTATCCCGCTCTCTCTCCGCGTACAGTTCCTGTGCGCGCTCCTGCGTAAGTCCAAATCCGGACAGTCCTGCCACCGCCTGGTCTCTGATCTTCGCGAGTTCTGTGGAGCAGCCGTAAGCCGCAGCCTCCTCGCTGTACTTATCGCATCTTCCGACCGCGCGGATGAGGGAATCCAGTGCCATGTCATAAATACCGTTTTCCATAAAGGTCTGGTATGCCTGATATTCTCCGGCTGCATTCGCCATGATGCTGTACTTCTGGTAGGTCTCCTGATCTGCCTCCTTGACCGTAAGTCCGCTCACATCCGCGAACGCTGCCTGATAGTCGCCCAGTTCATACGCCTGCTTGGCATTGTTGAAGCTCAGGGTATATCCGAACAGATTCGTTCCCACCAGCACAAGTGCGAGGAAAGACGCCGCCATGACCATAATCAGCACCACCGGCTTTTTCGGAAGCGGCGGTGTATTGTCCGGCTCCTTCGGCTTCTTCGGCTTCTTGGCTTTCTGTGCTTTTTTCTCTGCCTTCGCCTTCTTCGCCTGTGCCTTCTTCTCCGCCTTCTCTTTCTTCTCCTGCGCCTTCTTCTCTGCTTTTTCCTTCTTTGCCTGCGCTTTCTTCTCTTCTTCTGAAATCTCCGGTTCCGCCTCTGTCTCCGGCTCGGCTGCCCCCGTTCCTTCCAGTTCCTGTAAGAGCTTTAAATTCTCATCGGAAAGATCATCCAGCTCCGGTGCCTGTTCTAAACCTTCCGGCTGTAATTCCCCGGTGTCCGCTGGTGCCTCCTCCGTCTCTTCCTCCTCACCAAACAGTGCGTCGCCGATTCTCTTGATCAGGCTCTTTTTCTCCTTTGCAGGAGCCTCATCCCCGGCATCTGGCTCATCTTTTTTCTTCTTTTTGCGGCGCTTTTTCTTTTTCCCGTCGTCCTCGTCCTGCACCTCATCCGCAGTCTCCGGCATTGCCGTCACGTCCGGCATTTCTGCGTCTGTGTCTGCGGCCGGAGCAGTGGGATCCGCCATCTGGCTCATATCCGGGAAATCGCCCTCCGACTGCAGCAGATCCATCAGATCTGAATCGTCGTCCTGGAAATCACCAATGGTATCGACCATAAGATCTCCGTCCTCCGACGCATGGGCAGTCTCCGCCGCTTCTGCACCGCCGGTGCTCTCATCCGCATCCCTTGCGCTGTCTAAAATGCCATCCAGATCCTTGAAGAACTGATTGTTCTCCTCCGTCGTCTTCTGTGTTCTTTCCTCTCCAGGCGCCTGATCCAGCTCATCCTCGAACTGTCTGATAAATGTGTCCGCATCTCCTTCCAGATCTGTATCCGCCTCAAAGGACTTTAAAAAATCGTCTTCCTCACTCATACCAGCTTTTTTTGTCTCCTGTTCTTTTTCTGCATAAAGCCCGTCTGCCGTATCGCCTGGCTCCGTCTCACGGGCTGTGTCGGCAGGACTTCCTCCCTCTACGGAGTGCAGCAGCCCATCCAGATATTCCTCTGCTCCGCTCATACGATACCTCCATCGACCTATAACTTAAGCGGGGGATGTGATCCTGCTCCATCACATCCCCTCTTCATTTCATTCTCAGTCCATGCTCTTGTCAATCAAGTCGTCAATCGCCGAAACAAGACTGCCAATCTCCGGCTTTGTCAGCTGGGCATCCGCTCCAAGCTGTTCTCCCTTGATGCGCATCTCCTCATTTACAAGAGATGAGAAAATAATCAATGGAATCTTCTTCATATTGTCATTTGTCTTAACCAGCTTCGTAAGGCGGTGTCCGTCCATCAACGGCATCTCAATATCTGTGATAATGCAGTGTACTTTCTCACGCACATTGCCTGCTTTTTCAAACTCCTGCAGCTTATCCCATGCCTCCTGACCGTTCATTGTCACAATCAGGTTCGTGTAGCCTGCCTTCTTCAGGCAGTCTGTGATCAGTCTGCTAAGAAGCGGGGAATCCTCTGCGATCAAAATCGGAGATTCACAGCGCTCACGCTGTCCCATGTCGTCCATATCGGACATCTTCAGTCCTGTCTCCGGGCTGATGTCCGTCACAATCTTCTCAAAGTCAAGGATGATGATCAGCTTGTCATCCATCTTGATGACACCGGTCGAGGCGCTGTTCTGCTCGGTATTGATCGTGGCATCCGGCTTGATGATCGCCTCCCAGGAAACACGGTGGATACCAAGCACGGCATCTACGTGAAATGCAATGTTTAACTTGTTAAAGTTCGTAATGATAAAAAGTCCCTCTGTCTTCGCATCATCCGGCATTCCCAGACAGCGCTTCAGATTTACCACAGAGATCATCGTATCACGCGGCATGAAGATTCCTTCGATACTCGGATGTGAATTTGGGACAGGCGTAACCGGCTGATAGGTTAAAATCTCCCTGATCTTTGCAACATTGATTCCGTAATGATTGTTTCCCAAGGTAAATTCCAGAACTTCCAGTTCGTTTGTTCCCGATTCCAATAATATATTTGTATCCATTCGTCTCTCTCCTCTCGCGTAATACCGCAACGTATCTATCTGACAGCATTATAGCACATTGGTACCTGAAATGCATTGTTTTTCATGCGTTTTACAGAATAATTTGTATCATTTGATCCATTTGCACATACAGTTCCACACTGTCTGCCGACGCCACATCATCCGGCACCTGGAATACAAGTACCAGGCGGGTGCTCCCTCCCGCAGGAATCGTACCCTGATAGGTGGAAAAATCCGTATCCAGCAATGTGGTCTCCGCCGTGCTCTTGACCGACTGGTTCAATACAACCGTGAACTTCGGGCTGACACTCAAAACATCAAGACCCACTCCGTCCGCCCCGGTGTTGGTCACATCTATGGACAGCACCAGATACTGTTTTCCGGCATCCGGGGTCATCTCATAATAATCACCTTCCATGTACCCCGGTGCAAGCTGCGCGCCCGCATAGGTCATCTGAATGCCGTCGGCTCCGAACAGTTGATCCAGAGATGCCGATCCGGCTGCCGCCACCGACACAGCAGGTGCCGCAGCTTCCGCAGATGCGGCTGTTCCCGTCTCTGACGCGTCCTGTGTCTCCGGCGTCTGCGGCACCGTGACATCCTCCTGCGTCTCCTCCGGTTCTTCCGGACTCACATACGTCAGACCTTCCCGCTGATATGTGTTGTACTTCGTGACGATATGCGCCGCATAATTGACAATGACGTTCTCCTCGTCGTCTGTCAGGTCATAGAGTGCATCACCACACCCGCCCAACAGCATCGTTGCAGCCATCACCGCTGCCATCATCTTGATTCTTGTTCTTCTCATAGGACTCCATTCCTCACGCAAAGTATAAACTAACATTATGTTAGCATTTTAAAGGAAATATAGCAACAAAAAAAATTTTTTGCTGCATCATGACTGTTTTCCTTTTTCCAGTTCAAACCAGAATTCCACGCCATCCTCATGGTTGATCACGCCACACTGCTGATGGAACGAGTCCATGATCGCCTTCACAATGGAAAGACCGATTCCGCTGCCGCCGTACTCTCTCGTGCGTGCCTTATCGACTTTGTAGAACTTGGACCAGATTTTGTCGATATCCTCCTCCGGAATCGGGTCTCCGGTATTGAAGACGCTGATGCGGACGTTCTTCTCCTGCTCCCTGCAGCGGATGGAAATCTCCTTTTTTCCTCCCGCATAATGAATGGCATTGCTCAGGTAGTTCGTCACGACCTCCTCCGTCATAAATTCATCCGCCCACACATAAATGGGCTCTGCGGGACATTCCGTCACCGTAATGCCGCTCTGCCCGATGAGGATATCCACCGAGTGCAGCACGCCCCGGATGAGCTCTGTTACGTCGAAGCGCTCCATCGTGATCGTCTCGTTTCCGGATTCCAGCTGGTTTAATGTCAGAAGCTTTTTCACCATCTGATTCATCTTATCCGCCTCGTCCATGATGACCTCACAGTAAAAATCCCGGCTCTGTGCGTCATCGTTGATACATTCCTTCAAGCCCTCCGCATATCCCTGGATCAGGGCAAGCGGCGTCTTTAATTCATGCGATACATTCGAGAGAAATTCCTTGCGCTGGCGGTCTATCTGCGTCTTTTTCTCAATGTCTAAAAGGAGCTGGTTGTTTGCGCTTTTCAATTCCGAGATCGTATGCTCGAGCGCCTGCGACATCTCGTTCATGTGCGTGCCGAGTTCATCGATCTCATTGCGCCGCTTTCCTTTCGGCGTATAGCAGACCTCAAATTCCAGCTGGGTCATATGCTTGGAAATCTCGGTCAGTTCCAGGATCGGATCGGTGATTCTCTTAGAGATGAAGACCGACACAACCGTGCTCACCGCAATCGCCAGGATCCCGACGTACAGCAGGAACTGGTTCGACGTCTTGGCGCTCTCCCTTATGCTCTCTAACGCCGACCGCATCAGCACCAGATTGCCGTTTGAGAGGGTTCCGTACAGTACCAGATATTCCGCATCCAGCCTGGTGTCCGTTCTTCTCTGGATCACATAGTCCTCCGCCTGCGCCAGCACCGTGGTCTCATTCTGCGTACCACCGAAAATAATGTCCGTAAACTCGATTAACATACGCTGTGTATCGTTCACGGAGGATCTGACAATCGTGCGGTCCGGGCTGATCACCATGACCGTGATATTGCCGTTTGCGCAGAGATTGTCAAATGTCACATCAAACGAGCTGTCGTCAAGGCTTCCATCCTCGCTTGCCGCGTCAATCGTAGTAAATCCGGACAGCAGTACATTTTCTTTGTTCATCACATAGTAGCGCTCCAGAAATACCGTGTTAAGCACCCAGCAGAGCGCCACGGTTCCCGCCACCAGACCGATGATAATTCCGGCGATTTCCCTGGTCAGTCCGCCCTCTTTCGGATGTCTGCCGCGCCCCTGTCTCTTTTTATCAAAAAGTCCCTTCATTCCGCGTCACTTCCATTATTCTTCCGTCACTTCAAATTTGTAGCCCATGCCCCAGACCGTCGTGATATATTTTCCCTTATCTCCCATCTTGGCACGCAGCTTCTTGACATGCGTATCAATCGTTCTCGCATCGCCAAAGTAATCGTAATTCCAGACGCTGTTCAATATCTTCTCGCGTGAGAGCGCAATCCCCGCATTTTCCATAAAGTATGCCAGCAGTTCAAACTCCTTGTAGCTTAAATCGATCCGCTCTCCGTCAACCGTCACCATGTGGGCTGCCTTGTCCAGAACGATTCCTCCCATGGAGACCGCCGCTTCTTCATCCTGCGTCTTTCCGCTCCGGCGCAGAATGGCTCCGACACGCGCAACCAGTATCTTCGGAGAAAAAGGTTTGGAAATATATTCGTCCACACCGAGTTCAAATCCGTTCAGCTCGTCGCTCTCCTCGCCCTTCGCCGTCAGCATAATAATCGGAACTTTCGATGTCTCCCGGATCTCCCGGCACACTTCAAATCCGTTGCGCTTGGGCATCATGACGTCTAAAATAATCAGCGCTATGTCTTTTTCCCGGTAAAATAAATCGAGGGCTTCCTCGCCGTCTCCCGCCTCAAGCACCTCGTATCCCTCTCTCACAAGGAAATCCCGCACCAGCTTGCGCATTCTGCTCTCATCATCCACCACCAGAATTCTGATCTTATCCATGTTCCCGTATCCTTTCCGCTTTTTATCGTCATTCTAACAGCTACTTATGAAAAATCTGTGTATTTTCCGCTCTATTCCGGCATGATTCCAAGCTCTTTTTCCTTCGCCTCGATCGCTTCCTGCCTCTGGTCGAGCCGCTCCTCCCACGCCTCGTATTTGTTGATCAGCTGATTCTCGTAGTTTAACACCGTCGTATTATTGGTCGTCGCCGTAATTGCAAACATCGCCACAACACATACTGCCAGAATAAAGGCGATCCAGCGCACAATGCGGTAGCGTCTCCTGTAGTCCGCATTTTTTACCACGGTCTGCGTCTTCGGCTTTGGTGCCGGCGCGCGCTTCGCCTTGCGGAGACTCTCCTCCACCTGCGGATGCTGCACCGGAATCGGGAAAATATCTTCCTTCCGGATAAACGGAATCGACTGCAGATACTCCTGCAGATCCTTCAGATAAGAATAGCCGACTGCCGTGTCAAACAGCCGCTGCTGTATCATTTTATTATAAATGCGGAGTACCATCTCAGGGTCGTCCATCTGGGCTTTCTCCTTGACGTATTTCACGCCCTCCGCCTCTTTTCTCGCCTGCGCGGCTTCCGCCTCATTTGCAAATAAAAATCCCTCCACGACCATGGAGGTCTTTTCCTGTTCTTTTTGTCTCTTTTCTACAGACATTCTTCGATCCTCATCTCTTCCGTTTCTGCTGTGATTTTGCTCTTATTATAGGAAATGGCAGTGTGAATTGCAAGTCAGGGAGATGTAAAGATTCCGCATTTTCCCATAAAAAAAGCGCCCTGCATGGCGCTTTTTAAGATGGAGCTGACTGTTTCGCAGTCGAACTCTGAAAACTCTGTAAACGGTATTTCCGTCGGTTCCCCACTAAAACAGCCTGTAACTGTAATTTTATCATCATAGACATAAATCTTATCAACAAAATAATTCAATACAGAATCTCTTATTTCTGCATCATCTAAGTTTGCATTAGCGTACTGCTTAAAATACTCTTTTACAGAATGTTCATCTACAATTAGTCTTGCCTTTGCCTGTTCCACTTCGATTGCATCCGTCAAAGAACCTTTTTCTATCTCTAACTGTTGGAGTTTATCAGTAAGCGCAGAAGACATTGCGCCATTAGCAATAGCATTCACAATATTAGTTATCTGCTTTTCATTCTGTTTAAGCATCTCTTCCAGACTGGCAATAAAAGCAGAATTATCATTCCGGCTCTTGTGGTAATTTGCTATGTCTACAGCCAACGATGCAAGATTCTCACTATCATTCAAAAATGTTTTCAAAATTGATATAACATTAAGCTCCATTTGATGTTGCGGTATGTTTTTTAGGGTACACTTGTGTTTTCTGTGATTATTGCATGCGTAATAATAATGCGTAGCACCTGTTTTAGACGTTCCTGATAGCCCATGCATGCTTTCCCCACATTTTCCACAGTATAGTTTTCCTGTCAGCCAGAAACGGCTCTCAGAGACGTTTTTAGCCATTGTACTGCTTTTGTGGCACTTTATCCGTCTATTCAGTTCAAAGCGTTCCTGTGCCGTTTTAAACAGCTCACAGGGGATAATAGAGGGCATACCATCAGGTATGACTATGTCATTATAATGATACTCGCCTATATAAGCCCTGTTATGCAGGATATGACGTAAACTGTTAATAGTAAATTCATTTCCACGTGTTGTCTTGATTCCTGCATCATTTAATTCATTCATAATCTGTTGCATTGGCACACCTGATGCATATTGTTCAAAGATACGCCGGACAACTGGTGCTGTTTCCTCGTCTATAACATAATGCTTTTCACCGTCAACAGCATATCCCAGTGTCTTGTGACCATTATACAGCGCATGTTCAGCATTATACCTCATACCTCGCATGACATTAACCCTAAGTTGTGCAGAATAAAATTCAGCCATCGACTCTAACATCGCCTCAGTAAACTGTGATTCCGGTGTGTCCTCGTTTGCCACTGTTTCCGCAACATACTTGACACGACAACCTGCTCTTCGCAAAGTATCTTTAGCAATCGCGATATTAGTTCTGTCTCGCCCTAATCTATCAACTTTCCAAACTATAAGCGTGCTAGGTTTCAGCTTTGCAACTTCTGAGAGCATCTGTTGAAATCCAGGGCGGTTATCTGTCGTTCCTGAGATTGCTTCATCACTATATTCCTTTATGATTTTTAAGTCATGCGTTTGTGCAAAAAATTTTGCCTGTTCTCGTTGTTGGTCTATGGACGCTTCATTTTGAGCATGTGATGAAAAGCGATAGTAACAGATTGCAAGGTTATTGTCATTATATTTATATTTTTTCAAAAAAAGCACCCCTTTCTGCTTTGGATTATAGCAAGCGGGGTGCAGGGTTGCAATATGATTTTTACTAGTCTAACTGCCATTGGGATGCAGACCAGTCAGTATTCCGAACTGCATCTGCAATTCTTTGTGTGTCGCGTCGTATGCGCTCTGTTCTATCTAGTGGATGATGCTGTGCATATTCGTTATATACATCCAGTTCGCTTTTTTTAGTTTTGGAACTAACCCTAGACGCAAGAAATTGTTTCACTCGTTTCATTTCAGGCGTATCCTCATTTTTTTGACTTTCAATGTAAAGACGCATCTGTTCTTCAACAGCATTATCAATATTCGCAATTCTATTATTATAATCTTTCAGCGCACATTCACAACTTTGTTGTATCGGTGCAGTAATCTCTTGAGCTTTTGCATTGACACGATAATCAAACTCGCGCTCGTACTGTTGTATCGTTTCTTCTGCTTTACGGTCAGCCAATGCATCAGCTCGAACATCTATTTCATGCTTAATATTTTTCTGCGTAGCAAGCGTATCATTATAAGTTTTTATAGCGTCTCCCAGTTTAGACTTTGCATCAATAAGAATTTCATTCGCCTCATTTAATTTTTTTTTGCGCCAAAAACTTGCGGTACTGATTCGGTGTCAATCCACCTTTTCCATCTTTCTTTTTCTGTTCAAGATAAACCTTTCGCTCATCACGATATTGTTTATCAGTATTATACTTTTGCCAGTCGGTCACATCATTATCTTCAATATCCCACCCCTTATCACGCATGTGTTTCGGGAATTCCTGTTGCATCAAAGATAGATGCTTGGCATCAATCAAATTGCCTGTATACTTGCCATCAGCATTTCGTGGTATTCCTGCACCATGTAAATGCTCATCCGCAAGGGAGAATCCCTCATCAACATGTATCGCAGTGAACAGCCTATTCTCATGTGAAAATACTTCTGGCATTATCTCACACATAGCATCAAAACTATCTTCATAGAACTTCGCTTTCTGCTCGTCCGTCCATTGCTCTGTTACCTCAGCCGGCGGCTTAATAACATAGGCATAACCAAGCACAGCGTCAGCCTTTGATTTTCTATATCTTATAACTTCCTGACCCGTTCTTTTGTCTGTACACTTAACTTCAATAGTATCTCCCTGTTTCTCGATATAGTCCCAGAGTTTGAAACCGCTGGAAAAGTTTTCGCCATCAATATAATTTGTATATGTGTTGTGTTTTGAATCTTCATGTCTGATTATTTCACTCGATGAAATCCTATCCGCTCCCATCTCAGCACATATAAATTTTCCAGCACCTCGCTTGTTTGATTTTGTAACATGCCCCTGTCGTTGTAGTCCCATTATTTGCGGACAGCATTGAAAGCCCATAAGTTACACCTCTTTCTGTAGATTATCTATCTCCGTAGCATATTCATTACATTGTTATTAGTTCTAATCCCAATGTAACTGGGCATTGGGGTTGCAAGCAACCCGCAATACCCTTCTCATAGGGGGAAATCCCCCTGGCGAAGCCTACCCCCTTTTTCGCGCATTACGACTGTTTCTCATTGTTCGCCTGCATTGCTCGTTGAAGTAATGTATCGAACAATAGCACACCATCCTGACCAAAATTAGTACGAAGAAAATCGCATACGATTTTATTTTCTTCGTTCATCTTCTTCTGTTCTGCAATTCGTGCTTCACGCTCAGCTTCTTTCTGTGCCTTTCGCAACTCCGCTTTTAATTTCTTCTGTGAAGTCTGATATGCTTCTTTCTGTTTCATAAGTTCCGCCTGTAATTGATTAACCGTTTTCATGTTCTTCTCCTTTCTATGAACCATTGTCATAAAGACTAGCAAATGCCTTTTTTTGTCGTTCTGGAAAGTCACCGAACGGACAGTGGTTTGTTACAAAAGCAAAAGCATCAAAATCATTTCTGCTTTTCTCTGCATGATAGTTTTGGATTGTATCATTAAAGACTTTCTGAAATTGTAGAAAATCCCTCATGCGTTGTTTCTGCTCCTCGACCAATCCCCGTGTGCTTGGATTTAGCAGATAAAGTTCAGCAGAACTATCATCACCCACGACTTTGCATACAAAAAATCGTGAGAACATTGCCTTTACGTGTGAATCTTCTTCTTTGTAAGAAAAACCGCATTTGAAAAGCCACTCGCGAAAAGGTAAGTTGCTTGTAACAATAAGCCACTCGCCAGCCCAGATAGGATTATTTCTGCCTCGTCTGTATGCTTTGCATGCGTAATTGTCCGACATATTCAATAGATTAGGACACACATCATCATCAACAATAATTGCATCATGACTTGGTTTTAAACTGTCAAATTTACCTGTTCCACCGCCACCAACATGTAATGTTTTCCTGCCTGCCAAAGCCCGTTCAGTCGCATAAGTCTTGCCAGTATTCGGCGCACCATGAATGAAAATACATTTGCGTAAAATTGGCACACGTTCATCAAATTTTTTCTGACACCCTCTCATATAACTTTCCTGCACAGTTTTCATACTAGCATTACAACGCTCAGCAAATGATAAGGTATTGTACCACTCATCAAAATCTTTTAATTCATAGCCTATATTAAAAGCATATTCATCCAGTTCAGCCATGCGTTGTTTATCAACTTTGTTCGTCGATGTTGTCAGCCTTGTATATCCATCCCTGATTGTCTGAATTTCCTCAATGGACAGATTACTTATATACTCATCAAGTTCATAATGTTCCTTATGTTTTGCCGCATCTTCTGTATCATGTGTGAGATAAGTTGTTGCAATAGCAAACTTCTTATGAATTGTATCTATGCCCTTGTTTCGTACTATCAGTGCATCATCAATGCCTTTTCGGAAAATAATACCAAGCATGTTCATAACAGTCTGAACGTGAACACGTTTTTTACTGTCAGTACAACGTACAATAATGTGAATGTGTGGTTTTAACCTTGCTTCTGCATACAAGTCATGCACATCAAGTTTTATATCTCTGTCATGGATAATCGCAATCACTTGATACGTTGTTTTTTCAACACTTTGCACACGCTTTATAAAATCAATAATTCCATTTGGCAACTGTTCAATATAGATTTTAAAAGCGAACTGTCGCAACTTTGACCTAAATCCAATCGTATAGTTCTGAGCATCTTTATCAGTCAATGGATTAGGAACAATGCCACCGTCACTGTATGGTCTATGACAATTTATGATTTTATGAACATATATCATCCTCTGTTGTCTGCTGGTGTCTGGAAAAGCAGTATTGACACAGTTTATAATGTCAGTTATAATTGCGTCATCAGGATAAGTGTGTATAGCACTTGTGGATGTGTCTGTGTAGGTAGTCACGGACACATCTTTTTTTATATCATCAAGAAACATGTCATTCATAACGCATCACACACCTTTCTTCTCATTCTTCTGGCGGTAGAAATATACCCATGATGCAACTGTGCTAGGTGAAACACCTAAACGCCCACCAATTTCCATGTAAGAACATGTTTTGCACAGATTTCTTAATTTGCGTGCTGACGGACGCTTTGTTGGGCGTCCAATCTTTGGTGGCAGTCTATAATATTTCTTCCAGTTACAAACAGTAGAACGGTCAACACAATAGAGCTGAGCAATCTGCTCTATTGTCAGCATGTCTGATAAATGCTGGAGCGTTTCTTTATCAGGTCGTCTTGACGGTCGTCCACCTTTTCTTGTTTCAAGCATGTCGTCACTCCTTTAAATAATTTTAGGCACAAAAAAGCGGCAGACAGGAAAACGTATAGCTATGCTATACACTTTCCTGTTCACCGCTTTTAACTTCGCAACTGCTTGTTCTCACAGCTGGTATGACTAGCTGACATGGAGCATATAAAACTTTGTCTTACGAGTTTAGTCTGCACCCTCATAGACTTCATGAACTTATCGTTCAAACCATGCACGCACTTCGTGAACACCGCTTATATGTTGTTGCAAATAGAATACTACTGTTTTTAGACAGTGTCAATCAATATCTCGACCTTTTACAATCCTTTCTTAATAAGCAGTTTCTCAGTAAACACGGGAAAAGTGAGCAAAATAATCTTTTGAGTTTTTAGAACTATATGGTACAATTAAAAAGGTAATTTACCAGACTGAATTTGTATATGGAGGAAAATTGATATGAAAAAAACTGCCGTATTATTATATGATTCATTTTGTAATTTTGAAATCAGTCCTGCGCTTGAGATATTGGCACTCGCTGAAAAACCAATTACAATTTTTGGGATTTCAAAACAGGCAATCAGAAGTGAAGATGGATTATCAGTAATTCCCGATGCTACTATTGATAATTTTGATTTGGATGCGTATGACAGCTTGATATTGCCTGGTGCAATGGATATCAGAGAGGCTATTGAAAACAAAAAAATAATAGATTTCATCAAAAAGTTTGACGGAAAAACAATAGGAGCTATTTCAATTGCACCTCTGTTACTTGTCAGAGCCGGATTACTTAATGGAAAACCGTTCATGGCTGGTGTCAATAAAGAAGAGATTTTTGAAGAAGGATTTTCCGAAAGTGATTTAGCAGAAATGGTGAGCTGGGATGACAATATAAACAAGCCCATTAAGGATGGATATATTATAACTGGCAATATAATCACATCAATATCATACAATTTTGTCAAATGGGCATTGGCTTTCGGAAAAATGGTAGGAATTGATATTCCTGCAAAAACGTTTGGTATTCAATAGTTTTCCGTTTATGATAAAACCATGTTGCCACAAAGACGTTTTTCGACTATTTACAATTTTTGAGGCTGGGGACGTTTTGGGGACTTGGGGACGCTTGGGGGACTTGGGGACGCTTGGGGACGCTACCTTGGCGTGGAGCGTCCCCAGCCTTGTGCGTAGTATTTACAAGGCTTTGCGCCACTTTGGGGACGATGGGGACGCTTTTTTTATAAAACAATGTTCTTAGAGAATAAAAATGTTAATACAAAATGCCGTCAACCCCAGAATCTACAAGGCTTAGAAGTTTTTAGACTGTCAAACAGTTTTTAGACAGTCAATAAATATTGATAGTCTAAAAACCCCCGTAGCCTGTTTTGAGTTTTTCGACTATTTACAATCATATAAAAAAGGGGCTTACGCCCCTTTTTCATTCTACATCACCAATCATGCGATTATCTTCGATACAAGCCACATATTCTCATAAAGCATAATGCGAATAGTGGGTTCGTCACATAGTTGATAAGTGGACCAGACGGGAATCGAACCCGTGTCCGAAGAATAATCCCCTGTCCTTCTACGAGCTTAGTCTGTCCTTTGACATTCCCTCTGCCGTCCGGGAACAGACACCCTTACGGTTTTGGTAGCTTCATGGTACGCCCGCAGGCTCAAAGCTTTGCCTGTGTCGTTTCTCACATCGTCGAAGCCTGGGTCCTAAAGTGTGAGTGCTCTAGGTCAGACTGCTGCCATTAGGCAGCGTATGCTAAATTATCTTCAGCGTTTAAATTTAATTGTGGAATTTGACGCATCCCGTGCGGCTCGCTTCTCCAGCTTCATATTCCCCGTCGAAACCTTTACTGGCCCCTGTTATTTATAAAAAATCTAATACAGATTCTTTACCTTGAAATCACGCTCTGCCTCGCGGCGCATGTCTTTCTTCGCAATGTCCTGCCGCTTGTCGTAGAGCTTCTTACCTTTGGCAAGTGCAATCTCCACCTTCACGAGGCTTCCCTTCAGATATACCTCCACCGGAACCAGCGTGTAGCCCTGCTCTGCAAGCTTTCCCGTCAGCTTCCGGATCTCTGACTTGTGCATCAGAAGCTTCTTGGGGCGGAGCGGATCTTTGTTGAAAATGTTGCCCTTCTCATAAGGGCTGACGTGCATGCCGTAGACGATGACCTCACCGTTCTCGATGCGCACAAACGCTTCCTTGATCGAACACTTGCCCATGCGCATGGACTTCACTTCCGTCCCGTGCAGTTCAATGCCCGCCTCAAACCGCTCCTCCAGGAAATAGTCATGGTAGGCTTTTTTGTTATTCGCGATTAACTTCTTCTCGGTCTTTGCCATCCCGACTATCCTCCTTCGCTTACTGTCTGCACTGCCGCTTTTCATCTGCACTGCTGTTACAGTATACCCCACAAATTTTTATTCTGCAATAAACTTCTGGTTTAATTTTTCATTTTCTTCGTCTTCTGTTCCGGTAACGACACGAAAGTCGATCGTTCGCATAAACGAATCTGTCGCTGCCACGACAATCTTTACCTTCTGACCAAGCTTGTAGCGCTTTGCGGTGGTCTCCCCGATCAGCTCATAGGTGCTCTCGCTGTAGTGGAAATAGTCGTCTGTCAGCGTCGTCACATGCACAAGTCCCTCCACGGTATTCGGCAGTTCGACATAGAAGCCCCACTCGGTCACGCCCGAAATGACACCCCAGAACTCTTCCCCCAGATGTCCGGACATGTACTGTACTTTCTTTAACTTGTCACATTCGCGCTCTGCCTCATCCGCCCGGCGCTCCATCTCGCTGGAATGCTTTGCCACCTCCGGCAGAATCTTCTCATAATGCTCGATGCGCTTCGCATTCATTCTTCCGCGCAGATTGTCTTTGATGATCCGATGAATCTGCAGATCCGGATAACGGCGGATCGGCGAGGTGAAATGGCAGTAATAGGAAGTTGCCAGTCCGAAATGCCCGGTGTTTACGGTGCTGTACTTTGCCTGCTTCATCGAGCGGAGTGTCAGCCGGCTGATTAACGCCTCCTCCGGCGTCCCGTCAATCCGAAGCAGCAGCTTCTGGAGTTCCTTCGGGTGTACTTCATCCTGCCCGATATGAATCGAATAGCCAAAATTATTGATAAACGTTGCCAGCTTGTGGATCTTCTCCGTATCCGGGTTGTCGTGGGTACGGTACACAAACGGCAGTTCCTGCCAGAAATAGTCCTGTGCCACCGTCTCGTTGGCAAGCAGCATAAAATCTTCGATAATCTTGGTTGCAACATTGCGCTCGTACGGCTTGATCTCCACAGGGCGTCCCTGCGCGTCCAGAATGATCTTCGTCTCCGGGAAATCAAAATCAATCGATCCGCGCTTCATCCGTTTTTTGCGGAGAATCGCCGCCAGATCCCGCATCCTCTCAAACATTGGCACAAGCTCCTCATACTCACGGATCTCCGCCTCATCGTGATCCTCCAGGATCTTTTTGACACTGGTGTAACTCATGCGGCGGTCGACCTTAATGACTGTCTCCGCAATCACGTGATCGATCACATTTCCCTTCGCATCCACGGTCATGATACAGCTTAATGCCAACCGGTTCTCCCCGGCGTTCAGCGAACAGATGCCGTTGGAAAGCGCATGCGGAAGCATCGGAATCACACGATCGACAAGATAGACCGATGTGCCGCGCTTTAGAGCCTCCACGTCAAGGGCGCTGCGCTCCTGCACATAATTCGTGACATCCGCAATATGAACGCCCAGGCGGTAGACATCCCCCTCCTTCGTCAGGGTGATGGCATCGTCCAAATCCTTGGCATCCTCTCCGTCGATCGTCACTGTCTGCCAGTCCCGCAGATCCATGCGGCCTGCCATATCGGCCGTGCTGACCTCACCTGCCACGCGCTCCACCTGATTCATGATCTTCTCCGAGAACTCGGTCGGCAGATCGTAACCTCGCACGATCGAGAGAATATCCGTCCCCGGGTCGTTCACATGTCCCAGAATCTCTACGACCTTTCCCTCCGGCTTTTTTCCATTGCCGCCGAAATCCGTCAGTTCCACCACGACCTTATGTCCGCTCACCGCACCTTTCGAGCGCTCCTGCGGGATAAAAATATCCTGTCCAAATCTCGGATTATCCGGCACTGCGAACCCGAATGTCTTGCTTTTTTCATAGGTACAGACGATCCGGCTGACCCCGCGGGTCAAAATCTTTGTGATCTGCCCCTCTCTGCGCCGTCCGTGCCCCTCGGCGCGTGTCAGCGCCACCTGCACGGTATCGCCGTGAAAAGCACCGTTTACCTGGGATTCCGGAATAAAAATATCCTCATCCTCCTCCTCGACCGTCACAAAGCCAAATCCTCTCGGATGCGCGGTAAAAACGCCTGTCAGGAATTTTCCTTCCGACTTCATGTACTTGCCTTTCGATGACACTTCCACTTTTCCCTCCGCCACAAGTGCATCCAGCACTTCCGCGAGGTCTCTTCTGTCACTCTTTGGCACATTTAATACTGCCGCGATCTCCTTCGCCTTCATCGGCACATAAAGCTCATCGCAGATCAGTCCGTAAATTGCTTTTTTTCGTTCCTGTAAAAGTTCTTCTCTCATATCCTTCCTCTCCACAGCAAAAAAGCTGCCGCAGATGCGACAGCCTCATTTCTAAAAGATTCCCAGATTCAATACAGCGGCAATGATGATGAACAGCGCAACCAGAATCTTGGTTCCCGTCACCAGCCGGCCTTCCATGGAACGTCCCTTGTTTCTTCCCCAATACGTATCTGCCGCTCCGGCGATCGCTCCGAGTCCTGCGGACTTTCCTTCCTGTAATAAGATAATGACTGTCAACGCCAAACAAATCAGTATGAAAACAACGGTTAAAATCGTCTTTAAAATTGCCAAAATAATTCCCTCCTACGGTAATCAACTCACAACTTTAGCTATTATAGCATACTCCCCCCGCGTTTTCAACTGTTTTTTACGCTCTCCCGAAAGGCTCCGCCGGAGAAAACTGCGCCGTCTCGCCAAGCTCCTCCTCAATCCGCAGAAGCCGGTTATACTTTGCGGTGCGCTCCGCCCTGCACGGCGCACCGGTTTTGATCTGCCCCGCATTCACCGCGACCGCAAGATCCGCGATAAACGCATCCTCCGTCTCCCCGGAACGGTGGGAGATCACCGTGTGATAACCGGCACACTGCGCCATCTCGATGGCATCCAGCGCTTCCGTCAGCGTGCCGATCTGATTCACCTTTATCAGCACCGCATTTCCCGCATTTAATTTGATGCCGCACTTGATCCGCTTGGGATTTGTGACAAACAGATCATCGCCGACAAGCTGCATGCCATCTCCCAGACGTCCGGTCAGACTCTGCCAGCCCTCCCAGTCGTCTTCCTGCAGACCGTCCTCGATAGACACCAGTGGAAAACGCTTTGCCAGATCTTCGTAGAGCGCGATCATCTCCTTTGCATCCCTGCAGATTCCATTCTCCCCCGGGAAATGGTACATTCCCGTCTCTTCATTATATAATTCACTCGCCGCAGCATCCATCGCGTAGACCACATCTTTTCCGACCGTATAGCCCGCCTTTTCCACCGCTTTTCCCAGATACCGGAACACCTCACCGGCATCCGCAAGATCCGGCGCAAAGCCGCCTTCATCGCCGACCGCCGTAGCATATCCCTCCTCGTTTAAAATCTGGCGCAGGAAATGATATACCTCCGCGCCCATGCGCAGCGCTTCCCGATAGCTTTTGGCGCTAATGGGCAGGATCATAAATTCCTGAAAATCCAGTGAATTCTTCGCATGGACTCCGCCGTTTATGACATTCATCATGGGAACCGGCAGCCGCTTGGCGTTGCCTCCGCCAATATAGCGGTAAAGCGGCATATCGAGTGCCGCTGCCGCCGTCTTCGCGCAGGCGAGCGACACGCCTAAGATCGCATTCGCCCCAAGATTTCCCTTGTTGTCTGTCCCGTCCAGCTCGACCATTCTGCGGTCGATAAGTGCCTGATCCAAAACATTCATTCCAAGAAGCGCTTCCCGGATCTTTGTATTGACGTGATCCACCACCTTCTTCGTGCCCAGTCCGAAATACTCCCTGTCGCCGTCCCGAAGCTCCACTGCCTCAAATCTTCCGGTGCTCGCTCCCGACGGAACCGACTCCCGCGCTGTAGTCTTTCTCCCCGTTGTCTCCGTCTCGGCGGTCACCTCCACCTCCACGGTCGGATTGCCGCGGGAATCCAGGATCTCCCGCGCGTGTACCTCTGTAATTTTCATAGTAAGTGCCATAAAAAATCCCCTTTCGCGTAACATACTTCTGCATCATAGTATGTCCCGCAAAAGGGGAAAGTATTACTCGAGAATTCTTCCGTCCGTAGAGATAATGTCTACCTGCCACGGAATCATCTTACCGCTTGCCGCGAGTGCATTTTTCACCGCCTGCTCGATTCCTCCGCAGCACGGCACTTCCATGCGAACCACGGTAATGCTCTTAATATCGTTCTGCGCAATGATCTGGGTCAGCTTCTCCGAATAATCCACATCGTCTAACTTCGGACATCCGATCAGCGTGATGTGATTGCGGATATATTTTTTGTGGAAATTCGCATACGCATACGCTGTACAGTCTGCAGCCACCAGAAGCTTTGCTCCGTCAAAATACGGGGCGCGCACCGGAACCAGCTTGATCTGCACCGGCCACTGTGTCAGCTCCGACGTAAGTTCTGCCGCACTCTCTTCTGCGGCGGTCGGACAGACTGCCTGCTGCTCATGGCGGATCGTCTTCGCCTGGGTTCCCGGACATCCGCACGGAAGCGGCTGTGACGCTATCGCCTGCTGCGCTGCTTTCTTTCTCTTATTCTCCTCAACTGCCGCAGCATCATAAGCCGCCGCCTCACGCTCCACAAAATGAATCGCATCCATCGGACAGGTCGGCAGACAGTCGCCAAGTCCGTCGCAGTAATCGTCCCGCATCAGCTTGGCCTTGCCGTTTACAATACTGATGGCTCCCTCGTGGCAGGCGTTTGCACATGCTCCGCAGCCGTTGCACTTTTCTTCCTCAATCTCAATGACTCTTCGTAACATCATATCCTCCATTCTAACTCCGGCACGCATGCCGGAAATTCTCTCTTGACTTTTCTTCCACAGGATACTACAATAGCGTCAACATTTCTGTTGTTTTTACAACAAAAAGTCGAAAGGACGAAAAATAATGCAAACTTTCCAAGGATACGATGCCCTCTTGCAGGCCTCTCCCGTTTTTTATGATATTGCACCCGAAGAAATCCATGCCATGCTCGACTGTCTGTCGGCAAAGACCCTCTCCTATCCAAAGGGCAGCTTTCTCTTTCACTACGGCGACCATCTGGATTCTCTCGGTCTTGTGGTAGAAGGATGTGTGGATGTCATGAAGGAGGATTTCTGGGGCAACACAAATCTGATGACCCGCTGCCGCCCCGGAGACATCTTCGGAGAATCTTATGCCATCCGTACAAACTGTGCGCTGGAAGTCAGCCTCTACGCCGAGCAGAATTCCACTGTGCTCTACTTAAACGTCTCAAAAATGATGACGCTCTGCTCCCGCGCATGTGAATTCCACAACCAGCTCACAAGAAATCTGCTCTCCGTTCTCGCCGAGCGCAATTTCCAGCTCGGACAGAAATTAGAGCACATGACCAAGCGGACCACCCGTGAAAAGCTTCTCTCCTATCTGTCGAGCGAGGCGCGCAGATCCGGAAGTTCGTCTTTTGATATTCCCTTTAACAGACAACAGCTCGCCGACTATCTCTCCGTAGACCGGAGCGCCATGTCGAACGAGCTGTGTCATCTAAGAGACGAGGGTCTCATTTCTTTTCAGAAGAACCACTTCACGGTGCAATTCCCTTCGTCTTGAGGAAATCCACCCAGATTCCGTATTTCGAGCCGTACAGATGCAGATTGTCAAACGTGAGATCCGCTCTTAAGTTTCCGTCTGCATCACATACGACATCATTCACATCAATGTAAAAAATAGTCTGATTATCCGCAAGTTCCGCAATTCTCATATTGCGTTCATTGATTCCCTGATTGTTAAAAATTTTGTCCGAGTCGGACTTGGCCTTTGCAACCCGCATGATACCCTGCACATAGATGATCGCATCGGGCTGGAGTTCTCTAAATTTCTGAACCGACTGCGCGTACTGCTCCATAAAACCGTCCAGGGTTCCTCTTCCCATCTCATTGATGCCGATCTGGAAATAAATTTTGCCAAACTGCCGTCTGGAAAGCGCATCCTCAAGCGTGGTCTTCTCCCCGTCCACCTCACAGAACTTTTCCGTCCACATATCGTAGATTCCAAGCCCTGTGGACGCGTAAAAGGTCGCATTGTCCAGCCCGCCGTAATCGCGCAGCCCCACAGTTCTCGAATCCCCGATAAAGACCGCGTCGTCGAACCAGTCGTCATCCACCATACAGAATTCCCGCGTGTGCGGCGCCTCTTCCGTCTCTGTCTCTCCGACCGTCTCCGTCCCGCCGGCAAGCTCAGTATCAGAGACACTCTCCCCCGGCAGCAGGATGGACGGCAGCTTTCCGTTCTCTCCTATGCCGTCCGGCGCACCCACATGACTCCACGGAAAAATTCCGTCATGCAGTCCGTCAAACACCAGGACGAAGTATGGTGTCGTTCGTATATCAACCGTATAATTCTTATATATTGTATCTTTCCCCAGATAGCCGACAACCGACAGCGCCGCCCACAAGATAAGCAGTGCGACCGTTACCGGACATTTCAAAAGCTTTCTCAAATCCATCCACCACACATTTAAAAATTAAAGTACAAAAACGGATTGTTTGCCGACACCGCCAGATAGTACATGCAAAGCCCGAAAATGCCGAGCAGTATCACCCTGCCGATCCATTTGCGCTCGATCAGCCGATAGCAGGTCTCCGGAAGCGGCGTTGCAAAGAGCACGCCCAGAAGAAACAGCGGTGCATAGTCATTCAGATATTTTAAATAATCCAGATGATTGATGACTCCTGCCGCATGCCCCGCAAACGGGAACAGCCGCGTCATATAAACGCCAAGCTCCGACAGATCGGTGACCGCAAACGCCACCCAGCTGAGCGGAACAACAAACAATACATAAAGATGACCGATCACCCTGCTTTTATCCAGCAGGCGCAGCAGAAAGAGCTTTTCTACCAACAGGCAGCAAAGCAGAATCCCGCCCCAGATCAGGAAGTTATAATTCGCCCCGTGCCACAACGCGGTAAGGCTCCACACCACAAACAGATTGAAAAAGGTGCGCGCCTTTCCCTTCCGGTTGCCTCCCAGCGGAATGTATACATATTCCCTAAACCATCTGCCGAGCGTAATATGCCATCTGCGCCAGAATTCCGTGACTGATTTTGAAATGTAGGGATAGCGGAAGTTCACCGGGAGCTCAAATCCCAGCATCTTTCCGATTCCTCTCGCCATCATCGAATATCCCGCGAAATCAAAATACAGCTGCAGTGAGTAAGCGAACGCTCCCATCCATGCAAGCTTTGTTGAGATGCTGTCGAACCCGATCATCCGGATGCTGTTCCAGAGTGTGCCGATCCGGTCCGCAATCACGACTTTTGCTGCAAGTCCGATAATCAAGAGCTTCATTCCCTCTTCCAGCTGACGTGCCTTGATCGTGCGCTCTCTTCCCAATGCTACACGCACATCCGCATAATTTGTGATCGGTCCCGATATCAGCTGCGGAAACATGGTCAGATACGTTCCCAGCCGAAGCAGCGACTGTTCTGCCGGAATTCTTCCGCGGTACACATCAATCACGTACGCCATAATCTGAAACGTGTAAAAACTGATTCCAAGCGGAAGTCCGGATGCCAGACCACTGTACTTGAAGAAAAACAGCACGCCCAGATCATACCCGAGCGCAAGAAGCAATAAGCGTTTCTGCCTGATTCCCCGCCCGTCCGTATTCTTCCGGTACATCAAACGGGTCAGCGTGTAATTGACCAGAACGCACGCAAGGAGAATCGTAATATAACCCGCCTCGCCAATTGTATAAAAGACAATACTTCCCCCCAGCAATGTGACATTGCGTAACTTTTTCGGTGTAAGATAATATATCACTAAAAAAACCGGCAAAAACCGAAATAAAAACTCAAAACTGCTAAATAACATTCCACAGACTCTTTCTATCTGACTTCTATCTACTGTATCCCTATTTACTATACCTCATTATAGGCGAAATATTACAAAATGGTGAACTATTACTGAAAGTTTGTGAAATTGTATCATTTTTGTCATAAACGCTCTATTCTGTAATCTTTTCGTAACTATTTTGCCTCAAACAGCGCCTCGATCTCACCGATGAAATAGAGCGAACCAAACGCAACCGTGCGATGTGTTTCATCGAGCCGCCCTCTCTGAAAACAGGACGCAAAATCATCAGCTGATGCAGCTGCAATTCCTTTCCGCCGGATGCAATCCGCCAGGGCGTCCGCCTGCAGCGCCCGCTCGCACTCCACCGTGCAGGTCGTAAAATCAATGGCAAGCGGCAGCAATTCCCCGATCATTGTCTCATAATCCTTATCCGCCATCACGCCCATGATAAAATGAAACTTTTCTCCCGGGAAAAGCGCCACGAGGCTCTCTCTTAACGCTTCCACGCCGTTGCTGTTGTGTGCGCCGTCCACCAACAGGAACGGTTTTTTTGAGAGGATTTCCATCCTGCCCTTCCATACGGTCTTAGCGATCCCCTGACAGACTGCGCGCCTTACGCCCTCTTCCCGCTCTTTTGTCCCGCCGCAGATCCACTCTGTATGTCTCCTGAAAAATGCCTCCGCCCCGAGAAGCGCCGCGACAGCATTCTCATACTGATGAACGCCAAGCATGCGCATGGACAGATCACGGTAGGCACCAAACGAAAAATACTGTCTGCCGTCGCGGTAAGTCTGCTCTTTTATCTCCAAAGGGTCGATCAGCCGGAAATCTGTAATTCCTTCCTCCCTGACCTTCGCCTCAAACACCGTCATGACTTCTGCCTCCTGGTTCTCAAGCACAAGCGAGGTGCCTTTTTTGATGATGCCCGTCTTTTCCGCAGCAATCTCAGCAAGCGTATTTCCAAGCACCGCCATGTGGTCATAGCCGATCTTTGTGATCACGGTTACATCCGGCACACCTACGGCATTGGTTGCGTCCAGCCTCCCGCCAAGTCCGGTCTCTAAGATCATGACATCGCATCGTTGTTCCTTAAAATAGAGGATTGCCATGGCAAGTGTAACGTCAAACATCGTCGGCTGTACGCCAAAATCCATCGCAAGAAGCTGCACGCCGATCCTCTGCGTATCCTCCTTAGAGATCATTTCCCCGTTTATCTGGATGCGTTCCCGAAAGTCCACAAGGTGCGGGGAGGTAAACATCCCGACGCGAAGTCCCGCCTCCCTTAAAATTGCGCAGAGAAAAGCAGAGACAGAACCTTTTCCGTTCGTCCCTGCTATGTGTATCAACGGAATCCCCGCCTGCGGACTGCCAAGCGCCTTTAACATGCGCCCGGCAACCTCCACTCCGGCAAGATTCCCGAATCTTCTGATCTGATTGATCTGATCTACTACTTCTTCATATGTCATCTGTGTCCCGCGTTCCTCTCCGGGCAGCAGCGACACACCCGCGTGTCTTACACTGCCATGATTACGCCGCCATCATTTGCATACATACTGCTGACACCGGCAGTATTTATGATAATGATTTTCTTGAAATTTGCAAGCTTTTCTATGCGGGCTTTTACCGCTGCGGCGCGCTCCGGGCAGTTGCAGTGCGCGATGGCAAGCACACGCTGTTCGCAGTCCCTCGTGCGCCCGATCATATCCTGCACCATTTTCTCAAGTGCCTTGTTCATTCCGCGCGCCTGACCGAGCTGGCAGATCATGCCCTCCTTTGTGGAACCCATTACCGGCTTGATGTTGAGCGTATTGGCAATCAGGGCTTTCAGATTGGTCAGTCTTCCGTTCTTGCGCAGAGTCTCTAACGTCTCTAAGACAAAATAAGTATTCATGGAGCTGATGTACTCCTCCGTTCTGGCAACGACCTCCTCAAACGGAAGACCTGCCTCCTCGAACTCCTGCACCTTAAGACCAATAATCGTCTCCCCGATCGATGCAGACCTGGAGTTAAATACATAGATCTGCTTGTTCTCTCCCGGATGTTCCTCCTCGTAGAGGTTCCTGCCGAGTTCTGCACTGTTGTAGGAACCGCTCAGCTTCCCGGAGAGCGTCACCACATATACATGCTCCGCTTCTCCCTCATACGCCTGCATATACTGCTCCGGTGACGGGCAGGCGGACTTCGGTCCCGTGATGCTCTTCTTCACCCGGCGCAGAAAATCAAGCTGGTTAAATGTCTCATCATCCTTAATGCGGTAACCGTCCACCTCAAGTTCTAAGGACACTGTCTCAAAATGTCCGTCCTTCTTCAGTTCCTCCGGTAATTCCCCGCAGCTGTCCACAACAATCTTATACATGGCAATCCCTCCACCTGTTCTATGGTATGTGTTTAATGTTATCAATAAACCGTTAATATATTTTTCGTTTCTATCGCATGTAGTATTCAATACTATGTTACATTAACACAAAAACCATTTTTTGTATAGAGGTAATTTCTAAACTTTATCTAAATTATATCTTACGAAGCATTCTTTCTCACGAAGCGAGTGTAAAATATGCGGTCACAAGATCCTTTAACGCCTGCTGGTCAGCGCTGCCCATCAGCTCCCGCGCGGAATGCATGGCAAGAAGCGGGATTCCGATATCCACGGTCTTCACCGGAAGAAGCGCAGAAGCGATCGATCCAAGCGTACTTCCCCCCGGCATATCCGAGCGGTTCACAAACTTCTGGTACGCGATCTTCTCTTTCTCACAGATCTGCTGGATGATGGCAATCGCCTCGCAGTCTGTCGCATAGGACTGCGAACTCGCCTCCTTGATACAGAATCCCCTTCCGAGCACGGGCTTGTTGGTAAGATCCATTTTTCCTGCCTGGTTCGGATGGATGCCGTGCGCCACATCCACGGACAGCAGCATGCTGCGATAGAGATCCTGCTCCGCCGTCTGTTCCCGTCCCAGCTCTTTTAAGATGCGGCGCAGCATGTCATGCAGCAGAATCGAGCCGGCGCCCTGCTTCGTGCGGCTTCCGATCTCCTCGTGGTCAAACAGTGCGATCAGGTTGATTCCCTCCATCCGCCTGGCATCAATCAGACCGGAGATGAGCGCCGCGCAGGAAGTCAGGTTATCCAGGCGCGGACTTGAGATAAAATCATCGTTGAGACCGATGAATTCCGGATTTTCCTTACAGTATACGGTCAGTTCAAAATCCAGAATGTCAGTCTTCTCCACAGACAGCTCGTCTGCCAGGAATGTAAGGAAGTAGTCCGCTTTTTTCTCCTCCTCCGGCAGCAGCGCAAAGACCGGCAGCATATCCGTCTGGCGGTTCAGCTCCACACCCTTGTTGACCTCGCGGTTCATGTGGATCGCCAGATTCGGAATGGTCAGAAGATTTTTTTCCGATACAAACTCCACAATCTTCGGGGCAAACGCGTCCTGTGTGCGCACTGCCACACGGCCGGCAATACCGAGCGGACGATCCAGCCAGGTATTTAAGATCGCGCCCCCGTATACTTCCACATTCACCTGCGCGTAACCGCAAGCCGTCACATCCGCCGACGGCTTGATGCGCAGGCACGGAAAATCCGTATGTGCTGCCGCCATCCGAATCTGCGGCGTCTTTGTCTCCTGCCAGCCGCCCCCCACCGTAAACGCGAACAGTGTGGTGTCATGATGATTTACATAATATCTTCCGTTTTTCTGCAGCTTCCACGGCTCATCATAGGGCAGTTCCAGAAATCCCGCGCTCTCCAGGCGCTCTTTGCAGGCGCGGACTGCCTGTACCGGCGACACACCTTTTTTCAGCAAATCAAATAAAAGTTCTGTCTCTTTCATGTCTATGTCCTCTTTTCTTCTTTATCTGTGACCCCTTCCGGGGCTGTTCTCTCAGCTTCCTATCATACCAGAAATCATATTGTGAAGCAAACCTTCCCAATCGGCTTTCTATTTGTCCCCAATCTGTGTTATACTACACAAAGGCAATGCGCCCCAATACTATATGACACGGAGAAGACTATGATTGCACTTTCCCTACCGGAAATTAAAGATTTTATGAATAAACTGCTGTGTACGGACACGTTCGGGCACTTTCTTCTAAAGGAAGCCGTCATCTTGGGCAGCGTCACCTGGAGCTTAGACGGCACGATCCAGCCCGATTTTTATTCATCAGATGAAGCCGATGCGCTCGGACTGACGGGACTTTCTTTTCTCCCGTTTGAACAGGTACGTCCGCAATGTTTTGACCTGATCAAGGGCAGACGCACTCCTTCTTATTTTAAATTTGTCTTTCTGCTCTCCCCGAAGAATCTGGAACGGACACTGCTTTCGACCCACAGTTCTTTTACCCCGGAGGACATTACGGGAATGTTTATCAATCTGAAATTCCAGCAGAAAAAACTGCTCCTTACCACGGGCATTTCGTACCGGATTTTCTCCGTGGACAAGAGCCTCGATCAGGAGTGGGATTCCCTTGTAAAGCGCTTTCTCACTGCGCATGAAATTAGTTTTGAAGAACTTTAATTTATTACTTTACTTTTATAAATTCTTATGATATTGTACTAATAGCTGTAAGTTACAGTTAGTATTATTTTTGGAGGTACTTTTTGATGAAAGGTACAGTAAAATGGTTCAACAACCAGAAGGGTTACGGATTCATTTCTGACGAGTCAGGCAACGATGTATTCGTACATTACTCAGGACTTAACATGGAAGGTTTCAAGTCTCTTGAAGAGGGCGCTTCCGTAGAGTTCGACGTTGTAGAAGGATCCAAGGGACCGCAGGCAACCAACGTAACTGTAGTAAAATAATTACTGCAGGCGGTAAGCTTACCGCGTTAAATCACTAGTTTCATGTACCTTTTTCTTAAAATAGACTTGTTTTATTTGTTAGATTAAGATATTGCAAACAATGGATTTAAAAAGAGTCTGTCACAAGTTTTCTTGTGGCAGACTCTTTTTGTATATGAACTTAGCAGATCAGGTTAGGATTATCCTGTTTTTTCAGGCATTTCACCACATTGACAATACCGCTCTCCGCCATGCTTTTTACCGCTTCCTCTGTATAAAACGCAATGTGCTGCGTCATCGTCACATTCGGGAACTGTCTCAGATACGCCATATTCCGGTTTGCAAGAATATCCGACCGGCGATCCATATGGTAGATTCCCTCCTCATGCTCGATCACATCCAGTCCCAGCGCACCGATCTTCCGCGTCTCGATTCCCTCGATGATGTCATCCACGCGCATCAACTCTCCTCTCGCGCAGTTGATCAGAATGACGCCGTCCTTCATCTGGTCGATCGCCTTTTTATCAATCATATAACGTGTCTGATTGGACAGTGGCGTGTGCAGTGAGATAATATCACTCTTCGCGTACAGTTCCTCCAGAGAACAGTATTCGATTCCAAGCGCCGGATCGGCATTCTGACGTCTGCTGTATGCCAGAATCCTGCAGCCGAACCCCTGCAGATTCTGTGCCACCTTCTGTCCGATTTTTCCCGTTCCGATGATACCGACGGTAAGATTACGAAGCTCCCTTCCGATCAGCCCGCCAAGCGAATAATCGTTGGCATTCCCGCGGAACAGTGCCTGCTTATAATTGCGAAGCGACATTAAAATCAGCATGACCGTATACTCGGCAACGCCGTCCGGATCGTAGTAGCCGTTGCAGACGTGAACGCCATTGCTCTTCGCCGCATTCATGTCAATATGGTCATACCCGATGGTACGTGTCGCAACGACGCGGATACGCCGCTTTGCAGTCTCCTCAATCAATGCGGCGTCCATCTTTGTATCTCCAAGAATCGTAATGCCGTCCGCTCCCTCGGCACGATCAATGTTGTCCTGTGTCATCGGCCCCTGCACCAGTGTAATCTCTATCTGCTCCTGCTGTGCTGCGGCAAGCAGGTAATCTTTTTCATCCGGTCTCACTTCATAAGCTGTGATTTTCATGGGTATCCTCTCTTTCAAGCATTCTGCACTATTTTCTAAAATGTGTTCACCGTGAACACGTTGTTATAGAATTATCATAAATTGCTCCGGTCTGCAAGCCGATGCTTTAAAGGGATGAATAATCCTTGTCATTTTTTTGTTTTTCCTTGCATAACAGAAAATATTGTGCCAAAATCAAAACAACAGACACTGACCCGGACAGGAGGTTCTTGATGGAGCAGCCGATTTTATCTTTTCTTACCGCATATTTTTCTGACCTGCATATCCAGTGCAGACTGACCGACCGCAAACAGTTAGAACTGGCGGATCTGGATCTCGGACTGCGCAACAGTATCCTGATGCAGGAAGCCGATGCGCAAAAACAGGCGCCATTTCCATTTGTGCAGAACACCATCTATTTTATTGTAGATTATTACGAGTGTAATTATTCTTTTTTCCGTCTGCCGGATAAAAGTGCCTTCCTGTTCGTCGGGCCTTTTCTCTGGAAAGAATTTGAGCGCTCCCAGATTCTGTCGCTTATAAACCGGCTGGATATTCCGGCTGAACTTTTTCCACAGCTGCAGGAATATTATCACGCCCTGCCGCTGATCGCGGACAAAGCCTCCATGACCGCCCTGCTGCGCCACGTCTATCAGACGCTGGATGCCGACGCGGATGTATCCGTACAGACCCTGCATTTGAAAGATCTCGAGACCAGAGAGTCCTTTTTGGAAAAGCACCAGTTTGTCGTACCGGAGGACCCGGTCTTAAGCATGCACCTTCTTGAAGAGCGCTACCATATCGAGGATGAGCTGCTCGACGCCATCTCTCACGGCAACAGCGCCCGTGCCCTCTCCTTCATGGAGGCTCTCGGAAACCTGCGCTTTGTCCCCCGCACGGAGGACGCACTCCGCAACCGCAAGAACCTGATTCTGACCCTCAACACGCTGTTGCGGAGAAAAGCGTACGAAACGGGCGTCCACCCGTTTTATATCGACGCCGTCTCCGGCAACTTTGCGCGCATGATTGAGAGCATCCAATCCGTGGAAGAAATCAACGATCTCATATCCTACATGGTTCAAAGTTACTGTCAGCTCGTGGAACAGCGAAGCATGAGTTCGTATTCCGATCCGATCCGCCAGATTCTCGTCACCATAGACGCCTCACTGGCCGGGGACTTAAGCCTGAAACGTTTTGCCAGCGAACTGTTTTTGAATACAAGCTACCTGTCCACGCTGTTCAAAAAGGAAGTCGGCATGACCCTGACGGACTACGTCAACGCAAACCGTATCGAATACGCCAAGAAGCTGCTACGCAGTACCCTCCTGCCGGTGCAGGATGTTGCGGCAGCCTGCGGCATCCCCGACGTCCACTATTTCACACGGCTCTTCCGCCGCATCACGGGCATGACACCACGCGAGTGGAGACGCTAAAAGACCGGGCATGGAATGTGGCAGGCATGGATTTTGCAAATATACTGTATCTGCCTGTTCCGGACTGCCAACCGGCGGCGGGAATCCGAAACGCAAAATGGGGTATTTCTAATCTATACCGCGTTTGGTATCTCCGATGATCCGTGTTTTTCCAAGCTTTGAACACTCCGCGGAGAGTGTCCGCAATCCGCAGACAATTTTAGGACTTTTGTGCAGCGCTTGTCTGCGCTTCTGAATAAAACATAACCGCGCGAAGCCGATGTTTGAATTGGCATCTGCCTTATTTTCAATAGCAGATGCCAACGAGTTTCGGTTCGCGCGGTTTTATATTGTCTGTGAAGAAGCGTTGCTAGCGCTGCTAAAAAGTCCGCCCATTGTCTGCGGTTGTCGGACATCTTTCGCGGATTGTCAAAACGTGGAAAGACACGGAATCCGATACCAAACGCGGCATAGAAGAAATGCTCCCAATTTGCTTCAAAGGATTCCCGCCGCCGGTTGGCAGTCCGGAACCGTGCAGGTACAGATTTTTTTAAATCTCTGCCCACCACATTCCATGCCCCGGTCTTTTAAGCTTCTATCTTAGTCTACTCTCTTAATCTTATTGAGCTGTGCGTTGAGTCCGAGAAGATCTTCTTTCTTCCACTCAACCTTCGGTCCTGCCGCACCCATCAGGTTGATCATACGGATGACCGTAAATCCGCCCAGCATTTCCAGCATCTTCGGGTTCGCCATTGCTCCTGCTGCAGGATTTCCGTCATTTTTTTCATTACCCTGACTCATTCCCGCTGCAACTTTTGACATCAGTCCCATGAAGAGTGCTTTTCCCTCTTCGGACTTCATGATATCAGAAAGTCTGTCATTCAGTGAATAATATCCTTCCGGCTCTGTGATGTCGAACCAGTTGAGGATTGCGCCGCTCTCTTTCAGGCTGTACTCCTCGTTGAAGGTATCCACCTTGCGGATGTGGCTCTCATCCTTATACGCTCCGGCAACAGCCACCAGTGTGGATTCTCCGACATTCGGTACCTCAAAGTGGAAGAAATGATCCTCCGCCTGAAGCTTTCCTGCACTCTTGCCGTTGACAAACAGCTCTACCTCCGGCAGATTGGAGTATACAGTTACCTTCGTGGTATCTTCCACGCGGTCTACATAGCGTTTTCCGCACAGATGTACGAACGGCTCATCAGACAGCCATGCCTTGTATGCATAGAAGGAATCTTTCTTGTACTTGCGGTCGAAAGTTACCAGTCCCTTGTGGTTCTGACCGTTCTCACCGCCCTCGTTTCTCGCATCTGCACCGAAATCGAACATGTTCCATACATGCGTTGCCCAGATATACTTTCTGGTGAAGAGCTGCTTGATCATCTCCTCATGATAGTATGCCTGATACTCCTCGGTGTAATCGCCCTGCTTCGGATCAGAGGTATGCCAGTTCAGCGCCTCGCATCCGTACTCGCTCATTCCAAGCGGGATATTCGGGAACTCTTTGTGGAAGTTGTCCATCCACGGTCCGTTCATGGATACGTCTCCGCCGTACCATCCGAAGTAATGGTTGTAAGAGATCACATCCGGAATCTGGATGTACGGATCGTGAATATCACACATGGATACCACCGCGATCGTGGTCAGTCTCGTGTGATCCATCTCATGAACCATGTCATTTAAGATTCTGTGGTTCTCAAGCAGATCCTCATCCGAGCTTCCTGCCATCGTGATCTCGTTGGAAAGCCCCCAAACCACGATACTCGGGTGATTGTAATTCTGAACAACCAGCTCTTTCATCTGGGAAATGGTATTCTCACGTCCGTTCGGCATGTGAGAGGAAATGTACGGAATCTCAGCCCAGATTACAAGACCTCTCTCATCGCACAGATCGTAAAAATACTGATCGTGCTGGTAGTGAGCCAGGCGGATCGTTGTAGCACCGAGCTCGCAGATTAAGTCAATATCCTCTCTGTGATGCTCCGGAAGCAGCGCATTACCGATTCCCCATCTGTCCTGATGACGGGATACACCGCGCAGCGGATATTCCTCTCCGTTTAAGATAAATCCTCTCTCCGGATCAATCTCAAAGGTACGGCATCCGAAACGTGTGCTTACCGCATCAACGGTCTCCTCTCCGGATACAAGAGCCACCTCTGCGGTGTACAGATACGGATCTTTCTTTCCGTTCCACAGATGAACTGCCGGAATGGAAAGTACAGCCTTTGTCTCGCCGGCTGCGGTCTCTGTCTTTGCAACCTCTTTGCCCTCTGCATCTTTTACGGTATATACAAGCTTCTGGTCTGCAGCTGCATTCGTCAGGAATACCTCTACCTCCACGCTGGCATCCGCGCCCTTGATCTCCGGTGTCACCTTAATGCCAGGTCCGCCGTAGTAGTCCAGATCAAAATGGGACTTATTTACCGCAATGATATTGACGTCACGGTAAAGTCCGCCGTAGAATGTGAAATCTGCATTCTGCGGATATACTCTGTCGTTTACGCCATTCTCCACAGCGATCACAATCAGGTTCTCTTCTTCTGTGAGCTCTTTTGTGATGTCTACACGCCAGGTGGAATATCCTCCGTCGTGATGTACCACTGCCTTGCCGTTCACATAGACGTCTGCGGAAGCGTTTGCTCCTCTTAACTCCAGATAATAGCAGTCTGCCTCCGGCAGTTCGCTCTTCTTTAACTGTTTTGCATAATAACAGGTTCCGCGGTAATAATCGTTGCCGCCGTCCTGTCCGTCAATCTCATTCCAGGAATGTGGAAGTGTTACCCAGTACCACTTCTCTGGCATCTCCTTCGGCACTTCTGTGGCTTCCTTGGTAAATGCCCATTTCGTATTAAAATTGATTACTTCTCTCATGTGTCGCATCCCTCCATAAAAAGTATCGTCAACATTCATCTGTCTGCATCGTAACACAGAACCGCACTTTTTTCTTTAGATAGTTTTTGGCAAAAATGGCACAATATTTAGCATTCTACCTTTATTTTGAAAAACAAGTTCAATTCTTTGCCTGATATTTCAGGATCAATACGGAAAAAACCAGAATGCCCACGCACGGAATCAGATTGCAGAACATTCCGGTCACAAGCCCCACACGATCAGCAATCACACCGATCAGCCACGGCATCACGATCGCGCCAATCCCTGCCACCGGCAGCATCACACCGAGACTCGTTGCATTCATCTCCCTGCCGGCTCCCGCCACGGCGATCGGATTGACCCCTGCCATGGCGAATGCAAAGGCGAACAGCATGGCGATGGCTCCCGTCGGATGCTGCATGTATACAAGCCCGCAGTACAGCACGCTGCAGCAGCCGCCCATCCACGCAAGCGTGCGAAAAATATGATGCACCGGAAAAACGAACGCGATCAGAAGTCTGGCGATCAGAGTCGCCCCCCACATCACCGTTACCGTGTATGCCGCAAAGGAACCCGAGAGGATTCCCATGTCTTTATAGTATGTCACGAGCCATCCCGTCACACTCGTCTCCGCCGCATTCTGGCAGAATAAAAGTCCGGTAATCAGCCAGAATTTCGGATCCTTCAAAAATGCAAACGAGATCTTTCCCCGTTCGCCGTTCTTCTCTTTGACCGCGCCCGGAAGTCCCGCCGTCAAAAATATCATCCACAAAAGCAGCCCCGTCACCGCCACTCCCACCATCGGCAGAGTGTCGTTGATTTCAAGAAGCGACGCCGCAAGAAACGGACACAGCAGCGCACCACTCGCATAGCAGGCATGTAGTATGTTCATGCCGCGTGTGCGATCGGCACTATTGTCTTTTACAAGGATTGTGCAATTATTGAGTGCCCCTCCCTTTGCAAATCCGACCAACAGAAATGCCGCCATCAACACGGCCGGCATTCCAGTCACCGCCATCAGAAAGTACCCTAGGAAATAACCGCTGCAGAGAAGAAGCACTGTATTCTTCACTCCGATTTTCTGCGGCAGAATACCCGCCGCAAAGGACGCCGCCATATTTCCAATGCTCATCAGTCCGAGCATCGTACCCGTCATGCCATAGTCAAATTCATATTTTCCCTGCAGAATACTTACAATAATCCCGCTCGATATTGCGCAGATACCGCTCAAAAAGAATGTAATATAGCCGGTGTTGCGCCATCTTCTGCCCCAGTCCGTTGTATGATTCATCTGTACCTTCTCCCCTATAACCACTTACAGAGAGCCGCAATACGGCTCTCTGTAACAATACTTCCTGTGTTCCTGCTAAATGTTTATCTGTTTTTACCCGCACCGAACTTGTCGAGAATCGAACCGTCCGAAAACTTACGGATGTATCCAATCAGCTCGTCCGATACGCTGACGATGTGCGCTTTTACGCCATCGCACTCCTTCACCACGCCGCGGAGACGTCCCATATTATCTGTGGTGACCTCTGCGCTCTTCGCATTCTCATCTGCCGAAGCCGTAAGGGAAGTGACCCCGTTCTCAATGACGCTCTTGTGATTCTCAAGATCGCCGACCTCCGTGCCGATTCCGCCGATAGCATCTCCGACCTGTTCGATTTCTCGGTTCAATGATTTGAAGATCTCCTCCGTGTCATGAATCTTCTCATTCTGTCTGGAAAATGCCTCCGATACCTGCTCGGTAATCTGAACGCTGTTGCTTGAATTATCCAGCAGGACATTCACGACATGGTTAATCTGCTCTGTGGACTCTCTGGACTGATCCGCCAGTGTCCGGATCTCCTCCGCGACCACAGCGAATCCCTTACCGTGCTCCCCTGCTCTGGCAGCCTCGATGCTCGCATTAAGGGCCAGAAGGTTGGTCTGGCTTGAAATTCCCGCAATGATCTCAGTCGCCGTCCGGATCTGCTGCGCGGACTGATTCGTCAGATCTGTCTGCTTTCTGACATTCTCGATCGCAACGCCGCTCTCCTCACTGATGGCAATCAGCTCCTGCATAATCTGCTCCGCCGAACGGTTATATTCACGCATGGCCTGCGCACTCTTCGTCAGATCCTCAATATTGGAAGAAATATGATCGATCGACACGCTGATCGCGTCCACCTTTTCCTTCATATCCGCCGTCTCAGACGCCTGGGACACCGTATTGCCGGTGATCGTATCGACAGCATCTGCCGTCTGATCCATCGACTCCGACATTTCCGAGAAAATCTGCTGGAAATCACCGGATACCCCTTCGAGCTCATCCACAGCCTTGCGGATTCCTCCAAGCACCAGCTCAATCGATGAAACGGACGTCTCGATGGAACGCACCATCTCCCCGATGCCGTCTTCACGGTCGGCAAGCTTTTTTGCCTTTTCCGCAACTTTTGTATTCTCCGATACCTTTCCGTTAATCACGGACCGGATCTGATCCAGAATCGACTTGATCACCATGAAGATTCCGCCGAACACGGCAGCCACGATCACGCAGATCAGAATCATCGCCATGACTGTTCCGATCACTCCGCTTTCCAATAATTTTAAAATGATCAGAAACGCCACCAGCACAATGGCAAGAAAGCCGGCAAGCGGTGCCATCACTTTCCCCCACATCTCATTTTTCTTCGTATCTTCCACGCAAATCCCTCCGCTTTCGTATGGTAATGTATAACACTTGCCTTCATTGTACCATAATTACCGCAAAATACAAACAGCTTTTACGGCTGCCCCATGGCAAGCTTTGCCTTCACGATACGCGTCACGGATTCATTGATCCGCTCCTCGGTGATCGTTCCGTCATTCACCGCATTCAGAATTCCTGTATAGGCGGTATTGTAGTCCGCCGGCATCAAAATCATGTCTGCCCCGGCTGTAACTGCCAGAACCGCCGCCTTGTCCGAATTGTAGAATCCGGTGATCGCTTCCATATTCATGGCGTCCGTAATGACAATTCCGTTATATCCCATCTGTCCGCGAAGCACATCGGTAATCAGCACCTTCGACAGCGTAGCCGGCGCATTGTCTCCAGTCACATTCGGAGCCGAGATATGTCCGACCATCACAAAATTCACGCCGCCGTCAATCGCACTCTGGAACGGGACGAGTTCTTCCGCCATCAGTTCCTCCAGGGTCTTGTCCGTGGACACCGCCCCGTCATGAGAATCTCCGGAAGTGCCGCCGTGTCCCGGGAAATGCTTGACCATACCGTACACTCCCGCCGCGGAAAGTCCCTGCAGTTCAGACGTCACCATTCCCGCGACCGTCTGCGCGTCCGACCCGAACGAGCGCTGTCCGATCACCTGATTGTCCGGGTTGGTAAGGACATCCGCCACCGGCGCGAAATCCACATTGAATCCGAGTGCCGCAAGATAGCTGCCGATCGTGCTTCCCGCATTGTATGCATTCTGCACATCCCCGCTCGCTCCTATATCGCTCATATTGCCGACGTCCGTCACCCCGAAGGCATCATTGCCGGCGATGCGCGCGACACTGCCGCCTTCTTCATCCACACATAAAAATACCGGAAGTCCGGTGCGCTCCCTTGCAATCTCCTGCATATTGGAGAGCATGGTGGTCGTCTGCTCCGGGTCGGTGAGGTTGTCTGCCATATACACAATTCCGCCCACCGGACGGCTCTGATAAGCTTCCTTTGTGGTGTCCCCCGCAGCCGTCACACCGCTTGCATATCCGGTCAGCGCATTCGGCGTAATCACAAACATCTGCGCGATCTTATCCTCAAGCGTCATCTGGGACACAAGCTGCGCCGCCTGCTCCTCCACCGGATCGGTCTGTACTTCCGTCTGCGGCTGTTCCGTTACTTCCTCCGTCGCCGCGACATTCTCTCCCGGCAGCTCGGTTCCGTCGGTACCTTCATTCTGTCCGCCTCCCTTTGGCAGCAGGCGTCCCACAAGAAATACTCCGCCCGCGACTAACACGAGCAGGATCAGCACGACTATCACACACACAATGACCGCACTTTTCGTATCTTTCTGTCTTCTCTGACGTCTCTCTTCCTGATTCATATGCTTCCTCTTTCCAGGTGTTCTCTTTTTCTATGGTCTGATTATAGCAAATCTTTTCCGGAACCGAAAGAGCTATTTTCCCCTTAAGCCTGCGCCGGCACCGTGGATACCACCAGACTCATCTCTCCCTGCATCTCCACCTCGCCGAATCCGCACGGTAAAATAAAGTGATCTCCCTTTTTCACCGGCTGGCCGTTGACGATACCGCTACCTTCCAGCACAGACATCAGCAGGAACGGATGATTCTGTGCAAAACTGCATGTTCCGTTGACATCCAGCTTGTAAATCTGATAGTATCCGCAGGCGTACAGCTCGTTCAGCCGGTTCTCCGGCAGTCCGAGTGCAGACGTTACACTGTCCTCGACGGATTTCGCCGGAACGGTGATCACGTCGATACTCTTCTCAATGTGAAGCTCTCTCGGCTTGCCGTTCTGCAGTCTGTCATAATCGTACACACGGTAGGTAATATCGCTGTTCTGCTGTGTCTCCAGGATCAGAAGCCCGCCCTTGATGGCGTGGACGGTTCCCGGATCAATCTGGATAAAATCTCCCTTTTTCACCGGAATCTCGCGGATAAATTCGCTCCAGCGTCCCTCGTGGATCATGGAGGCAAGCTCCTCCTTCGTCTTCGCATTGTGACCGATCACGAGCGTGGCGTTCTCGGGCGCATCCATAATGTACCAGCACTCCGTCTTGCCGAAAGAACCGTTTTCATGTTCCTTTGCATAGGCGTCATCCGGATGTACCTGAATGCTCAAATCCGCCTTCGCATCGATGATCTTTGTCAAAAGTGGGAAGCGGTCGTAGGCGAGGTTTCCAAATACCTCCGGGTGCTCCTCCCACACTTTTGACAGTTTCATGCCGGCGTACACACCGTTCCTGATGCTGCCGTCGCCGTTCGGATGTGCGGAGATGCCCCAGCACTCGCCGATGTCATCCCCCTCCACCGGATAGCCGAACTCCGTTCTAAGCCGGGTGCCGCCCCAGATATTGTGTGTGCACACCGGATCTAAAAATAAGATTTCTTTTGTTGTCTGATTCATTGTCAACATCCTTCCATTCGTCTCGATTATTTTCTGATACCAGAAAGCGGAATCCTTCACAATCCGCCTCTGGCTTGCAAAATCCACATAAACAATGCCGAACCGCTGCTTATATCCGTCCGCCCACTCAAAATTATCCAGGAATGTCCAGAGGAAATAGCCGGCTACATTGGCGCCCTCATCGTATGCCTTCTGCATTGCCCCGATATAGGAATCCAGGAAAGTAATGCGGTTCGGGTCATGTACCCTGCCGTCACTGCTCACCAGATCATGGCAGGACATGCCGTTCTCCGTAATGTAGAGCGGCAGCGGATAGCGCTCCGTCAAAAACTTAATGCCGTAATAAAACGCCTCCGGCGTCACCGGCCAGTCCGATCCCGTCTTCGGGAACCCCGGCGCACGGTCTACAAATTCCGGCTCGCCGTCTGCGCCGGCGCGGACGTAGTACCCATTATATATATTCTGTCCCATAAAATCAAGCGGCTGATAGATCAGCTCCATATCCTCCTGTGTGATCTCCGGAAGATACGGCGCAAATTTTTTCAGCCCCTCCTCGGGGTAATGTCCAAGGAATACCGGATCGGAAAACCACGATACATTCCAGGTCCAGTTATCGATCGGATTGTAAAATCCGAAATACACCTTTTTCGCCGCCTCAATGTCCTCCGGCCGGTCGGTGTACGGATACGCCACGCCGCCGGTCGGAGCGAAACCGATCTTGACCGGTCGGACCGCATATCTGCGCAGGTTGATGACCGCCTGCCCGTGCGCCATCAGAAGATGATGCGCCACCAGAAACGTCTGCGCCACGGGAAGCTTCACGCCCGGAGCATGAACACCGCTCAGATGTCCAAGACCGACCACGCACTGCGGTTCGTTGATCGTAATAAAATATTCGCAGATGTCGCTGAAATTCTCGGCAACCACCTTCGCATATTCTCCGAACCATTGCACCACGTCCGGGTTCTGCCAGCCGCCCCGCTCATAAAGCGCCTGCGGGAATTCCCAGTGAAACAGCGTCAGGTACGGCGTGATGCCGTTTTCCTTCATCGTGAGAATCATATCGCGGTACATGGCGATCGCTTTCTCATTCACGCGCCCGGTTCCCTCCGGCAGAATCCGCGCCCAGTTCAGTGAAAAACGGTACGCCCGGATCCCCAGATGCTTCATCAGCGCAATATCTTCTTTATAATGATGCATATGATCGCAGCTTGTGCCTGCATTCTGATGTTCAAACACTCTGCCGTCCGCCGCAAACATATCCCAGACGCACGCGCCTCTGCCGTCCGCCGCATCCGTTCCCTCTACCTGATAGGCGCTGCTCGCAACACCCCACACAAAATCCTCTCGAAACATTCTTATAACCTCCTGCTCCTGCAATCGCAGTGTCTCTCTTTATCTTCCAACATTTTTTCTGATTTTGCAATCCTTTTACACGCACATTCTGCAAAATAGGCTGTCTCTTGCCGTCAGTCTCTTCCTCTTCTCCCCGCTGCGATCACGGACACCAGATAAAACGGAACCGCATCGTCCTCATGCGTCTCTGCGAGGCGGATCGTGACGGTGTGCCGCCCCTCTTTTCCGTGTTCTAAAAGCGTCGTAAGTTCCAGTTTGTCTCCCCAGCTCTCATCGAAGTTTGCATCCAGCCGCACCGCATGCTCCTCATCGCCGTCCACGACCGCCAGTGCAGCCGGCGCCGGAAGCTTTACCGATTTCCGGTACTGGACGGCAATGCAGCTGCCCTCCACCAAAAAGGTGATGGCATCCCCCGTCTTTTCCGCCGTCCAGCCATAGCGGAAGCAGTCCGTGATTCCATTCTGTGCGGTCTCATCGGGCGTAAATCCATCCAGCGTGGGCTGCTGCAATCCTGCCATATCCGGCGCCGCGGCATTGCGGATGCGGACAGAATCCTCGTAGGCATTTTTTGTAAGCGGAACCGGAAGCTTTGCCCCCGGTGCAAAACTGGCATTGCTGCCGGTCAGTTTTCCGCTTCGTACCTGCTCCAGAAAATAAGTAATCACCGACGCCACCAGCGCATGTCCCTCATCGTTCGGGTGCAGATCATCCGGCGTGATCGCGCGGTTTTCAATCCGTCCTGCCACCACCTCCGGGTAAATAGAGCTCTGCATGCTGACCGACGGCAGATCATAATGTCTGCCGATTGCCGCGTGCATCACCTGCGCGTTGGCTCCATTGTGGTAAAACACGTTGTGTACCAGAAGAACCGCCGGATTCCACGCAGCACCAAGGATTTTCCGCACCAGTCCTTCATAGGTCTCCTTAAAATGCTCCGTGCTCTCATCATTGACGGAAAATTCCACAATTACAAAGTCCGGTCTCTCCGCCAGAAGATCCGTCCCCACACGCGCCGCGCCGAACTCCGATGTCGTGCCGCCGATCCCAGCATTGCAGTAGACAAACTCCGCCTGCGGAAAGGTCTCTTTCCACCATGTATACACACGGTAGGCATAGCACGTCTGCGGTGTCGAGGAGAGGCTTCCCTGCGTGATCGAGCCGCCGATAAAACCGATTACCAGCTGCTCTCCGCGTCTGGCGCGCGCCATGACCTCCTTCATTCTGCTCACATCTCCCACATTTGCAATTCCCTTTTCCAGATCAATCTGCATATTCATGTTTCTGCTCCTTCTCTCTTTCTTTTCCCTTTATTGTCTCTCACACATCCCAGATTTTATCTCCGAGTGAACGGATATAGGAAGCCAGCTCCTCTGACATCTCCTCCGCTTCCGGAATCCGGATGTGTCCGGGCGTTCCAGAGCCGTTTCTCCGGTATAAAAAGTGGTGCACGCGCTCACTTGCGATCTGCCCACACACCGTCCCAATCGACGCATCCCAGTTCGGATGATGTTTTAAGATAGTTGTCGTAAGAATGATCTGCGCCTTGGGATAGCGCTTCATCAGTGTCTCGATGAATTCCCGGTAGCGCTTCCGCCAGTGCTCCGCCGCACTGCACTCCGGATCCGACGCCATATAGTCCACCGGATGATTGTCATTCTGCCCGATGGCAACCACCACCACCTGCGGCGTATAGCGTGAAAAATCCCATTTCTTTACCTCTCCGAGATCAGGATTGTATGCGAGCTTGTCGTAACAGGACTCCACACCGTAGTACGCCGGTGCGCCGAACCATCCCGTCCCGTCAAGCAGCGCAATGCCGCCCTGTGAGGTATCGTGAAGTTCTGCCCCAAGCTTTCGCGCCGTCATCCAGGCATAGGAATACCAGCTGTTGGAATACTGTCCGTCGTGCACCGGATCCTCTTTTCCGACATAGTCGACCGCCTCCGACACCTCGCCGCACGAGACACTGTCGCCAAACACTTCCATCCGGCGGGCGGGCTTTGGCTCCGGCGGCAGAAGATCTGCGCCGCCATCCACGGTAAATCCGTAGAATGTCACCGTATGGCAGGCGTCCATACGCTTGAACAGCATGAGTTCATGCCGCGCATCCGGCAGCTGCCCCGCAATCTCATAGGTTTTCTTTTTTCCGTCATTCAAAAGGCGGATGCGCCCCTGCACCCCGTCTAAGAGATAGCCCATCTCATTTGTCCAGTACGCATGATGGTTGGCAAGCGTGACTGCCACCGATGTTCCGGTAAAAATCATTTTCACCCAGCTTGCCGCATAGATAAGCACCGGCGCCTTCGGATCGTCGTCATCGATTCTTCCGCTGTACTGTAACATCGGATCGTCCGGCTCGATATTCCTGACCATTTTTTTTTGCTGTCATTTCTTTTCCCCCTCTGCCTTCCGGCTCCCCGCCGGATACGCAGCAGGGCTGCGAAAGCCCCGAGGTGTTACGCACACAATGCGTCCTTCTCTTTCCGGCTGCCGCAGCCCCATCATTCCAGTTCTCTGTTATCTTTTTCCGATCTCGGTATCGGTTGTCGTCACCACACTGTGTTCCTTGATGTAATCGATGATGTCATCCAGTTCCGTGAACGCCAGTCCCACATAGCTGTCTGCCGCTCCGTAATAGATTGCAATCTTTCCGCTCTCCGAATCGTGGATTGTTGCACACGGGAAGCATACGTTCGGCACGAATCCGCGCTCCTCATACCACTCTTCCGGAGTCAGAAGAAACGTCTCACAGCGGTACTTCACGATGGAAGGATTGTCGATGTCTAAGATCGCACCGCCGATCGAGTACACATATCCGTTGCAGGTGCCGCTCACACCGTGGTAGAACAGAAGCCATCCCTCGGATGTCTCGATCGGAGCTGCACCGCCGCCGATCTTTAAGGACTCCCACCACTCGGAACCCTTGCCCATCACATGACGGTGTTTTCCCCAGTAGGTGAGATCCGGACTCTCACTGATAAAAATATCGCCGAACGGTGTGTGGCCGCTGTCGGACGGTCTCGAGAGCAGCATGAAATTGCCGCCGATCTTGCGCGGGAACAGCACCGCATTCCGGTTAAACGGCAGGAACGGATTCTCGATTCTGGTAAATGTCTTAAAATCCGTTGTCTTCGCCATACCGATCGCTGCGCCGTAGAAATCCTGACACCAGATAATATAGTAGGTATCCTCCACCTTCACAAGTCTCGGATCATAAGCGTAGACCGGCATGAAGGACTCACCGTTCTCGTCCACAAAGTTAATCTTGTTTTCCTCAAAATTCCAGTGGATGGCATCCTTGCTTCTTCCCAGATAGATATACGGAATTCCGTTCGTCTGTTCTCCGCGGAAGACGCCGATGAACTCATCCCCGTACGGCATCACCGCACTGTTGAAGATTCTCGCCACGCCCTTCACCGGATTTCTGCCGATGATCGGGTTCTCCTTGTATCTCCATACCGGTGCTCCGTTTAACTCCGCCGGGCGCTCCTGCCATGGCACATTCGGTACTTTGGGGCTGATCATTTTATATTTGCTCATAACTTCTACCTCTTTCTGCCGCCGACGCGGCTCATTTTTCTATGATGACCGTATTTATTCATTCGCTTTTAAAAATGCAAGATTCTTCTCGATGAGACCGCACCGCTGTGCCACACACTCCACCGATCTTCCCGGATCGGACGGCGTATGGAATACGTAGTCCACCAGCTTCTCCACCGTCGTGGTCGCCACATGCATCCGTGTATCCGAGGATGCGTAGTAAATAAACACCTCGTTTTTCTCATTGACGACCGCTCCGTTGGTAAATACCACATTGCTGACATCCCCGACGCGCTCCTCACCTCTCGGTCCGATCAGAAGCCCGGACGGCTCGGCAATCACCTTCGACGGATCTTTTAAGTCCGTTGCAAACGCATAGATGACATAACGCAGTCCCGCTGCCGTGTTGCGCACACCGTGAGCGATATGAATCCATCCCTTTTCCGTCTTGATCGGCGTCGCACCGGCTCCGTTCTTCGCCTCCGTGATCGTATGATACTTGCGCAGACTCGTCATTTTTTCCTCATCGATCACAGCGTGTGTGATGTCCTCGCAGAGACCGAATCCGATGCCTCCGCCGCTTCCCGTCTCGATAAAATCATCCATCGGTCTCGTGTAAAACGCATATTTGCCGTCGACGAATTCCGGATGCAGCACCACGTTTCTCTGCTGCGGGGAACGCAGCGTGATGAGGTTCGGCAGGCGCTCCCAGGTCTTTAAATCCTTCGTGCGGACGATTCCGGCTGCCGCCACTGCCGCTGAGAGATCGCTCACACTCGTATCCTTTGACTCGGAGCAGAACACGCCGTAGATATAACCGTCCTCATGCTTCGTCAAGCGCATATCGTAGACATTCGTCTCCTCCGGGCAGGTATCCGGCAGAAGAATCGGGTAATCCCAGAAACGGAAACCGTCGATTCCGTTGTCGCTCTCCGCCACGCCGAAGAAAGACTTTCTGTCATTTCCCTCGATGCGCGCCACCAGATAATATTTTCCGTTCAGCTCGATCGCTCCGGAGTTCATCACGGCGTTGATGCCGAGACGCTCCATAAAGTGCGGATTGGTGTCAGGGTTTAAATCATACCGCCAGGTCAGCGGAATATGTTCTCTCGTGAGAACCGGATACTCGTAACGGTCAAATACGCCGTTGTAAAAATCCGACTTCTCGTTTTTCCGTGCAAGCAGTTTTTCCTGCTTTTCTTTTTCTATATAATATCTCTTATGCAGCATAACCAATTCTCCTCAATTTTCCTTGATGCGTCCCAGTACCTCTATACACATGCGCCCGTTGTGATACGGACATTTCCACGGTTCCACGATCGGCCGGTCTAAAATCGGGCTTCCGTCCTCATACACTTCCCAGTACCACTCGCTTCCCCTGCGAGGATCAATGACATGTTCTTTGATGAACTGCCACTCCGCCAACGCCGCATCCCGGTACTCCGAATGATCCGGCATCTGTTCACAGGCATTTAAAAATCCGACTACTGTCTCCGCCTGCACCCACCATACACGGTGTGTATTGACTACGCCCCTGTCACACTCATTTGCCAGGGAGTGTCCGTCAAACGCCGTCTCATAAATATGTGCCGCAAGCGCCTGTGTGATCGGAACAATTTTCGCCTCATACGCCTCATCGCCCAGCACCTTGACGCCGCGGTCCAAAAGCCACGCTGTCTCAATGTCATGCCCGTAGGAATGCAGATCTAAAATCGTGTGATACCCGGCATCGAAAAATACTTCCTGTCTCCGCTTCGCCGGATTGTATACTTTCTCTGCAAACACATCCATGATCCAACGGAGGCGCTCCCCCACGGTCTCATCCCGCGACACACGGTACAGCTCCGTGTACGCCTCAAAAACATGAAGCAGGGTGTTCATCGTCTTATCTGCAAGCACGCCGTTCTCCGACAGCTTCTCGTTGGATTCCGGCTGGAACTCTCTGGTAAAAGCCTCCAGGTATCCGACCTCATCCGTACACTTCTCTTCGATCAGGGAAAAGAGCTGCTTCGCCAGTGCAAGCGCTTCCTCGTCGTGCGACGCCTCATAGTAGGAGGACAATGCATAGATGCAAAACGCCTGGTTGTAGGTGTGCTTTGTCGTATCAAGCGGTGTCCCGTCATAGTTTAATGACCAGTAGATGCCGCCGTACTCCCGGTCGATGCAGTGCTCTTTCAAAAAGACGTAGCCGTGTTTTGCTTCCTCCAAGAGCGCCTCTCCGGTATAGCCTGCGCTTCTACAGTCTTCCTCCGTAAAAAGTCCCTTTCGATATGCCGTGTAGGCATTGGAGAAAAACCATGTGATGCGGCTGTTTAAAATGCATCCTTTTTCCGCTTTCTGATCCAGTGCAAGATCATAAGACAGCCAGCCGTAATAGCCGCCGTAAGTGTCGTCACGCAGTGCACGCCAGAAGGGAATGATATGTGTGAGAAGTTCCGTTTTAACTTCTCCTCGCATGCTTTCTAATGTTTCCATCGCTGTTCCTCTTTTCCTGTAATCAGCCCTTGACTGCGCCTGCCGTAATGCCGCTGTAGATCTGCTTCTGGAATACGATAAACACGATGAGTGCCGGCAGCAGGGAAATGATAACACCTGCACAGATCAGGTTGTACTGGCTTCCAAGCGGTCCGGTAAAGGTATAGAGGGAGATCGCCATCGTCTTTAAGTTTTCCTTGGTCAGATACAGGTTTGCCGAATAGTATTCGTTGTACACGCCCACGCCCTTTAAGATGCAGGCGGTCACAATTGCCGGCTTTAGCAGCGGAAGCATGATCTTCCAGTAGATCTTCCAGTAGGACGCTCCGTCGATGATTGCCGACTCATCCAGCGACACCGGAATATTTTCCATGTACTGGATAAAGATGTAGATGGAGATGACATCCGTTCCCATCATCATGATGATGTAGCCGTACAGATGATTGATAAAGCCAAGATCATGCATGATCTGGTAGACCGTTACCTGCATGGCAACACCCGGAAGCAGTGCCGCGAATAAAAACAGGTTGCGGATCAGCCCGTTGCCCGGGAACTGGAAACGGTTTAACACATACGCAAGCTGTGTACCGATGATGATGGCTCCGATCAGGACACAGACCATAACGATCACGGAATTCACGAATGCCCTTCCCATGTTCGCACGCTGGAACGCTTCCACAAAGTTGTCAAAATTGAACCAGTTCTGCGGCAGTGTCATAACATTCGTCGTCTTATACTCTTCCTCCGTCTTGAATGCAGTGATGACGCAGGAAATAATGGGAATCACGGCGACAAAGGAAAAAAACACAAGCGATACATATTTAAAAATGATCCAGATAATGGCTCCTGCCGAATACTGTTTTCTGCGCTTTTTCATTTACATCGCCCCCTTTGCTGCTTTTTTCGCCGCTCTCTGTTCTTTGTGAAACTGTTTCAACCGCTTTCTCTCTTCCCTGGTCATGACTTCATCGTCCTGATCCGCATTGCGGTATACATATTTAAAGAACAGTTTCTGTAAGATCGTACATGCGAAAATGATAAGAAGTAACACAACCGCCATCGCCGACGCGAGTCCGACCTTCTGGCTGGTATGTGCAATATTGTTCATGTTGATAAAATACGTTGCCGTTCCGTTGGAACCTCCGGTAATTACGAACGGCTGCTCGAATGCGCTCAGTGCTCCTGTGATGGATAAAATCACATTCAGCGTCACAATCGTCTTGATGCTCGGCAGTATGATATGTACAAACTGCTGAAATTTATTTGCACCGTCCAGCTCCGCCGCCTCGTACATCTCGGAATCTACAGACATAATCGCTCCGATAAAAAGCACCATGTTGTTGCCGAAATATCTCCAGACAGAAGTTGCAACCAGTGACCAGTTGTTGATCTTCTGATCGCGCAGCCAGTACGGAAGACTATCCAGTTCAAATCCAAACCATCCGAGGATGGAATCGAATACAAATCCTCTTGTGTAAAAATATTTAAAGATAAATCCGATCGCAATACCGCTGATCAGATACGGGAAAAACATCAGTCCCTTAAAGAGATTGCCTCCCCTTGTCTTAAAGCTCAAAATCGTTGCAAGGAACAGCGCAAGCGCAAGCTGTACCACCGAACCTACCATGTAGTAGAGGCTTAACCACAGGGATGCAAAAATATCCTTGTTGCGGAATACCTCGATATAATTCTTCCAACCCACAAATACCCGTTTATCTACCGGCGTGGAATATTTCATTTTGTAAAAACTGAACTTCACCATTTCAGCAAATGGCACATAGGTAAATGCTGCCAACAGCACAAGCGGAATTATGGTAAATGCCAGTATAATCAGTGTCTGCTGCCCCTTCCTGCTTTTTGCCCACTTCAGGAATCCACGCCTGGCTGTTTTATTTTCTACTTTCTTTACTGATGTCGCCGCCATATCCAACCTCCATCTTTTTCACCCTGTTTTTAAAATAACGGGACCGGAAACAGATCTCTCATTCCGGTCCCGTCTGTGCATGATGTCTTATTTATTCTGCCGTCACGCCATTGTCTTCCTGTGCCTGTGTCCACTTCTCATTCCACTCAGCCATGATGTCATCGTAGGACATATCACCGTTAGAAGCATGCTCAATGATCTCCTGAACCTTCTCTTTTCCGCCTGCATTGATGTTCAATCCGGAATCAGCGTTCAATGCATTGAGTAAATCTTCCTCGCCCTCTAATGCGGACTCGTCGGATACAAATGTCACATCACCGAACTCTGCGTATGCATCCGGATAATCGTTATCGTCTGCAGCGATCGGGATACCGCCCTCGTTGTATGCAAAACCGGACTCTTCTGTCATCCATTTTACGAATACCATTGCTGCTGCCTGATGATCTGCATCCGATGCCGCATTGATACCGAAGCTGTAGTCAGCGCCTGCGGAAGCATACTGCTTGCCGTCGATCGTGATCGGGAATGGCATGTAGCCGATATCCTCGCCATGAGAATCAGCGTCTACCATCTGGGAATATGCCCAGGAGCCAAGTACCATGGTCGCGATCTCGCCTCTGTTGATCATGCCCTTGGAATCTTCCCAGGACGTTGTGGTGAAGTCATCCTCTGTCAGTCCGTCTGCCACTGCATCGTAGAGTACCTTGTACAGTGCATACGGATGTGTGTTATCGCCGTAATCCTGGAACGGATCCTTTGTGTGAAGAAGCTTCTGGTTCATATAGGTAGAATCACCGGTTGTCGTACCTGCGATCTGTCCGTCCCACTGCTCCATCGGCCATCCGTCTGCATAGTTCGTGTAGAGCGGAATGATGGAAGAATCGTAATCCTTGATTGCCTGCAGTGCCGCGATGAACTCATCCGGTGTCTTCGGTGTCTCTGCAACGCCGGCCTCTGTGAAGACTCTCTTGTTGTATACAATACCCTGTGCATTGCCGGTAGAAGGAACACCGTATACCAGTCCGTCGTAATCCCAGGTATTTGCGAACTTGATCTGTCCTTCCATCTCATCGAGTGTACCGTACGGCAGGAAATACTCACTTAAGTCTGCCTTGTCAACTGCCGGGATCATCATGATGTCGCCCCAGTCACCGCTCTGTAAACGAAGCAGGGAATCGTCGGAATAATTGGTATCCGTCTCAACCTCTACGGTGATATTCGGGTACATCTCATTGAAATCAGCAATGTAAGCTTCCCAGTTCTTTCCCGGATAGCTGTCCTCGGACATATCGGTTCTCTGGTTGAATACATGGATGGTTGTCGTGATATCGGTGTAATCCTCGCCCAATTTGATGCTTGCATAATTCAGAGCACCATCTGTGGTCTCTGCTGCATCCCCACTCTCAGTTGTGGTTGCTGCCACACTTCCTGTTGTCGCATCATCAGATGCTGCGCTGCTGTCAGATGAACTGCCGCCGCATGCTGCCATGCTCAAAGTCATTGCTGCTGCCAGGCTGACTGCCAGAACTTTTTTCAACTTCATAATAAAAATCCTCCTTTTTTATAGCTCATTTTGTAGCTTAATTTAATTATATATTTTTTCTATTTTTAGTCATCACATATTATTGCATAATATATTATTTTCTTGCGTTTTCCTGCATTTTCCACATGTTATACAAATTTTATATCCTGTTTTTAGTCATTTTTCATATTTTAGCCTCTTCTTTTTCTCTCTTTTTCCTCTTAATTTAATTTTAATTACTTAATTTTTGCTATTTTTTAACCTAATAATCAAGAAACCTATTGTATTGCAAAATAGTTCCGCTATAATATAGGATAGTTATGCAGAAAGGACCGATTCTTATGGAACCCATCACGATCAAGGCACGCCTGAATCAGGCTTATCACTTCTCCGGGGCAGCCGGAAACGGCATTCGTTTTTCCGATCTTTCAGACGACCCGGCTTTCGTTTTCCGCGAGGACACATCGGCTGTACACAACCGTTTTGTCCCTGCAGGAGGGCGCATCAGCTACGCGTCCCCCGTCCGTCTGACGCGGGATGCGCTGCCGTACCTCCTCTTTCTCTATGTCGAATCCGGAAGCGGCACTTTAACGACTGCCGGCGACGCTGTGCAGGAGCCGGAATCCTGCCAGCTTGCACCGGGGGATCTCATGCTTCTTCCGGATCAGACCGCATACCGGTTTTCCACGACGCATACCCCTTTCTGCTACCACTGTTTTTATCTGTCCACAGAGTATTTTTCGGAATATCTTCCGTTTTTGTGTGCGGACGACCGCATTTTTCATACGAACCGGACCGAGGCGGATGACATCGTATGGCGTATTCTGCCCTACCTCTCCCGCGAGCTGCTCTCCGATGAACCAGTTTCCTCGCTTCATCTGACCGCCATGCTCTCGCTTGTCCTGTCCTCCCTCGCCGCTTCCCGCCGTGCTGCATCGACGCCTTCCCTTCCCGCGCATGTGGCACACATGAAAGAGATTTTCGACACCGATTACGCACATTCCCACTCTCTCGCCGCGCTCGAGAGTTCTCTCGGAGTCAGCCGCTACCGGCTCTGCCATGATTTTTCAGACTGCATCGGTGTTCCGCCAATCCAGTATCTGAACCGGGTCCGGCTGAAAGCCGCACGCACGCTGCTGCGCACGACAACCCTCACCATCCGTGAGGTCAGCGCCGCCGTAGGGATTGAAAACACGACACATTTTATCAATCTGTTCAAAAAAGATGCCGGAATCACACCTCTGCAATTCCGGCAGTCTTCCCTGCACTAACCCATATTTTTTCTGGCTTTTACGCTGTCCTTTGTGACCATATGTCCCTCGACGATACAGATTCCCTGGCGGTACGGTTCGCCTGCCATTTTCTTGATCAGCGTGTGAACCGTCTGTCTCGCCATCTCCTTCATATCCACCTCATAAGTGGTGATCGCCACATCACAGAGTCCCGGGAAAAGATAATTGTCATATCCCACAACCGATATATCCTCCGGCACACGGTATCCGTGCTCATGCAGCCTGCGGATCAGAAAACTCGCCGTCAGATCACAGTTACACACAAAAGCCGTCGGCATCTCCTTTGGCAGCTGCAACAGCCGGTCCATATCAATCTTGCCCGTATGGATGTCGCGGTCTGCGATCGTCCAGTCCCCCCTCACCGCAACGCCGTGCTCCATCAGGGATTTCGTATACCCCAGATAGCGGTCCGTGATGGATCCCGTTGCAAGCAGGGTTCCCACATAGGCAATCTCCCTGTGTCCCATGTCGAACAGATAATTCGTCATGCGGTAAGCACCGTAATAGCTGTCCGAAATCACCGCATCCGTATCTGTCTTCTCGTCACAGAAATCCATATACAGAAGCGGAATTTTTGCTTTTTCATTCAAAAACTTCAGATATTCTCCCGTCAGGCGTCCGATGATAATCAGACCGTCCGCCTTCTGCTCCTGCACAAGCTTCGGCATCTCGCAGGCAGTCTCCATCTGTGCGCTGACCACTTCCATCAGCGTAAAACATTCCTTCGCCACCGCGCGCGTCGCCACCTGCTGATACATCTGCAGATAGAAGGAATCATACTTATCCAGCCAGTGCTCGGCAATCAGCACACCGATATTATAGCTTTTTACCGCGTGTTCGCGCCGCCTGGCGGACGGCTGTTTGTATCCCATCTCATCGGCAAGCGTTTTTATCTTCTCCCGCAGTTCCTCGCTGACGCCTTTCTGTCCGGACAGCGCCTTCGATACGGTAACCGTACTCACGCCAAGCTGTCCCGCAATATCTGCCAGCTTTACCGCTTTTGCCATTTTTTCATCCTCCAACTACTGTTCATCAGGCACCTCGGATAAGTGTATCAGTGCCGACTGGAAATCTCCCCACATCGCCGGAACATTCAGTCCCGCATGCAGGAGGGTATCTCCGCAGTACACTTCCCCCGTTGTCTCAACACGATATTTTTTCTTCTCATCAAGTCCCGGTATCCGGATCCGTCTGCTGTGCACATTCGGTCTGCCAAGCACCTGAACAAAGGTGATCAGCGCCTCCGACTGATCCTTTGCCACCACCTCATAACAGTCAAACGAATCATTCTGCGAATAGGAAGCGATCCGGTAATAGTCGCCGCTTCGTATCAGCGCATGATATTTGTGGTACAGCGCCACCTGCCCCGGAATTTTCGCCCGGTCTTCCTCCGGAAGCTTTGTCACATCCAGCTCGTAGCCGAACGTACCCGCCAGCGCCACATTTCCTCTGGTCTCAAACGGAGTCACGCGTCCCACCGTGTGGTTCGGGCAGTCGGACACATGCGCGCCGATCGCAGAGAGCGGATACAGCAGCGCCGTTCCCTCCTGAATCTTTAAGCGCTCTATGGCATCCGTGTCGTCGGAGCACCAGATCTGCGGACTGTAATACAACATTCCCGGGTCAAATCTCGCCCCACCGCCGGAGCAGTTCTCGAGAAGCAGCTGCGGAAATTCGGTGATCAGACGCTCCTGTAATTCATAGACGCCCAGTACATAGCGATGCAGCAATTCTCCCTGCTTTTCCACCGGAAGCACACCGCTTCCCAGATCGGTCAGCTGCCGGTTCATATCCCACTTGACATAAGCGATGTTCGCGCTGCGCAAAATGGATGCCACACACTCATACGCATAATCCCGCACTTCTTTTCTGGAGAGATCGAGCACATACTGATTTCTCGACCGGCACGGCATTCTCCCCGGAAGGGCAATCGCCCAGTCCGGATGCGTCCGGTACAGCTCCGAATCCGGCGAGATCATCTCCGGCTCAAACCAGATGCCGAACTTTAATCCGATCTCATTCACCTGATCGACCAGCCGTTTTAATCCACCCGTAATCTTCTGCTCGTTTACCTGCCAGTCGCCGAGACTTGTGTTGTCATCGTTGCGGTGGCCGAACCATCCGTCGTCCATGACCAGCATCTCGATTCCGGATTTCTTCGCCTCTCTCGCAATCGCAAGCAGCTTCTCCGTGTCAAAGTCAAAGTAGGTTGCCTCCCAGTTGTTGATGAGCACCGGGCGCTCCCTGTCCTTATACGGGCTGCGGATCAGATGCTTCCGGTAGAGATCATGCAGCGTTCTCGTCATCCTGCCAAGCCCGGCATCCGAATAGGTCAGCACAACCTCCGGTGCCGTAAATGTCTCCCCCTGCTTTAATTCCCACTTAAAATCCTGCGGATGAATTCCCAGCACCACGCGCAGGGAATCAAACTGGTTCTTCTCCACCTGCGCCAGGAAATTGCCGGAATACACAAAATGGAATCCGTACACGCGCCCCTGCTCCTGTCCGGCGTTTGCGGACACCAGCGCCACGAACGGGTGCTCCTGATGGGAAGATTCACCGCGGCAGGAGCCAACAGACTGTTTTCCGTAGCCGATCTGGCGGTATTCGATCTGTCGCTCTCTCGCCCAGGAACCATGCAGCGTCAGCATCCGGTAATCCTCCGCGTCAAGATCCAACGCCGTAGAAAATACCTTCGTAAGATACACCGGTTCTTTGGCATGGTTCGTCACGCGCACGCTCCGCGTAATGACATCCACGTCATAAAATGCCGTGTAGTACAATGTGACCGTAAGATCCAGCACTTCATCCGCCAGCACAATCTCAAGCGTCTCACACTCTTCTTCGCTGCCGAACGTGGCCGGAAGTCCCGGAAGTCCCGGTTTGCCCGCATAGATCTTATGCTCCCTGTAAAGCGGCTGCACCGCCGTATTGCCGTTTTTGTCCGATACGGAAATCGCACTCTCCCTGTAATCGCCGACGCCGTGCCCCGGATACTCCATCGGAAACGCATCCAGAAAAGAGCTCCGGTCGCGGTTGTTCTGTGAAGGAACAAACGGTGCCTCCCCGGTGCGCATCAGCGCACGGACGTCATAGTCCGTGATCTTTGCGCCGTAATAGATATGTCCCAAAAACTTTTCTTCATCCACGATACCGATCAGATAACTGGTATGTGGTGTATCCAGTTTAAAAACCCGTTCTTTTTCGTAATAATGAATTGCTCCCATACCATCTCCCGCTTCTTATTTCAACAGATCTTCCTTCAATGCCGCAAGCTTTGCATCCGCGTCTGCAAGGGAAGTCCCCTTTACGCCAAAGTAGTATTTGATCTTCGGCTCCGTTCCGGACGGGCGCACACAGCACCACGCATTATCGGAAAGTTCATAATAAAGTACGTTGGATGCCGGCAGTCCGGTCTTTGTCACCTCGCCAGTCACAAGATCCTTTCTGGTGTCCTCCTTGTAATCGCGCACCGCCAGTACCCGATGACCGCCCAGCTCCTTCGGTGGGTTCGTGCGGTACTCACTCATCATCGACTGAATCTGTGCCGCACCGTCGATTCCCTTTAAGGTCTTCGTCTCCAATCCCTCTCTGTAATAGCCGTACTTCTCATACATATCCAGCATTGCATCCCACAGGGTCTTGCCGTGCTTCTTGCACCAGGAAGCCACCTCGCAAAGCATCATGACCGCCACGCACGCATCCTTGTCTCTCGCGTAGGTTCCTGCCAGACAGCCGTAGCTCTCCTCCAGTCCGAATACATAGTGATAGGTATGCTGCTGCTCGAAGAACTTGATCTGCTCTCCGATATACTTAAATCCGGTCAGCACCTCGATCAGCTTCACGTTGTAGGCTGCCGCGATCGCTTTTGCCATATCTGTCGTCACGATCGTCTCCACGAGCGCCGGGTTCTCCGGCATGGTTCCCATCGCCGTCTTCTCTCTTAAGATGTACTCTGCGATCAGCATACCGGACATATTTCCGGTAAATGTCACATACTCGCCGGTCTTTGTGTCCTTGCAGTACACGCCGAGACGGTCTGCATCCGGGTCTGTCGCGAGCACGATGTCCGCATCGACTTCTTTTGCCAGCTTTAACGCAAGTTCAAATGCCTTCGGGGACTCCGGGTTCGGGTAGGATACCGTCGGGAAATTACCGTCCGGCAGCTCCTGCTCTTTTACCACGTACACCTGCTCGAATCCAAGCTCCTTTAACACGCGGCGCACCGGAAGGTTACCGGTTCCGTGGAGCGGTGTGTATACAATCTTAATGTCCTTCGCCATCTCCTTGATGACTTCCGGATGGATCGACTGCTTCTTCAGCTCCTCCATGTAACGATCGTCGATCTCTTTTCCGATGACCTTGTAAAGTCCTGCGGCAACGGCATCTTCTTTCTTCATCGTCTTCACCTGGTCGAAAGATGTCACCTTCGCCACTTCCGCCAGGATATTCTTGTCGTGCGGCGGTGTGATCTGTGCTCCGTCCTCCCAGTATACCTTGTAGCCGTTGTATTCTCTCGGGTTATGGCTCGCCGTAATCACAATTCCGGAAATACAGCCGAGTTCACGCACGGCAAAGGAAAGCTCCGGCGTCGGACGCAGGCTGTCGAACACATACGCCTTGATGCCGTTTGCGTTCAGGCAGAGCGCCGCCTCATCCGCAAATTCGGTGGACATGATTCTGGAATCGTGGGCGATCGCAACACCCTTCTCCTGTCCGTTCTGGGAGAGAATGTAGTTCGCCAGTCCCTGTGTCGCCTGACGCACGGTATAAATGTTCATGCGGTTCGTTCCCGCTCCGATCACGCCGCGCAGTCCGCCGGTTCCAAACTCTAACTGACGGTAAAAACGATCCTCAATCTCCGCCGCATCGTCCCCTATTGCAGCAAGTTCTGCCTTTGTATTCTCATCAAAATACGGGTTTGTGCACCACTCTTTGTAAGTCTCCATGTAACTCATATCTCTTCTTCTCCTTTTACTGATATTCTTCTGCCGCGCAGAAGGAAGCTTTCTTGCTTTAAATTATAAACTTTTTTAAACTGATTGTAAACTAATTTTAGTTAATCTTCTGTCACGGTTCCATCCGATGCCACAGCTGCTTCCGAAATGCCGTCCAGATAATTCAAAACCGACTCCGCCTGTCCGCCTTCGGCAGGATATGTCACGCCTCCCGCCGCATACACCGGCACGAACCGGTAGGATGCCCGCCCCGCGGCGTCGATCGTCACCTCAAGCATCGCCGACCGGTCGATACTCTGCCCGAAGATAAAATTGCCAAGACTGTAGAATACCGGCTTCCCGTCGATATAGGAGACCCCCTGCAGACAGTGGGTGTGCGATCCCACAACCACATCCGCCCCGGCGTCGATACACGCCTTCGCAATCTGTGTCTGGTTCGCCTCCGGATATGCCTGGTACTCCACGCCCCAGTGCGGATAGACCGCCACATAGTCGCAGGTCTCCCTCGCTTCCTTAATTACCTCCACAAGAGCCGTGGTGTCATAGCAGCTAAACAGTCCCGGCACTGCATTTTCCACCTTCCAGTCCGCCGTCGGGACAACCCGGGATACCGCGATAAATCCGTATTTTTTCCCGTGGACTTCGATTACCTGCACCTGCTTTGCCCGCTCCGCGGAATCGCCCGCGCCGCCATATAGAATTCCGGCACCGTCTAACGCTGCAAACGTATCCGAGAGCGCTTCCCTTCCATAATCAAGTGTGTGGTTGTTGGCGAGTGATACCACATCCACGCCCATCTCATTTAATGCCTTTACATAGCCCGGACTGCACCGGAATGTAAACTGTTTGTCCGCCATCGGCGTGCCGCGATCCGAGAACGGGAATTCATTATTCACCATCAGAATATCCGCTGCCCGAAGCTCCTCCAGCAGTTCCGGTGCAACCACGCCCTTGATTCCGTCCGCATCATAACCCGCCTTAAACGCATTTGCAAACAGGACATCCCCGGTAAAAAGAATCGTCGTACTGCCATCCGCTTCCGCCTGACCGCCCGCTTCCGCTTCTTCGGCCACTTCCGCGGCTTCCGTTCTCTCCTCCGCCTCCGTGGTCTCCACCGCGGTCTCATTCTCCTCCCTGGCAGGCGCACGATCCGCTCCGCTATCCGCCCCCGCATGCTCCGTGTCCTCACCCGATACCACAGCTGCCGGCTCTTCGCCCGGCACCTTTACTTCCGGCGTGCTCCCTTTCGTCCGCGCCACGGCAGCAATACAGCCTGCCACCATGACAATCGACAGCACATACAATATGATTCTGCACTTTTTATTCATAAAATTCCTCCCTTATTCTTCTCTCTCATCGTCTCTAGTGTATCAGTGCTTTGTGTTTCAGGCAAGAAAAAAGACCATTCCGGCAAACTGGCATGGTCAATTTAATCGCAACTGGACATTTTTATCAATCCATCTTGTGTTATACTCTTATGCATCAACGTTGAAATACAAACTTTTATATGAATCTGACAGAATGGAGACTTCCTAATGACAAATCAAAATATTAAAAAAATGGTAACTGCTGCCCTTCTCGCCGCCATGACATGCGTGGCGACCATGATCATCAAGATCCCGACACCAACCTTCGGCTACATTCATCCGGGAGATGGCTTCGTTCTGCTGTGCGGCGTCGTGCTTGGCCCACTTCCCGGAGCGCTCGCTGCCGGCATCGGCTCGATGTTCTCAGACATTTTCTCCGGCTACGTGACCTGGGCTCCTGCAACTTTCATTATCAAGGCGCTCACGGGCGGCATTGCCGGACTGCTCTTCCATCGTTTTAAAAACACCCTGCACTCGAAAAAGGGACGCTACGCAGCGCTCGCAATCGGCGGCATCGTCGGAGAAGCCATCATGGTCATCGGCTATTTTCTCTACGAAACCGGACTTGCCGCACTCGGCAGCGGAGCCTTAAACCAGGCATCTATCGCCGCCGGCATTGCTTCCTCTGCGACCGGTATCCCGTTTAACATCGTACAGGGTGTTGTCGGCATTATTCTTAGTCTGATACTGCTTCCGGTGCTCTCTAAAATCCCGGATGTCCGTGACTGGATCGAGCGCTAGGCGACCACCTTTCCTCCGAAGATGACCTTCTTCGTGGACAGGTCATCCTTGGAGAGAAGGACACAGTCGCCGCGGTGGCCTGCGGTAATGCTTCCGCACACATCCGCCGCACCGATCGCTCTCGCCGGATTATAGGTTGCAGCGCGCACGGCTGTCTCTAACGGGATTCCCATGGAGACAGCCTTTCGCATGCAGTCCATGAGATTCGTCGCCGAGCCGGCAATCGTTCCGTCCTCTAAGGTTGCAAGATTGCCACGCACAGTAACCGGAAGTCCGCCGAGGGAATACGCACCGTCCTCCATACCGGTCGCCATCATGCTGTCGCTGATTAAGATCATACGCTCCGCCCCGAACAGGGAAAATACCACGCGGACCGCCGAAGCATCAATATGAATCCCGTCGCAGATCAGCTCCGGCATGACATGCTTCGCGTCAAACGCCGCGCCAAACACGCCCGGCGCGCGATGGGTGAACGGCGGCATTGCATTGAAAAAATGCGTCACATGATCCGCCCCCTGTGAAAATGCGCGGTATGCAGTCTCGTAATCACTGCAGGTATGTCCGACCGAGATATGTACCTGATCCGCCAGCCGGCGGATGAACTCCTTGGCACCGTCCGTCTCCGGTGCAATCGTAATCAGACGCACCAGCCCGTGTGCTGCCTCCTGCAGCCGCAGGAACATCTCTACATCCGGATTCCGGATATAAGCCGGATTCTGCGCACCCTTTTTCTCCATGGAAATAAACGGTCCTTCCAGATGAATCCCGATCAGTCTCGCCCCGGTGTCCTGCTCTGCCTCCGGTCTCTTTGTATACGCATACGCATTGGCACACACCGTCTTAAGCGTCTCCTCCGAGAGTGTCATCGATGCCGGGCAGATGCTTGTCACACCCTGGCGAAGCTCGTACGCACCGATCGCCTGCAATGCCTCCGGTGTTCCGTCCGAGAAATCATGACCTGCACATCCGTGAAAATGGATATCCACAAGCCCCGGAATCAGGTAATCTCCCCCTGCGTCCAGAATCTCTTCCCCGTCCGTGCCGGCCGCTTCACTCCCCGCAAAACAGCCGTTTTTTATCCGGACATCCCGCTCCACAAATCCGTGCTCTACCGTGTATACAAGTGCATTCTTAATTCTCATCTTAAATCCCCCATTTCCCTCTGACTTTACCTCTATAATGGTGACATGGAAAGCGCTGCCTCATCGCAGACAACCGTCACATCCGGATGCATCTGCAGGATGGATGCCGGCACTTCCGGCGTCACCGGTCCGAAGAACGCGCGTGAGACGATATCTGCTTTGCTCTCTCCCGAGACAACCACCAGAATCTTTTTTGCCTGCATGATCGTTCTTATTCCCATAGTATATGCCTGCTTGGGCACTTCGTCAATAGAGGTAAAAAAACGTGCATTAGCCCGAATGGTACTCTCTGCCAGATCCACCAGATGTGTCTCCTTCTCGAACGCTGCACCCGGCTCATTAAATCCGATATGTCCGTTATTCCCCAGCCCCAAAAGCTGTAAATCGATTCCGCCGAGCGACTTTATGATCTGCTCATGCTTCGCGCAGGCATCTGCCGCGTCCGGGTTTGTGCCATCCGGGACATGCGTTGCCGTCTTATCGATATTCACATGGTCAAACAGGTTCTCCTGCATAAAATAGTAATAACTCTGCGGATCCGTGTGTGCCAGGCCGCGATATTCGTCCAGATTGACCGTTGACACTCTGGAAAAGTCAAGATCTCCCTTCTCATACCACTCGATCAGCTGGCGGTATGTTCCCACCGGCGTCGATCCCGTGGCAAGACCGAGTACACAGTCCGGTTTCATAATAATCTGCGCCGAAATGATATTTGCCGCCTTTCTGCTCATGTCCTGATAGTCTTTTGCTCTGATAATGTTCATCGTAATCCCTTTTTCCTTTCTCTCATGAGGCAGGAGACGCCTTCCCGTCTCCCGCCCGTTATTTACTGCAGATTTTTCTGCCTCTGTCTTGACTTTATCAGCCAGGCAACGCCCTTTCAAGGGTTTGCAGGCAACTGCACAAACAGGGATAAAAAAAGGCAAGCGCAAATCACTTTTCATTTTCCATGGAAGATGATATGATACATACATCAATACCTGTCAGGAGATTTTTACATGGTTTATGCGATTATTGCCGGCGGGGTATTCCTGTCGGATCTCATCTTAAAGCGTTACATGGACAAAAAATATGCCCGCAAGGTGCGCCATCCGCGGCTTGGGGGCAGGATTGTCCTGGAAAAATATTATAACAAAGGCGCGGCTTTGAATTTCATGGTAAAAAGGCCAAATCTTCTGCGCATCATCCACACCGTCATTCTTGTCGTTGTCGGGATTTTTTCCTATTTTCTGATGCGCCTTAGCGGACACGCGCTGGAAAAAACGGGCGTTGCACTCCTGCTCGGCGGCGGTTTAAACAACCTTTACGACCGCTACACGAAGGGGCATGTCGTCGACTATTTTCATCTGAATTTCGGTCCGAAATGGCTGCGCGCGATCGTCTTCAACATCTCTGACTTCTGCATTTTCATCGGGGCACTGCTCGCCGTTGCCGGATCGGAGGTCTCATGACCAGAGAATCCTATGAGAAAATCACCGGCATCTTACGGGGACATCCGCGGCGCATCCGGCTGGTATGCCTGCTCAACCACACCTTGACCGGCTTTATTTTTGTGCTGTACCCGGCGTTTCTGCTGCTGCTTTTTCTTGAGGGCAGCGCTTTTTTCCTGCGGGCGCTTCTCGTTCCCGCCGTCTCCTTTGCCGCAGTCACGCTCTTCCGACGGATCTTTAACGCCCCAAGACCTTATGAGAAGTTCGGCCTTCCGCCTGCCATAGAAAAAGATACGGCCGGGAAATCTTTTCCCAGCCGTCATGTCTTTTCCGTATTTATCATTGCCGCCACCATTTTCTATGTCCACCCCTCCGCCGGCATTCTGCTCGGACTCCTAGGGGTTGTCCTTGCCGTCCTGCGCGTGATCGGCGGCGTTCATGAGCCGCGCGACGTCATCGCAGGCGCTCTTGCAGGGATTCTGTGCGGTGTGCTCGGATACTATGTACTCTAGCCGTCCGGCACCTTACTTTCCCAGTACCTGATTCCGGTATTCATTGGCAGAGACTCCCTCCTGCTTCTTAAATACCCTCGAAAAATGTGCCAGATCTAAAAATCCCACCTGCTCGGAGATATCTCCGATGCGCAGCGACGGATCTTTTAGCAGTTCTTTCGCATGCTCGATACGGACGTGATTTAAAATATCCGAAAAGCTCTGCCCCGTGTGGCGGTTTAAAAGCTTGCTTAAGTGCCACTGACTCACATACGTCTTCTCTGCCACCTCGCAGAGCGTCAGCTTCTTCGTATAATTCTCCTCAATGTAAGTCAGTGCATTCTTCACGATAAAGCTGCTTGATGCGCTCTCCTTGTGCGCTTCCGCCGCTTCTTCATCCTGCGGATCACGCTTCGGCTCATCCCCGGTAATTCCTTTCCGTTTTAAGTTCCCGCACATCTTGCCGATGGCTTCTTCCAGTTCGTCCATGTTGGACGGCTTGAGCAGAAAGCGCGTCACCCCGAGACGGATTGCCTCCTTCGCGTACTCGAAATCACGGTAGCCCGTCAGAACACAGACCTCGAGATCCGGGAACTGCGAGTGGATCGCAGCGATCATCGCCAGTCCGTCCATCTCCGGCATGCAGATATCCATAAACACAATATCCGGGTGAATCTCCTCGATAATCTTTTTCCCTTCCAGTCCGTCGTGCGCCGTTGCCGCGACCTTACAATTCCACTTTTCCCACGCGATGCTCCTCGATAACCCTTCCACGATGATCGGTTCGTCATCCACAATCATCACCTTGTACATAGCCAATCCTCCACTTGAGCAAATTCCGCTCTCTTTCCAAGAAGTCTAGCCTTTCACGGCACCTGCTGTCAATCCTTTGATGATATTTTTCTGTAACAGCACATACACAATCATGACCGGGATGACAATGATCGTAACCGACGCCGCCATCAATCCGAAATCGGTTCCATACTGGGAACTGATCTGTTCTAACAGTGTGGAGATCGGATACCTGGTCGGGTCACGCATCATGATTTTCTGTACAAAGAGGTCGTTATAAGACCAGAGGAAACTAAAGATGGCAACCGTTGCAAGTGACGGTCTGCAAAGCGGAACAATAATTTTTCCAAATACCTTAAATACATCTGCGCCTTCCATGTAGGCAGCTTCCTCCATCTCCAGCGGGATGCTCTGCATGAAACCGGTCATAACGATCGTCGCAAAGCTTAAGTTTCCAGCAATCTGCGGCAGGATAACCGCAATGCTTTTGTTCAGAAGCCCCCATTCCACCATCATCTTAAACACCGGAATGATCGTGGAAAATACCGGAAACATCAGACTTGCCACGATGAGGCTGCGGATCAGCTCCTTGCCTTTGAAATGATATCTGGTAAGTCCGAATGCCATCAGCGACGCGAATACCATAACGCCTACCGTTACCGTGCCGGAGATCACGAAGCTGTACCTATAGGCTCTTAAGACGTTTAACCGCTCAAATGCCGTCTGATAATTCATCCAGGTGAACGTCTCCGGAAGTGAGAAGGAGGAGCGGAGCACCTCCGCGGACGGTTTAAAGGAATTCAGCACCACCCACACAAACGGGAAAATGGTGAGCACCGCCCAGAAGATCAGTACGAGATAAATGACAACCGTACCGGCTCCGATTCTCCTGTGTTTTTTTCTGACTGTCGTTACACTTACTGCTGCATCCATTTAAGCCACCCCCTTCTTTTTCTCTGCTCTTGCGCGCTTTTTCGCTTCTTTGTCGTCCGCATCTGCCGTAAGAAAGCCGACTGCCTTCGACACCACAATGCCGAGCACCACGATCAGTACCGCCAGTGTAGAACCATAATCATAATTGTTCAGTCCGAAGGTCTGCTGGTACATATACGTTCCAAGGAAATGGGTCAGTCCCTGCGGCGCGCCGTTTGGCACCATGACCCACGGAAGATCAAATACTTTTAATGCTCCCGTTACCGCCAGTGTGACCGATGTAAAGAATACCGGTTTCATCATTGGCAGTGTAATATAAAATACCTGTTTAAAGCGGCTGCATCCATCGATGGACGCCGCTTCATATATGTCGTCAGGAATATCGCTTAACCCCGTGAGTAGAATGACAAAGTAAAAACCGATGTAACTCCACAGCGTCGGGATACAGACCATGATAAATGCCAGGCTGGGGGAAAGCCAGTTGACCGGCTTTGCTCCAATGCTCTCTAAAATCTGATTCAGCATACCACCGTTATAGTTGTAGAATAATTTGAACAACAGACCAATCGCCGTTGCAGAAATCACTACCGGAAAAAAGTACACCGTACGGAATAACTGCTGAAGCTTTTTTATCTGTGAAACCATTACCGCAAGCACAAATGCGATTCCGACCTCAAAAATCACCGTGAGCACCATCATCTTCAGGGAATTGACGAGTGCCGTCCTCACATCCGGGTCTGTAAACAATTTCTTGTAATTTTCAAATCCAATAAACTTCCATTCAGTTCCCGGCATCTCGATGATTGCCGTCATATCATAAAAGCTGTTCTTAATATTCTGCACGAACGGTATGTAAAGAAAGACTAACATGAACAATAAACCCGGTACCAAAAACACCACAAGCGGCCATTTTTTCTTATATAACATCTTTCTTCCACCTTTCTATCATAAAAATAACTGTTTTTTGGGTGCAAAAAACGAAGGGGCCGCTGGGCATAGCCCCTCCGTCATACTGTTTTCTGTATCTGATTTTACTGCTGCACCAATGTGAGTGCCTCGTTGATGGCATCTTCCGCCGACATAGCACCTGTAGATACCTTGACAATCTCTACCACAAGTGTCTTGTATGCATCGCCGATTCTGGAATCTGTCGGTGCCACGATCGCCGTTGCGTTGCTTGTGTACTCTGCGATAGACTGTGCAAACGGTGTTGCACCCTCTACCGGTGTTACCTCAACAGCTGCCTGGGACACAGCGCCGGTTGCTTCCCAGTATCTCTGAACGCCTGCCTGGCAGGTGTGTGCCATGACGAATTTCACTGCTGCATCTCTCTTGTCCGGATCTTCCCATGCCTTCTTTGTGATATAGAATCCGGAAGAGATACCGCCTACCAAAGAGCCCGCCTCTGCTTTCTGATCCGGAACACCCGGGAATGCGATCACAACGGTGTTGTCGGTATCCTCGATGTTTCCTGCATACCAGGAACCGTCTAACTGCATGGCAGCTTTCTTGTCGCGGAATAACTGGCCTGTGTATGCGTCATCAACGGTGTCGGTATCCTCCGGGAATGCCCCCATATCTCTTAATGTCTTAAACATCTCAAGACCCTTTACCCATCCTTCCGGCGCGCTCGTCGGAATGGAAGTATACTCATCCACGCCGGATGCATATAACATCAGGAACTCAATCCAGTAATGCGGTACGTTGTTTAACGAGCAGGCAATCGGAATGATGTCGTTCTCCTTGAACGTCTCAATCGCTGTCTCCATGGAAGCCCAGTCTGTCGGAAGTTCCAGATCGTACTGGTCGAACAGATCCTTGTTGCAGTATAAGCCTTCCCAGTATCCGGTTGTCGGAACCGCACGCTCAACACCGTCGGTGTTTGCTGCTGCCTGTAATGCGGAATCCAGTGTGTCTGCCGCATAGTCCGGATATTCTGCGCGGATGTCTTCAATTGATACCAGCTTATCCGTTGCAATGATGCTGTCTGCGGTTGCATCCGTGAAGAACTGGATGACATCCGGCTCATTGCCTACGGAGAAGTCCGCATTGACTGCTGCTTTCCATTCCTCATCGGATGTCTGTGAATTGTCTTCGATCGTTATGTAGTCATACTGCTCCATAAACTCTTTGTTGATTGCTTCGTAGGTCTCCTTATTCGGATCGGTTCCTCCGAACATCGACACAGTTCTTAATGTCACCGGATTTCCGGATGCTTCTGCAGTACCCCCGCCTGCTTCTGTTGTTCCGGCTGTCTCTGTCTTTGTGTCGGCTGCCGTGTTGTCTGTCGTTGCAGTCTCATCGGACCCTGCCCCGCATCCTGCCAGCATGGACACTGTCATTGCGCCAGCCAGCATCATGGATAATACCTTTTTCTTCATAGTCAAAACCCTCCTTGTTTTTGTTCCTGCAAATGTTTTTCATTTGCTATACTGATATTATACGAGCAGAACTCACAAAAGGCATTAGACCCATTTGACATTATTTGTTCAATCTTGCTATGTTCTTTAACTCATTTTGCGCTTCGCTTCTCTCTTTTAACGATATTTCATCCTCATGGTCAACGTACGGTATCGTAATCGTCGAAACCGTGATGCAGTCTTCCTCCTGCTCGATCGACAGACCGTATTCGTCCCCATATACCAGGCGGATTCTGCGATTCACGTTCTGAATCCCAATGGAGGTGTGGCGTCCGGTATTCTTCGGAAGCTTGCTCTCATCGCCCTCCAATATAGCATGGATCCGCTCCAGCTCCTCCTCCGTCATCTTTTTGCCCGTATTGCGCACTTTTAAGTAGACATTTTCATCATCGTGGTATACGTGAAGCCGGATGACGCCGTTTTTTACCGTCTCCACCCCATGCACAATCGCATTTTCCACAATCGGCTGTAAGATCAGCGGCGGCACCATCAGATAGAGCAGATCATCGTCAATCTTGCGCTCGATCGAGAGTCTCTGCCCGAACCGCATGGACATAATGTAAAAATAGGCATCAATGCACTGCAGTTCCTCCGCAAGGTGAATCTCCTTTACATTGGCGCGGTTCATCCGGTAATCAAGCACGGTTCCCAGCGATTCAATCATTTTAGACACGACCGTATCTCCCGACATCCGTGCCTGCCAGTTCATCATCTCTAACGTATTGTTCAGGAAATGCGGATTGATCTGCGCCTGAAGCGCCTGAATCTGTGCATCCTTGCGCGCAAGCTTTTCACTGTACATGGAATCAAACAGATACTTCACCTGCGCGGACATGCTGTCGAAGCTCTCCTTCATCTGCATAAATTCCTGATTGGGCATGTCTCCCTCGACCGTGATTCCCATCTCTCCCGCTTCCATCCGTCCGGAAGCGCGGAGCATCCGGTCGATCGGGTGCTGGATATTCCTGCGGATAAAATACACCACATAGCCAAACAGCGGAATCAACAGCAAAAACATCAGCGCAACAATCGTATAGAACTGGTACAGCCCGGAATAGAGTTCGCTCTTTCTGGCAAAAAGTACAATGCCGATGTGAAAATCATCCCGCCGCTCCTGATACAGATACGCGCGGTAGGTAGCGTCCTCCGCCTTTGAGAATGTGTGGCTGCTCACCCCGTCATACTTTTGCAGAAGCTGCTCTAAAAGCTGTTCCTTGTCACTCTTCTCCTCGTTTTTCACAAAGTCAACCCGCGCATCGCGGCTTCCGAAGCAGACCACCATATCATTCAAAAGACCGGTATCCACATCCTGAAACACCTTGCTGCGGTTTAACTCCACCACCAGCGTACCGTACCGTGTATAATCCATCGTCGTGTACAGATTGCGGACGATAAAAATACGCCCGTCGACCACCCGCACGCAGGCATACGCCGAATCCGAATCTATCACATCTTTGAGGTAAGGCTGTATCTCATCCACATAACTCTTTAACGAGATGCCGGTGCGCGAAGAAAAGCTCTCCGGATCTTCGGTTCCGTAACAGTAGTAGGCATACATATTAAAACGCTCGTCCAGATAGAACTTTCCGCGCAGACTGGTATAGACATCCTGAAGATAGTCGTTTCTGGAATAGTCTCCCCGGAGGTATTTTTTCCAGGCATTCTCCCAGGTCTTCTCATAGGAAGGTCTCTGGCAGAGCGTGATGGCATCCTCGATGCGGATCGATGCAAAGGAAGCCATATTCTCTAACTGATCCTCCATCAGACCTTCCGTCTTCTCAATGATTCCCTTCCGGTAGGAGCTGGTGGTATATGCAAAAAATACCGCGATCGGGACACCCCAGCACAGGATGACAAATACTATAATTTTCTTCTTCAATGACGACAGTCGTCTCTTTTTCTCCATAAAAATCTCCATTCCTGCATGCGAAAAAATGTATTTTCACACGGCTGCCTCCCCGTTTTCTCTCTCCATTATAGCAGAACACCGCCGCGCGGACTAGTTATACCGTGTCTTTCCAAGCTTTGAGCACTCCACCGGAGATGTCCGCAAGCTGCAGACAATTTTAGGACTTTCGTGTGCCTCTTATCGAATTGCTGAACAAAACATAACCGCGCGAAGCCGATGTCTGAATTGCCATCTGCCATGTTTTCAATAGCAGATGGCAACGAGTTTCGGTTCGCGCGGTTTTATATTGTCTGTGAAGCAATTCGATTAGAGGCACTAGAAAGTCCGCTCATTGTCTGTGCTTGTCGGACATTCCCCCGGTGGATTGTCAAAGCGTGGCAAGACACGGAATGGAATGTGAAATGCGGCGTTTTTCTACTCTACAGATCAAGGAACTGCTCGTATCTGGTGCAGATGTCCGCCGCCTCGACGGCATCCGGCATCTCGCAGAAAATGCGCAGCAGCGGCTCCGTGCCTGAGAAGCGGGCGATGACCCAGCCTCCATTTTTGAAGTAGACCTTGCTGCCATCCAGATAGGAGACATGGTCAATCTCTTCCGGCAAATCCGGCAGCTGCTTCTGCTCCATTAAAACTTCCTGCATCTTAAGCTTTTTCTCCAGTGTGAACTTATAATCACGCTCTTCCATATGGATCTCCCCACATTCTGCGTGAATATCATCCATGATCTGCGAAAGCTTTTTCCCGGTCACTGCCAGCATCTCGATCAGAAGCGCCGCCGCATAGATGCCGTCTTTTCCGTTGATGTGCCCGTGTACGGTCAGACCGCCGGAAGACTCGCCTCCGATGATGGCTCCTGTCTCCTGCATCTTAGCGGAGACATACTTAAAACCAACCGGCACTTCATAGCATTTTTCTCCGAACTGCTCTGCCACTTTATCCAGCATATGGGTGGTCGCTATATTGCGCACCACAGGTCCATGCCAGCCCTTAAACTTTACAAGATAGTAATACAGCAGCACCAGAATATCGTTCGGATGCAGGAAATTGCCCTTGTCGTCGATCACGCCGATACGGTCCGCATCTCCGTCTGTAGCGATACCGATGTCACACTGTTTTTCCACCACATAATTCTGCAGTGAGTGGAGCGTTGCAGCGGAAGGCGCCGGAAGTTTTCCGCCGAACAGTGTATCATGTCTGTCATGAATTGTCGCCACCTCGCAGCGGGCAGTTAAAAGAATCGTCTTTAACGATGTCTCACTCACGCCGTACATCGGATCCAGTGCCACCTTAAGATCAGCGTCGCGGATAGCTTTCATATCCACCGATGCAATGATATTGTCTATGTACTCATTGAGCGGATAGATCTCCTCGATATAGCCCGCCGCTTTTCCATCCTCATATGCAACCGCGCAGACGCCGTCCGATGCGATGTCGGCAATGTAGTCCTCCAGATCCTTCGTCTGGATCTCGTCGGCATCACGGCCGCCCGCAGTAAACACCTTGATTCCGTTATAGATTGCCGGGTTATGGCTTGCGGTAATCATCATTCCGTACGGAAAATCATGCTTCATCACGTAGAACATGACAAGCGGTGTCGGCGAGGATTTGTTGATCAGGTATGCCTTGATCTGTGCCGCTGCAAATACCTCTGCCGCCCACTGCATGGCTTCTTTGGAGAGGAATCTGCGGTCATATCCCATAACGATGCCCTGCTCGGTCACACCCTCGCTCTTCATTTTGTTGACCAGCCCCTGCGCCAGAAGCTGTATATTTGCCTTTGTAAAATCGTCTCCAATCACGGCTCTCCAGCCGCCGGTTCCAAATTTGATCATATCAATGTCCCCTTTCTTTTCCTGTGCTATCCCATCACAACTCTGACGTCATGTCTGCTTCCCTGTGCCATCACTGGGATACGTTCGACCTTCTCTCCGTCCAGATACAATTCCTGCACGCCCTTCATCACGCCGTCCGGGTTTTCCACGTGAATATCATACTCTGCCCCGCGCCAGCGTCTGACGGCGGAAAATTCCTTCCAGTCTGCCGGGATACACGGATCAATGGTCAGGTGTTCAAAATCCGGCCGGATGCCAAGCATATATCTGGTTGCGGAAAAATAAGCCCAGCCGCCGCTTCCGGTCATAAACGGATGACGTGCCCGTCCGAATGCTGTGTGGTCTCTTCCGACCACAAACTGGCAGTACGAATACGGTTCTGACTGCCGGATCTCAATCATATTGTTCTGATAATACGGGCACAGTGCGTTGTAGAACTTCATTGCACGGTCGCCGCGTCCCAGCACGCACTCCGCAGCCCATGCCCACGGATTCGGATGGGAGAAAATGGAGCCGTTCTCCTTCAATCCCGGATAAACGCGCGTCACAAATCCGATATCGTCATCCGGCACGGTGTACGATGGAGCATTGAGCAGAATTCCATACGGCGTAAACAGATACTTATCCACGGAATCCATCGCACGTTTTCCTTTTTCCACATCGGCTGCACCGGAAAGCACTGCCCATGCATTGGACTCCAGATGTACCTTTCCTTCCGCATCCTCCGATGTTCCGATCTTCTTTCCGTTCTTTGTGATACCGCGGATGAACCATTCCTTATCCCACAGTTCCCTGTTACAGACATTTCCTACCCGCTCGCGCATCGCCTGATATTTTTCCACATCCTCCGTGCGTCCGAGATATTCTGCCAGCTGCAGGAAGTGGCAGATCGCCCAGTAATGCAGGAAGGACACCATTGCGCTCTCTCCGCCGCCTAAGTTCAGACAATCGTTCCAGTCTGCGCGGAGTCCCTTGCAGATTCCGGTTGCGCCGACCTGTTCCGCGGAAAAATCCAAAATCCGCTTCATATGTTCATATACCGTTCCCTCGCCTCCGTCGGCATAGGTCACGGTCTCATCTGCAAATCCAGTCTCTCCCGTCTCCTTGATATATTCGATAATGGATGGCACCAGCCAGAGCGCATCATCCGAGCAGGCATCCTCCAGCCCGTGCACAATGTCCTTCGCGTTCACTGTCGGGATGACCGTCGGAGACTTAAACGGCTTTTTCTTTTCCTTTTTTGCATCCGGGTCAAACCATTCCGGCGAGAACAGATGCAGTCCGTAGCCTTTGGTTGTGAGTCCGCGCAGCAGTTCCACGATGCGCTGTCTGCATTTCTCCGGATTGGAGTGCGGTATCGTCATTGCATCCTGCGCCGTATCCCGGTATCCCAGACCCGTGCGGCCACCTACCTCGATAAACGATGCAAAACGCGAAAACATGATATTTACTTCCGCCTGATAGAGGTTCCAGGTATTGATGAGCGTATTCATTCCCTCATTCGGCGTCCTGATCTGCAGCTGTGCAAATTTGTTTTCCCAATACTCCCTTAACTGTGCATACGCCGCATCCACATTTGCCATGTCAGAATATTTTTCCCGGATCTTTTTTCCCGCTTCGCGGCTGCCCTCTCCGAGCATGAAGATCAGCCGTACTTCCTCTCCCGGCGCCAGCACAAGATCCTTCTGTAAGCTTCCGCAGTGGTTGTTTCCAAGCTCGTGAGAACCGCTGCATGTTCCGCACTCCACCGCAATCGGGTTGTCTTCCGTCCGGTATGCTCCCAGAAAGCTGTCACGCAGACAGTCAAATCCGTCCGGCGTCACATTCGACGCGAAATACTGATAGCCGAATTCCTCATAGAACAGATCATACTCGATGATATTTTCATCGTAGGATGATCCTGCACAGTAGAGGCTCATCTGGAAATTCTGGTTGTCAATCATAATGTGATGGAACGAGAACTCACAATACGAAAATACCGATAATCTTCTCTCTTTGTCTGTGGTGTTCTTAAGACGCACATCCCACAGTTCCACCGCATCGTCCATCGGAACCATCAGCGTCTGGCTTGCCTTGATTCCCTTGTAATCGCACTCATAGGTCGTGTAGCTCATGCCGTGTCTGCAGGTATACTTTGCCTGATTAAGCGGTTTGCCCACCGGCTGCCAGGATATGCTCCAGTAGTCTCCGTCCTCGGCATCCCTCAGATACACATAATGTCCCGGCCGGTCCATCGGCACCGCATTTCCGCGAAAACGCGTCACCCGGTGATACTCCGGAGACTGATAGAACATGTAACCGCCCGCCGTATGATTGACCACGACGCACAAATCCTTCACGCCGAGATAATTTGTCCACGATACCGGCAGGTCGACGCGGTCAATGACATATTCCCTTTTCTCATTGTCAAAATGTCCGTACTGCATAAAAAATCCCCCTGTCTTACCTTCCTATTTTCATTCCTTCTGAAAATATTATAGTAAGACAGAGGGCGAAATTGTATTGCCACGCATGGCATAATTTGCATATTTCTGTCATTCTAAAACAGAACCTAATCGAGTGCCTTCTCCAGCTCCTCAATCACGATCCGGAGTGCCTTGATCCTGGCGTACTTCTTATCCACAGACTCGAGGATATGCCACGGCGCATAGGTCGTGCTCGTCTTTGTGATCATCTCATTGACTGCCGTCTCATACTGATCCCATTTTTCCCGGTTCCTCCAGTCCTCCTCCGTGATCTTCCACTGCTTTTCCGGCGTGTTCTGCCGCTCGTTAAAGCGCTCCAGCTGCGTATCCTTGTCGATCTGCACCCAGAACTTGATGATGACGGCTCCCCAGTCATGCAGCTCCTTCTCAAATTCATTGATCTCGTTGTACGCGCGCATCCAGTCGTTTTCCGTGCAGAATCCCTCCAGCCGCTCGACCATCACACGTCCGTACCACGAACGGTCGAAGATTGCAATGTGACCGGTCTTCGGCAGTCTCGTCCAGAAACGCCACAGATAATGTCTTGCCTTCTCATGCGGCTCCGGGCTTGCGATCGGATGCACCTCATAGCCCCTCGGGTCGAGCGCACTGGTGATCCGCTTGATGTTGCCTCCCTTTCCGGCAGCATCCCATCCCTCATAGGCGATGATGACCGGAACCTTCTTGCGGTACAGGCGGTTGTGCAGCTCGCCAAGCCGCTGTTTTAAATGCTTTAACTCCTTGCGGTACGTCTCCTCATCGAGCGTCTTATCGAGCGGTATCTCCGAGAGAAGCGGCATGCGCTCTAACGGGAATACATTCTGCAGAAGCGGAACCGCCATATCACGGTTGTCAAGCGCAATGTCAATTCCCTGCGTCAGCGTCTCAAGCACCTGCAATTCCGTCCACTTCTTCGACTTTGCATCCACAATATACCACGGTGCGGACGGCATATTCGTGCTCTTCAAATAGGAAGAAAACGCATCCATGCACTTCTCGTAGTGACTGTTCTGCCACAGATCCTTTTTCCCCACACGCCAGACGGTGTCCTTTTCATCCGTGAGGCGCTCCATCCGTCTGGTCTGCTCCTTCTTGGAGATATGCAGGAAAAACTTCATCACAAGGTAGCCGTTATCCGTCAGCTGACGTTCAAAGCGCCGCACACTCTCGATGCGCTTTGCATATTTTTCCTCGGAAAGCTCCCCGTGAAGGCGCTCTTCCACCACCTCATCCATCCAGCCGGAATCTAAGAACACAAACTTTCCCGCCTCCGGAATCCGGGTAAAATGGCGGTATAAAAACGGCTTGCGCTCTTCCTCCCCGGTCTTTCTCTCCATGGACTCCACCTTAAAATGGCGCGGGTCAATATTCTCGATGATCTGACCGATGCAGTAGCCTTTTCCCGCCGTTCCCCAGCCTTCCAGCAGCACCAGTACCGGCACTTTCTGCTCCTTGATGAGAAGCTGCTGGGCGGCAAGCTTTTCCCTGGCTGCCGCAAGGCGCATCTTTAATTCCTCTTCCCCGGGTCTTACCGGCTCTTTCCACTCTCTCAGCATAAAAACCTCCGTTCCGCAGACGCAATGCGTCGCATTTTTCTTCTCCTATAACAGCGGTGCAAACAACCGCAGAATACACTGTATGATGCGAAGCCCCATACTCCGCTTTCCCTTATACTGTTCCGTCACCTCGCGCGACACCTCAAATATCTGCGCAAAGTCCTCTCCAATGGCACCGATCGCCCCGCAGCCATGCAGCAGCACGCCGTTCTCAAAATGATGGTACAGGCTTCTATAGTCAAAATTGATCGTTCCGACCGTCGCCGTCTCCCCATCACAAAGTGTCTGCTTCTGATGGATAAATCCCGGCGTGTACTCATAGATACGCACGCCGCGCCGCACCAGAGGCGCATAGTAGGAGCGTGTCGTCTGATACACTAACTTCTTATCCGGGATTCCCGGTGTCACAATCCGCACATCAACGCCGCGCTCGGCAGCCAGACACAGTTCCCTCGTCATATCATCGCTGATAATCAGATACGGCGTCGCCGCATAGAAAAAGTGTTTCGCACTCTTGATGAGATTTAAATAAACATCCTCCGCAAAATAACCGTCCGTCAGGGGGCCGTCCGCATACGGCTGTACAAAACCGGTGTCTGCCGCGCGGTAATCCAGCTTCGGAAAATACGTCTGAAACTCATGGTCCGCCTCCGCCGTGGCATTCCACATCTGAAGAAATGTCACAGTCAGGCTTGCCACCGCATCTCCCGCAAGACGGATTCCGGTATCCTTCCAGGTTCCGTACGGGTGCGTGATATTAAAATATTCATCCGCAAGATTGTAGCCGCCCGTGTAGCCGATCTTTCCATCCACCACCGTAATCTTTCTGTGATCGCGGTTGTTCATGAAAATGTTTAAGACCGGAAGCACCGGATTGAACACCCTGCACTCTACGCCGATGGCTTCCATGCGCTTGATAAAGCCCGGATCGATAAAGCCGATACTGCCGACGTCATCGTAAAACAGGCGTACCTCCACCCCGTGTGCCGCGCGCTCGGCGAGCACGTCCTTAATCCTGCCGAACGCCTCCGCTTCCTCGATCGCGTGATATTCCATAAAGATAAAATGTTCTGCCGACGCGAGATCGTGTAGCTGCGCCGCAAGTCCCTCCGCCGCATCCGGGTAAAATGTCACATCGGTATTCCGGTACACCGGATAATGCCCAAACCGCTTGATATAGCGGCACTGGTTCGCCACCGCAAAATCCTGCTCCTCCAGCCGCCCAAGCACTGCCTCATCCTGGGGAATCTGCTCAAACAGCACCGGTTCAATCGTCTCAAAGCGTCTGCGCATCGCCTTTGCGACCACATTCTTGTGTCCAAACACCAGATATATGCAGAGCCCCAGCACCGGAAACGCCAGAATCAGAATAATCCAGGGCATTTTAAACGCAGCGTTCTCGTGCTTGGCGTAAATGCTTAACGCCACAAGAAATGCTCCTACACTAAAGCATAAACTGATTGCCGTAGAATATGCATTCAACCGCAAAAACAGCAACAAAATCCACAAAACCTGCAAAAGCAGGGATAATCCTACAAACACAAGTCTTCCCACACTGTTTTTCACATTAGACTTCTGTTCCGTCCGCATCTTCTGTCTCTTCATTCCGCATCCTCTCCTTATCATATCAAAAAAGCTTTCATCTGCAAACCCGGATGAAAGCTCTTTTTTATTCTTATATTGATTTTCTTTTGTAACGCCATCCTAAGCCTCTGCAGACAGCTGTAATCTCGCCGTAATCTCCCGCACTTCTTTCATAATCGCGGCATACATTTCATACTCAAGTCCAACCGGCGACATATGCGGACATTCCTGCTTCATCCGATAGGCCTGTCTTAACAGGCTGCGTTTGTTCTCCTCAAGCTCCCAGATCTGCTCTCTGCTCATAACTTCTCCACTTTCCGCACACCGGCGTCCCCCGCCTTCTTCTGTGCTATTCTCTTCTTGGTGTATATATCTTGTACACACACCTCTACCATCATAGCATATATAGTGGAAAATGCATCAGGAAGTTGTTCGGCATTTTTACCAAATTTTGTGACCGGATTTGAGGACTTTGCCTATTTACAAAACGGCTTTTATCTATTTCTCACAACTGCATCAGCATTTCAAGAGCCTGCTTTTTCATGATACAAATTCCCTGCTCTCTGATATGTGCAATGTGCCCCTGATCGGAGTAGTGCGCATCGTCATACTCGATCGTTCCGAACGCAAATGGACGCATCTCCTCCTTGGCAAATCCCGTAAAATCCAGAATCAGATAGTACGCGCCGTCCATCTTGTAGAGACTGCTCTTTGGAATCTTCCCGCGAAAAGCAAGCAGGCTCATCCTGCGCATATTCTCAAAGGAAGAAAAGCGCAGTGCACAGATCATCGGGTCGGTGCGCTTATGCGTTCCCGCAGCGGCTGCCGTATCCGCCGTATCTGCTGCGGCCTGTGCGTTCCCCTCCTCTGCCTTGGCCGTTTTCCCTGATGCAGCGTCCGGATCCAGCTGGCTGATCATATGACTGACCGTATTCACCAGATCCCTCAGTGACACCTCTTTGTCTGCGCCAAAAGTGATCGCCATACTGTGATCCTGCAAAAGCTCCGCCTTCACCATCGGAGAGATGCCCTCCATCTGAATATGTTCCTGTTCCTCGACGAGTTCTAAGACAGTATGCATGAATTCCTGCGTGATCTCGCTGTTCGCAATGATCTCATCAATATCGTATCCGAGACTCTCGATCTCCTGTTCCGTCAGTGCACAGCGGATTTTGTTATCACCGATATGTTCTATTTCCATAAATGATCAATCCCATCTATTGTAAAATGTTGTTTTTAAGTGATACCATTATCCTATTTTTTGCACTATTTGTAAAGTGGCAATCCTTAGAATACCTTTTTTTGCATAATGCGGACACTGCCCGCAAAGGATACCGCCAATGTGGCCAGGGAAACCAGAAACACTACCGCAGTCACGGCCGCAGGATTTAACTGCGCAGACCACCTCAGCCCTCCCGCAAAATTCTCCGGCAGAAGCTTCCTTGCTGCAATTGCAGCCCCAAGCACCGCAAACCCCAGAATCATGGTTGCTGTCCTGCTTTTTTCCATACCGTATTTCAGGCTGACCGGAAGCATGACTGCCAGAAAAATTGTCATCTCTAATAAAATAAGGAACATGGGCATCAGCCATTCTAAAAGAGACACCACATCTCCACGGATATAATCCGCCACAAAACCGGCCGCTGCGGAAACTGCCCAGAAACCACCGCCGCACAGCAGCATAAATACATATTTTTCCAGCACATAATCTTTTCTGGTCACCGGAAGCGTGAACAGAAACAGATAGCCGTGATCGAATTCGTCATACGAGATCGTGTTTACTGTAAAAAGCATGCCGAACATGGTACAATATCCCACAATGATCTGCGCCGGCTGACCGCTGCAAAGGAAAATGGCCGCAATCAGAATGATAATCGTAAAATACCGCTTCTGCCCTGCCAGAATCCGAAAATCCTTCGTCAGTAATCCTTTCATAGCTTCTCCCCCCTCGCTGTCAAAATCAGAATATCATCAATGCTGCCTTTTTCCATCACAAGATCCGGGTAATTTTCCTGATAATACCGGCGCTCGTTCGTCAGCAGGCGATAACCATACGCTTCCCGCATTCCGGCAAGCAGATATCTACGATCCAGCGCCTGATACTGCCGTTCATCCACTTTTAAGATACCATATGAATCCAGAAGAACATCCGTCTCCCCGTGAAGCACGATCTTCCCCCGGTCAATCATATAGATATCATCGCAGAACTTTTCCAGATCGCTGGAGATGTGGGAGGATATCAGGACAGATCTCGGTGCTCCGCCGGTTCCCTCCGAATCCAGATATTCCTGCAGTTCTTCAAGCATCGCCTCTCTGGACATCACATCGAGTCCCAGCGTCGGTTCGTCCAGAATCAGCAGGTCAGCGTCATGTGACATCGCAATCAGCAATTTCAGCTTTGCCTGCATCCCGGTAGAAAAATCTTTGATTTTTTTGTTCGCCGGAAGTTCATACCGCTGACATTTTTCCAGGAACCTGGCCTCATCAAATCTGGTATACAGATTCCGCAGAATGGCGGTTACATCCCGGACGGTAAGGAACTGGCTGAAGCCCGAATCCGCAAGGGATACCCCGATCCGCTCCCGGTCTTTTGCAGTCAGTTCTGTATATGGTTTTCCGAAGATCCTTATCTCACCCGTCTCCGGCGGCACCAGCCCCAGCAGAATCTGAAATGTCGTCGTTTTTCCCGCTCCGTTCGCCCCGACAAATCCGGTTGCCATCCCGGGCTGCACTTCCATGGAGCAGTCCAGTTGAAACGACCCGTATGCCTTTGTTACTTTGTTCAGTTGCACCATCCCATCATTCATATGATTCTCCATTCCTGTGATTGCACTCCTATGCTTCCAAAAACAATTCCAGAACCGCCCGCAGTTCTTCGTCGCTCATGCCATACGCCCGCGCCTTCGCCACCAGCTGTTCCATCCGCTGCTCGATCTCTCTTTTCTGTTCTTCCGCAAGCAGTGACGGATTCACCCCGAGCACAAAGCTGCCCTTGCCATGCACCGTTGCGATCAGCTGCTCCTCCTCAAGGGCATCATATGCCTTTTTTACGGTGAGAGCGCTCACCTTAAGATCTTTTGCAAGCATTCTCACACTGTCAAGTGGCGCTCCCTCCCGCAGGGTTCCCTGCAGGATCTGTTTTTTTATCTGCTCTACGATCTGCTCATAGATCGGCTGCATCGATGTGTGATCCACAATTATCTTCATTTTTTTGTATTCTCCTCCACCTCTGCGCAGTATGTAGGTTTTCCTTCGACAAACAGTATATAACAGTATAGAACTGTTGTCAACTGTTATATACTGTTTATTACAAAACATTGGTTGCTTTTATATAAAAAATCCCGGTCTTAAGACAGAACTGTCATTCTCTGTCCGCGAACCAGGATTTCCTCTCTCATCGTTCCTTTTTATCTCTTTATAGTGTTATCAGTCAATTCTGATATTTCTCACATCAAAAGCTTATTGTTTCTTAATTGCATCCATCTCATTCGTCCAATGCAAGAAATGCATCTTTTATTGCAGACACGTCCTCGTCGAAGCCCATGACATATAAAATCACATCCCCGATGCTCTCCACCGCAACACTCTCCGCCTCCACGCAGATCCATTTTGCAGGATTGGCATTGTCCAGAAGCGTCTGTTTTGCCTTTGGCACATCGGTTCCGTCCGACACGCGCAGCACAACGCACTGATATGCCACCGACGTCATCATCGGAGCAGAATACGCCGAGTCAGTATATGTGATCTCATCTGTGCCCAGCACATATTCTTCCATATCCGCATCGATCGTCGTCATCTCATAATCCTGCATGGCCTCCCGCATGGATTCATCCAGATCGGCCGTTTCGTAAACTTTGTTTAAAATGTCAATACAGCTTCCGCTCAGTGCCTCCGCTTCCTCAGAAGTGCTCGTCTTCCCGCAGGCGGCAAAAGAAAACAACATCACGAACATCATTCCCACCGCAGCCACGCGCTTCCCGTATCCTGCCCTGCCGTTCGTTTTACGGTTCTTTCCGGTTCTTTTTCCCATATTCTCTCTGTGATCTCCTTTTTCATTCAAGTTTTCTACTTTATATAGAGTAAAACAGGCTTTTGGAGATAGTCTGTCCAAAAGCCTGTGTCTTTATTGCTGTCGTTTTACGCTATTTTTCTTCCGGCATCTGAATGCGGATATGAACGTCGTCCAGCTGCTTCTGATCTACAGTCGCCGGTGCTCCCATCATGATATCCATCGCGTTCTTATTCATCGGGAACGGGATGATCTCACGAATGCTCTCCTCGCCGCAGATCAGCATAATCATACGGTCAACACCCGGAGCGATTCCTGCGTGTGGCGGTGCTCCGTAGCAGAATGCATTGTACATGGCAGGGAATTTTGCCTTCACATCCTCCTCGCCGAGACCAACCAGTTCAAATGCCTTGATCATGATCTCCGGGTCATGGTTACGAACCGCACCGGAGGAAAGCTCTACGCCGTTGCACACCAGATCGTACTGGTAAGCAAGGATGGAAAGCGGCTCCTCGTTGCAGAGTGCGTTCATACCGCCCTGCGGCATGGAAAACGGGTTGTGACAGAACTCCAGTTCTCCGGACTCCTCGCCGATCTCATACATCGGGAAATCTACGATCCAGCAGAATTCGTAGCAATCCTTTTTCATGTGCTTCTCGCTCGCAGCGCCAAGCAGTCTGCGGAGTACGCCTGCGGTCTTCTGCGCTGCCAGCTTCTTGCCTGCGGTCAGACCGATAAAGTCACCCGGCTTTAATCCGAGGGCAGCAATGACTGTCTCCTTGCGCTCCTGCAAGAACTTGGAAATACCTCCCACAAATTCGCCGTTCTCATCCAGCTTGAACCAGTAAGCCTTGTTGGCTGTCTGCACTTCCACCTCGGCACAGATTCCGTCGATCACTTTTCTGGTCGCAGTAAATCCGTCCACGACAACCGCTTTTACGGTCTGTCCCTCGAACGGACCGAATCCGCAGTCTGCCATGACGTCCGTCGCATCCTGCAATACCAGATCAATGCGGAGATCCGGCTTGTCGGTGCCGTACTTGTCCATGGACTCCAGATATGGAATACGCACAAACGGAGCCTTGGAAGCAGTCTTGTATACACCATACTTTTCAAATACCGGCGGCAGTACCTCCTCGACAACAGAGAACACATCCTCCTGGGAAGCAAATGCCATCTCCATATCGAGCTGATAGAACTCTCCCGGAGAACGGTCTGCTCTTGCGTCCTCATCACGGAAACACGGTGCAATCTGGAAATAGCGGTCGAATCCGGACGCCATTAAAATCTGCTTGAACTGCTGCGGTGCCTGCGGCAGTGCATAGAACTTGCCCGGATGATTTCTGGCCGGTACCAGATAATCTCTCGCGCCTTCCGGGGAAGAGCAGGTCAGAATCGGAGTCGTGATCTCTAAAAATCCCAGCTCGTTCATCTTATTGCGGAGCTCTGCCACGATGCGGCTTCTGAGCACGATCTTGCTCTTGACCGACGGATTTCTCAGATCCAGATAGCGATATTTTAATCTGGTGTTCTCATCCGCCTCTCTGGACTGGTTAATCTCAAACGGAAGTGCATTGTAGATACACTTTCCAAGGATCTCGATCCCTTCCGGCACGACTTCAATCTCTCCGGTCGGAAGCTCTGTATTCTTATTGGAGCGCTCTCTGACGGTTCCTGTTACGGAAATGGTGGACTCCTTGTTCACTCCGTCCAGCTTCTCCATCATCTCTTCTGTCTCAACGACAATCTGGGTCGTTCCATAGAAATCTCTTAAAATAAGAAATCCCAGGTTCTTGCTGACCTTGCGGAGATTCTCGTACCATCCGACGAGCGTTACTTTCTCTCCCGCATTGGAAAGACGCAGCTCATTACAGTTATGTGTTCTCGACTGTGTCATTTTCTTAACTCCCTTGTATCAATCTAAAAATGTTCTTCAAATCTGTCCGGGCAGCAGCCTGTCCGGCGCTTTTTTTATCTTACACCATGAAACGCGATTTTTCAACGGTTTTATCCGTTCTAAATAATTCTGACAAACACTCCGATAAGCACGAACACAAGGATCGTCAATCCAAATCCACGCAGCGTTATCTTTGTTCTCCGTAACGGATCTTTCAGTGCCTCCTCCAGACAAATCCTCTCAAGTTCATCCAGCACACGCCATAATTCCGGATAATCACGACTGTTAAACTCATATTTTATGTCTTCCACGCGTCTGCCTATGTAGCGGCATGCTTCCTCCGACCACTCCTGTGCCCTCACATGTTCACCAACTTGTCTCCAGAACTCTGGTTCTTTGTACAGGGTAATCGCCAACTCCGATTGCAGGAACTCTTCCCAGCGTTTCTTCTGGGTTCCTTCCCCCTGCAATGTGAGACCTCGCAGCCGCTCCGGCAACTCCTCTGTCAGCATTTTCCTGCTTCTCTCCTGTCCGGCACGAATGCGTGCAAAATACTCCTGCCATTGTGCTTCTGTCTCATCGGTTTCAGGCTGTCCGTTTTCCTTCTCCAGCGCCGCGTCCCGCTCTCTTATACCTTCCCGTGCCACCGGTTTCACCGGACTCGGAACCGTCCTGCTTCCGTTCAGGTCACTTTCTTTCTCTTGTCTTTTCGCGTATTGAATGGCGCGCTGGTAAGCATCGTGAAGCACTGCCCACTCCTCTGGCTTTTCCTCCCTGTGACAACTCTTTACTCTGGCAGCATACACTTTTTTGATCTGTTTTTGATCTGTAGTCTGGGAAATTCCCAGTATCTCCCATATTGTCATATTCTTCTAGCTGGTCAGATGTCCGCCCCTCCACAATTCATATTCCTGTTCCTCTTTGCGGTAATCCGCCTGATCCTGCGCATCGACCGCCTGCTTACTACTCTCATACCACCGGGAAAAACCGTCTGCTGTTCCCTCAAATGCCGTCTCCTGCAGACACTGCTCCTCCACATAGTCCAGAAACAGATTCAGCTGTTTTCTGCCCTTGTTGATGGAGAGGACATCCTGTCTTCCCAGATAATAATTAAAATACTGTACACGACTATCAATCTGTTCCCGGATATATCCCGTTGTCTCACGATGCAGCTTTTCAGCACGCGCAAGCACCAGCCTGTTTTCCTCAAGATCTCTCGGATGAATCTTCAGTTTATTCAACTGCTCCAGTCTTTTTTTCAGTTCCTCTTCTGATAGTTTGATCTTATCATTCCGGATCACCAGCTGTTTTTCCTGTCCTGTCGATACGACGTGCACATCTACCACCAGAATTCCATTGATATCGTAGGTATAACGCACCCGCACCTTCTCTTTTCCTTCCGGTCCGACAGGAACCGGAACCGTGATGCTTCCCAACAGCAGATTGTCCTCCGCGTACATTGCTTCCCCCTGGTATACTTTAAACCTCATTTTGGTCTGCCTGTCATGTGCCGTCGTCATAATAGTCTCCCTGCTGACCGGGAGCGCCATGTTCCTCTCAATCAGCACATCACAGAGATCACGGTTCGGATCTGCTTCGTTGTATTGGGACACGCTGAGAGAAAACGGACAGATATCCGTAAGAAGCATATCGCGAATATCCGCATTGCGTTCCTTGATGCCTGCATACACTCCTGCGCCGAGCGCAATCATATAATCCGGGCTGACAACCGCAATATCCGTGCGCTGCAACAGATAATTCAAATACTTTTGCACCACCGGCATTTTACAGGACCCTCCAACAAGCACTACCGCATCTACTTCTCTGGCACTCTTCTGCCCGTCCGACAACACACGCCGGATCGGTTGTGCCATCCGTTCAAACAGCGGCTCCGCCTGCAGGATCAGCTCCTTTCTGGAGACCTCCATCCGATATTCTCTCCCAGCAAGTGTCACACACATCTGTGCAGTCTCCTGACCGGTCAGTTCAAACTTACAGTTTTCCGCACGTTCCAACACAATTGCCGCATCCTCAGCTGAGAAGCGGTTTTCAGAAAGTCCGCACGACTTCCAGAACATATCTGCAATCAACCGGTCAAAATCACTGCCGCCGAGATGATTGTCTCCGCTGACCGCCAGAATCTCCACAATGTTATCAAAACACTCTACTAATGACACATCGAGCGTTCCCCCTCCAAAATCAAACACCAGCATGACGGCATCCTCCATCTGGCTTCGGCACTGATAATATAACGATGCAGCCGAAGGTTCATTAATGATGCGCTCCACATGAAATCCTGCCAGTTCCCCCGCATTTTTTGTTGCATTTCTTGCAAGATCGTTAAAATATGCCGGTACACTGATGACCGCTTCCGTAATCTCCTCCCCCAGATAATGCTCCGCGTCTTCCTTTAATCTTTTTAACACAAGCGCGGAAAGTTCCTCCGGACGGTATTTTTTTCCGGCGAGCGAATATATCTTTTCCGTTCCCATAAATCGTTTAAAAACGCTTACTGTATCCTCCGGGTGTGTAACCAGACGCTCCTTTGCAATTTTTCCCACGTACACCGTGCCATCTTTGCCTATACTAACTACGCTAGGCGTCAGATAGTCTCCAAACGCATTCGGAATCAGATGACTCTCTCCATTTTCCCACACTGCCGCCGCACTGTTTGTCGTTCCAAGATCAATACCGATAATTCTTCCCATATGCCCTCCATCTGCAAGCTGTTTCTCTTTTTTTACTTTATACCGTTCGTAATCTCCTTTAAGAAACGTGCACATCCACGCGAAGCTTTTTTATGTAATAGAAACGAAGTTTCCCATTATGTAAAAAACGCCATAGATCATCCTATGGCGTTCTCTGTCAGATCATTTCCGGATCAGTCTTTGTAAAACTCGACAATGTCCTTGTAGCCCTCGGCTGTCAGCTTCTCTTTCTGGAACTTCTTGTTCTTGTTCATGCGCACGACAAGCACCTGCTTCCCAGCAACACGCTCCTCCTGTGCCCTGGCGATCACTTTCGATACCTGCTCCGAGGTACAGCCTTTTTCAATGAGGTATGCTACCTTCGGGCGCTGCATCGGCACGGTGAAACCGCTCTCCATCAGAAGAAGAATGATGCGCTCAAAGCCGATGGAGAATCCGCACGCCGGAACGTCATTTCCGGTGAACTTGCCGACCATCTTGTCGTAACGTCCGCCGCCGCCGCACGCTGCTCCCAGCTCCGGCATTGCGATCTCAAAAATCGTTCCTGTATAATAGCTCATTCCGCGTACGAGCGTCGGATCGAATACCATCTTAAAGTCGGCTGTTTTTGCCGCCTCCACACTGTCGATGATCTCCTGAAGATTCTGCTCCACCTCCGGCTCCAAAAAGCCCTGTAAAGTGTCTGCCAGATATTTGATACCGTTCTGTGCCTTGGATACGCCCTCAAACAGCGCCAGATACTTGTCAATCGACTCCTTCGCATAGCCTTCCTTGGCAAGTTCTTCCGCCACGCCGTCAAGACCGATCTTGTCCATCTTGTCCAGAATAATGAATACGGTATCGAATTCTTCCTCCGGGAAACCGCTGTACGCTGCCATGGCCTTTAAGATGCGGCGCTCATTGATGCGGATCTCAAAATTCTTGAATCCGAGTCTGCCGATCGTCGTTGTCGTTGCAAGGATCAGCTCGATCTCCGCGAGATTGCTCGGCTCACCGATAATATCAATATCACACTGCATAAACTGGCGGTAACGTCCGCGCTGCGGGCGGTCTGCACGCCACACACTGCCCATCTGCAGTGCCTTGAACGGGGACGGGAGATCATTGGCGTTGTTCGCATAGAAACGGACTAACGGCACCGTCAGATCGTAGCGCATTCCAAAATCGACCAGATCCGCCTCTTCCTTTGCCTCTGCGATCTTTAACTTCTCACCGCGCTTCATCACTTTGAAGATCAGCTTCTCGTTCTCGCCGCCCTGCTTATTGCTCAGATTTGCAATGTTCTCCATACAAGGTGTCTCAATCGGTGTGAATCCAAAACTGCGGTAGGTCTCCTTGATGACCTGCTGCACGTAATCCCGGATCTGCATCTCCTCCGGTAAAATATCTTTCATGCCGTTGACCGGCTTCTTGCTTAATGCCATGAGCGTTCCTCCATTTTCTGCCTTATATCCTCCGATTATTATACGTTTTGTATTCCTGCACGTCAAGCATCAAGGACCATGCAATCATTTATCACAAATATGATCCTGTCATTAAAAAATCACTTCAAAAACTGTGCCCCCAGACGGATTGTCCCTGATTACAATATTGCCATCATGCACTCTCACAATTTCATAAACCAGCGCAAGTCCAAGGCCTACTCCCCCCAGTTCCCTGCTTCTGGATTTATCCACACGAAAGAATGGTTCAAATACCCGTTTTCTGAGTTCCTCTGGAATTCCGCTTCCTGTATCCTCTACGGAAAGAAAAACATGTTTTTCTTTCCACTCCGCCATCACAACAACCTGTCCACCCGGACGATTGTATTTTATAGCATTCTCAACAAGATTATATACCAGCCTGTAAATAAGGATATCACTTCCCACCATAGTTACATCCTTACATTTTCCAATAAGCCTTATATTTTTCTCCATTGCAAGTGGTTCCAGATCCGTCAGGACCTCTTCTACAAGTGCATCAACCATGATTTTTTCATCACGTACCACAATCTGAAGTTCACTCATATCCAGAAGAATCTTTACCATCCTGCTGAGTCTTTCGTTCTGCTCCGTCATCATGGCAATTGTCTTTTCCGCACATTCGTCATTGCCCGGGTGCTCCATCGAATTATATAAATCAAGCTGTACCTGCATCAGCGACAACGGTGTACGAAACTCATGTGCGGCATTTGCCGTAAATTGCCTCTGTACCTCAAATGCTTCTGAGAGGCGTTCCAGCATCTTGTTGTAAGAAACACTGAGCCGGTTTAATTCCTTAACTTCATTCTCTTCTATCCTCGAATCTGCCAGATTTTGTGCCTGCACTTTCTCAATTTTATCTGAAAAATTTCTAAGCGGTTTAAGTACATGTCCGCTTAGAAAATATGTGGCAACACCTCCAAGAAGCGCAAGCAGTGTAGAGAACAGCAAGCTTCTTTTTTTATAATCTGCTTTGTTGTTATATACCTGAATGGAAAAATCATCTGCAAAATCATCCCATTTATCATCTGGAATATTAATATATATTTCATCAGCCTCCTCACTGTTGTCCTCATCACTCTGGGCATCAACAGTATCCTGCAGCAAATCAATATAATACACACCGTTCTTATATACAAACAGGGTAAGGCATCCACATATGACTGCAATAAACAATGTAGTTATGATCGTAAGCCTCCACTGAAGTGACATTTTTTTCATTGTTCTGATTCCTCTCGCATCTTATAACCCTCACCAACCTTGTTCACAATCGGATCATATCCCAGCACTGCCTTAAGTTTTTTTCTGAGAGAAGACATATGTACCCTGATAGCTCCGCTAAAACTATCCACAGATGCATCCCATACATGCTCTATCAGTTCTTCCTGGCTTACCGGTCTGCCCTGATTAAGAAGCAGATATTCCAAAATTCCACTTTCTTTTCTGGTCAAAGGCACCCTCTCTTCTTTTGCATATGCCTCGCGCTTTTTTGTATCGAACCTTATGTCCCCATTGTTCAGGCAAACATCTCTCTGTACAAATTTACGTCTTGTCAGGCTTCTGATCCGCGCCTCAAGCTCCTGCAGATGAAATGGTTTTTCCATGTAATCATTGGCTCCTGCATCCAGCCCTTCCACTTTATCCGCTATCTGGCTTCGCGCAGACAGAATCAGCACCTTTGTCTCCTCATTCTCCCGCCTGAGTTCCCTTAGAATATCCATTCCATCTATGCCCGGTAAATTCAGGTCAAGCACAATGAGATCATATTCCTCCGTCAGGACATATTCAAGCGCCTCGCTTCCATTATAAGAGGTATCCACCTCATAGCCCGCATCATACAGACTTTTTGCAATTGTATCACACAATTCTTTTTCATCTTCAACAATCAATAATCTCAAAATATTTCTCCCGCTTCTTAACAAGGATTTTACATCCACTATTGTATAATACTACTGTCAGCTGGTCAACAAAGACAATAACAGCAAACGAAAGGAGTAATCTGTCTGATGCGGAAAAGAATATCACAGTTCGCTTTATTCATCACCGGTACACTTATGATCGGTTATGGTGCAATCAGAGGCGAAGCAGCTACCGTGCTTGGCAAAGCAATTAAATTATGTCTGGAGTGTGTGGGAATTGGATAAAAAAACAACTATACGATCAAAAAAAGTAGCCCGGGTACGCGGGTGGATTCAGGCAGCTGCCACATTGCTTACCAATATTCATATTCCAAATTTATTTAAAGGAAAAATATATCAGGGAAATGCCAAAACAGTATGTGTGCCGGGATTAAACTGTTATTCCTGCCCTGCAGCTGCAGGCGCCTGCCCAATTGGAGCTTTTCAGGCAGTCGTCGGATCCTCAAATTTTAAATTTTCGTACTACATAACCGGCTTTTTCATTCTGCTCGGTGTGACACTTGGAAGATTTATATGTGGATTTTTATGTCCTTTTGGATGGTTTCAGGATCTGCTTCATAAAATCCCCGGGAAAAAATTTTCTACGGCCAGGCTAAAGCCTTTGAGATACCTGAAGTACATCATTCTTATCGTTTTCGTTATAGCACTGCCGATGCTTGTGACGAACTCCATAGGAATGGGGGATCCGTTTTTCTGTAAATACATATGTCCACAGGGCGTTTTGGAGGGTGCCATACCTCTGTCCCTCGGGAATTCCGCCATACGATCTGCACTTGGCAGGCTGTTTTCTTTTAAATGCCTTATTTTAATTACTGTTATTGTCTTAAGTATTTTGTTTTACAGACCTTTTTGCAAATGGCTTTGTCCCCTTGGTGCAATTTATTCACTTTTTAATAAAATATCCTTTCTCAACATCAAGGTCGAAAACAGTAAATGTGTCGGATGCGGTCTGTGTACAGGTGCATGCAAAATGGATGTCGATGTCCGTAAGACTCCAAATCATCCGGAATGTATACGATGCGGCGCCTGTATGAAAGCCTGTCCAAAGGATGCAATCCATTACCAGTTTATGGAAAAAACATGTAGCAGCAATCTCAATAACCAGCAATAGCCAGCCGGCAGCTATTTAATTCTTATCAATTAAAGGAGTATTTATCATGAAAACAAAAAGAAACATTATCGCACTTTTTACACTCTGTACCGCATTATCAATCACCGGATGTGCCGGGCAGGAGACTTCAAAAACAGAGAACACGCAGAATACTGCTGCTGTATCCGCCAGCGAATCATCTGCCGATGACTCCAATGCAGCGCTTGATGATTTATATCAGCAGGAAAACCAGATCTTTGCAGATCATAAAGATGTATGGGACAAGGTTTTTGGCATGATGAATAAAAGTACTGCTGATCCAGATGGAAATTATGCTGATTATCTTGCTGATACTGTCGAAGCAAACAAGACTTCGTTTACAGACAGCGAGTTAAAAACTCTTACCGATGATATTAAGACCATTCGTAAAATCGAAGAACAGATCACTGAAATTGAAAGCCAAAATGCTGTATCCGATACTTCCGGCGCCAAAAATGATTCCGATGATACAGCCCCTTTCCAGAATTTCTCCGGAAAAGATTTTGATGGCAATGCCGTTGATCAGAATTTGTTTTCCGGGAATGCCGTAACTGTCATAAATTTCTGGTTTACCGGCTGTAAGCCTTGTGTTGCTGAATTATCTAAACTTAACGAATTAAATGACGCTATTAAATCAATGGGGGGCGAAGTTATTGGTATTAACACCGAAACTTTTGATGAAAATGAAGCTGCTATAAAAGAAGCAAAAAAAATCCTTGAAAGCCAGGGCGCCGCTTATCGCAATCTTTCCATTGACTCTGATTCAGCCGCCGGTAAATATGCTGCTGATATTATGGCATTTCCAACAACAATTTTAGTCGATAGAAATGGTAATATAATAGGCGAACCTATGCTCGGCGGAATCGATAACCAGGACAACTATGATGCTTTGATGAAGCAGATCCAGTCTGTGATTGATGCTGACAGCGCAAACAAGTAAATTCTGACATTCTGTAGCATCAATGACCATTCACAAATGCGAAAAAGGACATTTCTAAGTAATTAGAAATGTCCTTTGGGATACTCCCGAGAATACTATCCCAGCAGATAGCACTCTCCCCTCTGAATCAATTCTGTTCTTCATCCAGCCATTCTTTTAGCTTTTTCTGTAACAGTTTATTATCTGGCAAATATAATTTATACTCTTTTGCATAAATTTCTCCTTCAACTTCCGAGTATCATGAATGTTCTTTCACATACTGCAAAAATTCCGGTGTCTTTGACCAGTATTTTACACCCCAGTTTTCAAAATTCCATTCTTCCATGTAATCATTGCACTCGAAATCAACATAATATATTTCTTCGTTATTTACAACAAAATTCGTTGGAAAATAATCAATATTTGTATTGGCAGCATATAACAGCGCACACATTCTATGCAATTGCTCGATATAGTCAGTTTTCATCTTGTCTTCTAAAACCAACTGATAAATCGTGTCGCCGTCAATAAACTCCTTCAAAATGCGTTCATTTTTCACATCTGCTTCAAGCATGGCAGGCATCTTTATTCCGATCTCTTTCAATTTCTTGTAATCCCTGATTTCTGCCTCAAGCTTGTTTCCGAACTGATAATAATCACAAGGTTCATGATGTATCTGCTTCAAAACATACCTGTTATTTCCAGACTCTGCCAAATAAGAATATCCACCTTTTCCCTTTCCTAGCAATTTAATTATTGTATAGCTTTTCCCATTTACGGTCATTTCTTTATTCATGTGTTTTCTCCTTTGTTCTACATCACATTGATTACTGATTTGTAATATTCTGCTTCAATATTACAATAGAAATATAGTTTTCACAAAGGTTAAACGTGTAACCCGCCACAAAATTCTCATTCGATTTTTGTGATATTTCCCCATATTTCAAATTTTCTGGAATGTCATGAAACTCTTCCTGAAAAATTTCAATAATGAAATTCTCTCTGAAATCACGAAAACTCAGGTGTTACTTCTTTCCAAAGAAGGTATTGTAGACACTTCTTTCATTGGCTCATTTTGCTCCTAACGCTGTGTTATTCATGTTCTTTTTCTCCTAGAATAATTGACTATAACAGAAAAGGACGAACTCATCTGCTAAAATGAATTCGTCCTTTAAGGCACAGTTATTAGGTTGTTTCAATACATCTCACAGGTTATTCCGTATTATTGGATACTTTTTTGATGTACTATTTCAGGATGAATAACCCTTTTATTCTTCTGCAAAAAGCTTCTGCTTCCGCTGTATCATCTCATCAATCCTTGCGATATACTGCGCTACATCCTTGACATTCTCGGCACGTTCAATCCGGTGCGTGCCATCCGGATTCGGCTCTGTCCAGACACGTTTTGTCGAAGCTCCCGCTCCGCATGCCACAATGGTCTGTTTCTCCTCCATAATCAGCACATTGTACACGCCCGCCATGCCCTCTTTTGCATAGCCGACGTTCTCCAGATTGCCCGCCATACCTTTCTGCCGGTACAGATAATATGGAAAAAGCCCCATCTGCGCCGCACAGTCCGCAACCAGATCCATGTGCTCCTGCGTGTTGATGATCTTGTAATCCTTATAATCTTCCTTGAACATATTCAGCCGCGCTGCCCGCTTGAGTGCCAGCGAATGTACGGTCAGATTGTCCGGTGCAAGCTCTGCCACCTGCTCCATCGTCCGGCGCACATCGTCCAGTGTCTCTTCCGGAAGTCCCATTATCAGATCCATGTTGATATTGTCAAACCCGAGTTCTCTTGCCATGTGAAAACTCTCCACCGTCTGCTCCACCGTGTGATGTCTGCCGATCAGCTTTAATGTCTCCTGCTTCATGGTCTGCGGATTGATCGAGATGCGCGAAATTCCATGCTGTCTCAACACCTTCAGCTTTTCGTATGTAATGCTGTCCGGTCTTCCCGCTTCCACCGTGAATTCCAGGCAGTCTGATAAATCAAAACTGCATTTAATTTTCCGAATCAGTCTGTCCAGCTGATAAGGTTCTAACGTCGTCGGTGTACCGCCACCGATGTAAATGGAATTTAAATGTCTGCCCGCAAACTTCACCGCCGCAAACTCAATCTCCCGCTCCAGCGCATCCAGGTAGGAATCCACACGCTTCGCCCACGATGCAATCGGATAGGAGGTAAACGAGCAATACAGACAGGTCGTCGGACAGAACGGTATCCCGATATACAGGCTGTACCCGTTGTCATAATCGATCTTGGAAAGCAGGGAGAGCTCCCTCTCTGCAATGTCTGTCGCAAGGCAGATCTTCTCATCCGACGCAAAATAAGTCTGCTTCATATACGTATAGATCTCGTCCCGGCTTTTTCCCTCTTCGAGCAACTTCATCGGAATCTTGGTCGGCCGGATTCCCGTGAGCGTTCCCCACGGCAGATACTGACCGGTCGCATCCGACAGAAGCGCATACAGATTCTGTTTCAGCCGGTTCTTCGTCTCCGGGCGGTCTAAAGGATCGACTGCAAAGGTACGCTCCACCGCAGGCGCCGTCTCTCCCTGCTGCCAGCGCAGCGTTATCGCATCGTCCGTGTACTCCACATGCATGCGGGATGTCACCGGCTCGTCATACTCCTTCTTTTCCGCGGATACTCCGACGTATTCCGACGGATAAAATGCCTTGATGAGTGAATGGATATCGTACTCAAATTCCGGTTGATTCAATGTTACTTCTATCATATCTGACTCTTTTCTAAACTAAATATTATATCATCTTTTTGCGCTGCTTTCTGCGCATCCGAAGTTCCGCAGGAACTTCTAATATGAATCCGATAGGATTCATTATATCATATGCGTCTTTGCTTCGGCAAAAGTCCGGAAAACCTCTGGTTTCCCGGATCATACGCTTACAGATATGGATTGTATCTGCGCTCTGTTCCGATCGTCGTGGTGTCATTATGTCCGGTGTAGACGGTCACTTCATCCGGAAGCGGCAGTAACTTCTCCTTGATGCCGCGAATCAGCGCCGAAGCGCTCCCCTTCGGAAAATCCGTCCTTCCGACCGACTGGGCGAACAGCGTATCCCCGGAAAAAAGGGCGTCCTGATAGGCAAAATAATAACAGCAGCCACCCACCGTGTGTCCCGGTGTAAACAATACCCGGATATGGAATCCCGCGAGATCAAACTCCTGCTCATCCTTCAGAAATACATCCGCGCGATAGGTCGTCTCCGCTCCCGTCCATCCGCTCAGATTCAGCTTTGGATCATCGAGGGTCTCTCTCTCATGCTCCTCGGCATAGACCTTGATACCAAAATGCGCTGCGACTTCCGCAGCGCCCCCGGCATGGTCAAAATGTCCATGTGTCAATAAAATTGCAACAGGATTTAACTTTTCTTCCTCTATGATCCGTATCAGACGATCCGCATTTGCCCCCGGATCAATCAGAATCATCTCTTTCGTCTCATCATTGACCGCGAAATAGCAGTTCGTCTGCACCGGTCCTACCACATACTGTTCTACCTTAAGAGGCGCCATCTTTTTCCCTCCGTCTGCCTTTCCTGCTTCATCAGCCTGTCGTTCTCACAATATCAATCACGCTGTCGATCTGGCGCAGCTTATCAATCACGCTGCCCAGCTCCTCTCTGCCCTTCGTGCTGAAGGACACATCGATCGTCGCCACGCCCTGTTTGCTCGTCTTGGAGTGGATCGCATCAATATCGATCTCACGCTCCGTGAACACTCTCGTGATGTCGACCAGAAGTCCGGTACGGTTGTTACCAAAAATCTTGATCTCCGCGCGATACAGACCATTGCTGCCGTCCTGACCGTCATGCTGCCATTCCGCATCGATCAGACGCTCCTTCTCCATATCTGACAAGTTGATGATATTGACGCAATCAGTTCTGTGGATGGACACGCCGCGTCCCCTCGTCACAAAACCCACGATCTCATCTCCCGGCACCGGGCTGCAGCACTTGGAAAAATGAACAGCGACATCGTAAAGTCCCTTGACAATGATTCCGCTCTTGGAGCGCTTCGCCGACTCCGGATTCTTGTTCTCGGAACCGATGGTCTCAAGAACCTCCTCGTCCGTGATCCGCGCCAGATGATCCCGCTTATATTCCTCGTACATCTTATTGACAATCTGGCCTTCCTTTAAGCCGCCGTGTCCAATGGTCGCCAGACAGGAATTCCAGTCATGGAAACCATATTTTCTCAGCACTTTCTCCTGGTATTCCGGCTTGTTGATGTCTGCAAAGTTGATTCCCTTCGCCTTGCAGGACGCCACGAGAAGCTCCTTGCCGCGCGTAATATTTTCTTCCTTCAGCTCACTGCGGAACCACTGGTTGATCTTATTCTTCGCCTGGGTACTCTTTACGATGTTCAGCCAGTCACGGCTTGGTCCCTTGGAGTTCTGCGAAGTGATAATCTCGATCCGGTCACCGTTCTGGATGACATAATCGATCGGAACCAGCTTTCCGTTGGCTTTTGCACCGATCATTTTGTTGCCGACCGCGGAGTGAATGCTGTACGCAAAATCAATCGGCGTCGACCCGTTCGGCAGGTTCTTGACATCGCCGGTCGGTGTAAAGCAGAATACCGTGTCCGAAAAAAGATCCAGATCACTCTTTAAAAGGCTCATGAACTCCTTATTATCAGACATGTCGCGCTGCCACTCCAAGATCTGGCGCAGCCAGCTTAACTTCTCCTCCTCCGTGACAGTCATCGGCACTGCCGCGCCGCCGTTGTTGCTCGCTTCCTTATATTTCCAGTGCGCCGCTATACCGTATTCCGCTGTCCGGTGCATCTCATAGGTACGGATCTGGATCTCAAACGGCTGTCCGGTCGGTCCGATTAACGTCGTATGAAGCGACTGGTACATGTTCGGCTTCGGCATCGCGATATAATCCTTAAAACGGCCCGGGATCGGCTTGTACATCTCGTGAATCACACCAAGCGCCGCATAGCAGTCCTTGACAGAATCCACGATGATGCGGATGGCGAACAGATCATAGATCTGGTCGAGCGTTTTATCCTGATTCACCATCTTCTTATAAATGCTGAAAAAATGCTTCGCGCGTCCCTCAATCTCTGCCACGATTCCCGCCGCCTTGATATGCGCGCGCACTTCCTCCACGAGCGACTGCACGTAGTCGTCGCGCACACTCTTGCGCTGGTCAATCTGACGCACAAGGTCGTAGTATGCCTCCGGCTCCAGATACTTTAACGAGAGATCGTCAAGTTCAATCTTGATCTTTGAAATACCGAGCCGCTGTGCAATCGGGCAGTAGATCTCCTGCGTCTCACGCGCGATGCGGATCTGTGCCTCCTTGGACTGGTACTTTAAGGTACGCATATTGTGAAGCCGGTCTGCAAGCTTGATTAAAATAACCCGGATATCCTTTGCCATGGCGAGGAACATCTTGCGCAGGTTCTCTGCCTGCATCTCTAAGCGCTCCGCAGAGCGGTCCTTCTGGTCGTGATTATGGCTGTTGTCCGTAAGATGCAGATGGCGCAACTTCGTCACGCCGTCCACGAGAAGCAGCACTTCCTCGCTGAACTCCTCCTTGATCTCATCCGCCGTCATGACCGTGTCCTCAAGCACATCATGGAGCAGACCTGCCGCGATCGTCTCCTTGTCAAGCTCCAGCTCCGCTAAAATGATCGCCACGCACAGCGGATGCACAATATACGGCTCACCAGATTTGCGCGTCTGTCCCTCATGCGCGTCCCGCGCCACATGATACGCCTTTTCAATAAGAGAAATGTCTGCGGAAGGGTGATATTTGCGCACACTGGCGATCAGCTCATGATACAAATCCTCCGGACTCTCAAACTCCTTCATTGGCTTGATACTGCGGTCCTCTTCCTTTACCAGTTTTTCCAAATGCTCACGCTCAAGTTCTTTTTCTTTCTGAGAGTAATCTGCCATGTGCCTCACCCACTTCATCCATGATAATTTTTATTTCAATATTATATTTTATTTCCTAATAAAATGCAACTTTGTATTTTCTCATCTGTTTTCCATCTATCTGCACCGTTTCACAGTAATGAAAGCCCAGCTTTTGCGCCAGATGCTCCGATACTACGTTCCCCTCCTCGATCAGACAACTGACCGACGGCAGCATGAGTTCCTCCTTTACATAGGTAAGAATCGCACTGCATACCTCCGTCGCATAGCCCTGTCTCTGCCACGGCACACCGATCGCATAACCGAGCTCCAGCTCTCCGCCCAGCTCCTCCCGGTGTTCCACGCCGGCGCGCCCGATCAGCTCTCCGGTATTCCTGTCGCACACGATCCACATGCCGTATCCGTAGAACCGGTACATCTGCTCGATATACGCCTGCTGATATTCCCGCTCCTCCTCATACGGATACAGCGGCTCCATGTAGTCCGTCATTCCTTTCCCGGCATACAGTTCAAACAGTGCATCTAAGTATTCCATGGAAAATTCCTTCACGATGCAGCGCGGCGTTTTTAAAATGATCCACGGAATACGATGATGTCTCTCATAGACATGCTGTAAAAAAGATCCGTCGATCTCCTCCATCCCTTCCGCATACATATCCGCCGGAGACGTCACTTCCATCTCCCCGGCGGTCTCTTCTCTCTGCGTCCTTCCATCCTCCGGCATCAAATAGCAAAGCGCAGCCATCCCGATCCGCTGTGCCTCGCTTAGTTCCTTCGCATCTTCCGAGACCAAAATTGCCTTTTCCGCAAGCGCCCCTTCCTGAATGTGTTTCTTCGCGCTGTCCCATTCCAAAACGTTCCGCCCACATTCCCGCTCTGTTCTCAGATTCTCCAGCAGCATGTCACGCTCTGTCTTTGGCAGCTTTCCAATTAAAATATATTCTAACTTTAACATTCTTCCTCTTCCCAGAAAATTTCATCCAGCGTTTTGTCCAGCTCCCTGCATATCGCAATGCACAGCCGGATTGTGGGATTATAATCTCCCTTCTCGATGGCATTGATCGTCTGTCTCGACACTCCCACCTTCTCGGCGAGCGCCTGCTGGGACAGATCCTTTGCCGCGCGCGCCGCTTTTAACCTGAGATTTTTCATTCAGCTTTTTCCTCCGACAGATCCCGCTTCTCCCGGCTTCTTTTTAATAAAAAAAAACAATTTCAAAGACAATAAACATCACTGCAAACACCAGATTCACCGCGCCAAATCCCAGTTTTCCGTCCGCAAACAGCGTTCCGATCCGCTGGTTATTTTCCGCGATTCCAAGATTGCACAGTGCCAGCACTCCAAACAGCAGATGTACGCTCCACGGCTTCTGGTTCAGGTTCATATAAGCATCGTTCCAGATACAATATACGCCGAACACAAGCAGTGCCAGACCAATTCCCAGATAATTTCCCATCGTATAGTCGCACCAGGACGGCGCTTCTTTCATATACAATGCCCCATATACCAGTTCATACAACAGCAGCATCAGAAAACCGTACCGGCAGGCGCGGTCGCGCGTCTGATACTGCCGCTCATCATAGTCAGCCTCCCTGCGTCCCCGTTTCTTCACCCAGCAGATAATTCCTACCGCCGCCAGCCCTGCCACAATCCCAAGCAGATACGCCACATTTTCTTTCATCTTCCAATCCTCCTGTTTCATTTCCTGTCACACAGTCCTGATAGTTTCTGATTTCTTCTTTTATGGTAGCATCTGCTTTACAATATGTCAAATATATATTACATTCCTCCCCATGCATCCGTAATCCCGTCATGCATCCACTGATTCTGTTCCTCCGCATAATCCTGTACCAGAAGATACTGATACTGGCTGACGGTTTTTAATGCGTCATACACGTAGCGCAGCGGAATCCAGGAGCGGTTGCCGTCCGGATCCGCCGGATCCCCGAGGAACACCTGATCTGACGACGCATCGTAAAGGCTGATCGACACATAATGCCCTCCCGTCTTCTTCCAGTAGGTATCATCGTCCCTGCTGGAAACCAGAACCACCGCCATCTGTGACGCCGTGATCTCCTGCTGGAACTGCTCATAGCTTTCCGGTTTTGTGTTCAGGGTACAGTCAAAACCGCTTTTTCGCAATGTAACTTTCATATCCGCCCAGCCGATTGCCCCGATCTTCCGCGATGGTGCATAGCCGGACACCTGCCTCGCATATTCGTACATGTCCCACGGAGAACAGGTATACTCCGTAAGCGTGCAGTAGATATTTGCCATACAGCACAGACCGCATCCGAAATTGCCGAAGTAATTGCCTCTGACATACTGGTTCGACCACTCCCCCGACCATGCCCGTCCCTCTGTCCAGGACTTCGGTCCCTGTAAAAATGTGTAGACGCCCTGTTCCGGATGTGCCGCCTCCTCCGCTGCCCGCTCTGCTGCTTTCGCAAGAATCTCCTGGTTGTCCGACAAAATTGCCATCTCATTCGCGCGAAATTCTGCAAGAATTCCTGCATATAGTGGTGTCTGCACCTGACCATCAGTTCCCGTCTCCTCATATTTCTGCCCGCCATGGCGCATTTTCCACTCAGATCCGTCATTTTTCCCAGAGACAGCCGCACTGCAAAATAACGCCACGCATAATATCAGTGCAATCATTCCCTGCATAAGTTCCTTTTGTTTATTCTTGATTATATTTTTCATATTCATTTGCAATTTTTCCTTCAAAATAGCATTCCTGAATCTACCTAATGTTACACTCTTCCTGCCTGCAGGGCAAGACTTTTTCGGAAATTCCATCGTTTCTCTTTACGAATCCGCTCTTTTTCGCTACAATAGTGCCGTAGAGGCGGCGGATGACTGCTGTCACAGCAGGCTGCTTCTTATTTCACCCGCCCGCATACAGGGCAGAAAGAGGTATACTATGTCAAACCCAATCGTTACTATCGAGATGGAAAATGGCGATATCATGAAGGCAGAGCTCTATCCTGAGATCGCACCAAATACGGTAAACAATTTTATCAGCCTGATCCAGAAAGGCTACTATGACGGACTGATCTTCCACCGCGTCATCAACGGCTTTATGATTCAGGGCGGCTGTCCGGACGGAACCGGCATGGGCGGCCCAGGCTACGATATCAAGGGCGAATTTTCCCAGAACGGTTTCAAAAATGACTTAAAGCACACAGAGGGCGTTCTTTCCATGGCAAGAGCCATGCATCCGGATTCCGCCGGAAGCCAGTTCTTCATCATGCATAAGACTTCCCCGCATCTGGACGGCGCATACGCTGCATTCGGCAAGATCACCGAAGGCATGGACGTAGTCAACAAGATCGCAGAGACTGCAACCGACTATAGCGACCGCCCGCTCGCTCCGCAGGTCATGAAAAAAGTGACTGTCGAAACGTTCGGTGTGGAGTATCCGGAACCAGAGAAGTGCTAATGCAATTCTCCGAAGTGCAAATAAATAACACAAAAAAAACGGTCTGCCCTATCCGGCAGACCGTTTTTTGTGCATATTTATTTTACCGGAATCAGCTTCTCCTTGCCTCCGACATACGGACGCAGTGCTACCGGAACATTGACGCTTCCGTCTGCGTTGAGGTTGTTCTCTAAGAACGCGATCAACATTCTAGGCGGCGCAACCACCGTGTTGTTCAAGGTATGTGCAAAATACTTGCTGCCATCCTTGCCCTTTACACGGATCTTTAATCTTCTCGCCTGTGCATCGCCGAGGTTTGAACAGCTTCCAACCTCGAAATACTTCTTCTGTCTCGGAGACCATGCCTCAACATCGCAGGACTTCACTTTCAGATCTGCCAGGTCGCCGGAGCAGCACTCCAGGGTACGAACCGGGATATCCAGGCTTCTGAACAGGTCAACCGTGTTCTGCCACAGTTTATCGTACCACATCTTGGACTCTTCCGGCTTGCAGACTACGATCATCTCCTGCTTCTCAAACTGGTGAATACGATAAACACCGCGCTCCTCGATGCCGTGTGCGCCTTTCTCCTTGCGGAAGCATGGAGAGTAGGATGTCAGTGTATATGGCAGCTTCTCCTCATCGTTGATTGTATCGATGAACTTACCGATCATGGAATGCTCGGAGGTACCAATCAGATAAAGGTCCTCGCCCTCGATCTTGTACATCATGGCATCCATCTCATCAAAACTCATAACGCCCGTCACAACATTGCTGCGGATCATAAACGGCGGCACCACGTAGGTAAAACCGCGGTCGATCATGAAATCTCTCGCGTAGGAGAGCACTGCGGAGTGTACACGCGCAATATCGCCCATCAGATAATAAAATCCGTTTCCTGCCACCTTGCCTGCAGCATCCAGATCAATGCCGTTAAAACGCTCCATGATCTCGGTGTGATACGGGATCTCAAAATCCGGAACAACCGGCTCGCCAAACTTCTCGATCTCCACATTGCAGGAATCATCCTTGCCGATCGGTACGGACGGATCAATGATGTTCGGGATCGTCATCATGATCTTGGTGACTTTCTCCTGAAGTTCCTTTTCTTTTTCCTCTAATTCTGCCAGACGGGCAGCTCCCTCTGCAACCTGTGTCTTGACAGCCTCAGCCTCGTCCTTTTTGCCCTGACCCATCAGTTTACCGATCTCTTTGGACAGCTGGTTTCTCTTTGCTCGAAGATCGTCTGCTTCCTGCTGTGTCTTGCGCGCCTCGGCATCGAGTTCAATTACCTCATCCACAAGCGGAAGCTTGTGATCCTGGAATTTGTTCTTAATGTTCTGCTTTACAACCTCCGGGTTCTCTCTCAAAAACTTCAGATCGATCATGTCATTTCCTCCTAAATTCTTCTGTTCTATCCGCACAGGAACAAAAAACCTTTCGCCCCTGTGTCAAATGTCCCCGCCATCTCTGACCGGGCACCACTTGCACATGGGACGAAAGGTTCTGCTTCCGCGTTGCCACCCATCTTGCCACAGGCATGTTCCTGCGACCTCTCAAACGTATGTTAAAGGATACGACCCTCGCAGCTTTCACTGCCGGCTCCAAAAGTGGAAAGATTCTATCCTGCACCGGTTCGCACCACCCACCGGCTCTCTGTCGCAGTCTTCAAACCGCAGCTTTCTTCATCGCCAATTCTTCCGCTATTATATAATGATTATCCGCAAAATGCAAGGTTAATATGCAGATTCGCCCGATCCGCGCCCAGTCCGCATCGAATCCCCTGTATTTTCCGCACTTTGTCCTTTATCTATTGCGCGGCGTCCTCCGCAATCCACGCTGCCAGCGTCTTCGCGCGCTGTGCCCAGGTATGCTTCTGCTCCACAATCGCTCTGCCACGCCGCACAATCTCATTCCTCCCGGAATCATTTTGCAATAAATCCTTCACTTTTTCCGGAAGAGCGTCCATATCCTGCAGCGCAACATAGCAGACGCCCTCGCCCTCATGAAGTTCCTCTTCCAGGTAACAGCTCGGATCGGTCACACATACCGCTCCGTTTAAGATGGAATTAAACACCCTGTCATGCGCTCCGTCCTTAAACCACGGCATCACGTTCAAAGACACCTTCGCGTCCGCCAGCATCTCAAGGCAGGTAACGGAATCGGTCTGCGGGTGCAGCTTCAGGCACTCCGGATGTCTCACATCCTCCAGTTCCTCCCAGCCTTTTCCGACCACATGTACCGGAATTCCTGCATTGACGAGCGTGCGCACCGCCTTTCCCCGCCAGTAATTGCGCACATACAGATCAATGAAAATCATCTTATGCAGGGCAATCCGCAGCTGATCATTGGGCTCTTTCCCCATCTCCCGCTCGCAGTGGGCAAGCGCCACTTCCTCCACCGTGCACGCCGGATGTTCCAACAGATCGTCTATGATCCCCCGGTAAAATGCCGCGTACTCCTCATTGATCCAGTTGATATAGGGTTCAAAAAAGGAAAGCTTTGTGTAATTTCCGGTCAGGATCACGTCATAGCAGGACGCCGCCTGTTCTGCTGCGCCCTGCGCTCCAGTTTCTCCCGTCTCAACTGCGGCGCCCTGCGCTCGCGCTTTTCCCTGCTCAGCTTCGCCTTCCTCTTCTGCCTGCCGCAATCCGGTTCCCGCAAGCGGCAGAAAGCCACGCGACACATACTCCGGATAAAACTCTTCAAAATATGCCTTCTGTCTCCGGTCTATACTGATATGCCGGTATTTTTCCGGCAGATCTTTTAACCTGTCATCGTAAAAGTACGGATGGTCGGCGGCAATATTATAACAGGGAATATGATAGGTATCCCAGAGATAACCGATCCCCTCGCGGTACACGCCCGCCTCCTTTTCCAGTCCCTGAAAATTGAAGGTCACAAGCACCGTCTCGCGCGGTCTGATAAACTTGCGCAGCTTTCCAGCGCTGCTCTCCTCCTGTTTTAGATCATAGAAAAATACTGCGTATCCCAGTTTTTGAAACTCTCCTGCCATCTGATGGGAGAAGTAGGATAGTGTCTCCACTCCGCCCTCCATCATGACAATTCTTTTTATCATGCCGGCTCCTTTCTGTCCGCAGCGCTGTCATTATTTTTTGCTTACTCATGCCGCAGCGCATCGATCGGATTTAAATTCGCCGCCTTGTAGGACGGGAACACACCGAATACGATTCCGATAACCATGGAAAACGCCACCGCTCCCACGGCTGCCGGAACACTGATCGCCACCGGCGTCGTCGTCACATACGAGATCACCTGCGCCAGAATAATGCCGACCAGCACGCCGATGAGACCGCCCAGGCTGGTGAGCACCGCCGCCTCCGTCAGAAACTGTCCCAGGATCCGGGACTTGCGTGCCCCGATCGCCTTTTTCAGACCGATCTCCTGCGTCCGCTCCGTCACCGATACCAGCATGATGTTCATGACGCCGATACCGCCGACAATCAATGAAATGCCGGCAATCCAGATCAGCATGGTGTTGGTGGAGCTGCTGAGTTCCTGAATCTGCTGTGCCTGCTCCATCAGATCTTTTGCCTTATACTGGATCGTCGTATCCGACACCGACAGATACCCGTTTAGCAGATCCGCTCCCGCTTTTCCGGCGCTGGTCATATCATCCGTACTCTCCACGCGCAGCACCACATTCTGCGGCTCGTCGTACTGATAGATGATCGGCCAGGTCGTCGCCGGCACATACACAGAGCCGGCGGAATCCTGCGCGTAGGTATAATAGTCATCAATTGAGTTGATGACCGGTTCAAACTTTTTCGCCTTTGTCACAATTCCCACCACAACATACGGCTCCTGCTGAATCTCAATCGTCTCCCCGACAGCTTCCTCTCCCTGGAACAGTGCGTCCGCCGAATCCTCATCCAGAATCGCGACCTTGTGATACTGGTCAAAATCCTGCTGCGTGAACCCACGCCCTTCCTTCATAATATAATTGCAGGTGTCAAAATAAGCCGTGTCAACGCCCTTGACATAACCACCGGAAAGCCCGGTATTCAGATGATAGACTCCGTTGTAATCCTGCCGGCTCAGATAGCGCGACACATTTTCCACATGCGGGATCTCCTTGAGCTGTTCAACCACCTCATCCGCCACAAGCGGCACGCCCTCCGGTATGCCGTTGTACTCCATCTCATATTCCCACTCTCCCTGATACAGGGAAATCTCGACGGTATTCTCACCGGCTCCGACCAGGTTCTGCTTGATCTGCTCATTTGTTCCCTTAATTGTAGATACAATCGCAATAATAGCTGCAATACCGATAATAATTCCCAGCATCGTCAGGAAGGAACGCATCTTGTGAGCCCAGATTCCGCGGAAAGATAATCTTATATTTTCAAACATCTCCGTTCCTCCTTTAATAATTGGATGATTCGTCCGTGACGGCAGCGCCCTCCACCGCATTTTTCCCGTACGGGAATGCGATGCGGTCGTCCTCCGTCAGACCCGACTTGATCTCTACCGCAGATCCGTACACCGTTCTTCCGGTCACCACATACTGTTTTTTCAGCCGGTTATTCTCATCTGCAATCATACAGTACGCCTTTCCATCCTCCGACCTCACATACGCTTTTTCTATAAAAATGCCGCCGCCATCGGACTGATTGGTCGATATGGACAGATCTACCGCCTCCCCGTTGCGGAGCGCGGAACTGTCCTCGATATAAGCCGTGTACTCATAATAGGAGACATTGGGATTTCCATCGCCCCACGAGTTGCCCGAAACCGGATAATCCGATATTTCCGTGATTGTGGCATCAAACGTCATGCCGCTCTCCCATGAATTGGCAGTCACCACGGTTCCCATCTTCACATCATCCAAAAGCAGCTCGCTGATCGTCCCCTTTACATAGAGCCCGTCATCTCCGGTTATCACCAGAAACGCCTGCCCCTGCTCGGGCTTCTCGTCCGGATCACCGAGCGTCTTGACGACACCGTCCACCTCCGCGTAGACCACACCGTCCGTCGCACTTTTCTCCATGGACTCGAGCGCCAGCTGTTCCTGTCTGCGCTGAATATCGAGCATCTTTAATTTTTCTTCAATCTCGGCAGCCTCCTGATAGAGTTCCTCGGAAGTATATCCCTTTGGCACCTCCCAGTCCGCCATAAAATCCTCGTAGGCCTGCATGTACTCATCCGCAAGGGAGGTCGGTATGTATTCTTTTCCCGAAAACAGATACCACATGCGGCTCTCATCGTAATCCGCCGGAAAATCGCTGCCGTTTAACTCGACGGTATTCGGGGACACTGTATCATCCGCAACCGGCGTCTGCCGCCCGGTCGCTTCATCGGTGTCAAGCACCATCTTACCGTCCGCATCCTTCTTGCAGACGATCACGCGCACATGTTTTCCGCTGCCTCCCTCCGCGGTAGGACGGATGGCATTGAAAAAGCCGCCGTAGGCGTATGCATTCTGGTTGACATAATAAATATACGGTTCTTCCGCTGTTCCTGCCGGATACACCAGTTCCCCCGCCGCATTGGTTGTCACGTTGTAGGGAATGGAGGCCGCCGTCAGATAGTTGTAGATTCTGCTGTCGTTCTTATCTGTCTCTGTCAGGCGGTTTTCCTCGTCCATGTGCTGATACCAGGCAAGCTGCTCCTCGTTCAGCTTCGGCGGATCTTTTTTCACCGGCGTCTGCGTCTTTAACATTTCATACTTGTATTTTTGTCTCTCGATGTTATTCTCGATCGTGCTGATATCGAGTTTTTTGCGTTCAATCTCTATCTGGAGTTCCGCCGTGTCATAGGCGAGCAACGGGTCTCCCTTTTGCACCTCATCCCCCTTCTCCACATAGATCTCCTTGATCATTCTGGAATCATCCAGATAGATCTCCTGTGAGGAATCGTTCGTGACGGTGCCATAACTTGTCTCCGTGTCTCCCCAGTATCCCCAGTTGAGGTTGGAAACCGGCTGCACTTCCGCGATAAGCTTTTTGTCCTGATAGGACTTATACCCGTATACGCCTCCCACCGCAGCCGAGAGGGTGACCGCAATACCTGCGATGACCGCAATCACTTTCTTAATCTTCATGATACCGCTCCGTCCCCCTCTCCCTCATAGATCTCACCGTCGATGATCCGGACAATCCGCTTGGCTTTCGCCGCAATCCTGGGATCATGCGTAATCATGACGATGGTAACGCCCTCTTCGTTCAGGCTGTCAAAAAGCTCCATGATCTGCTCGCCGGATTTGGAGTCCAGAGCTCCTGTCGGCTCATCTGCCAGCAGAATCTTAGGATGGTTGACCATCGCGCGGGCGATGGCGACACGCTGCTTCTGTCCGCCGGAAAGCTGTGTCGGTCTGAAATTGACACGATCCCCGAGTCCCACTCTCTCGAGCGCTTTCGTCGCGCGGATCCGCCTCTCCTTTTTGCGCACTCCGGCGTAGCTGAGCGGAAGCGCCACATTTTCCACGGCGCTCTCCCGCGGCATCAGCTGAAAACTCTGGAACACGAACCCGATGCTCTTTAAGCGGAGATCCGAGAGTTCCCTGTCTTTTAATTTGAGCACGTTCTCCCCCGCCAGCTCGTAAGTACCGCTCGTCGGTCGGTCGAGACACCCGATAATATTCATCAGTGTGGTCTTACCGGAACCGGACGGTCCCATAATGGCGACATACTCTCCTTCCTCGACCGTCAGCGATACATCCTTTAACACCGGCACAACCAGCTTCTCCTGCTGATAGTCTTTGTAGATATTCTGCAGATTCAGTATCATTCTGCCACCTCCGCCTCTGTCCCTTCTCCGGCATCCATACCGTCATACATTTCATCCGGCAGTTCTGTATCATAGACGCTGTCCAACACATCATAGAGCAGTTCCGTGTCATAGACACCCTCTGTATCGTACAGATTCTCGTCCGCCGGCTGATTGTAAAGCGGAGAAGAATAATCCACTTCCGCCTCGTCGGTCACGGTCGTCACACCCTCATAGAGACCAGCCATCGGCCAGGCAATGTAATCGTCCTCTGCAAGCCCTGATACGATCTCATACTCATCCATATCCGCATCGTACTCTCCCAGCTCGATGTAGCGCTTCTCCAGACGGTCTTTCTCATTAGCCGCCCACACATACGGGGTATCTTCGTCCTGCACGATGTAGGAGCCGTACAGCCACAGACCTTCCTTCACTTCCTCCTGTCCCTGATCCAGCTCGATGTACACATGCTGCCCCAGGATCAGTCCGTCCACCGAGTCGAGATCCACATAGAACGGATACTTGGACGCTGACTGTGTATCTCCCGCCGAAGAAGTGCTGTAATAGCTGTTATCGTTCCCCTGCTGCGGGCTCTCCGTGTCAATTTTCCCGATCGTTCCGCTCCACGTCTTCGTGCCGTCCACACGCGAGCGGATCACAACCTCCTGTCCCTCGGAAAGCATCCAGACATTCTGCTCATCGATGCTTCCCTTGATCCGGTACTCTCCAGTCTGTAAGATCGTCATAAACGGCGCGCTGTTCCCGTTGCTGTCCACGCCTTTCTCATTGATCTCCTTGACCACTCCCGCCACCTTGCTCACAACGGAAGAACTGCTGACCTGTTTCTGCTCCTTGGAGATCTCAAGCTTCTTGCTCTCCATATCGAACTGCTTCTGTGCGATGGAGTTCTGGATATTCTGAATCTGCGTGGTGTAATCGTAGCGTTCCGATTCGTCCACCTTCTCCATCTCTTTCGTCAGTGTGTCGATCTGTTTGTTGTAATTATCTATCTCATTCTGGATGCCTTCCAGCTCCAGCTTCGCCTGCTCAATCTTCATGGTAAGGTCACTGGTGTCGTAAGTGACCAGAGTCTGTCCCTCCTCGACCTCATCGCCGACCTCCACCTTGATCTCGCTGATCGTCCGGGAAGAATCCACATTCACCTCGTATGAATCCTGCGTCTCCACCACACCGTTATACCGGTTGGAAACACCTGCATACTGATTCATAATGCGGGATACCTTTTCCACATAGACCTTGTCCTCTGAACTTCCATCATCAAAGATCGGTATCATCTGCCTGATATCATCCCGGAAATAATAACCGGTTCCTCCCAGAACAGCAGCCACTGCTGCCACACCGATCAGAATTCCAACGCTCTTTTTGCCCATAGCTCCTCCTCTGCCCCAGACGGGTTACTTTCTTTTCTTTATTCTATCATCTTTTCAGACCCGATACATAGCGTTTAATTCTTAATAATTTTTGTAGAATAGAACATTAAAAAAGCCTCCGCGCATATTGAACACTCACAATATGCACGGAAGCCTAGTCTACACACTTTGAAAGATTTTATTTTAACGGATATTTTGCGGTGAGCTCCGCCACAATCGCTCTGGCGCGATCTGCCGCCGGCTCTCCCTCCTTGATCATCATGGCAATCGCCTCCGCAATCTGATCCATATCCCCGGTATTGAATCCGCGGGATGTCACCGCCGGCGTACCGAGACGCACACCACTCGTCACGAACGGAGACTTCGGATCGTTCGGAATCGTATTTTTATTGCAGGTGATATTTACGGAATCCAGAAGCTTCTCCACCGCTTTTCCGGTCTGGTCAAAATTCGTCAGGTCGACAAGCATCAGGTGATTGTCGGTGCCTCCCGATACGATCTTGATACCGCGGTTCATCAGTCCTTTGCACAGCGCCTGCGCATTGTCGATGATGTTCTGCTGGTACACCTTGAACTCCGGCTGCAGTGCTTCCTTGAAGCAGACTGCCTTCGCCGCGATCACATGCATCAGCGGACCTCCCTGGATTCCCGGGAAGATTGCCTTATTAAAGTTGTACTTGTCTGCCACTTCCTGGTTGCAGAGAATCATTCCGCCGCGCGGTCCGCGCAGAGTCTTGTGCGTGGTCGTTGTCACGACATCCGCATACGGGATCGGGCTTGGATGAAGTCCCGCCGCAACCAGACCGGCGATGTGCGCCATGTCAACCATGAGCACGGCACCGCAGGCGTCCGCGATCTCACGGAATTTCTTAAAGTCGATCGTGCGCGCGTAGGCACTGGCACCTGCAATAATCATCTTCGGCTTGCACTCGAGGGCAATCTCCATCACCTTGTCGTAATCGATGAATCCCTCGTCGTTCACACCGTACGGTACGATATGAAAATAGGTTCCGGAAAAATTGACCGGTGAACCGTGCGTAAGATGTCCGCCGTGATCCAGATTCATCCCCATCACGGTGTCGCCCGGCTTTAAAATCGCGAACTGCACTGCCATATTCGCCTGTGCTCCGGAATGTGGCTGCACGTTGACATAGTCACAGCCGAACAGCTTCTTCGCGCGCTCTCTTGCCAGCTCCTCCACGACATCCACACAGTCGCATCCGCCGTAATAGCGCTTCCCCGGATAGCCTTCCGCATATTTATTAGTCAAAACGCTTCCCATCGCAGACATCACCGCCGGGCTTACCCAGTTCTCCGATGCGATCAGCTCGATATGACTGTTCTGTCTGTCAAACTCATCCTTTATTGCCTGTGCGATTTCCATATCTACCGCTTCGATATCTTCCATTGTATACATCGTATGTATTCTCCCTTCCTGAACCGCCGCACTGTCTTTCTACGAAAAACATTTGTCTTTCTACGGCTATGCTACTCATTATAAATGACTTTGTATCTTTATTCAATCAGAAAACATATACCGTCTATAACAATTTGTTATAAAACATATAAGTGCACCAGATAAATTGCAAGTGCCGCCTGGCAAACCAGAATGAGCGGCATTCCGACCACAAAATACCAGTGCTTCGTCTTGTGGCGGAACAAATACATTCCTGCCCAGGTTCCCGCGCTTCCCCCGAGCAGGCTCACGCCAAAGAGCACCTTCTCCGGAATCCGCCACCGGTGCAGTCTGGCGCGCCTCTTATCCGACCACATGACCGCCACACCGAGCACATTCATAACCGCCAAATAGATTGCAAACAACTTCATCCCATCCATCTCATTTCTCCTCAATGACCGTTTTCATGTCACTCCACAAACTGGACATCCAGATCTACCGCTCCCTCAATTCCATCCACACTTCCCTTTTTCACTATACTGCCAGAAGGTAAATATGGCAGGGTCAATCTCTGCGTCATGCCATTATACACGCTATCCTACGTTTCTTCATGCCTGCTTCCCGTTATTTTCCTTTTTCCTGTAGGGGAATAAAAAGGACTGCAAATACATCTTTGGTCAATGTATTGCAGCCCCTAATATTTGTTTTATTTCTTGATCAGTCTGTTCTTGCCAAGATGCAGTCTCATGATGTACCACAGCTCCGTTGCAATACAGATGGAAGAATATGCTCCGCAGAGCAGGCCTGCCATCAACGGAAGTGCAAACTCACGGATACTTGCAACACCGAGTAAAAACAACATGAATACCATGATAAAGGTTGTCAGAGACGTATTGATGCTTCGTGAAAGCGTCTGTGTCAAACTCTTGTTGGCAACCTCCGCCAGAAGCTCCGGCGTCTGCTTTACTGCTGTCCTGCCCAGGTTCTCACGGATACGGTCGAAAATAACGATCGTATCATTGACAGAGTAACCGATGATCGTCAGCATACATGCGATAAAGGTATTTCCGACGGAAATACGAAGCAGTGAATAAACCGCAAGCACTACCAGCACATCGTGCAGCAACGCAATAATCGCACTTGCACCGAAACGGATATCCTTGAACCGGAACCAGATATAAATCAACATGCAGATCGAAGATACGATCACGGCAACAATGGCATCGGAACGCATCTCACTGCTGACAGTCGAGCTGATACTCTGTGATGTGATGGAAGACTCATCTGCTCCAAGCTGATCCACCAATGCCTGCTCCAGCGTATCTCTCTCATCCAGCGTCAGGGTACGCGTTTTCACCGTAATCTGTGTCGTACCTTCCACTTTGTTCGCCATGATGTCCTTGTCGCCGATCACATCCGCAACAACAGGAACGATGGTATTCTCAATCTCTTCAATCGTGTAATCCTTGCCATAGTCTGCTGTCGTTGAAGTACCTCCTACGAAGTCAAGACCATAGTTCAATGCTCCGCTTCCCTTTGCTGCATGAACACCCATTCCGATAAATCCCGCTGCAATCATTGCCAGGGAAACTGTAAAGAATACGCCTCTCTTTCCGAGGAAGTTCAACGTCCTGCGCTCTTTTGCACGGCCATAGAACTTCTCGTCACGGATACCGATGGCATAGAAGGAATACAGGATCCATCTTGTCACGACAAGCGCTGTGAACATGGAAAGTACAATACCAATCATCAGAGTGTATGCAAATCCCTTGACTGTACCGGAACCCAGCGCAATCAGTACCAACGCCGCGATGATCGTTGTGATGTTACCGTCAAGGATGGCTGACATTGCCTTCTTAAAACCGATCTTCATTGAAGAATTGACCGTCTTGCCCGTCGCAATCTCCTCACGGATACGCGCGAAGATAATGACGTTCGCATCGACCGCCATACCGATACTTAAGATGATACCCGCAATACCCGGCAGTGTCAGTGTAATCTCAAATAAGTATAATGTAGCAATTACCAGACAGGTATAGATTGCCAGCGCGATGGCTGCCGCCAGACCCGGAATCTGATACATCACTATCATGAAGATCATGACAATCACTAATCCGATGGCTGCTGCCTTTAAGCTGGAAGAGATCGCCTGGCTTCCCAGCTGTGCTCCTACAACGCTGGATTCCAGCTCCTGCAGCTTTAAGGAAAGAGAACCGATACGGATCTGTGTTGCCAGTGTCTCGGCATCCTCATACGTCTTCATGCCGGAAATCTGTGCCGTACCGCCGGTGATGGCTTCCTTTACCTGCGGATAGCTGATCGTCTCGCCATCATACACGATCGGCAGATAATTGCCGACATTGTCTGTGGTGGCGTCCGCAAACAGCTTTGCTCCGTCGTCTGTGAGCTTTAACTGTACCACATACTGCTTGTTGCCGTAGCTGTCTGTCGTGGTTCCCGCCTGCGCATCCGCAACCTGGTCACCCGTCATGTAAACCGTTCCGTCCGGAAGCTGGAACTCCAGAGAACCCGGATTACCGAGATCCTCCAGAATCGCATTGGCATCCGATACGCCAGGGATCTCAACCGTAATACGGTCATCTCCCACCTGGTAGACAGACGCCTCCGTACTGTAGCCCTCTACACGCTTCTGCAGCTTGTAGATCGTATCACTCATATCCTCCGCACTCGGATTGTCATCCACAACCTGATAGGTAATGGAAACACCGCCGGATAAATCCAGACCAAGCGGAATGCTCATCTCTTCCCCGATTCCCGTCGAAGAAAGAATGATGGATGCATAATAAGCAAGTCCCGCCAGTGCACCAAGGATCACGATCAAAATAACAATCGCTTTACTCTTCTTCATTCTTTTGTTCCTCCTCTGCAGCTTTTATCATAATCGCACATTCGATGCGCTTTTTCTGAAGCTCACATCCGATGTCATATGCTCCGCAGATGTCGCCGCTGAAATTGTAGGCATTCGCCGCGCAGCCGCCGCTGCAGTAGAATCTTGCGAAACACTTGCGGCATTTCTCCTTCGCATAGACATTGCAGCATTTAAACTCGTCGCGAATGTCTGTATTTAAGATGCCCTCATCGACATTTCCGAGAAGGAACTTTTCATTTCCGACAAACTGATGGCACGGATAGAAATCACCCCACGGCGTGACTGCCAGATACTCGGTTCCCGAACCGCAGCCGGAAAGACGTTTTGCCACACACGGACCGCCCTCAAGATCGATCATAAAGTGGAAGAAATTAAAATCTTCTCCGCTCTTATGACGTCTGATCATCTCAACTGCCAGCTTGTCATACTCCTCGAAGAGCTTCGGCAGATCCTCCTCCCGGATTGCGTACGGTTCCTTCGGCTCCGCCACAACCGGCTCCACCGAAATCTGCTTGAATCCGAGATCTGCAAGATGCAGCACATCCTCCGAGAAATCAAGATTATAATGTGTAAAGGTTCCTCTCACATAATATTTATCCTGATGTCTGCTCTCCGCGAACTGCTGGAACTTCGGCACGATCAGATCATAGCTTCCCGCACCCTTGCGGAACGGCCGCATCTTATCGTGAACTTCCTTCCGTCCGTCAATACTTAAAACGACATTGCCCATCTCGCGGTTACAGAATTCCATAACCTCATCATTTAAAAGTACACCGTTTGTTGTCAGTGTAAAGCGAAACTTCTTGTCATGAAGCTTCTCCTGCTCTCTGCCGTATGCCACAAGATCCTTGACCACCTGCCAGTTCATAAGCGGTTCCCCGCCGAAAAAATCCACCTCCAGGTTGCGTCTGTTGCCGGAATTGGCAATCAGAAAATCAAGTGCCTTCTTCCCGACTTCAAAGGACATAAGAGCCCTTCTCCCGTGGTACTCGCCCTCCTCGGCAAAGCAATACTGACAGGCAAGGTTGCAGTCATGCGCAATGTGCAGGCACAGAGCCTTGACAACCGTCGGGCGCTTTTTGAAATCCATGATATAGTTCTCGTAGGTATCCTTCGTAAAAAGCTCCTCGTTGTCGACCAGCATCTGCACCTCATCAAGTGCCTCTTCCACTTCAGTCTCCGGATAGCGCTCCCGCAGAGAATTCACAATCTCCTCTCTTGTATGTCCTTCATACAGGGCAATGACATCGTATGTCACGTCATCCACCACATGAATCGCGCCGCTGTTTACATCCAGAACAATATCATAGCCGTTGTTCTTATACTGATGAACCACTATAATATTTCCTCTCTTTCTAATTCTGACTATTATAACGTACAAATGACCGCACGCTTCGCGAACGGTCGTCTGTAAGTAATGCTATTCACTTATGCCCGTGAAAAATTATCTGTTCTCACAGCTCTGGTTTCCTACGGTGCAGGATGTCTTACATGCAGACTGACATGATGTCTGGCACTCACCGCATCCGCCCTTCTTGATGGTGTTCTGTAACTTTCTGGTATTTAATGTCTTAACGTGCTTCATAATAATCTCTCCTTTATATCTTACAATAAAATTCTATTAACCCGTATAGTATAGCACATGACCGGTTAGATGAAAAGCCTTTTTTTTGCTGAACTTTCGCCCCACAGAGCGGCTTTTCAGCTTAACATTCCTCCCGCCATGCCGGATGCCCCGCAGAGGATCAGCGTTGAAAAAATGCGCGTCATCTGAAGATCACCCGTACCCTTTACGAGCAGCGACACACCAAACAGCAGCAGAAAATAGATGATTCCCGCCGCCAGTCCCCACAAAAACTTCTGCTCCCGCATCCGTTTTCCCATCAGAAAACCTCCGCAAAGCCCGGAAATTACGTAGACCGCCACAATTCCGATCTTAATGACGGACTCTCCCGGCTCCATCTTATATAAGAGAAGCGCCAGAAGAAGCAGCAGAAGACCGCTTATAAGGAACATCACAAACACGGCGGCAAGGATGGCTGTCGTCGGGTTGCTTTTTGCATCTCTCGGTTTTATTTTGTATCCCAGCTTCATAGATAGACCTGCCTGATTCTTTCTATCCTATCTATATGCCGGTTCGCATGCGGCTATGCAAACACGATTGCGTACTCTGCATCAAAACTGCCTCCGGCTGCAAGCGCATTCTCGTATGGGCGCTCCGCCAGGCTTCCCTCAAAGTCAACCGCATCGCATCTTCCATACCACGGCTCAATGCACAGGAACGGTGCTTCCTTTCCTTCCGGAGACCACAGAGCAAACAGCGGCGCATCAAAGCGTACCGTCACATAGGCTTCGCCGTCGCGGTCCAGGATTGACACCTCTCCCGTCTGCGCTCCCTCCACCATGTAGGTGCACTTGTCAAAGAATCCGGGCGTAATCACAGCCTCTCCATCCTCCAGTTCCAGCTCCTCATCCGTCATGATTGCCATGCCGTCCGGCGTGTTGCCGTGATGATGCAGCTTGTCGGTGAGATCTCCGAACCGGAGACGATAGCCCGTCTTATCCTGTTCCCCGTTGATCGGGCACAAAAATGCCGGATGTGCGCCGATGGAAAAATACATCGGCTTCTCATCAGTGTTGTCCACCTTCCAGTGAACGGAAACTTCATTTTCGTCCAGCATATATCCGATGTGCAGCCGGAACCGGAACGGATATTTCACATAGGTCTCCTCTGTGGAGGAGAGAACAAACCAGATGCTCTTTTCCTCCTGTGCCTCCAGAGTAAACTCCATATCGCGCGCGAATCCATGCTGTCCCATCGGGTAGGTTCTGCCCTCATACCGGTATTCCTTGTTCTTCGGCGCGCCGACAAACGGGAAGAGCACCGGCGATGTTCTGCCCCAGTATCTCGGGTCTCCGCACCACATATATTCCCTTCCATCCGCCTTGCGTTTCACAGACTTGATCTCCGCGCCGAACGATTCAATCTCGACCCGCAGCGTGTCATTTTCCAAAATATATCTCATGCTCCACCTCAGTCTTCCCTCTTACAGTTCGCAGTTGTTAACCGTTCTCGGGAACGGAATGACGTCACGGATGTTGGACATACCGGTCAGATACATCACGCAGCGCTCGAATCCGAGTCCGAATCCCGCATGTCTTGCGGAACCGTACTTTCTGAGATCAAGATAGAACTCATAATCCTCCTCGCGAAGTCCCAGCTCGTTGATGCGCGCCAGAAGCTTGTCGTAGTCGTCCTCTCTCTGGCTTCCGCCGATGATCTCTCCGATTCCCGGAACCAGACAGTCGACTGCCGCTACCGTCTTGCCGTCCTCGTTCATCTTCATGTAGAACGCCTTGATCTCCTTCGGATAATCTGTCACAAATACCGGACGCTTGTAGATCTCCTCTGTCAGATAGCGTTCATGCTCCGTCTGAAGATCCGCACCCCAGGATACCTTGTACTCAAACTTGTCGTTGTGCTTCTCTAAGATCTCGATTGCCTCCGTGTAGGTCACACGTGCGAAATCAGAATTCACCACATTGTTCAGTCGGTCAAGGAGTCCCTTGTCGATAAAGTTATTGAAGAATGCCATCTCCTCCGGCGCATTCTCAAGCACATAGCGGATGATATATTTGAGCATGCTCTCCGCAAGGATCATATCGTCCTCAAGATCTGCAAATGCGATCTCCGGCTCGATCATCCAGAACTCCGCCGCATGTCTGGTCGTGTTGGAATTCTCCGCGCGGAATGTCGGTCCGAACGTATAGATGTTCTTAAACGCCATCGCATATGTCTCGCCGTTTAACTGTCCGCTGACGGTCAGATTCGTCGGCTTATTGAAAAAGTCCTTCGTATAGTCCACGGTTCCGTCCGGATTCTTCGGCACATTGGCAAGATCCATCGTCGTCACCTGGAACATCTCACCTGCACCCTCGCAGTCACTTCCTGTGATGAGCGGTGTGTGCACATAGACGAAATCTCTCTCCTGGAAGAACTTATGGATCGCATAGGCAATCAGGGAACGCACGCGGAACACCGCCTCAAAGGTGTTGGTGCGCGGTCTCAAATGAGAGATCGTTCTCAAATACTCAAAGCTGTGTTTCTTCTTCTGCAGCGGATAATCCGGTGTGGAAGCTCCCTCCACCTCAATCTTCTCCGCCTGAATCTCGAACGGCTGCTTCATCTCCGGGGTTGCGACAAGCTTACCCGTCACGATGATTGCCGCGCCGACGTTTAACTTCTCCACTTCCTCAAAGTTCTCCAGCACATTGGAAAATACCACCTGCACCGGCTCAAAGAACGTACCGTCATTGACAACGATAAAGCCGAAATTCTTGGAATTACGAAGACTTCTGACCCATCCGCCGATGGTCACTGTCGTATCCAGATACTCATCCTTGCTGCGAAATAAATCCCTTATATTTACCAGATCCATACATTCCTCCATCCGCAACAGACGGGTGCGCCACTCTGCCGCATCCCGTCTGCCACTCATTATCTCTTTTCTATTATCTTATCTGCATTGCCGCAAAAAATCAATGCTTATTCCTAATTGGCTGCCCCGGTCTTCTCCGTGCCTTCTGCTGCCTCATACGTCGTAGATGCGTTTGTTGCACTGCCCGCCTCTGTTGCATCCGCAGCGTCCTCTGTCACCGCGTCACTCTCTGTGTCCGCAGACGGATCGATGGTCACAACCGCCGTCTCAAGCAGCTGATCCAGCGCCTGGTCGTAGCGGTAGAGATCTGCGAAATAGCGCTTGCCATAGTCGGTATCTCCAAAACCGTAGATATTATACATCGCCTCCACAGACTCGTATCCGTTCTGGCTTACCAGCTGCTCTGCATAGGTATCAATATCGTCCTGGTTCACTTCAACGCCGAGCTCATCTGCGATCGCATCCATAATGAATTCCAGACGGATACTCTTTTCCATTCCCTCATTCCAGTATGCTTCCATCTCCTCGACGGTCTTTCCGTAGTAGGTGCTCACATAATCGGCAAGCTGGCTCTCGTCTCCGTTGCAGTTCTGCTCAATGTACTGTCTTCTGTAATCATCCACACGCGCAGTAAGATAATCCTCCGGCACTTCCGCCTCACAATTATCTATAAGATAATTCTGCACGGCAGTCGTAGTGTCTTTCTGCTTATTATACTCGGCACTGCTCTCCATGTAGCTGCGGATCTGATCGTACATCTCATCCACGGTATCTACCTGGAACTGCTCCTTGGCAAATGCGTCATCCACATCATCGATCGTCATTTCCTTCTGAATGGAGTTGACCGTAAATGTAAAGACTACTGCTTTTCCTGCCAGATCCGTGTTGCCATAATCATCCGGAAATGTCACGTCACAGTCGATCACATCTCCGACAGAAGCGCCCTTTAAGCCGTCCGTAAATCCGTCGATGTAGCCTGTTCCTGTGGCAGATGCGTTCTGGTACACATCAATGTTCTGATTCTCGGCGGTACCTCCGCTAAACGCTGTTCCGTCAAGCTTGCCAACGTAATCCACATTGACAATGTCTCCCTCCTCGACCGTGGTCTTGTCCGGATCTGCCATATAGAACGGACCATAGTTGTCAAACATCTGCTTGAAATAGTCCTTTACCTTCTGGTCATCCACGTCATAATCCCCGGTGATCGTAACCGGAATCGCGCTGTAATCACAGAGTGTTACATAATCGCTTCCCTTCAGGTCAAACGCGCTGCTCGCACACGGAGTGCTTGTGATCGTACCGGAAACCGCACTGTCTGCAAGACCCTCGGTTGACGTTGCGCTCTCTGTCGCCTCTGTCGCTGCCGGATCGGCGTCCTTTGCTCCGCATCCTGCTGCACCAAACGCCATCATAGCGCAAAGCATCAGTGCTACTGTTCTCTTCTTCATATACAAATACCCTTTCTATTCCCTCTTTTGGCGAATTCTGTTTCGCCAACACTAACCTTAGTATCGTACCACATTTCCCTCAAAAAAGGAAGCAGACAAGCCAAACTTTCACAAATGTTTCAAATACAAGATTGCTTTTTTGCCGAATCAATGCTACAATTAAATGCAGTTTGATTGTAGGAGGATTTTACCATGAGTACCGTAAACATTGTATTGCTGGTTATTCTTGCCGTCCTCATTGTCGGCTTGATCGTATTATATTTTCTCGGCAAAAAGGCGCAGAAAAAGAGAGACGAGCAGGAGGCACAGCTTGCAGCCAACGCCCAGACCGTCTCCATGCTGATCATCGATAAAAAGCGGATGCGCCTGAAAGATTCGGGACTTCCGCAGGTTGTCATCGACCAGACACCGAAGATGATGCGCCATTCCAAGCTTCCAATCGTAAAGGCAAAGGTTGGTCCGAAGGTGATGTCACTGATCGCAGACGAAGCCGTCTATGATCTGATTCCGCTGAAGAAGGAAGTCAAAGCGACCGTGAGCGGCATCTATATCACGAAGGTAACCGGCGTCAGAGGGCCTCTTGAGAAGCCGCAGGGCAAGAAGAGCTTCCGTGCGAGAATGCAGGAAAAAGCCAAAAAGGCGAATGCAGAGCTGGAAAAAGAAAAGGCAGAACTTGCCAAAGAGAAGGCAGCAAAGAAGAAGAAAAAATAAGCAGCTATTTAAAATGCAGGGTATTTCAGATTTTGAAATTCCCTGCATTTTTTGATTGAATATTCATGGTAATCTTGCAGTCCGCCATGTGCTCATAATTCACTTCCAGCGCATAATCCACTTTTACGGACAGATTGTGTTCCGTCTCCTCCACCTGCACTTTCGTGGCGTCAATTCCGATCAGCAGATTCCCGTACGGCGTATAATAATAGGTGACATTTTTCTTGTCCTTTTCAAACATCATATGTACATTCGTCTCACCACGCTTCGTGATATCAAGTACCTCATCCCCGAGCTTGATGATATTTTTGGTGGTACCCGCCGTATCCTCCGCCACCTCGTCATACAGAATATAATGCCTGCCGTTCTTCTTATAATAAGAACCGGAGGTAATCACCTCTACCGGTTCACTGTTTTCTCCCCCAGCAAACTGAAGACCGCTGATGGAGATCAATACATCTTTTGTCATCGTTACACTCCCTTTTATCTCAACTCATATTACCGGCTTTTGGCGGAATAATCAAGCCTATTCTTTCAGGTCGTCCAAAAATGTCAGATAGCGGCAGCGCACCTTATAATTTCCCTCCTCAAGCACCGCCCGGTATTCCTCCTTGGACAACACTTTTTTCAGTTCCTCCCCGGCGCTCTCATCCACGACTTCATACATACTTCCCTCAAAGCACATATTCGGGTACATGACGCACCACCAGTTATGACCTTCGCCCTCTCCGATCACAACCCGCAGCGCCTCATATTTCCCCGCCGGGAAGGTGAATTTTCCATATGTTTTGGACGGAAATTCCGTCTCCTCTATCGCGGCATGCACCTCGTACTCATATCCGGCTTCCCGCACCACCGCCTGCGCCGTCTCCGCAATCTCGGGCAGGTGCGCCTCCACCACCTGCTCGCACGCCTCTCTGTCCGGGACATCCGAAAGCAGCTCTGCCATCCGGCTTCCCACGGCATCACGCACCGCAAGCTTTAAATTCTGATCCTCCGCGGTATCGCTGTTGGCAAGCACATGGAACCGCAGCACCTTCCCAGCAATCTGCTCCTGTATTCTCTGATTTTTCACATACTGCATTTCCAGGAGGGCAAGCAGCATCACATTCATTCCCAACAACAAGTACCAGATCCATTTACGTCTTTGCATAACGGCATTTTCTTCCTTTCCTCTGCTGCAAAAGACGATTCCCGTTTTGATACCGTTTTATTCACTTTATGATAAATGAATCCAGTTTATTTTTACCTGATAGACAATCGCAACCTCTTCCTCGTAGTTCTCCCCGCACTCCTGGTACTCCTCATACCAGCCCCGCGCCGCGCCTCCGAGCTTGCGGTAACTGTCTGTAAGATCCACCTGCCGCTTCCGCTGCACATTTGCCGCCATCCGGTTCATATAGTCTTCCGCCAAAAGTGCAAGCTCCTTTTTGTTCTCCTTTCCGCCGGTTCCCTGCACGCTTCCGCTGCAGTGAATCGTCACCAGGACTTCCCGCACGCCATCCTTTTCCGAGAACGTGATCTCATTTGTGGCATCCGACAGCAGTAACATTCCCTCCTCCAACGGTAAACCGTACTCCCTCATGCGGTTTTGTGTAAAAAAAGCGAGTCTCGCCGCCTCCGCGTCAACCATGCCTGCCGGCATCCCACGCTTCCACACATAATACTGCTCCACCGCCGGTTTTTCGTCCTTCACGGTAACATACGGCAAAAACAGTGTCTCCTGCCGGTTGTCCATCTCCTGGTACAGCGATCCGATCGTGGGGTACGCCTGCTTTTTGATCTGGGACACATTCTCAAACTGTTCCTCCAGATAATCCCCGACCGCTTCTCCCAGCGTCTCACTCTGCGCCAGCAGTGCTTCGGCATCCTCCGTGACCACCACATAGGCGTTGCGCGGCACCTCGCTCTTCTCCTTCAAAAACGCGAGCCACTCCTGCACGGCTGCCTCATCCTCCACAAATTCCTGTTCCAGGATCAGAACCTTCAGATGACTGTAATCCACCATCCGGTTTCCCGCCTGCTCCGCTTCATACCACGCCAGCCCGGCATCCTTCGTGTCCCTCACCGCAATCTCAATCGGAAAATCACGATCCTCCAGCTCCGCGGGGGCACAGCCTGTCATCACAAGCAGGACAACTGCACAGATCACCGCAAGCGCAAGCAGCCTCCTTCCCCATTTTTTCTGTGCGGCAAAGACGGGGGCCAGCACCAGAAACGGCGTTCCGACATACCACAGGAACCGCTCGTACCAGTCGAATACCGCTCTGCTCCGGTAAAAACAGATTGCTGCCGCAGACGCTGCCACCGCCACAGATCCATAGAAAATCCACATGTACTTTTTCCCTTTTGGCATTTTTAGAATAGGTTTACATAATTCCTCTGCTATGCTGCTTCCATAAAAAACGCAGCTGTTTAAAAGAGCATAAAGCGTAAAAAACCACACGCCGAACATAAACGCATCCGTTCTTTTTAAAAAGCCGCCGGATATTTTTACCGTGCTCATCAGCGTGACTGCCGGATAATCCATCCCCGCAAGCGCCGGTACCCCGAAAATTCCCTCCAGAACCAGATAGAGCACCGCATGGAGACATCCCACAAATAGGATTGCCCTCTTTCCCGCCGCAAACAATGTTTCCTGCCGCTTAACATACGTTCCCGAAAAAAGAAGCAGAAATGCAAAGGAAAGATTCAAAAACACCCCGTAAGCTCCGCCTGCCACGCCCTTTAAGCTGCTCATTCCAAGCGGCGCCCAGTAATCGGTGCACACTTCATCCGCCGCAGCAAAGAGCATGAGAAACAGCGGGATCAAAAGAAACCAGAACAGCATCTCATAGACTCTCGCCCGTCCCTCGATTCCCCCCGCAAGTCCATACAGCACCAGTAGCATGATAACCGAAAGGACCAGATAAAACGATTCTCCGCGCAGAAGATCCCGGAGAATAATGTCTGCAAATAGATACGCCACATACCCTGCAAACAGCACCAGGTAGATCAGATAACCTGCCTGTACGATTCCTCCCCCGATTCTTCCCAGCTGCCGCTCCATATATTCCGGATAAGATTCCTGTGCGGGCGGCGCAAGCCTGCGCAATATCCATAGATACGCGAGCGCTGCCGCCATCCCGATTCCGATTGACAGAATGCCGTCTCTCCCCGCCGTCTTCGCAAGCATCTGTGGGACGAGAAGTGTGCCGATGCCAAGCAGATCATACGTCATCAGCCGATACATCTGGCGTCCCGATATCCTGTTATTTTCTGAAAACATAGTCCGTTTCCTCTCTGTCACTGTTTCATCCGCAGCTTTCTGCGGTTATTTTTCTTCGCGTAGATCGGGCGTTTCCAGAGCAGCCGAAGTGGCTGCCGCCAAAGGAAATCGCGTTCATCTTCATAATCGTTCAGATCTGCCGCCACATACGGCATCAGGTACGGCACGCCAAAGCTTTTTAAGTGCGACAGATGGATCAGCACGGCAAGCAGCCCTGCCAGAAACCCGAAAAAACCAAGCCATGCGCAGATTCCGATAAAAAAGAACTTGAGCAGCCGGAATGCCGTTGCAAACTCCTCATTCGGTACAGCAAACGAACACAGCGCCGTAAACGAGATCACAATCACGACAATCGGACTCACCAGATTTGCCTCCACGGCTGCCTGCCCGATGATCAGTCCCCCCACAATTCCAATCGTATTCCCCATCGCTCCGGGCAGCCGCACTCCCGCCTCCCGCAGCAGTTCAAACGAAAGCTCCATGATAATCACCTCAATCACCGCCGGAAACGGCACGCCGCTCCTGGCGTCCGCAAAGGACAGCAGGAGCGTGGTCGGCAGAATCTGTGTGTGGAAATTGGTGACCGCCAGATAGAGTCCCGGCAATGTCATGGCAAAAAAGGATGCAAAATAGCGCAAAAGGCGCTCAAAGCTTGCGATCTCCCAGCGGTTATAGTAATCGTCGCTCGTCTTGATAAAGGAATTGTAATCGGTCGGCAGAATGAGCGCGATCGGCGAATTGTCCGACAGCACAACCACTCTGCCGTCAAGGATGGACATTGCCGCCCGGTCCGGCCGTTCCGTCGTCTGAAACTGTGGAAACGGGGAATACCATTTTTCCTCCGACAGCTGTTCAATGACTCCGCTGTCGAGTACCCCGTCAATCTCAAATCCCTCCAGCCGCTCCTCAATCTTTGCCACCAGCTCGGGATAGACGATTCCTTCCATATAGACCAGATAGACGTTGGTGTTGGAGCGCACGCCCATTTTTTTCTCTTTTACCTTGACCTGTGGCGACCGGATTCTCTTGCGGATCAACGCCGCATTCTGTTTTACCGAATCCCCGAATCCCTCGTTAGAACCACGCACCACTTTTTCCGAGTCCGCCTCGTTGATCCCCATATTCGGATAACCGTCATCCGGAATCTTGACCGCTTTCGCAAAACCGTCGACGAAAAAGATGGCTTCTCCGGTCAAAAGACCGTCCCCCGCCTCCTCGATCGTCGTAAAATAGGTCGCATCGGAGGTTCCGAGGGCATTCTGTTCCAACACCCGCAGAATCTCCTCCCGCTCCAGACCCCTTAAGTATTTTAAAACTTCTAACAGCGCCGAATTTCCCATATCTACCGAGACTTCAATGAACGTGAGGTAGCACGCCACGTCCCGGTTTTTTCCAAGATTCATCCGCTTCTTCTTGATGTCGTCACAGGTGTGAAACAGTTCCTCCATATGTGCGATGTTCTCGTCGAGTCTCTCGCTGATCTTTGTCTTCTCCGCCACAGATTTTCTTCCTTTCCTAAAACAAAAACGGGGCAGGCATCCGCCTGTCCCTGTTAGTTTGTTCCATTTCGGGAAATTTATTCACTTTTCCTGCTCCCGGATCATTTCCTTCACCGCTGTCGCCTGGTTCATCACATGCTTGTGCATCGCCGCCGTCAGCATGGTCTTATCCTTTGCGGTAAGCCCCTCCACGATCTGGCTGTGCTCCCGGATCAGAATCGGGAAATTCTTTTCATCCTTTAAATATTCCACGCGGTAGCGGTACATCTGCTCCCGCAGATTGTTGAGCATGTTCTCCAGCTTGACGTTGCGCGTCGCATGATAGATGATGTCATGAAACCGCACATCCGCCTCCGCAATCCGCTTGACGTCCCCCGTCTTTGTGGATTCCTCGAACTCATGCATGGTATGTCTGAGCTCCGCAAGCTCCTCCTCGGAAATCTGCTCGCAGGCGATGGATGCCGCCAGTTCGTCGAGCGCATCCCGGATCTGCAAGACATCCTCCATGTCTTTTTCCGTCATCCGCGCAACTTCCGCACCTTTTCTTGGAATCGTGACCGCCAGTCCCTCCTGCTCGAGCATACGAATCGCCTCACGGATCGGCGTGCGGCTCACCCCAAGCTTTGCTGCCAGCTGCAGCTCCATAAGACGCTCCCCCGGCTTAAGCTCTCCTTTTAAGATCGCTTCCCGCAGTGTGTTAAACACCACATCCCGAAGCGGAAGGTATGCATTCATGTTCAATGTCAGATCCTCTGTCATAAGTACCTCCTTCTGCTTTGTTATCTGTTTCTGCCCGTCTTCTCCTCACCGCGCATTGTTGTATATGCTTGTCAGGTAAACCTGTTTTGCAAGATTTGATTCACGCATTGCCTCGTATGCAGCCACGGCTGTATCCCCGTTGGCAAACAGGCCAAAGACCGTTGGACCGCTTCCGCTCATCATTGCATGGACTGCACCGTGCTCCATCATATGATCCTTGATCTCTGCAATGACCGGATAATTGGGAATCGTAACTGTCTCCAGCACATTTCCCATGTGTCCTGCGATCTGCTCCAAATTCTTCGCCCGGATCGCACCGATCAGCCCATCAATATCCGGATGCACGGTATCCGCATCCAGCTTCAGATTCTCATAGACAAATTTTGTGGAAACCCCGATCTGCGGCTTAGCAATCAGCACTGGACATTTGACCATCGGAGGAAGCGCCGATAATTTTTCACCGATCCCCTCCGCGAGCGCCGTTCCGCGCATAATACAGTAGGGAACATCCGCGCCGAGCTTCACACCGCGCGTCATCAGATCCTCCTTAGAAAGCCCCAGATCAAAAATGCGGTTCATTCCATATAATACGGCCGCAGCGTCCGTGCTTCCGCCTGCCATGCCGGCTGCCACCGGAATGTGCTTATGCAGCTTTACATCAATACCGTCCCCAATGTCAAATTCCTCTTTGAGAAGTGCTGCCGCCTTGTATACCAGATTGTTCTCATTTGTCGGCAGAAACGCAAGGTTGGTCGACATCGTAATCCTGCCCGACTGATTGCGGGTAATCTCCAGCCGGTCAAACAGATGAATCGTCTGCATGATCATCCGCACCTCATGGTACCCGTCCGGTCTCTTCCGTACCACATCAAGTCCGAGATTTACTTTTGCCAGTGCTTTTACCGAAATCTCTTTCATAATGCCCCCATGTTTTTTTAATGTATTTTGTATACAGACTGAATCTTACCATGACTTGTAAAAAAGGTCAATTATCTCTCCTTCTTTTTACGCAATAAAATTTCTCAAAAATCTAAACCGGGCAATGTTTCCTGCCGATATAGAAGATGAGACAAAGAGCAGGCATGGATGCCTCCTGTCAATTATTTTAAACCGATCCAAGGGAATGGAGGAATGAATTATGGCAATTAACAGTATTACAAACTCAGTGGCAGCACAGCGGGCTTCTACTTATACCGCAGCAAAGACGGACCATACAGAGAAAAAGAGTGAGAGCAGCACAAAGACCGATACCGGTGTCGTATATGAGAAGAGTTCCGGTCAGACATCCGGCACGGTTACAAAGAAAACCGATTACGCACTTGTCAACAAGTTAAAGGCAGATGCCGAGCAGCGTACCTCCCAGCTTCGCAGTCTTGTAGAAAAGATGATGACCAAGCAGGGTGTTGCCATCGGTACCGCAGATTCTATGTGGAGCTTCCTTGCAAAAGGTGATTTTACCGTAGATGAAGCCACCAGGGCACAGGCGCAGGCAGATATCGCTGATGACGGTTACTGGGGCGTCGACCAGACTTCAGACCGTATTCTTGATTTTGCAAAAGCACTCTCCGGCAACGATCCGGAAAAAGCTGATCTTCTTCTTGACGCTTTCAAGAAGGGCTTCAAGGAAGCAACCAAGTCCTGGGGACAGGATCTTCCGGACATCTCACAGCGCACCTACGATGCCGTTGTGGAGAAGTTCAACAAGTGGAAGAACGGAACCGAGGAGACGGAGGCTGCCCAGACGCAGGCATAATCCAAATTTAGAACGGGATACGTTTTCTTATAAGTAATAGAGATGTATGACGTTCCAAATGCAACCGGGGCGGCAATTCTAATCGCAAAGTCCGGTATTTCTAACCATGCCGCGTCAAACATCCTTGAACATCTTTGTTTTTCCAAGTTTGGAACATTCCACGTAGTGTGTCCACAAGCTGCAGACAATTTTAGGACTTTTGTGTGTGCCCCTTGTTGGCACCCAGACAACAGATGGCGAAATGCCATCTTTATGTCAAACAAAACATAACCGCGCGAAGCCGATGTCTGAGTTATCATCTGCCCTGTTTTCAATAGCAGATGATAACGAGTTCGGTTCGCGCGGTTATGTTTTGCATTCACTTGTTCAATTCCGGTACGTCATCTGCGGCTGTCTGGCAGCCTCCATCTGTTTCTGACGTTTGTGTCTGCCGTGTACGGTACAGAATCCGACGACCGCCGCCACAACGTCCAGCACAAAGATAAAGTGCAGTATCGACAGGGCAACTGCTACCCCCACGGACAGCTTTTTTTCACTGCACGCCCGGATGCAGCCGCACAGTCCGTAGATGGACGGCGGTATCAAAAACAGGACATCCGCAATCCACATCACGCCGATAATCGCGACTCCGCCAAACATAAACGTCGCAAATCCCGCCAGCACCATAAACGCCGCCAGCAGATAATACGGGACATAGCACAGCTTCATCAGCATATCCCACAGAAGCAGCGCCTGCGCGCCGGTTCCTGCCGCCGTCTGATAGATGACCCAGACGACATTTAAGAGCACGACCACCGTGTAGACAATGCAGATTGCCGTCTGCGTCATCTGCAATCTGGAATCGCCCGCCATGATATAGGCTCCAGACGAATCTCTGTCCGGTCTTCCCATGCCCACAGACAGAACCACAAAAAGCAGATACGGTAAAATCAGCAGAAGAATCGGTGTCACTATTCCAATTATTTTTTTCATATCATTCCCTGCTCTGTGCTCTTACGCCTGCTGTTCCCCCAGAATCTTCTCAATGCTTGCCAGCTTTACGCAGACTACAAAAATCTGTGTTGCCGTTGTAAGATCCTCCAGCGACGGATACGACGGAGATATACGGATGACGGAATCTTTCGGGTCCTTGCCGTACGGGAACGGTGCTCCTGCCGGTGTCATCACAACGCCTGCCTTTTTCGCCTTATCTACCACGCTCTTCGCGCATCCCTCCAGCGTCTCATAGGTGATAAAATATCCCCCCTTCGGGCTGTACCAGCTTCCGACGCCGAGATCCTTTAACTCCTTGTCGAATGTGTCCAGAATCATCTCAAACTTCGGTCTGAGGGAAGCCGCATGCTTTCTCATGTGCTCCGTGATACCGTGCACATCTTTAAAGAAGCGCACATGGCGAAGCTGATTCACCTTATCATGACCGATCGTCTGGATCTTCAACTGTTTCTTAATATCCTCCAGATTGTTCGCGGAAGTTGCAATCGCAGCCAGACCGGAACCCGGGAAGCTGATCTTGCTGGTCGAGCAGAACTTGTATACCATATCCGGATTGCCCGCGCGCTTGCACTCTGCCAGAATCTCGATCAGATGATCCTGATCCATATCATATAAATGATGTACACAGTAAGCGTTATCCCAGTAAATACGGAAGTCTTTTGCCGCCGGTTTTAATCTGGCAAAACGGCGTACCGTCTCATCCGAGTAGGTAATTCCCTGCGGATTGGAGTATTTCGGCACACACCAGATTCCTTTGATCGCCTCATCCTTGCTGACAAGCTCCTCCACCATATCCATATCCGGTCCTGTCGGAAGCATTGGAACATTGATCATCTCAATGCCAAAATATTCCGTGATGGCAAAATGTCTGTCATAGCCCGGAACCGGACATAAGAACTTCACCTTGTCAAGCTTGCACCACGGCGTATTTCCCATCACACCGTGTGTCATGGAGCGTGAAATCGTATCGTACATGATATTTAAGCTGGAATTGCCGTAGATAATGATATTTTCCGGATTGCACTCGATCATATCGCCAATCAGCACTTTCGCCTCCTGGATTCCGTCCAGTACACCGTAGTTGCGGCAGTCCGTTCCATCCTCGCATGCGAGATCGGAATAGGACGAGAGAACATCCATCATGCCCATAGACAGATCCAGCTGTTCCTGGGATGGCTTTCCTCTGGACATGTCAAGCTTCAATCCCCGCTGCTGGAACTTCTTGTATTCTGCTTCCAGATGTTCCTTCTCTTTTAACAGTTCCTCTTTGCTCATCTCCTGATATGACTGCATTGTTCCTTCCTCCTGCTATCTGTATATACATTTTATATGAACCTTATTTCTAAGGCTGCATCCCTTTTATTTTTTCAAAATATTCCCGGATTGTTTTCTCATAGCCGTTCTCCGACGGATGATAAAACATGCGGTCTGTCAGACCGTCCGGCAGATACTGCTGCTTCACATAATGATTCGGATAATCATGCGCGTATTTGTAACCGACGCCGTGTCCCAGCTTCTGTGATGACTTATAATGTGCATCCTGCAGGTGCACCGGTATCGGTGCCGTCATGGTATCCCGCACCGCCGCCATGGCATCGCTGATGGCACAGACCGCAGAATTGCTCTTTGGTGCGCTCGCCACATAGGTCACCGCCTGCGCTAAAATGATCTGCGCCTCCGGCATACCGATGCGCTCCACCGCCTGTGCCGCCGATGTGGCGACCACAAGCGCCATCGGATCTGCATTGCTGACGTCCTCCGCCGCACAGATCATGATGCGCCTTGCTATAAACTTGATGTCCTCTCCCGCATACAGCATCCGCGCAAGATAGTAGACTGCCGCATCCGGATCGGAACCCCGCATACTTTTGATAAAAGCGGAGATCGTGTCGTAATGGTTATCCCCGGACTTGTCGTATTTGACCACGCGCTTCTGGATACATTCACTGGCAACCGCAAGCGTGATGTGAATCTTCCCGTCTGCACTCCGCTCCGTCGTCAGCACGCCGAGTTCGATCGCCGTGAGTGCCGCGCGGGCATCCCCGTTCGCAACATCCGCCAGAAATTCCAGCGCATCGTCATCAATCACAGCATTATAAGCGCCCAGTCCCTTTTCCCGGTCGGTTACCGCGCGGAGAATCAATGTCCGGATATCCTCCTTCGACAGACTCTTCAGTTCAAAAATGATAGATCTGGACAACAAAGCTCCGTTGACCTCAAAATACGGATTCTCTGTCGTTGCACCGATCAGAATGATCGTGCCGTCCTCCACGAACGGAAGCAGATAATCCTGCTGCCCCTTATTGAAGCGATGAATCTCATCGATAAAGAGGATCGTCTTCCTGCCGTACATTCCCTGGTTGTTCTTCGCCTGCGCGATCACTTCCTCCATGTCCTTCTTGCCGGCAGAAGTCGCATTGATCTGTAAAAACTCTGCGCTCGTCGTATGCGCGATGACTTTTGCAAGCGTCGTCTTACCGGTTCCCGGCGGACCGTACAGTATGATGGAACTTAGCTTATCCGCTTTGATTGCACGGTACAGCAGCTTATCTTTTCCTATAATATGCTGCTGCCCCACCATCTCATCCAACGTCGTGGGGCGAAGTCTGGATGCAAGCGGCGCCTCCGTTTCCTTTTGTTGTTCTCTCATATATTCAAATAAGTCCATGTCAAAACCTGCTTTCTGATGTATAAAAATTCCCGGTCACTGCCTTCCGGCGTATGTCCGTGCGCAGCGTACACTTGACCGTTTTGAATTTTCTTTATGTAAAACTTGCATTTTTTTAATGATTCGTGGTTTTAATCATGATTTTTCCAAAAAATATGACAGATTGCAACATCAAAATTGCATCACTTCTATTACAATACACGATATATGCCCTTTTTACAAGTAAAAATATGCATTTTCTCTGTTGTGCACGATTTTCCCCGGAAATCATTTTCTATACTGTAACAAATTGATCGGAGGGTTGCAAGTGAATCTGTAAATCTAATTCTAACGCTGTCATAAAATGTTTTTTATCCTTTACATCTTAAGTATGATACAATATAGTAAATCATAATGGAGGTTTTGAATTACATATGAAAAAGAATATGAACAAACAAAAAGTGTTAATATCAGTATTGGTAATGACAATAGGTCTATCACTTTCAGCGTGTGATTCTCAGAAAAATGAACCTGTAAAGGAAAACGAAGTAACTGAGACAGATCAGGTAACGTCATCTACTGAATCAACCGTACAAGAAGAAAGCGCAACAGAAACAATCGTTACGCAGGAAGAATCAAGTGAAACACCTAATAATGCAGAGGATTGGAAGCAGGCTTACATAGATTTTCTTCAGTCGGGTGCAATATTACCGGATGCAAGTAATCAGGGGCTGCAAATTCAAGATGCTGATGCTGCCACGTATGGAATAGTCGATGTAAATTTGGATGGAATTCCAGAGTTATTTTTATTTCCCGGATGCGCCGACTGGAGATATGATTTATATACTTATTATAATGGAACTGTAAAATTGGTGGACTGTAGTGCATCGGCAACCAGCCTTTTCCTCTATAACCTGGAGGGAACTCCATATTATCTGGGATTACAGGAGTCTTCCTATGGAAATGAGATTGATGTATGTACCATTGAGAATGGAGAACGTAAATTATTGTTGTCTTACAAGAGTGATTATCCATTATATGAAATGGGATTTCAGGATTCTTATACAGAAAATTATTACGTTGAAAATAATCCGGTAGATGAAGTGACATTTGAAGAAAGTGCGAAAAATATTTTTACAGACGAAGAATATAAAGCCCTCATGAATTTTGAAATCGAAACAACTGATCCAGTAGAAACGCCGGTAAAAGATTTATCTCTCATCGAAAATTATAAAAAAGCTTTTGAGAGTAATGATATTGCAACACACTTACAAATAGAGACAGATTCTGCAGATGAATCCGAAATAGCAGACTGGACCGTAATAGACGGCGTACAAGGGACAACCGATTGGAGCGAAATCGAAATTATAACTTACAAAAATGGTATTAAAGCAACCACCATATGTTATTGGGATGGCTCGGTGGAAACTTCATATGATGAAAAAACTACTGCTGCTCTCGCGAACTCCATAAAGCAATCCGCACCAACAACAGATAGTGATACCCCATAAACACTGATGCATCAGTAAATAACTCTGGTCAAGCCACAACACCTGCAACGTAAGTAACAGACATTCATGATTATGAACTAATGGCTACTTATTTCATACCATATCGGAGGAACTATCTTGAATTGTGAGAACAATTTTTCAAAAAAACTACACCAGCCTTTCGCATCCATCGTCTTATATTTGCGTGAGTTTCTTCCATACCTTATATGCATTAGCATTATAATTTTTCTGTTAAACAGCATACTCTCTATCGGTTCAATCAAAAGCGGATCTATGGAAGCCACATTAAGGACAGGCGATATCGTCATCGGTAACCGTCTTGCCTATATTGCCAGTGAACCACAAGCCGGAGATATTTTATTTTTTCATCTTAATGGAACCACCTATTGTAAACGCGTTATAGGAGTGGCCGGAGATAAAATTACTTTTTATGATGGTTATGTATACATCAACGACAAACAGCTCGATGAGAGTGCCTATCTGCCGGAAGATGTTGAGACGAACTGTACCGATACATTTGTTGTTCCTTCTCAATGTCTCTTTGTCATGGGAGATAATCGGGAGCTGTCTTTTGATTCACGTTTTTGGGATACCCCATATATTTCTGTAAATGATGTTATCTCCAAAGAACTGTTCAATCTTAGCGCAATCTTCCGGAATGCTTTATAGAAAAACAAGGCAGTTAATCTGCCTTGTTTTTCTTTGCTTTTCTTACTACGCTAATCGTTCTACCAATCACGCCGCCCGCGATCACAACAATGGCTACAACGCCAAATAACGGGATCGGGCAGGTCTGCGGAATGGTTTCTGTGTCAAGCACTTCCCCGCAGACGGTGCAGCGCAACTCCTTGGTTCCGGTTGAAAATGCTCCGGCACTCTTGGTTACTGTCCATTCGCCGTCATCGTGTCCGGTCGCCGGAATCGTCTCTTCGTACGTGTCCCCACAGACAGAACAGGTGTATGTCGTGCTTCCGTCCTCGGTGCAGGTGGCATCCGTTGTTTCCGTTACCTCGTAGGTATGTTCCGCCAGATCTGTCTCTTCGGTGTAAGTGTCCCCGCAGACAGAGCAGGTGTATGTTACACTGCCAGCTTCGATACAGGTGGCATCCGTGCTGTCCGTTACCTCGTAGGTATGCTTACCGGTCGCCGGGATTGCTTCCTGCTTGGTTTTTCCTGTAAGACTGTTCTTATATTCTGTGTAACCGTCCGTTGCGCACGTCGGATCTACTGTTGTGACTGCTTTCCATGCCGCGTCGATCTCCGCGTCTGTATAAGTCTTGGTGGAATTGGTGTCACTTTTCTTGGAATCAGATCCGCTGTTGTCGGTTGCTGTTGCCTGTGTATCATTGCTGGAAGTGCTGCTTGATGAGCTGCTCTTCTGGGATGCAGGTGTGAAGTCCGACGGAATTTTTCCGGCAGCTTTCCATGAATCCATATACTGAAGACAGTAGCCAGAATTTAAAATCTCCTGTGCTTTTCCAGATGTTACACCGCCTGCCAGCACCATTTCATTCACTACGCCGTATTCTCCCCAACTAATGAAGGAATCTACCTGATCGTCTTTACTTCCCGCCTCCAGAGTCAATTCAGCCTTGTGGTCGATGTAGGTGAAGTTAGCCCACGCAGTCAATGTCATTGCTGTAAATAAGCCGACAAGTACATAAAAGCGTTTTGGTTTTCTTTTTCTTGAAAAATATTTCATAAAACAATCCTCCTCTTACTTATTGTATGCGCGTTTTACCTTGCGCCTGTATTTCTCTTTCTGGTACCCATATCTGTGATAAAGCCGGTATTCGGGGTTCTGCTGGATTGCAAAAACATTAAAAGTCCCTCTGAAACGAGCTTTTTTCCTTTTTTTCGGGCTTCGACTTGACACATAACGATCATTTAACTTAATAAGTGCAAGCAAGTTGCCATTCAAACTGCGAGGTTTTGCCTTTAATGGTACGCCATGCATACGTTTCCAGTTATTTGATTGTAGAGTTATACAGGTTATGTCTCTAATACGCAAACTACATTCTATAATCTATAATAAAAAGTTACTCAAAATATTTACTTGTTTTAAATGAAAAACTCTAGGGTTCGATCATTCTCAGATACTGAGAGATGTACAACCTAGAGTATTATTAACACATATCACAGTTACATTTGTATAATATATGTAATATAGCAAAAAGTCAACCTGCATTTGTATTTTTCCTATTACTCTGAATTCACTATGTTTATACGATAACAGGCGGTCTCTGATGTAGACTTATACCTGTTTCCACACTCCAGCATGTATTCTTTGCATCCATTTGGTACTGCGTAATAGCAATACAGGTCATTTTTCTTATTCCAATCGTATATAATATCATATGTCCTACTCGTACATGAAACACCATGATAAACCAGTCTGTTTCCATCCAGACCCTCAATTTTAATATTTGTATATAAGTCTTTCTGAGACTGCGATAGACTGTATTTTATAACATGCCAAGAGAATCCTTCTGGTGCTTCCATATATTTCCGCATAGATTTTCCCGAATTGCAATACGCTTTTATGATATCTATGGCATCCTCTCCTGTGTATAACTGCTCAACTGTGATTTCCCCACTTGATAAAGAGAATTCTGAATTTTTATCATACGCCAAATAAGTTCCTGTCATACCAACAGCTAACAAATGATAGATATCAGAATATTTATTTCCGATCTCTCCCTGATTATCCGCTATATCAAGTTTTCCCTTCCTGCCTGACACAGGCAAATCTGTATTTATATCAACATTAGACAATGCTGTGTGATCTGTAATGTTCAAAGACTTTGCGATATGTTCAAGCATTCTTTTCGTGTCAAAATCCAACTCAGAATAACATTCTCCTCTTGCGCCTACAAACATGGAGCATTCCACCCCACTAACAGATACATTTGCAAATTTTCCCACAAACGTACCACCCTGATTTTCTGTTACTGATACGTCACTTCGTACGGTATGAATTAACCGATACGCATCATTTTTGATTTTCATGTCATATTGGTCTGCTTTATCTTCCAAATTAAACCAGACACCATCTATTGGCTTTTCAGTAATTGTTTCCCCTATGTTTGTAGAATTCTGTAATCCGTAATCCGTCTGATTGTCAACAATCATTATAATCTGATCCATATCAAATAATAAATAGGTACTTTTCCCGTCACTATATACATACGTATATGTACCGTAATCCTCATCGTCTGAAATACCTGTAATAGCTGTAGCCTGCGTCAAATAATTTTTCGGCACATCAAATTCCACACCATTTACAGAAGTTATGACTGTATACTTTTCTTCCTGCATTTCATGTAGATAATGCAGGCAGCCAAACAAACTTATCATGCATACAGCCGTTATAACGGCAATCCATTTTTTCTTCATAGATCCTCTTAATATCTATCCTAAAATAATCTTATTATAGTCAGAATCTCTTACAGGCTAAATGTAGTTCTGCAATTCTTCAACCAGCTGATAAACTCTTGTCGCCGGGCATCTTTGAGATGGTGCAGTATCTCCATATGCTTCATATTGACGCTTAGCCCGTGCTATAGCAATGGGTGTTTTATCTCGAAGTACATCATAAATTGACTTCATATTTTTCTCATATTGACAATAACCCTTTAGCAATTCTCTGTATTTTTCTCTTCCCACATTAACAGACAGTTCCTGAAAATGAAGAAGGAACCATAACTCAATACACTCATTTGACCACGCTACCCGGTATTCGCGCACATCTTTCTTGCCTTCTGCACTGTATTGTGTATTGTCAAAATTATCCAACGGGAAATCATCTTTATCATACATGAGCCATACAACCTCCGCTTGAGGAAAATTTCTGGCAACATTTGCTCTTGCATACTCTAATAATCCTTTTGTGTTTCTGCCCGTTCCCTCTACTACCACAAACTTGCCCGTTGAAAACTCTCTATATTTTTCATTTATTACCTGTGCCATCGCTTCAATATAATATGGTTCCGTTTTTGTCCCTTCACTTACAATATAAGTATACGGCGGCAATACTATGTTCGTTTTCTTTTTCTTCTTTTGCATTTTTTTCTGGAGTTCATCTTGTTGTATCTTAAGTTCACTAAATTTCTTAGGTTTAAGACTCATTCGCAATCCTCCCAATTTATAATTTTTCGTATATATGGGTCGGCACCATAACGTCCCTCAAGGTATCGTTTGCCATATGCTTCATCATTTCTTATCATGCTTCCATCTGTTTTTCGAAATGCTACAAGTGAATATAATTTTGATGCCCCATACGGATTCTTTGCACAAAACCATATTTCATCTCTACGAAATACATCATGATTCATCGTCGTAATATCATGTGAAGTTAATAAGAGCTGTGCCCCATTTTTATTGCTTTCCGGATTTGTAAATAATTCTATTATATACCGCAGCAATTTCGGATGTAGTTTAGCATCAAGTTCATCAGCAATCATCAAATTTCCCTCTTCCAGACACCTGTTTATGGTTCCAAGACAGCTAAGCAGCTTTCTCGTACCGCTAGACTCTTCATCCAGACTGATCTCACACATTTTACCATTTTCCATTACATGTTTCGTATATACATCTTCTATGTTACCATCTATATCTTTTACAATGCGGATATCCTTAATTGCTATATCCATTTCTTCCAACATCTTAAATAACCATTTTCTTTTCTCTTTTGTTTTTGGTAATAATATTTTCTTCTCATTACGAGGGTTATCATAATTAAGCACTTTAATATCAAAGAACCAATTTACAACCGTATCAATACTTTCTATATCATAATTAATAGCAATATGTGAAAGTAAGGGCATAGTATCATTTACTTTTTCAACCGCAATATCTTCTATTTCCTCACCCAGAATGCATTCCTCATCCGATCGTTCAAATATAAGCCGCACGTCATTTGTTCCCGCTTTTTGTGCATATAAATTTTCAGATATAATTCTATTCTTTATTATCGCGAGCTGATAGTGCCATTTACTGCCTTTTGCCAAAAACATAATGTCAAATTTTGTAGGTAAATCCTTGTACTCCGGAGAAAGCTTATAGTATATTTCTTTCGACCCTGTCGAAGATAACCTTCGTATAACATTTTCATACTTTTCCTCCTCATCGTGCAGTTTTGTCAGCACTATAACCCGCAATATAGTGTCTCTCAAAAAATTTAAAGCCTCCAATACTGTCGATTTACCACCTCCATTAGGTCCGTAAATAGCTATAACAGGCACAAGTCGCTCCCCGGCACTTTCATCAATCAGCAAACTGCTTTCATGCTCATTTATTCTCTCCGCAGTAAAATCAAGCATTGCTTCTTTTGAAAATGCTTTATAATTTTCAAATGTAAATTGACATATCATAAAATATCTCTCCTTCGATTTTTTCTCTTCAATTTCATATAATATATTATATTATCACCATTTCCCCCTATTTTCAATGCGCATCAGGTGATTTTTTCTCGCAATTTTAGTATCATATAAAATAATATTTTCCATTTAGATAAACAGCGCGGACAAACTTTGCCCGCGCTGCACTTTCGCGTCTCACTCCAGCAGAATCTCCTCCACCGTCACAAATGTATACCCCTGCGTCTTCAATTCATCGATGATCTTAAACGCGGCCAGCACGGACGACTCCGACGCATCATGAAGCAGAATAATATCATTCTCCTCGACATCCCCCAGCACGCGCTGCGCAATGACCGATGAGTTGCTCGTCGCCCAGTCTTTCGGATCGACATCCCAGAGTACCTCAATCATTGTCGTCTCATAATCCAGATTCGGTTTCCAGCACCCGAACGGCGGCCGGATATACTCCGGGAACTCACCGATAATTGCATGAATCGCCGCGTTCGTCTTATCCACCTGCTCGATCGCCGCTGCATCGGTCAGATTGCTCAGATTGACATGTTCATAGGAGTGTGTCCCGATCAGATGTCCGCCCTCATGGATTTTCTTCACGATCTCCGGATACTGCTCCACTTCTTTTCCCAACAGAAAAAACGTGGCGTTCACACCACGTTCCTTCAGCCCCGAAAGAAGCATCTCCGTATAGTCCGGATTAGGTCCGTCGTCGAATGTAATTGCCACTTTTTTTACCGATTCATTCATCGCCATCGTCTCCCTGACCTCTGTTGGCGCACGCAGGGATACCTGCATGCAAAAAGCTACACAACACCCCGCCGCCATACATGCCATTCCTGCTGTCACCCAGATCAGTCTGCCTCTTTTCTTTTTATTATAAAACCAGCTTCCTGCTATCCGCACTTCTACTCTGACCTTTATGCTCTGTCACTTAGAGTATATTCCGAAAAGCGCGATGCTATCACTTCATTGCCGAAAACACTCACATAAACTGATTGCCGCCCGGCTCCTGAACGTCATAGTAATCTCTGAAATAATCGTAGGGATCATTATAGTAATCGTAGCCGCCACTGCCATCACCGTCATACCATCCGTCGTTTCCGCCACCGTCATACCATCCGTCGTTTCCGCCGTCGTCATACCATCCGTCGTTTCCGCCGCCATCATAACTGCCATTTCCATCGCCGTCGTACCATGCATCACTTCCATCGCTGTCATAGCTGTCATCATACTGATCGTATAGGAGATCTTCGTATGTAATCCCCGCATTTGTCATTCCGAACCACATGGCAAGATATAAAACGACAGAAAGCACCATTGAGATCGCCGCTGTGATGATTCCACCGATTGCAAGACCATGCTCCTTATTTTTCGTGATCTGAATGATTCCGAAAATAATCGCCAGAATTCCCGTCACCCAGTTGATGCAGGTACAAAACAGCAGCACAGACACGATTCCAAGTATGAGCGATGCAATGCCATATCCTCTGCCGTCCCCTTTCTGTTTCTGCTGCGGCATTCCCGGATTTACTCCTTCCGGCGCCACGGCAGCCCGCTCAAACGCCAGACGCGGCGCGCCGTTTGCCAGATGAATCACCCCGCAGTACACAAATCCGTTTTTTTGCAGAAGATGCTGCATAATGCGGTTGTCCTGATGCGTGTCAGCCCTAAGACTGCTGCAGCCATGCATTTTTGCCTGCTCGGCACACCAGGAAAAGCAGATTCCCGCCACGCCGCGGAGCCGTCCGGCGGATGCCAGCCGGTGCACGGTTCCATAACTTCCATTCGTGCGCCACATCCCCTGCCCAATCTGCCGGTAGGTCGGATCCTCCCCTTCTATATAGGAAAACACAGCCTCAATCACGCCATCCCTGTCAACTACATAACTGACTCCGCGTGCGATGTCCTCCTCAATCAACGCTCTGGACGGATACCCCTCCACCCACTGGTTGGGGTTGCCGGACGCGTGCATATACTGCACCGCCCTCGCATATATCTGCATGATCTGTTCCAGATCCTGTATGGCTGCTCTGCGAATCATCATCTGACTGTTCCTCTCTTTTCTAACCTCTCATCCACCGGATGTTCTGCAATATACTTTTCCAATATCTCAGCGGCATCCCCGACAAGTTCCTTGCAGGGGCGCTTTTTATAATACTCGGCAGTCCGTTCCTTCGGTGTCGGTTCTTCCCGCTTTACCGATAAACCAAGCAGTTCCCGACAGACAATCGAACCGTTTTTTTCCTCAAACGCCTTCGCCAGTTCCTGGATTCTCGCATAGTGTGCCGCTTTTTCCTCCCGGGCGCCCGGGTCGTCATAGCCGTATAATATGCCCACCGTAAGAAACATCCCGCTGACCGCTCCGCACACCTCGCGCAGTCTTCCCATTCCGCCGCCGAAAGACGAGCTGAGTGCCGCCGCCGTGTGCGTATCCATTCCATGTAAATCCGAAAACGCCAGAAATACCGACTGCGCACAATTATATCCTTCTTCAAACAGTGCCATCGCACGCTCTCTTCTCATCCCATTCCCTGCCTCACATTTCTTTCAGAATACCTTAACTATATAACTTTTCCTACATTTTCTCAACGATTATGTTATAATAGTTCCAATCTCAAAACAGGAAAGGAGCGGAACTTTGGTTCCAGACACACATGAGTACATTGAACCTTACCCTGCTCACAGATCTCTATGAGCTGACCATGATGCAGGGATATTTTAAAAATCATAATCAGGATGTTGTCGTCTTTGACGCCTTCTACCGCAACAATCCCTGCGACGGCGGTTATTCCGTCTGCGCAGGTTTAGCGCAGGTCATCGACTACATCGAGAATCTGCATTTTGACGCGGACGACATCAACTATCTGCGCAGTCTGAAAATATTTGACGAAGATTTTCTGGAATACCTGAGCAATTTCAAATTTTCCGGCGACATCTACGCCGTCCCGGAAGGCAGCCTGATCTTCCCGAGAGAACCTCTGGTAAAAGTTGTCGCTCCCATCATGGAGGCACAGTTAATCGAGACTGCCATCTTAAATATCGTCAACCACCAGTGTCTGATCGCGACCAAGGCCGCCCGCGTCTGTTACGCGGCCAAGGGCGATAATGTCATGGAGTTTGGTTTACGGCGCGCACAAGGTCCGGATTCCGGTACCTACGGTGCCAGAGCTGCCGTAATCGGCGGCTGCAACGGCACTTCCAATGTTCTCGCCGGTCAGATGTTCCATGTGCCGGTACTCGGCACACATGCCCACAGCTGGATCATGAGTTTTCCGGATGAGTACACGGCTTTCCGCAAATATGCTGAGCTCTACCCGTCCGCATGTATTCTGCTCGTGGATACCTACGACACGTTAAAATCCGGTATTCCGAATGCCATCCGTGTCTTCACCGAGATGCGCGATGCCGGTATTCCGCTGACTTATTACGGAATCCGCATGGACAGCGGCGACCTTGCCTACCTCTCCAAGCAGGTGCGCAAAATGTTAGATGAAGCCGGTTTTCCGGACGCCGTGATCTCCGCTTCCAACGACCTTGACGAATACCTGATCGAAAGCTTAAAATTGCAGGGCGCAACCATCAGCTCCTGGGGTGTCGGCACAAATCTGATTACCTCGAAAGACAACCCTGCCTTCGGCGGTGTTTACAAGCTTGCCGCCATCCGCACTGCAGACGGAAGTTTCCAGCCGAAGATCAAGTTATCTGAGAATGTAGAAAAAGTCACAAATCCCGGCAACAAGACATTTTACCGCGTCTATGACAAAAAGACCGGCAAGATCAAGGCCGATCTCATCTGCCTGTACGATGAGACATTCGACGAGAGCGAAGACTTAAAGCTGTTTGATCCGAACGCTCCCTGGAAAAAGACGAGACTTCCGGGCGGAAGCTACACTCTGCGCGAGATGCTGATTCCAGTAATAAAGAACGGAAAAACTGTCTACACTTCCCCGAGCGTCATGGAGATCCGTGAAATCTGTAACCATGAAAAAGACACCATCTGGGATGAGACCAAGCGTTTCGTCAACCCGCAGGAGATCTATGTCGATCTGTCCCAGAAGCTCTACGATATGAAAACAGCCCTCTTAAACGAGATGAGTATGGATTCTTAATCGCAGGGAATCCCTGCTCTGTATCTGGAAGAGTATATTTCATTCAATGCGTGTGCATAAAGTTCCAGAATGTAACCGGCAGCAACATTCTTTGAAGCAAAATTCGAGTGTTTCTTCCATGCCGCGTCCGGTATCCAATTCTGTGTCTTTGCCACGCTTTGACAATCCACAGGGCGTGTCCGACAACCCGCAGACAATGAGCGGACTTTTTAGTGGCGCTAATGCCACTTCTTCACAGACAATATAAAACCGCGCGAACCGAAACTCGTTGGCATCTGCTATTGAAAATAATGCAGATGCCAATTCAAACATCGGCTTCGCGCGGTTATGTTTTGTTCGACATAAAGGTGGCATTTATGCCAGCTGTTGTCTGGGGCGAATAAGCGCCACACAAAAGTCCTAAAATTGTCTGCCGGCTTGCGGACACATCCTGCGGAGTGCTCAAAGCTTGGAAAGACACGGATCATCAAAGATGCCGGACGCGGTGTGGTTAGAAATACCGGATTTTGCGCTTAGAATGTTGCTGCCGGTTACATCTGGAACTTTAAGATCATGTATTTCCTCAAAAATCTCTCCCGGACACAGAGCAGGGATTCCCGCTAGTTGAAGCCGACCACCTTCTGTGAAAGCTTATATGCCGCAACGGAGATCTTTCTTCCGCCTTTTCCCGGCAGATTCATCGTATTGCCGAGGATTCCAGCCCGCAGATGATGGAACAGGCGGATATCTTTTTCTCTAATATATTTCCAGAGTTCTCTCTTCTTCTCCAGATTCTCCTCCGTGCCGGAGCGGATCAGCATGATCGTCGAGATGACTGTGATGATCTCCAGGTAGTTGAACATATAATGTCTGAGCTTCCGGTTCGGAATTTTCCACAGGTCAAACGCATCGACCATAATCTTATTCACACGGATCTGCTGATCAATGCGGGAAATCATCACTCTCTCATTGACGGACTGATCGTCTCTTCCGATAAAATACCGGTAAAAATCCACATCCATATAATAGAGCGTCCGCACACTCGGAAGCGGCTTGTATACATAGATGTTATCCACATAGAAGGTGTGCTTCGGCAGTTCCAGTCCACACTCCACCAGAAGCTTCGTGCGGTAGATCACGGAATGCATGAGAATATACTGTCCCTTGTGAAAATGTCCGGCTTCCTTCCAGGTAAATATCCGGTCTTTCGGAAGATTGGAGCAGCGCATGACCTTCTTATGCTTCACTCCCTCTTTCTCATATACATAATTAGCAATAAACATATCCAGCACTCTGTCACCGCCGGAAATCTCCCGTAACTTATCCAGAATCTTGCGGTAAGCATCCAGATCCACCCAGTCATCACTGTCCACTACCTTAAAATAAAGCCCGGTGGCATTGCGGATACCCGCATTGACCGCCTCGCCGTGGCCGCCGTTCTCCTGATGAATCGCCCGGATAATCCCCGGATACTTTTTCTCATACGCATCCGCAATCTCTGCCGTGCGGTCATGCGATCCGTCATCCACGATCAAAATCTCCACATCATCCCCGCCCGGAAGCAGCGACTCGATACACTTTTCCATATATGCTTCCGAATTGTAGCACGGAATCGCAAATGTCAACAATTTCATTTTCTAATCTCTCCTTTATTTCCGTAAAAGAAAACCCGGCTTTCTTCCCAAAAGGCAGATTTTCCGTCACACTCTTACAATCTGTCTGCCAGTTCCATGGCGCGCTTCACCATCGCGTCGATGTTGTAATAGCGGTACTCCGCCAGCCGTCCGAGCAGATGAAAATGCTCCATGCCAGCCGTGAGTGCCCGGTATTTTTCGTACAGCGCCTGATTTTCCTCATTCAAAATCGCATAGTACGGAATCTCTCCCTCTGCTCCCGTATACGCAAACGGATACTCCTTCACGATCGTGGTGCCGTCCGTATCCCTCTGCCCGGTCAAAAACTTGAATTCCGTGATACGGGTAAAATCCTCGCTCACCGTGTAGTTGACCACACTGTGTCCCTGGTAAGACGCCCCGTCGTAATGCTCAAACCGGAAATCCAGCGAGCGGTACGGCAGTCTTCCATACCTGCATGCAAACAATTCATCCAGCGCGCCGGTGTAGATCACGTCGCCGTCGAATTTTTCGCCGTCAAAATAAATCTCATTGTCCGCAAAGCGCATGCGGCTTAAGCAGTCCGTGCCGCACTCCACCGTGATCCCCGGATGGGAAAGCATCTTCTCAAACATTTCTGTAAATCCGTTCGCCGGCACTCCCTGGTACTTATCCTGAAAATAGCGGTTATCATAGGAGATTAACACCGGGACGCGCCCTGTGACCTCCGGGCTGATCTCCTCCGGCTTCTGACCCCACTGCTTCATCGTGTAATATAAAAATACATTCTCATACACATACTGTGCAATCTCGCGGATATCCGCATCCTCGTTCTCGCGCAGCTTCATGATCGGCACACGCGAACCCTCGCCGTAGGTTTCGATCAGCTTTTGCTCCAGCCGGTCGGCTTTCTCCTTCCCGTATACCATATGTAACGTATTTAAGTTAAACGGCACCGGAATCAGCTGATCCCCGACCTTTGCGACCACCTCGTGCCCGAACAGGTACCAGTCCGTAAAACGCGATAAATATGCAAACACTTCCTCCAGACCTGTGTGAAAAATATGCGGTCCGTAATTATGAATTAAAATGCCGTGGGCATCTTTCTCATCGTAACAGTTTCCCCCGATATGCGGTCGGCGTTCCATGACAAGGACACGCTTTCCTTTTTCCTCTGCCAGCTTTCGCGCTGCCACCGCTCCGGCAATTCCGGCTCCAATGACAATACAATCGTACATGTCTCCTCCGTTCTGCGGTACTGCCCGCATTGTCTTAACATTGACCTGTTTCATTATACAGGATTTTCCACAGTACGCCAATTTATTTTTTCCTTAAGGTTTTCAAAATATCCACTGAAAAATGTCCACTTCCTTCATTTGTTCATATTTTATTTACAAAATACTAATAAACTTGGCATACGCTGGTCATATTTCCATTTTATAGTATAGATAAAGTTAAGACAGCAAGTTAAATTTTTCATAGAACTTTTTCATTCCTGACAAGTGCTTGTCAGGTCACCTTGCTTAGAAATAGGCAAGGTTCCTCCCAGCAGATAGTGAATTTATTTCACTTTCCATACACACAATCTTTTTCATATGAAAAGCCGGTGCAATGCACCGGCTCCCTCTTTTTTACAAACTTTTTTATCTTTCTTGATCTTAATCAAATTCCTTTTTTAAATAACCCGCATATGCTGAAAATGCCGACGGAATGGCATAACGCTCTCTCGCATCCCATGCATCCACAAAAATCAGTCCGCCTTCCCCGTCCGCTTTCTCTTCCGGGGTGCGCCCATTTCCTGACTCTGGTTCCTTTTCTGCGGCAAAGCCGGCTTCCTCCACCAGAATGGCATATCCACTCATCCTCCACTCGATATGGGAAAATATGTGCTTTGCATCCGCAAGCTTCTCGATTCGCAGCGGAGCAAACTGCTGTTCTTTTACATAGGAAAGAACTTCCTTGGCGCTCAATGCGCCGGACAGATTCGGCAGTTCATACAGCCCGGCGAGCAGCCCCTTCTTCGGGCGCTTGCGGATTGCCACCTTTTCTCCATCCCGAATGACAAGCACCGTGCGCTCCTCAATCCGCCGTGCCTTCGCCTTGCTTTTTACCGGAAAATCCATCATGCGCCCCTGTGCTCTCGCAAGACACATCTTACTCCACGGACATTCCTCACAGAGAGGTGCGCCGTTCGGCACACAGACTGTCGCCCCAAGCTCCATCATCGCCTGGTTGAGCGCGCCGGGAACATTTTCATCGCGAAGGACACGCCGAAGCTCCTCAGGAACCGTAAGTTCCCGCATCATCTCTCCCAGCTGCGCTTCCACCGCACTGCGGAACGACTGTTTCATGATGTCGGTATCGTCCGCCGCCACACGCGTCAAGATCCGCAGCACATTTCCGTCTACCGCAGGCACCGGTATCCCATAGGCGATCGATGCGATGGCACCCGCTGTGTAGGAACCGATCCCTTTCAATTCCAGAAGCTTCCCATAATCCGCCGGAAGCACTCCATCATACTCCTCCGTCACGGTGACTGCGGCTTTCTGCATATTTCTCACGCGGTTGTAATAACCAAGCCCCTCCCAGAGCTTCATCAATTGATCCTCCGGACAGGCTGCAAGCGCCGCCACATCCGGCAATGCTTTTAAAAAGCGCTCATAATACGGCTTTACTGCCTCCACTCTGGTCTGCTGCAGCATGATTTCCGAGACCCACACGCGGTAAGGCTCCGGTCTCTCACGCCACGGGAGCACCCGCGCGTGATCTACAAACCACGCAAGCAGAGGCTCTGCCAACTGGTTCAGATGATAATTATCCAGCATTCTCTTCTCCGTCTCTACTGTCAAGCGTTTAAATCCAGGTCAAACTGCGCCACAAACGCCGCAATTTTTTCCAGACATTTCTTTATCACATCCTTGGAATACGCATAGGAACACCGGATGTATCCCTCGCCGCAGCTTCCAAAGGCATCTCCCGGTATCACCGCCACCTTCTGCTCCTGCAAAAGCCGGCTGCAGAATTCCATCGAGGTGAGCCCGATCTCTTTGATCGACGGGAACACATAGAACGCTCCCTCCGGCTCAACCACCTTAAGTCCCATCGCCCGGAATCCGTCCACCATCAGGTGACGTCTCTCGTCATACTCCTGGCGCATCACATCGATCTCCTCGTCCCGCACCGGACTCGTGAACGCTTCCAATGCCGCATACTGTGAAGTCGTCCCCGCCGACATCGTCGTGAACTGATGGATCTTGTTCATATGGAAAATGACCTCCGCCGGCCCCGCCGCGATACCCATACGCCATCCGGTCATTGCAAACGCCTTTGAAAAACCGTTTAGAACCACGCAGCGCTCATACATATCCGGCAGCGCCGCGATCGACACATGCTTTCTGCCGTAGGTGAGCTCTGCATAGATCTCGTCCGTAATCACAAAGAGGTCATGGGCGAGCACCACCTCGCGGATCGCCTCCAGATCCGCCTTTTCCATGATGGCGCCCGTCGGGTTATTCGGAAAAGAGATGAGAAGCACTTTTGTCCGCCCTGTGATCTTTTCCTCCAGTTCCTCCGCCGTCAGACGGAATCCGTTCTTCGCCTGCAGCGGAATCGATACCGGAATTCCCCCGCACAGCTCCACGCAGGGAACGTAGGACACATAGGCGGGTTCAACCACCAGCACTTCGTCTCCCGGATCCACCAGCGTACGCAGCGCCAGATCAATCCCCTCGCTTGCACCCATTGTAATAAGGATCTCATCCGCCCGGTCATAGTGCAGATCGAACTTTTCCAGATACTCCGCTGCCGCCGCACGCAGCTCCACGGTACCGCGGTTGTCGGTGTACTTCGTCTCGGCGCGCCGGATGGAGGCGACCGCCGCCTCCCTGACATGCTCCGGCGTCTGGAAGTCCGGCTCCCCGACGCCAAGAGACAGAGCCCCGTCCATGGTATTTGCAATATCGAAAAAATCCTTAATACCGGAATCCGGCATCTCCACAACAACTTTTGACAGATAAGATCTCTTTGTGCTCATATGTATGACTCCTTAGTAACGTACTCATTTTAGGATTTATTATACCCCCTTTCTTTCCAAATGAAAATACTGTTTTCTATTGACAAATTTTAGAAAACGCTGTACTCTAATATTAGTAATTTGTTAATTTTTTATCAAACTATTCAGGAGGGTTTTAGAATGAGTGAATTTAACAATTTGAAATTGGAAATCGCTGACCAGACTGCTGTTCTTTCCATTTCCAGACCGGCAGCTCTTAACGCATTAAACAGTGAGACTCTTGACGAGTTAAACACGGCTCTGACTGAGATCGAAGCTATGGACGATGTCAAGGTTGTCATCTTAACCGGCGGTCCGGACAAGAAGGGCAACGAGTTCAAGTCTTTCGTTGCAGGCGCTGATATCTCCGAGATGGTGAACTTCACCGCTCCGGAAGCAAGAGCATTCGGCATCAAGGCTTCTGTTCCATTTTTCAAGTTAATGAATATGCGTCAGGTTACCATCGCTGCTGTCAACGGTTTTGCTCTCGGCGGCGGATGTGAGATTGCTATGGCGTGTGATATCCGTATCGCATCCGACAATGCTGTTTTCGGACAGCCGGAGTGCGGTCTTGGTATTATCCCTGGATTCGGCGGTACCCAGAGACTTGCCCGTCTTGTTGGTATGGGACGTGCCAAAGAAATGATCTTTACCTGTGACAATATCGATGCCAACGAAGCATACCGCATCGGCCTTGTAAATAAGGTTGTCGCAAAAGAAGAACTGATGGCTACCGCAAAGGCTATGGCTGCAAAGATCATCTCCAAGGGAAGCTACGCAGTCTCCGTTGCCAAGGCAGCAATCAACAACGGCTACGACATGGACATCAAGAATGCCGTTGAGATGGAAGCAAACCTCTTTGGTGTTGTCAACGACACACATGACAAGAAAGAGGGAATGGGCGCATTCCTTGAGAAGAGAGCTGCCAATCTGACAGATTTCTAAACATCGTACACCAGGACTTGACGTTTGGTTCTAAAAACGCTACCATATTTTATAGAAAGACAGCCGGCTATCTTTAGCCGGCTGTTCTGGTATCAGCATACAATACATAGAAAGGTGGTTTTTGATATGTTTGACAAAATCATTGGTTTCATCGGTGCCGGCAACATGGGCAGCGCCATGATCGGCGGCATCTTAAACGCCTCCCTGGTAACCACGGGGCAGGTAATCGCCAGTGCACACTCCAAGGAGACACTCGACGCCATTCACAGCCGGTTTTCCATCGAGACGACACTCTCCAATGAGACGGTCGCCGAGCGCAGCGATATTCTGTTTCTCGCCGTCAAGCCGAACAAATTTGATGAGGTGATTCCGCAGATTGCCCCGCATGTGAAGAGCAGCTGCATCATCGTCTCCATCGCTGCTGGCAAGACCATTGCTGCCATCGAAGAGGCGTTTGGCAAAGAGATCAAGCTCGTTCGCGCCATGCCAAACACACCTGCCCTCGTCGGCGAAGCGATGAGTGCCCTGTGTGTCAATGCACATGTCACCGAAGCCGAGCTTTCCGAAGTGCAGGCGATCTTCAACTCCTTTGGAAAAGCAGAAGTCGTACCGGAGAGCCTCATCGACGCCGTTGTGGGCGTGTCCGGTTCCTCCCCTGCCTATGTCTATCTGTTTATCGAGGCAATGGCAGACGCTGCCGTTGCTGACGGCATGCCGCGGGCACAGGCTTACAAATTTGCCGCCCAGTCCGTCTACGGCGCAGCCAAAATGGTATTGGAGACCGGCAGGCACCCCGGCGAACTCAAAGACGCCGTGTGCTCTCCGGGCGGAACGACGATCGAGGCTGTCGCCGCATTGGAACGGGGCGGTCTGCGTGACACCGTAATCACTGCACAGCGCGCCTGCTCTAAAAAATCACACGACATGAGCACAGCGAAATAAAAAAGCAATCACAGGAGGCAACGCATTATGTGGGCATATGAAAGTGTATTTTATCAGATCTATCCGCTTGGGTTCTGCGGCGCACCTTTTGAAAATGACGGGGTTCTCACCCACCGCATCCAAAAGGTAAACGACTGGATTCCTCATATTCAAAAGCTTGGCGCAAACGCCGTATATTTTTCACCGCTCTTTGAATCGGACACCCACGGCTACAATACCAGAGATTACACAAAGATCGACACAAGACTTGGCACCAACGCGGATTTTAAGGAAGTGTGTGACAACCTCCACGCCGCCGGCATCAAAGTCGTCTTAGACGGCGTCTTCAATCACGTCGGCCGCGGTTTCTGGGCATTCCAGGACGTTTTAGAGAAGAGATGGGACTCTCCCTACAAGGACTGGTTTCATATCAGTTTTGACGGGAATTCCAATTATAACGACGGGCTGTGGTATGAGGGCTGGGAAGGGAATTATGATCTCGTAAAGCTGAATCTGCACAACGAGGATGTCATCGCACACCTCTTTTCCTGCATCAAGGGCTGGATAGATGAGTTTGACATCGACGGACTGCGGCTGGATGTGGCTTACTGCCTCGACCATGATTTTATCCGAAGGCTGCGCGCCTACTGTGACACCTTAAAGCCAGATTTCTTCCTGGTCGGCGAGGTCGTACACGGCGATTACAACCAGATCATGAACGACACCATGCTGCACTCCGTAACAAACTATGAGTGCTACAAAGGACTGTATTCCAGTTTTAACTCCATGAACATGTTCGAGATCAATCACTCTCTGCTGCGCCAGTTCGGCCCGGACAACTGGACTCTGTACAAGGGAAAGCACCTGCTCTCCTTCGTCGACAACCATGACGTCACCCGTGTGGCAAGCATCCTCTCAAACGAGGCGCACCTTCCGTTAATCTATGCCATGCAGTTCGGCATGCCGGGCATTCCATGCGTGTACTACGGAAGTGAATGGGGTGCCAAAGCGCGAAAAGAGGACGGCGATCCCGCATTGCGCGCCTGCTTTGACGCACCGGAATGGACCACGCTCACGGATTTCATCAGCCGCCTTGTCGCCGCGAAAAAGTCTTCCGAGGCGTTAAACTACGGCGATTTCCGCTCTGTCCTGCTCACGAATAAGCAGTCCATCTTTGAGCGGAAAAGCGCCAATGAGCGTGTGCTAGTCGCCATCAACGCAGATTCCGAAAGCTTCACGGCGCATTTCGACGCAAGCTGCGGCACAGCTGTTGACCTGCTCACCGGGGAGACGCACGACTTTGGAGGTGGCAGTACGCTCCCGCCTTACTCTGCAGCCTTCTGGAAGATGGAACACTGAGACAGAAGACTGACAGATCAAAGGGACTGACACAGAGGCAGCCGGCTTATCATAACGGGCTTGCAGGTGTCTGGTTCCAAAATGCAACAGGCGGCGGTAAATCTTTGAAGCAAAATTCGAGTATTTCTTCCATGCCGCACTTTGCATCACATTCTGTGTCTCTTGCCACGCTTTGACACTCCGCAGGATGTGTCCGACAAACCGCAGACAATGAGCGGATTCCCTGGTGACGCAAGGGACACACGAGAATCCTAAAATTGTCTGCAGGTTGCGGACACATCCTGCGGAGTGTTCAAAGCTTGGAAAGACACAGATCATCGCAGATGCGAAGCGCGGCGTGGTTAGAAATGCCGGATTTTGCGGTCAGATTTACCGCCGCCTGTTGCATTTGGAACTTATCCCTGCAAGTGCTCCTATCATAAACTTACTGCCTCTGTGTCAGCCCTTTCTCTGTCAGTTCTTCTTTCCCAGTGTGACAGAGAGCGTCTGCTCTTCATACTGTCCGTTGGAAGATCTCTGGATGGTGACATCCACGGTCGTTCCTGCTTTGTAATACTGAAGTTTAGAGGACAGATCCTCCATCGAGGAGACATCCTTGCCGTCAAATGCGGTAATAATATCGCCCTTCTGAATTCCAGCCTGCTCTGCGGCGGAGTTCTCTTTTACCTGTGCTACATAGACACCGGTCGGCATATTGTAGGTTTTTGCCACATCGCTTGTGACATCGACGCCGCTGATACCAAGATATGCACTGTCTGCCTCATCTACCTTTTCCTTCGTAATCAGGTCCTCAATGATCGGCATTGCTGTGCTGATCGGGATCGCATAACCGATTCCCTCAACACTTGTGTCTGCATATTTTACAGAGTTGATACCGATGACCTCGCCTGCTGCATTGAGCAGTGCACCGCCACTGTTACCAGGGTTGATCGCTGCACTGGTCTGGATCAGTTCTGCGGTGTAATTTGTGTTGCTGTTGGAATCGGATACGGTTACCTCACGGTTCAATGCGCTGATGACACCGGTTGTCACAGACTGACCATAGCCGAGTGCATTACCGATGGCGATCGCTGCCTGTCCGGCTTTCAGATCATCCGAATTGCCAAGTGTTGCAACTTTGATTGTATTTAATGTGTCAGAATCGATGCTGCTTAACGCAACGCGGATAACTGCAAGATCTGTGGAAGGATCGGTACCCTTGATCTCCGCGCTGACGGTTGTGTTGTCACTGAATGCGACTGTGAGGCTGTCTGCACCCTCCACCACATGATTGTTGGTCGCAATGTAAAGATTGTCTGCATCCTGGCTCACGATAATACCGGAACCGCAGCTTGTGCTCTGCTGTGTCTGTGTTCCGCCGAAAAAGCTCTGATACTGGGATTCGCTCACATTCGTGATCGATACGATAGAAGGCATTACCGCTTCCACGATGTCAGAGACATCGGATGCCACATAGCTGGATGATGCGCCGGTCGCCTCAATCTTGGTGTTGGAATCGGACTGTGTCAGCACGCTGCCTGTGGCTGCCACCGTGGAATCCGAGTCTCCGAAAATCTGACCCGATGCGAGATGTACGCCCTCGAACACCGTTCCGGATACCAGCCCGAAGACAAGTGCCAGTGCCGCACATTTTGCAAGCTTCATACCAAAGCCGCCCGGCTTTCTCTCTCTCTTTTCTCTTCTCTTCTTTTCCTTCTTGCCGGAAGGATTCTGACCGTACGCCGCATTCCCGGCTCCCTGGCTCTGGTAGAACTGTTGCTGATAACCGCCGTTCTGGTAGGTTCCTCCGTTCTGGCCGTATGCACTGTTATTCTGTGTGCCGCTCTGGTAGGTTCCTCCGTTCTGGTAAGTTCCTCCGTTCTGGTAGGTTCCTCCGTTCTGACCGTATGCGCTGCCATTCTGGTAAGCTCCGTTTGCGCTGTATGCTCCATTGTTCTGCGATGTGCCGTTCTGATTCGTTCCGTTATTATATGAATAGAAGGAATCGGAAGACTGGTTATGATTACATTCATTGTTATCCATAATAATTGCTCCTTTCCCTGACAACTCTTTGTTCTGTTCCAGTGAGTATTTCTTTTTCTCTCTCACTTTCTATGATGCAGTTTACAGGGAAAATGTGATGTAATTGTGACGAAAGTATCAAAAAAGTATGTTTCTGTTCTTTTCTGTCTAAAAAAGGACCTGCCACACCAGATTCCAAACGCCCGCCACGAGCAGTCCCACATAGAATCCATTTCTCCAGCGCTTCTTTTTCAGGGAAAATGCAAGTGTCAAAATAATAAACAGATATAAAAGATCCGTCAGATAATAAACACGCGCACCGGACGCATACATCGTCGGAGAGCAATACATAATCGCCTCACTCGCGATTCCCGCAAGATAGGCGAGCATCAGCGTGATGTGCTTTTTTGACACGCGCCATAAAAACGGCAGGGTGAAAAGCAGCGCCGCAGCCCACCAGATCATCGCAAGGATCACTTCCCGCGTCATCACCGCCATGGACGGCACCTGGTACACGCACGCTTCAATATTGATATACTGCATCCCCATATCCGATAACAGATCAAAGCCTGCATAAGGAAGCAGTGCTGCCAGGGTAAAGACCGCCGCGATCCCAAGAGCGATCCAGTCTCTCTTTTTCTTCTGCTCCTGCTGCAGCAGAAGAAGGATTCCCACAACCCAGATGCCGCATAAAAACAGTTTGTTCTCATTTGCAAACGATGACAGCAGCCAGTGTATCGTGATGAACACATGCTGTCCGAAAGGCATCGTCTCGTATTCCGGCATCCAGTTTGCAATCTCACTTGCCACACGGATCTCATTGCCGGGAGCCGAGAACAGAATCACAAACGCTACCGCTGTCGTAAGTGTCTGAACCAGAAGAAGCGGATGCACTTTTTTATGGCGAAGGAACAGTGCGACAACCGCCAACACCTCAAACGTCAGCAAAACAGCGCTCATCTGCTCGATGGACATCGTTCCTGCCACCGCGCACGGTATGCTGATCAGAAAATATTTCTTATTCAGCGCAGGCTCTTCCCCCGGCTTTGCGAACACTGCGTCCGCAAAAGGCATCAGCGCCCAGATTCCGCAGGTAAAACACCAGGTATAGAAGATGGAACCATTCACCCAGACCGCCGCATAGCCGACAGTCATAATGTTCATGAGAAAATAGCCGCCCACTGCCGCTGCGCAGGGTCCGATCGCTTCCTCACTGTGTACACCAATCCCTGCCGCCTTTTCTGACAAGCGCAGCACCCCCACCGGCAGAAGCACCAGCATCACGGCATTTACCACACGCCAGAAGCCGAGCCCTAGCCGGAACGCAAGATACACAAACGCCTCTCCCGACATTCTTCCCACCCAGGTCTGATAGCGCCAGGACAGATACTCTCCAAATCCCATACTGTTCGTATACTGATAAAAAAAGGCATCGTCGCCATCCGAATAGCTGCCCTGACTTACCACCAGAAGTGCCCCGATCAGCATCAATGCCCAAAAAATCCACACTTTATATTTTTTACTCATAAAACCCTCTATTCCACAGATTCCATGCCCAAAAGAAATCACAACCGGTTATTCCGAAATCAAAACCGTTATTCCCTGCCGGGAGTGTCTTCCTGCTCTACTGCATCCAAAAGCACCGATTCAATCAGATATCTCGGACGCCGTTTCGTCTCCATATACGTCTTCCCGATATACTCTCCGATAATTCCAATCGCAAACAGCTGCAGACCGCCGAGCACCCAGATGGAAATAATCACACTTGTCCACCCCGGTTCCACATTGCCGTTCGCGTAATCCACAAACGCCTTAATCAGCATTCCCAGGCTGACGAGGCACACAAACAATCCGCCCATCGTAATCATGCGGATCGGCTTGACCGAGAGCGATGTCACTCCCTCCAGCGCAAATGCCACCATTTTTCCAAGCGGATATTTGCTCTCCCCCGCGAAACGCTCCCCGCGCTCATAGGTTACGGTCGTACTCTGATAGCCCACCATTGGAACAATTCCACGCAGAAACAGATTCACCTCTTCAAAAGACAGGAGTCCTTTTGCGGCACGTCTGCTTAACAGCCGGTAATCCGCGTGATTGTACACGATCTCCGCCCCCAGGAAATGAAGCATCCGGTAAAAAAGCTGTGCCGTGTTGCGCTTAAAAAACGTGTCCTTCTGTCTGGAAGACCGCACGCCATAGACAATATCATTTCCCGCTTCATAGGCATCGATCATGCGGTCCATCGCATCCACATCGTCCTGCAGATCCGCATCCATGGAGACGATCATATCCGCATGTTCCGCCGCCACCGCAATCCCTGCCAGAAGCGCATTCTGATGTCCGCGGTTCCTGGATAAATTGACACCGGAAAATACGGAATTCTCCTCGTGAAGCTTCTGAATCATCTCCCACGTCGCGTCTTTCGATCCGTCATTCACAAACAGAATCCGGCTGTCCGCGTCGATTTTGCCGCCCTGACGTAATGTCTGCACTTTTTCCCGCAGTCTTTTGGATGTCTCCGGAAGTACCTCCTGCTCATTATAGCAGGGTACTACGATATATAGTATGTTACTCATTTTCTGCTCCCTACTTTTCTGACCATATCCGCTTCCAGTAATACGGACTCATGGTACACTTCAAGATCTGTCTTCTGCCAAGCTTCTGATAGCGTTTTCCCAGAAAATAGCCGGCGTACCTGCCGACACACTGCCACCCTAACTTCCAGATCAGATACGGCTTGTGAATCTTACACAGATAACCCATCGTATTTTTCACCAGACGCATGCCCTCCGCCTCCGAGCTGACCTGCTCAAAGATCTCCGGATGTGCCGTCTGGGACACCGCCAGATCAAAATTGCGGTGAAACTGCTGCTTCACCGAATAGTTGTGCGAATGAACCACCTCGGCGTCCGCCGCATACGCAACCTTGTATCCTTCCTGCACTGCATGCGCCGCAAAAAACATATCCTCGTTAAAAATAACCGGCGATTCAAATCCGCCGAGCTGCTCAAACAGATCCCTGCGGTATGCAGCGCACACGTCCGAGCAGAAAAAAGTCTTAATGCCAAGCCGCGGTATGTCCTCACGGCTCTTGACGCATCCCTCATCGGGATAATTAAACTGTCTGGTATAGCGCTCGATGATGCCGCAGTCCTCCCGCGGGAGCTGCCTTGCATACGCGACCGCAACCGCACCTTTGGCTGGAGTCCCCGGACCGTGCGCACCGGATGTGAGCGCATGCACCAGATGTTCCACCAGCCTTTCGTCTGCCGGCACCGCATCCTGTGTCATGAATATCAGAATATCCGCTTCGGAATACCCCGCTCCCATATTCCTGGCACCGCCGTGGTCAAAGTTCTCTCTGGTCATGTGAAAAATGCGGCTAGAAAACGGAAGCTCCTTCCGAATCTGTTCGATCGGATACTTCCGTACAGCCTCATTCCACAGTGCTTCCTCGGTATTAACCAGAATAAGTTCATGTATAACAAAGGTCTGCTCCTGCAATTTTTGCAGGAGCAGACAAAAAGTGTCATCCGGTTTGTAAGTCGGAATTATGATATCTACACGCATCAATAGCCATCTCCCTGGTGGAATCCGGTATCACTGATAATCTTTTCACTGTTGCTCTTTACCGTGTCTGTCGGCTCATATTCCGTATCATCGTACAGGAACTGATGCAGCTGAATGACGTTGGATTTCAGATCACACGGTACTACCACACTTCCCTTGGAACCGAGCGTGACCGTATTCTTCTCAAACGGGAATCCGGTCGTCTCGCCAAGGCTGTAATTGAATACCTGGGATGCAAGTGCAATCAGGTCGGTGTTACTGTAGCTTGTCTTAATATCGCCGAATACCTCGTCAATCAGGCTGTTGATCGTCTTGAGATCGGCCTTCTGCGCCTTCTGGATCATCGCCGTGAGCACTGCTCTCTGACGCTCGGTACGCTTATAGTCATCACCGGCCGTATAACGGATACGCGCGAATGCACATGCCTGTACACCATCCATTGTGTAGGTGCCGGCTCCCGGCAGATACTTGGATTTCTTCTTGGTCAGCTTGGAGATCTCATCCATGTAGCCGTGCATCAGCACCGCTTCCTCATCGGTTACGGTCATCTCAACACCGCCGAGAAGATCCACACACTCTACCACCGCATTAAAGTCCACGGTCACATAATCCGTAATATTTAAATCAAGGTTCGTATTTAACATGGAGATCGCCTGCTCCGGTCCGCCGTTCGCATAGGCTGCATTACATTTCCGGTAGGTGCTGTTGCCGATGTCGAGATAGGAATCTCTGTACACAGATACCAGCTTCACCTCATGTGTATCGTTGTTGATGCTCGCAATCATAATCACGTCGCTGTTACCCTTGGATAAGTTGCCGTTGGAACGGTTGTCCAGTCCGAACAGCGCTATCGTCGTATACCCCTTCATGATCTGCTGGGATTCTGAGGAAATTCCCTCGTTAACTTCCAGATCACTCTCATTGAAAGAAGTATCTTTCTGGATCTTGGAGAGCTTCACTACCGCAAACAATACAACTGCCAGAAGCAGAAGTACCAGGATCTCAACCACAACGAGAATAATCTTCTTCTGACGCTTCTTCTTGCGGATCGCTGCCTTCTGTGCTTTTGTCAGCGGCTTCTTCTGCGGATGTCCGCTGCCGCCTGTCTGTGTCCGGTTGCTGCTGTGCGCCCCGTTGCTGCTATGTGCCCCATTTCTGCTGTTGCCACTACTACTCATAAATTTTTCTCCTAATATGCATTTTTATTGATAAATCCCTTGAAAACCGTGAGGAACAGAATCTTGACATCCAGCCCTAGTGTCCAGTTCTCGATGTAGTACAGATCATGCTCAATGCGCTTGCGGATCGACGTGTCTCCACGGTATCCGTTGACCTGAGCCCAGCCGGTCATTCCCGGACGCACCTGATGCTTGATCATATATCTCGGGATCTCTTCCCGGAATTTCTCTACATACTGCGGACGCTCGGGTCTTGGTCCCACCAGACTCATATCGCCCTTCAGCACATTAAATAACTGTGGGAATTCGTCCAGGCTTGTCTTGCGCAAGAACTTTCCGACTCCTGTGACACGCGGATCGTTCTTCTTCGTCCAGCCTTTCTGTTCTTCCTCCTCCGTCTGCACATACATGGTGCGGAACTTGTACATCTGAAACGGCTTATTGTGCAGCCCCACTCTCTCCTGTGCAAAGATCAGCGGTCCCTTCGATGTCGCCTTGACAAGGATTGCCGACAGCAGCATCACCGGTGAAAAGAGGATGATACACACAATCGATCCCACCACATCCATACAGCGCTTCACAAATGCGTTGAACGTGTTGGACAGCGGCACATAGCGGATATTGATCACGGGGAGACCCAGAAGATCCTCCGTGTAAGGTCTCGTAGGTATGATGTTGCCGTAATCCGGAATGAACTTGGTGTGCACGCCGGACTTCTCACACTCCGCAACTATTTTTTCCAGCTTATAATATTCTTCCAGTCCGAGGGTGATTGCAATCTCATCGAGACTGTTCTGCGGCAGGATGTAGTTGAGATTACCAATACTGCCGATGACCTTCACTCCCTTATAGGAGATGCCTCTGGCAATATTGTCATCCAATACCCCTCGCACATTGTATCCCCACTGCGGATTCTGCTGAATTCTGTCGATATACTGCTCTGCCGCTCTTGAATAGCCGACGAGCAGAATGTGCTTTAAATTGTATCCCCTTCTGCGAATACTTCGCAGAAATCTGCGGATCAAAAGGCGGACAATCTCTTCCATCACAATATTGGTCACGTAGAAATAGAAAAGCATCTCCCGTGAAAAGTTGCGATACTGCGGATTGTAAGACGTCAGGGTAAAGAGAGCCGCAAACATCAGCAGCAGTCCAACCGTATTCGCCATCACAATGTTGGAAAACTCCAGCCGTCTCCCCTGCACGCGCTTGGACGTGTACAGATTGAACGCATAATACAACAAAATATACACCGGAACAATGAGCAGCAGCGCCCTCATATAGAACTCAAATGAGAGTACGCCGACTTCATGATCCAGAATACCGCTCAGGAACTTCAGCCACCATGCAAACACATACGATACGATGATAACCAAGGCATCGATCAGTACATGCAGCTTATTAAAGTACTGCTGATTGTCTTTTATCATATTGCTATCCTTTTGCGAATTCTAACTACCATATAACATCAATGATACAATAATTTCCATAAAAGCACAACGCCTTTTTCGCAAACATTCTGTAACATTTTCTTAATATTTTTTAAAGATTTGTTTGACGATCAAATTTATCTTCCTGCCAGAATCCGGATCACATTGCCCCACAAAGCCAGCTGTATGAGCGCGTAATTCCCCAGATTTTTCCATGAGAACCGCACTTTTTTGCATCCGCGGCACCCGGTAATCCCGGCACCGATTCCCCTTAAATATTCTCCCGCAAACCCCTTTTTCAGGAAAAACAGACTCTTGATGAGAATACCTGAAAGGATCAGCGGCAGGTTGATCAGCAGCTGTAAAAATGGCATGTTCTTGTAGATCAGATACATCGAATTGCGCGCCGCGAGGAACACCTTTTTCTCATTATAACGTGTTCCTGTAGTAGCGCTCCCCACATGATACACCCGCGCTCCGGGCGCATAGCAGTTGATGTATCCGTGGATTTTTGCCCGATACCCCATATCGACATCCTCGAGATATGCAAAATGGCGCTCGTCAAACGGCCCCATTTCACGCAGCAGCCCGGTGCGGTATATGACAGCGCCGCCGCAACAGGAAAACACACGGCACGGTCTGTTAAAATCCGCCAGCGGTTTTCCTTTTCCGCGCGCCACCGCCCATCCGAATGCCGTGTAATAGTCGCCGGCATTATCGATGCGCTCTCTGTCGTGATAATCAATCATCATTGCCCCCGCGGAAAAGATGCGGTCCGATTTTTTGATCGCAGCCAGCAGCTCCTCCACGAATTCCGGCAGAACCTCCGTGTCGTTGTTGAGCAGGATCACATACGGCGTATCCGCGCGCCGGATGCCCTCGTTCACCGCTCCGCAGAAGCCCGTATTCTCCTTTAGCGCAAGCATCGTAAGATCCAGGCTGGAGGTCACCTCTGTACTGCCGTCGTCCGATCCGTTGTCCACCACCAGAAGCTTAAAATCCGTGCAGGTCTGTCTCTCTAAGGTCTGTATACAATTTTCCAAAAGCTTCCTTCCGTTGTAATTCGGAATAATCACCGTAACTTCCGGCTGACTCGCCATGTAATACCTCCGCTTAATGATAATCTCTCAGCGCATAATTCGGATATACCGTTGAAAAGTTTGGATTGTAGTAGGGATCACCGTTCTTTAAAATGCCGATCCAGTGATTCCGCATATATTCGATCTCCCGTCCGAAGCGCGCCACTTTTTCCGGGGAATCCTCGCTTCCGCGCGATTTGGATTCGTAGTGATAGGCTTCCACCCGCGGCTGGTACACCACAAGGTAACCCTCTTTGCGGACTTTCAGACAGAAGTCCACATCATTGAACGCCACGGCAAGCTTTTCCTCAAATCCGCCCACCGCCTCGTAGATACTCCGCTTTACCATCAGGCATGCCGCCGTGACCGCCGAGTAATCCATCGCAAGCGACGCCTTGTGCAGGTATCCGCTGCGCGCTCTCTGCAGTCCCATAAACATGTTCTGCCCGATGCCACGCGCATTGCCGCCGATTCCGACAACGATTCCCGCATGCTGCACGGTATCATCCGGATAATACAGCTTCGCTCCCACGACACCGACCTCCCTGCGCTGGCAGGTGCCAAGCATCTCTTCGAGCCAGTCTTCGGTAATCATCTCGATGTCATTGTTCATAAGCACCAGATATTCGCCCTTTGCATGAGAGACGCCGAAATTGTTAAGCGCCGAATAATTAAACCCTTCCTTCCAGACTGCCACGCAGATCCGCTGTCCGCCGGATAAGGTTCCCTCATAGCACACCGCTTCGCCCTCTTTCACCTCTTCGGATGTGATCGAGCGGTAAAAGTCAAATGTCTCCGGAGCGCTGTTATTCTCCACCACAATGACTTCATAATTTGCATAATGCGTTTTTTGAATGGCTGCAAGACATTTTTTTAACGTCTCCACTTCATCCCTGCTCGGTATCACGATCGAGACCAGCGGATTGCCGCTGTAAGGATAGCGCACCGTGTAAAAGCCCATATCCTTTGTCGCCGTCACTTCCCCCGCAATCCCCTGACGCTTCAGATGATCCTCGAGCGCGCGCCGTCCCGCATCCACCGCATACTGCTTGGAAAACGGGTTTTCCGACGTCGATTCCGTGTGACAGCGCCAGTGGTAGAGCACCCGCGGCACATGTCCGATGGCCTCTGCGCATTCCACGCAGCGCAGAAACAGGTCGTAATCCTGCGCACCGTCATACTCCTCACGGATCATGCCGGCTTTCTCCAGAAGCGTTTTCCGCATCATGGTAAAGTGCGTGATATAGTTGTTGGATCGGAGCAGATCGATATTGATGTCTGGCTTAAAGTGCGGCTGGAAATGCGTTTTTCCATCCATGTCCACCTTGTCTTCATCCGTGTAGATCATGTCATACTGCGCACCGGCTTTGTGAAAACCGGTCGCGGCAACTCCGGTCTCATCCTTCGGTCCCCGCAGAATCAGATGCACGGTCTCATACAGTGCGTCCGGCGCCAGCAGATCGTCATGATCTAAAAGTGCAATCCACTCCCCGTGCGCCATTGCAATCGCCGCATTGGTATTGCCGGCAATTCCAAGATTTTTTTCCAGTCTGCGGTAACAGATGCGTGCATCCTCTCCGGCACATTCCCGCACAACCGCCTCAAGACGCACCGCCTCTTCCTTCGGGCTTCCGTCTGCCAGACAGAGTTCCCAGTTTTCGTAGCTCTGCACCTGCACCGAACCGATCATCTCCCGCAGGAATGTCTCATTGGTACAATAGAGCGGCACCACGATGCTGACGCGGGGTGCTCCCTTCCACGCAGCAGACTGCTTCCGCTGACGGCGCAGCGTCTCCTCCGTCGCCTTGTGATGCTCATACCATGGCTCATACGGCACATTTTCCGCTTCCATCTTCTCCTGCAGCCGGATGAAAAACTCCTTCACTCCGTAATGCTTCAGATAACGCACCCCTTTGATAACCTTCTGCACTGTAATCTTCATATGCTCAATGCTTCTTCTGATGGATGTAAAGCCATCCATCGGAATAATCTTTCCTTTCCTCTTCTGACATTTCCGTGTACTTACCGAAATCCATTTTTGCAAGAACCATCTGCGGCTCACTGCACTTGTAGCATTCCACATCCTTGCGTCTGGACACTACGCGCATCCAGCCGCAGGACGGACATATATATACCTTCATCATAGAACCGGAATCTCCTCTTTTCTGTCTCGTACCAGCTGTCTTTTTGTTTTATTCACCTGTTTTCGCCGTCCCCCGCGTTATCTGCGCAGCGAAAAATCAGAATTGTCCAGTGTCAGATTCGGATTGTAGTAGGGATCTCCCTGCTCAATCTGATCTCTCCAACGCGAAAGCAGAATCTCCACCTCGCCGTTAAAGCGCTCGACTTTTTCCGGGGAATCCTCATAGCCTCTCGACTTCGATTCGTAGTGGTGCATTTCCGCGTAGGGATCGTACACGACGAGCCATCCGTGCTTTCTTACTTTCAGGCAGTAGTCCACATCATTGAACGCCACGGCGAGTTCCTCGGTCATTCCCCCGACCGCCTCAAACGCCTCACGCTTCGTCATCATGCACGCTGCGGTAACCGCGGAATAATCCTGCGCGCACAGAATTCTGCCAAAATATCCCGTATCGTATCTGGATTTTCCAATGAAAGCATGTCCCGCCGTGCCGCCAAAACCTAAAATCACACCGGCATGCTGGATCGTATCGTCCGCATATAAAAGCTTGGCACCTACAATTCCGACATCCTCTCTCATACAATATCCGAGCATCTCCCGGATACAGCCCCCATCGATCATCTCCGTATCATTGTTCAGCAGCAGGAAATAATCTCCCCTGCATGCCGCTGCGCCAAAATTATTGATCTTTGAGTAGTTAAAGCCGCCCTCGTAGTACACCACCTTGACATTTTCATGCCCCGCCTCAAGTTCCTTATAATAAGCAAACGTCTCCGGCTCGGTACTGTTATTTTCCACAATCACAACCTCAAAATTCCGGTAGTCGGATTTTGTAAAAATGGAATCCAGACACAGCTTTAAATCCTCCGCGTGATCCTTGTTTGGTATGATAATAGATACCAGAGGTTCCTCTTTCCACTCGTAGACCGTGCGGTACATTCCGTAGAACGATGCATTTTCCACGCGCGCCGGTATTCCCAGTCTGCGGTAATGCTCCTCGATGGCGCGCCGTCCCGCCTCAAACGCATAGAGCTTGCTCTCCGGATTGGAAGCGGTCGAGTCCATATGACAGCGCCAATGGTACAAAATCTTTGGCACATGATAAATCTTTTTGGCCTGCTCGCTGCATCTTAGGATAAAGTCCAGATCCTGCGCGCCGTCAAACGCGCTCTGGTAGCTCCCCGCACGTTCCGCCACATCTTTTCGCACCGCGAGCAGGTGGCAGATATAATTCACGCTGCACAGCAGATCCAGATCAAAGTCCGGTTTGAAATGCGGCTCAAAAAAGTGTCTGCCGTCCATGCTGACCTTGTCCTCATCGGAGTAGAGCATATCAATCGCGTCATCCCTGCGGATCGCCGACGCAAATTCGTATAGCGCATTTTCCGGCACGAGATCGTCATGATCCACCGGTACAAGATAGTCTCCGGAAGCCATTGCAAACGCGGCGTTCGTATTTTCCGCGATTCCTCCGTTCTCCGGCAGCACCTGATAGTGAATCCGCGCATCACGCCCGGCATACTCCTCCAGAATGGAGATCAGTGCTGCATCCTCTTCCCCGGATGCGGCAAGCGCCATACACAGCTCCCAGTTTCCGTAAGTCTGCGCCGTCACGGAATCAATCATCTCCCGCAGATACTGCGGCTTCGTCTTATAGAGCGGCACGACCAGCGAAAACAACGGTCCCGCATCAAACACATCCTCTCTCTGGCGCTGCAGTTCTTCCGGTGACGGGAGATACTTCGCCCGCCAGTTCTCATAGGTATTGCCCTCTTTGTGCATCAGCTTGTTCTTAATCTTATAAGCAGTTGCAGAGATTCCGTTGCGCTCCAGATAGCGGACGGTATCCCCGGCTTTTTCGATTACATACTGCAGCTTTGTGCCCTCGTCCCACTTCGTGAGTCTGGTTCTCGAATGCTTCTTCGCCCCCCGCATCTCCAGATAAAACGGACCACTCTGCCCTCCCGCTGCAGTTCCCTGCACCAGAAAGCCAGGCTTTGCCTCCTTATCACATTCCGGAAAAACAGAAAGAAGATCCTTGCGGTAATAGTGCTCCACCTTCTCGGAAATCGGCTGTCTGCTGCCGTCGAGAAGTTCAAGCTTGATATCCCCCGCCGACATGCACCAGCCAGTGACCGTAATCTGGCTCCCCTCCCTGTGACAGTTTTCCACGTAGTAGCTGACTTCATTCTCCAGTCTGCCAAGCTTTGCTGTCGAGATGGCATAAGATTTCTTATATTCTTCCCTGTAAGCAGCCATCAATGTCACCCGGCGGCCATTGCGCCAGTCCGGCGGAAGCTTTATGATGCCTACCACTTCCTCCTCGATCTCATTGATGCTGCGGATATATTTCTGTCGGACCTCCGCACCGCGATTCACCTGTACCGTAAGCGGAAGCTCTCTGTTGTCCAGATATGCCTTGATGGAATGTTCCTTCGTACTCCCATCAAAAAACCACCCGACAAAGACCAGCGTGTCCTGTTCCTTCAGATGGAACCGCATCTTTTCCACAAAAAATTTATGTGTATCCATGGTCCGTCCTCTCTCGCCATTGACTCCTCGGTCAATCTCTTTGATTTCGTATTCCACTATAACAATTCCGACGTTTTGCGTCAAGTTGTTACCACGCCTTTACATTCCTTTTGTTCTCTGTTAATGTAGAATGCAAAGAATAAACCGATCAACTCAAAGGAGTCCTTATGATGCGTTTTAAACACCTTTTTTCCACTGTCATTGTCGTTCTTTTTGCCGTAGTTCTCGCGGCATGCTCCCATCATACACTCGTGGAATCCAAAAAAGATTCCACCGGCTACACCCCCGATCCCGCCACGGAATATCTGGTGACGCAATACGCGGATGCAACCGGTGTGCAGGGAACCTTTTACACCATCACGAACGATACCACCCTCATCATCATCGACGGGGGCTGGGCAGACAACGCCTCCGCCGTACGCGAGGTCATCGCCGCCCACGGGAACCATGTCAACGCCTGGATTCTCTCACATCCGCATCAGGATCACGCCGGCGCATTCAATCAGATCTACGCCTCACCAGACGGCATCACGATCGACGCCGTCTACGACAACGGTTTTGACTATGACTTTATCGAAGCGGCCGGAGAGCCGTACGATGACATTACAGTGATGGAGACCTACCACACGCTCACCCGGGATGCCTCCAACGTGACGCACCTGCACCGCGGCGACGTCCTCTCCATCTGCGGTCTGACGTTCTCCGTCCTAAATGCCTATGACGACACGGTTCTGCAGAATGTCGGAGATGAGAAAGATTACCAGAACAATGCTTCCCTCCTCTTAAAAGTAAGCAGCGCAAACAGCAGCATGCTCTTTTGTTCGGACATCAAATACGATATGAATGATTCCCTGCTTGCCGCATGCAAAGACCAGCTCGCCTGCGATTACGTGCAGACCGGCCACCACGGAAACTGGTCTTTCTCGGAGGAATTCTACGACGCAGCCGGCGCCTCCGTCTATTTTATCGACGCGCCTTCCTCCATCACCGACAACGCCGACTTTCCGGCGAGCACACTCAAATCCGACCTGCTCGCAAAAGGAAAGACGGTGCTTGATTTTAGCACCGCCCCGAATACTGTTACCTTGAAATGATCTAATCATAATGTGAAATGCACTGCAACCGTGGAATTATATCTAATCATGTAGTTTGTTTGTCTGAAAAGCAAGAGGCGGAATGCCTCTTCTTTTTTATTGCTTTTGTTGTCTTTACCGCTTTCGCATCTTCCGATGCACCTCTTCCGATGCGCTGATCGCTATGCACTGATTGCGGTACGCTGATACTAATCGAAGTAATAACTTCCCACCGCGTTAATCTGTGCGCTGCTCCTGTTCTGCACGAAGACGCGGTAATGTCCACTGCTCGTGATCGCAAAATCGTGAGACAGGCTGCCAGATCCCTCCACGTAGCGCGCATTGTTCAGTCCGTCCATAATGCCGATCCAGAACGTGCTGCTCGACGGTGACGCGGTTGCCGCCATATGGATCGTCTGTCCCTTGGTCACCCAGAACTGATTGCTCACCATACGTGTGCCCGGAGACACGCTCCAGTTAAAGGACGCCATCTCATTCGCGCTCAGCAGCGGGCTGATGACTTCAAGCTCCGGATACGCATACTCCAAGGTATCGTAAGTGCGGTCCATCACACCTAAGATCTGCTGCTCCTCGAGCACGTTCTCCTCGCTGCCATCTGCCGTCACAGCCTCCACATTCTGGTAGATATCATCGTGTACGTCCGCAGCCTCGCTGCCCGCCGCATAGATCGGTGTCACACTCATCAGCACAAACGCCGCCGCAAAACACATACTTGCCAGTCTCGATGCTGCTTTTCCATTATATTTTCCCATATACTCAATTCTCCTTTCCAGTCTTCTCTGGTTCTCATAAAGCATAGAAAAAATATAATTCTCATCGGTCACAGGACTGTGCTTCACACTCTCTATAATCATTTCAAAATAACACCCTGCATCCATTTCATCGCTGATGGCTGCAATCGCACGTGCATCGCAGTAAATCTCGCTCCACTCGTCCAACAGTGCCATCAGGTTCCCCGTCAGCGGGTTGATGTGGTGCACTGCAGTCACACACATACCGCATAATCTGATAAACGGGTCATGGCTCTTGTAATGCATCAGCTCGTGATGAAAGATCACGCTCAGATGCTTTCTGTCGTAGGCAATATCCGGAAGCACCACCCGGCACCGGAAAATACCGGCAAACATCGGACTGGTGATACGGTCATTCCGGTACAGACGGATGTTCGACCGGATGCCAAGCTTTTTCTTCACACGTGCGAACTCTTCCCGCACGGCTCCCTCTTCCTCCGGAATATCACGCATCTGAATCCGCTTCATCCCGCGAAGGCTGCCTGCAAACTCTGTGATTCCCTTTGCCATGAGGGCAAGCCAGCAGACTGCAGCAAAGAACGCAAGAATCCATAAAAATCCCGTTAAAGAAAAATTGATCTGCCAGATACCTTCCTTCTGCAGATAACCGTGAATCGTCATCTGCATCCATCCATAATCCAATGGAATCAGGTACAACAGGCAGACCAGAAAAAGCGTCAGATATACAAATTGCGGCTTCGTACAAAAGCGGCTGTTCATAAGCAGCCGCCAGAGTCCGTACGCTGCCGTTCCCGTGACAGAGGTAATTACCACTGCAAATAAAATCTGATTAGCTATGTTCATTCAGCTTTTTCTTTAGTTTCTCGATGTCCTTTGCATCCAGCATGTCATCACACAGACAGCATGCCAGTTCTCCGAGATCTCCCTTCGTAAAGAACTTTGCACTCTCTTCCATCGTCGCGCGCCAGAAGTCTTCCTTGCTGACAAGCGGCTGATAATAGCAGTATCTGCCCTTGCGGTACATATTCAGAAAGCCTTTCTTTACCAGACGGGATAAAAATGTGGAAACAGTCTGCGGCTTCCAGTTCTTGCCGTTCTCATGATTGACTCCATCCATGACTTCCTGCAATGCCAATTCTTCTGTAGAATCCCAAATGACCTTCATCACGAGCTTTTCGCATGCTGAAATATCGTTCGTATCCATAAAATCATTCCCCTTTCTACGGTTATAGTATAAACCATATTCGTATCAAATTCAATCTTTTTTTCTGATACTTCCGTATCTTTTCCATTTTTATCATAATTTTAGCAAAAAGGCAAGCATAACTTTACTGAAAACTGTCTATAGAAGCTTTTTTATATACGGAATCTTTTTTAAGACCGCTGTGACCGCCGCTCCCGTGAGGAAAATCAAACACTCATAAAAAAACACAGCGATCATCGGATTCATCCTTTCTGACAAGTTTCCATAGATTCCATAATAACTGTCCAGGAAAAAATCAGAAAGCAGATAAATGCCAAAAGAGCATCCGCCAAAAAATCCAACCACTTTCCAGAACCACTCACTGGTTAGCACCGCCTCCATGCAGCGTCCCAGGTAAAAGAGTGTTGCCGCTGCTGTGACCACCGTAATGAATGTACGTTCGTCAAAAAACAGATACTGCTGTGGGTCAACCTGATATTCCCGGTAAGTGAGCAATACCTGCAGTAAAATATCCATGCCAAAGACCAGTACTGCTGCCAGCGCATATTCTTTTTTCACCGGCACATAATTGTGAATATAATAGCCCAGGAAGAAAATTCCCACAAATTCCGAGAAAAACGGATCACAGAAATAAGAGGAAAACGCTGCTCCCGGCATATAGTGAATCACGATCGGCATCGTGCTCATAAACACTGCACAAACCAGAATCAGCAACTCATACTCCCTCTTTCCCATGTTCACAGAAAGTCTCTGGAACAATGGCAGCATCAGAAGTATTCCCAAATACAGATATAAGTACCAGTATGCATTGGTCACGTTTCTTTGCCAGATCAGTTTCAGATATTCAATCAGGTTGACCGATCGGTCTGCTGTATACATACTCCACACATAGTAAAAAAATGAAAATATCAGAATATCCAGAAAAATATGCAGCATGCGTGACGACCATTTCCGGTATGTATCCACATGCCCGAGCAGCAGGACGCCGGAGATCATCAAAAAGATCGGGACCGCCGTTTTACTGACAAAAAAGTAAGTAAGCGAAACCCACCATATTTTAGAATCCGGCGTGCGCGACAGAAAAATCCCGCTGTTGGTATGATTGATGATTACACAGAAGCACGCGATGATGCGCAGCAGCTCCAGGTATACGATTTTCCTTTTCTTCTGTATCGTTTTTTCCAGACCCATCTTTTCTCCTATTCTTATAATTTCTGTACAGATATGCCGGGCTGTTATGAATCCGTCAGTTTGACAACCACCACACCGTCTATGATCCGAATCGCGCCATCATCCGGATAGCAGGGCATTTCCTTCACTTCCTCATTTTCCATCAACTCCTTGATCTCCTCATATCCGCAAAAACGCGGCGAAAAACCAAGATACTTGATGATGATGTAATTTCTGGAGTAAGCGCTGATATTGGAATCCAGCTTGCCACCAAGTCCAAACGTCCCGCTCACAAGACTTCCCGTATTGTTGGTGTTATCATCGATCGTATTCCCAATGAGCGCCAGTGCCAGATCATCATTGTAGCCATCCAGGCTCTTGATCTGTGTCACCATCGTCTGAAAATACGACATATCATGATACTTTGTATACTCAAGTGACATATAACATCCGTTGCCATACCAGATATACACTCCAATCATGATGACCGATGTTACTGCCGCAATCCACTGCATTCCCTTCGCTGCAATCTGCTTTGTATCAAACGCCGCCTGATACCGGTCTGCCCAGATCACCATGAAGATCGTCACAAAAACAGCCGGGTATGCCATCAGTGTGTAGACCCATCCGTTTGGCGTCATCAGATAGATCAGATAAACCGCTACTGGAAATACCAGATAACCTAACACCAGAAATACTTTCTTGACCTTGCAGCCCTTCTGACCAAACAGAAGTCCCAGCGTACTTACGCCCAGTGCCGCCATAATAAGAAAATAACATTTTTTTACATATTTGGTCGGGTTTAAGCACATGACATCGCCACGGAACAAATTGATAAAATCCCGATAACAGCTCTTTAATCCGTCAAGAAGATCTTTTACCGTCGTCTGTCCCATGGAATCCAGCCCCTGATAGGAAGTCATAGAGAGTCCCCACACATGGAGCAGCGTTTTATGAAGCACAAAATACAGGATCATGCCTGCCGCCAGAACGATGACATAGCGGATCGCTGTAAAAAGGATATCCTTCCATTTCTTATCTTCCCCGGAAAACGCACAGAGCAGAATCATATTCATTACAAGAAGACTTGTCGTGTTCGCAAAATATGCCTGATAAATGCCAAGTGAACACGCGATCAGGACAACCGATACAATATTTAAAACGATCTTCCCCGAAAAACGCACCATAAGAAACGCAGCCAGTACACTTAAGAATACAGAAAAAGCATAAAACGGTGCCGTATACATGAACAAAAACGTACTGGTAACAGCAGGAAAGGAAATAAAAAATCCACCCACTGCTGCCGCCAGAAAGGTACTCTGCACACGGAACATCCCAGTGATGAGAGCCGCCGAAACGGCGAGGAACAGTACCGATATCATACCGTTGACCAGTGGCAGGGAATAATTTCCAAACTGTGCCCCAGTAAAATCTCCGATAATTTTCAAAAACCAGCGCCCGGATTCTGCTCCGGTTCCATAACCATTCGGCGTATTAATCAGTTCATCATAATTATAAAGTTTATTGGTAAACTGATATAAATGTGTCATCAACCCAATGATGACTGCACTGAAAAATGCAGACTTAACCGGTCTTGGAATTCTTGCAGAGATTTCCCTCACAAACCCATCCGGCGTACTGAATGCCACTTTCATTTCTGTTCCTCCTTCTGTTTCTTAAAAATGACCAGCTTGCTGAGCACATAGTTGATGATGACAACCAGTACACTAGCAATAATCTTGATGACCGAATCATTAAAATGCATGACGGATACAAACAGTGCCATCATGCCGGTCTCTAAGACACCGGAGAGCACGCGCGCCGATACAAAGGTACCAAACTCATGGAGCATCGTTTTCTTGTCCCGCCCATAGGATTGAAACACATAGATTTTGTTGACCCAGAATGCAAAAATGACTGCGACAACCCAGGCGATGACATTGCTGATCAGATATTCAATACCCAAAAGCTTGGTGCACGCAAAATAGACGATGTAGTTTACAACTGTCGTCATCCCGCCCCAGAACACATATGTGATGAGTTCACGGTATTTTTTCATCAGTTCTTTTATCCTATCCATCCGTCTTATTTTCTCCCGTCTCTTCCTCCACGATATAACGCGGGCGATCCTTGACCTCATCATAGATCTTCGCAATATAGTACCCTATGATGCCTACTGCGATCATGAGGATGCTGCTCGTAATAAGCTGGAGCATGATGACGGTTGTAAATCCTTCCAGCGAATCGTGCATGATAAACCGCACGAGCGTCTGGATCCCAATCACCAGTGCGAACAGGAAAAACAGAAAGCCGCTCCATGTCACTAACTGCAGCGGAACTGACGAAAAGGACGTGATATTCGTGACCGCATAGCGGATCAGCGATTTTACCGACCACTTGGATTCTCCCTGCTGCCGCTCCTGCACCTCAAACTCCACCGATGTGCTTTTAAAGCCCACCCAGGAAGAAATCGCCCGGAAGAAAAACTGTTTTTCCGGCATCTTCAAGATGGCATCCACCACCTCTCTATCCATCAGCTTAAAATCCGAGGCATTGCGCATGTCGATCTTCGTCGCCGCACTGATGAGCGCATAGAACATTCCTGCCGCCCATTTATGGAGAAAACTCTCCCTGCCACGCGAGAGTTTTACTCCCTCCACGACTTTGTAACCGTTCTCCCACAGGTGGTACATCTCAATGATCTTCTCCGGCGGATGCTGCAGGTCACAGTCTATGATGACACATGCCGCACCTTTCGCGTAGGCAAGCCCTGCCATCATCGCTGACTCTTTTCCAAAATTCCTGGAAAAACAGATCCCCCTCACATATGGGTTGTCGTCCGAAGCCTTCCGGATCTTCTCCCAGGTTGCATCCCGGGATCCATCGTTGACAAAGACCAGCTCGTATACAATTTTTTCTTTTTCCAACAATCCTGCCACACACTTTGCGGTGATCGGAATCATCGCTTCCTCGTTGTAGGCAGGAATGATTACTGATAACATTTTATCCTTCAACTTTTATCTATCCTCGTTTACCACGTAGACGCGCGGCGGCTGCAAGATGAACTCACTGTTGAATGCCATCGTGTAAGCCCCCGCATAGTGGAACACAAAAACATCCCCCGTCTCTATGCGTTTTTTCTCGATCAGTTTTAAAAAGCGGTCATTTTCCATGCAGGTACAGCCGCTGACGATCTGTACTTCCTCCATCTGCCTGTCCCCGTCTCCCAGCCATTCATACGATGGAATCCTGCTGCTCATAAACGGATTGATATGGAGCAGGCTGCCGTCAAGCGTCACTGCACGTACCCCACGCACATCTCTGGTGCCGATGACACGGCTGATATAATTGACACACGTCGCAATCACGGATGCACCCGGCTCTAAGATCAGCGTCGTTTTTTCCGGCGAAAAACCTTTTCTCAGTTCTCCACAGATACACGCCGCGTACTCTTCCATCGTCGGCTTTCCGGTGACCTTCTGTCCGCCAAAATAGCCGCCTCCCATATCCACATAACTTAAGGACAGTCCATATTCCTCCCGGATCTTCACCGCCATCCCCGCCAATGCCGCAAAAACACGGGTGCTTCTGGTCTTTGTGCTGGTGTGCAGATGGATGCCGTCAATGGCAATACCCGCCTCCTCAAGCTGGTCTATGGCACGCTTAAGATCACCATTTTCATAGCAGATGCCAAAACGACTGACCTCTGTACCAGCGGTTGTCTCATCCGGGCACTGTGCCTCCAGATCAAAATTGATCCGAAGTCCCACCTGTGTGTGTTCTGATGGAACAGCTCCGTTTCTTACCGTCTCACACAGCTGTTCTACTTCTGTGGGGTTATCCAGATTCAGGATTCCTCCCTGCTCATAGACTGTGAGCAGACGTTCCTGCTTGCACGGTCCATTGAATATGATCCGCTCCGCAGGCACCAGTTGTCTGGCCTGCTCGTATTCATTCACAGAAACCGTCTCAATATACCATCCCAGATGATCCGCGGCATAGCGCATCAGTGCCTCGTGATGGTTTGTCTTTACCGAGTAACCGTATGCCACATTTCCATCCCATGCTTTTTCAAACGGCTGCATCACAGCATCACAATTTTCGTGAAACTGCTCAAGATTGATCTCATAGCAGGGTGTCACATAGGACTGTTGATATTTTCTTTCTTTTTCCATACTTTTACTTTCCGTCTTCTTTTACACACGATGTGATATCGATCATTCGGATATCCTTCTGTGCATAAAGACCTGTTTTCTTTACCACAAGTTCATCTGTAAGTGCCTCACCCGAAAGCCACTTTATAATCGCCTTCGGCAGATTAACGCCTGCCAGATGGGAAAACGGATATCCCCCGCCAAATCTCGCGTTGAGTTCAAGTACATAGACCGCATCTTCGGTCACAAACACATCCATATCCAGATTTCCGATATGTCCCAGCGCCTTGCCGACAGCAGTTCCTACCGATGCAATCCTCTCATCCGACAGCACTCTCGCACAGTCCGTCTCGCCCGAACGCATGGCGATCTTCTCACGCACGACCGTCAGCTGCCATGCTCCGTCCAGATCGTGGATCACATCCAGTCCGTGCTCCTGTCCATGGATCATCTCCTGGAACAGGACACATTCCTCCTCATCGAACGCTGATTCATACCGGAGATAGGAGCGGAAAATCTCCCGCGTGACCTTTTTGGTCAATACCTCGAGTTCCTCTGCATTCTCTGCCTGATAGATGGCGATCGATCCCATGCCCCAGCGCGGCTTGATGATGACCGGATAGGAAATCTCCCCCGCCTCCAGTGCAGCTTTCACATCCGAAAGATGCAGCCAGGTCTTCGGTGTCAGAAAACCGTTTTTCCTGCAGAACTGGTATGTCTCCCATTTATCGTTGCAGATACGGATCACCTCCGGTGCGGACACAATCACCTTGATGCCTTCTTTTGCAAACTCTTCCCTGTGCTGTGCCAGCATATACAGATCCACGTCAAACAAGGACAGTACCGCATCAATGTGGTTTTTTTTGCAGTAATCCAGCAAAAACGGAATATATGCCTCATCGTAAATCAGAGGGGTCACAACTGCATGATCTGCATAGTAAAAGCTCGGGGAAACCGGTGTGCTGTTTCCCACATGCACTTCCCCGATCCCCTCTAGTGCTTTCTTGAAGTATTCGACAAGATAACCGCGTCTTCCCGCGGATGTCAGTAATATATTCATCGCTCTGCCGTCCTTATCCTATAATCTCATCGTCCAAGGTACTCTTCTCGTCCGTACCGATCGACACCTCAATACAGCGCAGATCCGAACCCATAGCCTTGATTGCATGCCGTTTGCCGGCTGCAATGCTGACTGTCGCTCCTGCCATCAGATCTACTTCCACACCTTCTAAGATCAATTTTCCCATTCCGGAGAGAACCGTGATTGTCTCTGTGTGGGACAGATGCCTGTGCTCCGGTGTCGTCTTGCCTGCAACAACCTTGATGCGCCTTGTCACACTCTTAATGCCGTCATCCTCATCACTGTCGATCGTCTTGATCGTACCCCAGCGGCGCTCCTCATACTTTGAAGTGTCCGCAATGTTCGTCAGACAATCCTTGATATAGGAGCTCTGATGCTTGTCCGCCACCAGAATACCATCATGGGATGCTGCGATCACCATATTTTTCGCTCCCATCACAACCATCGGCACGCCGAGCACATTGATGGCATGGCTGTTCTCGCAGGTATCATCCCAGGTCACATCACCGATGCTGTTCTCCGGCATTTCCTCGGTCAGTGTATTCCATGTACCCAGATCCTTCCACAGATCTGCATATTTAATCGCAACAATGCGCTCCCAGTGCTCTAACACCTCGTAGTCAAAACTTTTCTTCGGAAGCTTCTCATAATCAGTGACCATCTGGTCATAATCCGTGCCAACACCATACTTTGTAAGCCAGCCGGCTGCCATGGATAACTGGAAACAAAACACACCACAGTTCCAGAGCGCCCCGTCTGCGACCAGTTTCTCCGCAGTTGCCTCATCCGGCTTCTCACGGAAGCCTTCGACCTTAAGCAGCTCCTGCCCACTCTTCTCCGGCACGATATAACCGTATTTGGTTGATGGATACGTCGGCACACCGCCGAGCAGTCCAATCGTATTCTCTGTGGATGCAATATACTCTCCCAGACGCTTGATCCGGTCAAAAAACTCTCCTGTCGTGTACGGGTCGACCGGAAGAAATGCAACGACGTCATCCTCCTTCGCTCCCTTTTTAGACAAAAGATAAGCACAGGATAACATAACAGCCGGGAAAGTGTCACGGCGCATCGGCTCAACTGCCACCTCTGCAGCCCCGTCAAGCTGGCTCTCAATCAGCTCCACCTGTGCACTGCTCGCGCAGACGATCGTGTTGTCGGAAAGTCCCGCGGTCTTAAGCTGGCCAAACACACGCTGCAGCATCGAACACTTTTCTGCCGTCTCCTTTTGATTATCATGATTCATCAGCTTGATATACTGTTTGGAACATAAATCGTTGGACAATGGCCACAGACGCTTTCCGGAGCCGCCCGATAACAATACTATATACATATGGTTCTCCCCTCTAGCGCTCGGCTCTCATTGGATTATTCAGGAAATCATCGTATGCAAGGCGGATTCCATCCTCAAGCTCCGTCTTGTATTTCCAGCCGAGGCTCTCTAACTTGCTGACATCGAGAAGCTTTCTCGGTGTTCCGTCCGGCTTGCTCGGATCCCACTTGATCTCTCCGGTATAACCGATCACTTTTGCAACAAGCTCTGTGAGTTCTTTGATTGTAAGTTCTTTGCCGGTTCCAAGGTTGACCGTCTCATCACCACTGTAGTTGTTCATCAGGAATACACAAGCATCTGCAAGATCATCCACATACAAAAACTCACGCAGCGGCGTTCCGGTTCCCCAGCAGGTTACTTCTTTGGCTCCTGCCACCTTCGCCTCATGGAAACGGCGGATCAGCGCCGGAAGGACATGGCTGTGCTCCGGATGGTAGTTATCGTTCGGTCCGTAGAGGTTGGTCGGCATAACAGAAATATAATCGGTGCCGTACTGCTTATTCAAAAACTCACAATACTTTAAACCGCTGATCTTTGCCAGTGCATATGCCTCGTTGGTCTTCTCCAGTTCTCCGGTCAGAAGACAGCTCTCCTTCATCGGCTGCGGGGCCATACGCGGGTAAATGCAGGAAGATCCGAGAAACATCAGCTTCTTGCAGCCATTTTTCCATGCCTCATGGATCACGTTCATCTCCAGTGTCATATTCTCATACATAAAATCGGCAAGAGCTTCGCTGTTCGCCATGATACCGCCAACCTTTGCCGCTGCAAGGAAGACATACTCCGGCTTCTCTTTTGCAAAAAATTCCTCCACATCATCCTGGCGGCAGAGGTTCAACTCCTTGTGTGTCCGGGTAATGATGTTGTGATAGCCTTCCTTCTCAAGCTGGCGCACGATCGCCGAGCCAACCATTCCTCTGTGCCCTGCCACGTATATTTTTGCATCTTTTTCCATCATAATCTTTCTCTCCTTTTTACCACAACTTGGCGTGCCCCGGCAGAATCCTGCCATGGCACGCCAAATACTGTATCGTCATACATTTGTTTTAGTTTTCTTTTGCCACAAGCTCCATGTCATGCTTTACCATGATCTTTACCAGCTCCTCGAATGTTGTCTTGGTCGGATTCCAGCCAAGCTCGGTCTTTGCCTTGGTTGGATCTCCCCACAGGTTGACAACGTCCGTCGGGCGGTAGAACTCCTTGGATACCTCAATGACTACCTTGCCGGTTGCCTTGTCGATACCGACCTCATCCATGCCCTCTCCCTGGAACTCCAGTTCAATGCCAGCCTCGCGGAATGCATACTCACAGAATTCTCTTACGGAATGCTGTACACCGGTCGCGATCACGAAATCCTCCGGCTTCTCATGCTGTAAGATCAGCCACATGCACTCTACATAATCCTTTGCATAACCCCAGTCACGTAAGGAAGACAGATTGCCAAGATACAGCTTGTCCTGCTTGCCCTGCGCGATTCTTGCTGCAGCCAGAGAAATCTTTCTGGTAACAAATGTCTCACCGCGGCGCTCGGACTCATGATTGAACAAGATACCGCTGCAGCAGAACATGTTGTATGCTTCGCGGTACTCCTTTACGATCCAGTAGCCATACTGCTTTGCCACTGCATACGGGCTGTACGGGTGGAACGGTGTCGTCTCGCGCTGCGGAACTTCCTCTACCTTTCCGTATAACTCGGATGTGGATGCCTGATAGATACGGCAGGTCTTCTCCAGACCACAGAGACGGACTGCCTCTAAAACGCGGAGCACACCAGTTGCAACTACATCTGCCGTGTATTCCGGCACATCAAAGCTGACACCTACATGGCTCTGTGCTGCCAGGTTGTAGATCTCATCCGGCTTAATCATGCCCACTAAGCGCATGATGCTCATGGAATCGGACAGATCGCCGTAGTGTACATGGAAGTTCGGGTTGCTCTCCAAATGGTCGATACGCTCTCTCTTCTCTGTGGAAGAACGGCGTACCATACCATGTACCTCATACCCCTTCTCTAACAAAAACTCTGCAAGGTAGCTTCCGTCCTGTCCGGTCACACCTGTGATCAATGCTTTTTTACTCATCTAGATTCTCCTTTTTCTTTGTTCTATGATTATTTTGCTAATATGCGCGTTGAAAGCCGTTACTAAGAATAATCTAATCCACGTTTTTTTTCCATTGAATATCTTGCCCAAAAATAGTATTATATTGCTATACACAAAAATTAGGAGAATACAGATGCGGGACTCTTTTTTTGAAAAATATAAGACCTCCGAGGTCACCAACACCAGACGTGTCATCAATACCCCTTCTTCTTTTATTAAAAGCAACTTTCTCTACATCCAGGAGGCCGGTTACTTAAAAAGTCTGCGGCCGCACTTAAGCCGGCGGAGCGGTCTCTCCTCCTACCTCTTTCTGATCGTACTCTCCGGCAGCGGCAGTGTCTCCTACCGGGATACCGCAGGCTCCCACCTTTTTCCTGCATCCGACAGCCCCCAGGACGCCAAACATCCTCTGACCCGCGTCGCTGCCCGTGCCGGCGACTGCTTTTTTTTAGATTGCAGTGGCGAATACACCCACATCAGCAGTGAGGCGGACCCCTGGGAGCTTCTGTGGATCCATTTTTACGGTCCAAACGCAGCCGCATACTACAGCTGTTTCCGCGAGCAGCACGACTGGCATTTTAAAAGCAGCCACCTCGCAGAACTCACCTCCACAATCCAGAACGTAATTACGCTGCATGAAGAAAAGACGGACGATGCCGACCTTCTGACTGCCGCACAGATCGTATCCATCCTCACCACCTTATGCACAGATGCGCCACGCGAGTCCGCCGATGACTCCCCGCTGTCCGTCAAGCTTAAGGATATTCTTCGCTATCTCAACGAACACTATACCGAAAATATCTCCCTCGATCAGCTTGCCGACCAGTTCTATATCAGCAAGTACTATCTTTCCAGGGAGTTCAAAAAAGAATTCGGAACAACGATCATCCAGTATCTGCTGACAAAAAAAATCACCAATGCCAAAGAGCTGCTCCGTTACAGCAACGATTCCATTGAAACCATCGCACAGCACTGTGGCATTGATGACGCCAGTTACTTTAATAAAGTTTTTAAAAAAATCGAAGGATGCACCGCTTCAGAGTACCGCAGACGGTGGTAAGTCCCCGGTATTCCAGATCTGCAAGCTTTTCCTCTGCCCGCCCGAGCAGGAGTACACGCAGTTCATCGATCACGGTTCCCATGGCAAGCAGCAGGAAGCATACCCCAAAGAGGATCAGCTCATGCCAGTTGCTCTCCCTCCACGCCAGATAGTCGAACATGTACGCCGTGACCACTCCGCGGAGCGTCCACTCCATCGTAAAGACCGCCGGAACATGCGTTGCCAGACGGTTGACCACCTTACTGCGAAAATGCAGATCCTTAAAAAGCAGGAACAGGCACACCGAAGCTGCGATCGTAAAGAGCGTATTGTCACGCGAAAACCGATTCTGCACCGTACCACTCACCACATACAGTGCCCCGTTTAATGCAATACAGACTGCCATGATGGCAACATACGCCGTGATGAGTTTTTTCCGGCTGTACACCTTTTTATCCTGATACAGGCGGATATACCGCCCGATCAGGTACAACAGGGTCATATTGACGATTCCCTTTCCGCCATCCTGTGTGATATCGAAAAAGAGAAATGTCGTGATACCCGAAAAGATCACTAACATCAGCACAAGCATCCTGCGGAAGGTCTCCTTCTCCAGCTTTTCCACAAATTCGTTTAAGAACGGACTTAAAATCGCCAGTGCAAAGTAGCAGGTAAAATACCAGGAATTGCGGCCAATGACCGGAAGTACATAGGAGAGAATCTGTTCCATTCCATACTCTGCGGCATCTCCCCACGCAAAGCGCAGCGCAAGACCGGTCCAGCAGTAAAAGATCAGCATCAGATCCAGCTGCAGGAGTTTTTTAGGTTTGAACCGGATCCCGAAATATCCTGAAATCAGGATAAAGACCGGAACCCCGACATTTCCGATTGTCTCAATCACAATACACAGCCAGGCACTCAGCGAATTATTTACATAACTGCTCGCCCCATGCATCCAGAAGATCAGGAACAATCCGATGATGCGCAAAAGCTCCAGACCTGAATCTCTTTCCTTTTTCTCCATGCTACCTTCCTCTCTTCTTTTTGACCCACGACACACCCACACCAAACAGCAGGGAGCCGCAGACCGCTGCGCCAACGCGCACTGCTACATAAATCCACTCCGCCACTCCTGTCAGTTCCTGTACCGGGATGACATGCGACGCGATTACCTCAAACATCTCAAGACCGAACATATGCAGGCACATCAACTCGATCGTATGATTGCCAATGTATGCCAGACCGCTCCCTACCTTCGTGTGCCCGATCCATTTACAAAACCAGATACATAAGGTTGATCCGGTCAGCGAGATTACAAGAAAAAAAGGTACGCTGAAACTGTCAAACCGTCCATACTCGCGGATGGACATATTTAATCTGCCGTTGAATACAACCGTTCCCACATAGACTGCCAGTGTCACAAAAATCCACAGTAGATTCCATTTTCTCTCAAAAAACTCATATCTGCGCATCCACGCTCCCACCAGCATGAGCAGTGCCGCAACCGGCACAATATCCATACTCCACGGAAGAAGAATGGGCAGTTCGTTTAATGCCATCGTCACGGCAACGAGCACGACCGATGTGACCGCCATTGTCTTTGCACTTGCAAGGCACTTGTCTGCGATCAGATAAAACAGCAGGCAGGTCACAAAAAATGCAGTCAGATACCACATCGCTCCGTTGGCAATATCCAACAGATAGACATTCTCTGTGTGCGTTGCATTTTTGTACAAGCAGAACCTCGAATAAAAAATGCCAAACAGCGACTGTTTCATCTCTCCCATATCCCGGCGGATCAGGGCATACGCGCACCACAGCAGTGCACTGTAACCAAAATAAGGCACAAGAAGGCGTTTTGCCTTGCGCCGGATATTGTCCCCGTAACTCCGCCCAGGCTTATAAATATAGCCCGAGATGATGAAAAAGATCTGGATATAGTAAAAAATCAGAAAACTGCTGAGTCCGTGCGCATGTGAGATCATGACCAACAGCAATGCCAGCCCCCGTGCCACATCCATGTATTGGTACTTTGCCTTCGCCTCTGTCATGACTTTTTCTCTCCTCTGCTCTTCTTCCCCCTTCCAAGTGTCAGCCGCAGGAACTTGAAATTTGTCACAAAATAACGTTTGAACAGACGCTTGGGATCCTGCATCAGACGGTATAACCACTCTAAGCTCAACTTCTGCATCCACATCGGCGCGCGCCGGATCGTCCCGGCATAGTAGTCAAATCCGGCTCCCACACCGACCATGACGCCCTGCGTCAATCCCTGGTGCTCAAACATGTAACGCTCCTGCTTGGGTGCGCCAAGCCCGATCCAGATGATATCTGCTCCCGACGCATTCATTGCCTCCACCTGCGCCGCATCCTCCTCCTTCGTCAGAGGGCGGTACGGCGGCGACACCATTCCTGCAATCTTAAGATGTGGATATTCTTTGGGAAGCTTCTCACGCAGTGTCCCGATCGTCGCCTCGCTCCCCCCGTAAAAATAGTGAGTCAGCCCATTGTCTCTCGCGAACAGTTCTCCCATCAGATCCGGTCCGGTCACACGTTCCGCCTCCGGGAATCCGTGCTTTTTTGAATAAAGAGACAGCGGTTTTCCATCCGGCAGGGCAAATGCGGCACCATTCTGCACTTTGCGATAGCTTTCATCCTCATATGCCGTTACCGTCGTGTGCACATTCGAGACGCAGATATATTTCCCGCGCAGTTCCTCCATGTGTTCCTCTATATAGCGAACCGTCTCTTCCATCGTCGTGACGGCAATCTCTGTTCCTAATATCGTACACGTTTTCATTTTCTCAATCCTTTATCATCATCTCTAGCGGAATATTTCCCATGATCGAAGGGATCAGGCTGAACGTACTCCGGTAGCTTCCTATGATCCTGCTACACTTTGACAGACACAGCATATCCACCAGGGCATCCTGTATGCCCTCCCTGGAATCACGGTCAAGTACCTTATTCTCGTAGATTACCAGACGCTCTGCGGGAAATGCCTGCTTTAACTCGTCCATGACCCTGGCATCGTCCGTCGTCACATAAAAATTGGCATCCTTTTCCTCTATCTCGCGCTTCATCCGATCGGTAAACAACTCCAGCGGGCTGTTTGCGATCGCATCTGTGTGGTCGGTACGGCGGATGTGTACCCCCACCGTCCGCTCCTTTGTGATCTGGGCAAACACTTCTCTGCCACGCGCTTCCACCGCAGCGGAAGGCGTTAAGAACCTGAAGCTGTCCGGCGTGATCTCGCACAGATTTGTGTAGGATTTGATGTAGATCCGGGACGTTTTCGCAATCTCCTGTTCCACACGCGCAAATCCACCCTCTTTTTTCCAGACCTCTACCTCATCACACTCCACAAACCGGTCTGCGCTGCCACGGTATTTTTTCTTGACGGCATTGCCGCGCAGTGTCCCGGCAAAATCCTGCTTCCATCCACTCTCACTGATATTGATCACCTTAACCCCATCAAACAGGAACAGCTCCTCTGACCGGATCTGGCAGCCTATCTCGCTCTTCCAGATGACAAGCAGCTCCCTTCCCAGCTTCTCCGCCAATTCATACGCTGAAGTCAGTGCCAGCAGGCGGTTTCCCAGTCCTGCACATGGTTCTATGATTATCATGTTCGTTCCATCCCCTCCGGTCTACTGGTTGTGGCGCTGTGTATCCACTGTCACGCTACCATTTTCTACCTTATATACAATATTGCAGTTACGGATCGTGGACAGCCGGTGCGCAATAATCAGCATCGTCATCTTGCCCTGCAGGCTGTCGATTGCTTCCATAACAGCTGCCTCTGTCTCATTGTCAAGCGCAGAAGTTGCCTCGTCAAGCACCAGAACTTCCGGTCTGCGGTAAAGTGCACGCGCGATACCGATTCTCTGTCTCTGTCCACCGGAAAGGCGCACACCCGCCTCACCGATGACGGTATCCAGACCTTCCTCCATCTCACGTACCAGATCGTCAAGCTGTGCCTGCTTTAATGCCTCCCAGATCCGCTCATCATCAATGTCCTCATTTGCACCAAATGCAATGTTATTGCGGATTGTATCATCAAGCATATAGATGGTCTGCGGGATATAACCGATCTTGTCATGCCAGCTGCGCATTCCCTTCTGGATATCCACACCATCGGTCATGATGACACCCTTCTGCGGAGTCAGAACACCAAGGATCAGATCGACAAACGTGGTCTTTCCTGCTCCGGACGGTCCAATGAACGCCACCGACGCATTCTTCGGGATTGTAACATTCACATCGGAAAGCACCGGCTCCTCCACATTCGGATAAGTAAACTCCATATGTTCCACACGGATTTCCTTCTCCAGGGTTACCGGGATCTCCTCTGCTTTTCTTGCTTCCGCCTCGGCACGTGCCTCGCGGTGCGCCTCTATATCACGGTACTCATCACGGATCTTGTCGATCACGACGCCATTGTGGATAATGGACGCATAGTAGGAAGAAATTTTATTGACGGAAGGCAGCAGCTTGAATGCCGCCACTGCGAATACACCAAGCACTGCGATAAAGTGCGCATTGTTCGTGTTTCCCATCGCGATCTTGACAATAATCATTCCCATCAGACCTGCGATGGCAAGTGCCTCAATGATCGGCTTTGGCAGTGCACTTAAGAAAGAGTTCTGTTTGATAACATAAGTATAGATCTCATTCTGTTTCTCAAAATCACGCTCGAAAAACTCTTCGCGGTTTGCAATCTTAATCTCCTTGATACCGCCAAATGCCTGCTGCATGCACTTGATCATACTTGCAGAGTAGGTTCTTCTGTCATTTCCATAGCCTTCCAGTATTTTTTTGAGTCCTTTGGAGAGGATCAGCATCATGATCGCAAGGCTGGCTGCCACACCCAGCGTGATCGTCACATCCGTTACCATTAAAAAGATGACGATGATCGCGCTGACACAGAGTTCCGATGCCATCTGTAAGGCATTGAGCACCGCGGTATAGAACATCTCCGGATCGGTATTGATATTGCGCATCAGCTCCGCACTGTTTAGATTCAGGAAAAAGGTATAATCCTGACCAATATAGTAGCGCATCAGCGTGTTCTGCATCTGCTTCTTGCCGTAATAGGAGAACTTATACTGCAGATTGTACATATACACCAGAAAAATATTTTTTAAAATATACACGGCAATAATCATCGCTGCAATGACAATGATAAACTCATTGGTGTTCTTCATGCCAAGCGTATCATATGCCCACGCTGCGAACTTATTCTGCAGAAGCTGTTCCGGTGCGATCACCGCATTGATAAACGGCAGAATTACCGTCACACCGAGCAATTCTACAAATGAGTCGATGAATATGATAAATGTCAGATATACAAGACTTCGTTTCTGTTTTTTGTCGAAAACCTCAAAGGCGCTTTTTAACTGATTCATAGTCTTCTCCTTTATCTTATAAAATACCAATCTTAATCATATTAAGAAAACAACAACTTGTCAAATTATTTCTGGATTGCTATAATGAATATTCAATAAAATAAATGAAGAAAGGGTATTTTCACCATGCCAAAACAAAGAAATTCCAGCTTTGAGCTGATTCGTATCCTCTGCATCTTTTTTGTTGTGTTCTGGCACAGCATCGGGCCTTATACAAATGATCTTTCCACGGGCAATTTAGTTGGCAGTTCCTTTGTCAACACATTAACAAACAATACCAACCTGCTGTTCATGATGGTATCCGGATATTTTGGCATCCGGTTCAATCTGGAAAAGCTGATCAAGCTCGATATCGCCATTATCTTTTATGACCTGCTCCACCTTTTCCTCTTCGGAGAATTCGGAATCAAGAGTCTGATCATCGCATGTATGCCGATCACCTTCAAGAGCCACTGGTTCATTTCCTATTATTTTGTCATCACGATCCTTTCCAGCTTTTTGAATAAGATCCCGGAACAGCTTGACCGGAAATCTTTCCGCAATCTGATCCTGCTGTTACTGTTCCTGTTTTATGTGATCCCGACGGTCTTCTTCTACGAGATCATCGAAGATGCCGGAAAAGGTGTCGTATGTATGACGATTATGTATCTGATCGGCCGTTATATCCGCCTGCACTTAAGCGATCTCTCTTTTTCACAAAAGAAACTTGCCGCCGTGTTCTTTTCGGTATCGATTCTTGCCACCGTGCTAAATATCATCCTTTCCTTAAAAAAAGGAGTATTTACCGGTATGTACTGTCGTGACAACTCCATTTTGATCGCTGTCACCGCCATCTCCTTCTTCCTGTTTTTCCGGGAGATGAATTTTTCCAGCAGGATCATCAACCACTTATCCGGTGATGTGGTCATCCTGTACTGTATCGAGGGGTACGCGCGGAAATTCTTCTGGCAGTACTTCGATCTTGCGCCGTACACCAAGAGTCCTTATTTCATCGGCATTGTATTCGTATTTGCCGTTGTCGTGTTCCTGTTCTGTATCCTGCTCAACGAGCTGCGCAGACTGCTCTTTGATCGCATTGACGGTGCCCTCGCCGCACTGATCATGAAGCCGGTCAATGCCTGCACCCCGGCTCTCATAAACGGATACCGCCGTGCACATGATGGCATGGTACAGTTTCTCAGAAAAAAGTAACTCTTCCATTTGCATGAAAAAGGAGGGATTCCCATGAACCTTCGCAGTATCTATAAAAAATACAAACGAAAAAAACAGCTTCAAACCTTTGCTCCTTATTTTTCCATCTCACCGGACACGGTGCTCTGTGACAATTTCAACCTTGATCTGCGCGCACCACAGTCCGGGAAGACATACCTGACGATCGGCGATGGCGGTGTCATCGACTCCTCCTTCGTCTTTGAGACAGAGACAGGAACCATTACCGTGGGCGACCGCGTACACATCGGAGGTGGCACACAGCTGATCTCCCGCAATCAGATCTCGATCGGCAATGATGTCATCATCGCATGGAACTGCACAATCTACGACCACAATTCCCACTCCACCCACTCTGCCGGACGCAGCATGGATGTGACCAGAGAGCATACCAATTTAAAGGAAGGCAGACCGGTACTTTTCGACAAGGACTGGTCGGTTGTGAGGGATGCTCCGATCATCATCGGGGATAAAGCCTGGATCGGTTTCGGTGTTACGATCTTAAAAGGCGTTACAATCGGCGAGGGTGCCGTCATCGGTGCCGGAAGTGTCGTCACACACGATATTCCGCCCTATACCGTTGCCGCCGGGAATCCTGCCACCGTGATCCGTAAGACCGACTGATCCCATATGGATCCCGTCCGACGATCTTCGCTCCATCGGACACATTTTCCTGTAAAGCCAGAGGGGCTGTCGCACTAAGCATATCGTGTTTTGCTTTGATAAGTAATATTATTAGAAGCCCACACCATGGGATTTCAGATGGAATTCATCTGGAAATTCGGAGCGAAAAATGTGGAATTTCTAACCAGCCGAATGTTTGCATCTTCGATGATCCGTGTCTTTCCAAGTTTGGAGCACTCCGCGGGCCATGTCCGCATCCCGGAAGACAATTTGCAGGACTTTTGTGTGTCCCTTATTGGCACCTCTGAACAAAACATAACCGCGCGAAGCCGATGTCTGAGTCGGCATCTGCCATATTTTCAATAGCAGATGCCGGCGAGTTTCGGTTCGCGCGGTTTTATATTGTCTGTGAAGAGGTGCCATTAGGGACACCAGAAAGTCCGCCCATTGTCTCCGGTGTGTCGGACATGCACCCGTCGGATTGTCCAAACGTGGAAGAGACACGGAATCCGATGCAAACATTCCACTGGAAGAAATACTCACATTTTTCTCCAACGAATATTCCATCTGCATTTCCACCTGAAATCCTCAAGTGTGTTTCTTATAATATTACTTATCACCCAAAAGAGATCTATGCTTATTGCGACAGTCCCTCTTTTTAATGGCCCGGATTCCTGATCCAATCCGTTATCTATAGCACGATATAACGCTCCAGTCCTTTGACCGAGCGCAGATACAAATCTACACAGGACTGGTTTGGTCCGATATGATAATCTGCTTTTTTGCACAACTCCACGATCGCGAGCAGCTTGATAAGATTCTTCCTGCGGAACTCCCAGTCCTGCCTGTTGAACGCTTCATTGTAATATCCGCGCTCTTCCTCCCCTGTCAACGTATATAACTCCCACTCCGGGCGCAGTTCCCGGATCTTCGTCACATTCGTGTAATCGTCCGTAAAGATAAAAAGCGGCTGACCGGACAGTCCCAGTGCCTCCACTTTTTCCACATAGCTTGCCGCATCCTTTAACTCCTTATACTCCAGGCATTTGTCGCCGCCGCGGATCTGCATGGAGACAAAATGTTCCGGCATATGGAGCTTTGAGATCAGTGCATCCATCTCCTTGCGCACATCCGGTTTCGGACAGATCGCGATCTCCCCGAATTTTGAAAACTGAGAGGTGGCTGTTCCCTTCATCCCAAACAGTGGAAAATCCACCGGATGATACTTAAAATCATTATTGATGCACATACACCAGATATCCTGTGTCAGATAGTCGGCACCCGTACGCCGTTTTAAGATTTTGGGCAAAAAGTATCCTTTATACCACAGGCGGTGGTGGCGCATCGTGCTCTTATAGTCTGTCGGGCGATAATTTGCGATATGATTCAGCTTATCGTGATTGATCGGGCAGAACGGCTCAAACAGTTCCTCCCATCCCATTCCTCCCGCTTTTGAGAAATTGGCATCATCAGCATAGATCTCAAAGCGGATATGATTTTCAAAGCAGAAAAGCATGTGCTCCATCATGCTGTCCAGCTCGGAAAAAAGACCTGCCCCAAATCCCACATGGAAGATCAGGCGTTTTTCGTAGGACTCATTAATCTTTCTATACTCTTTTTTTTTTAGCTCCGGGTCAGCCGGTTCCTGCTCCTGTCCGTACAATGTACGGATTCTCTCCCGGTTGATTGCCTCTATATCCGCTGCAAGTTCTTCCTCATTGCGGCGTGCGAGCATAAGCTCCGGCGCCTTTACCGGATGGCGCACCACCATGGCAAGTGCCAGAAAAAAGTTCTGAATTTTAATCAGCGTATTCTTCATATCCGTCTCATCCTCATTTTCTAATATCGCATAAATGCATACCCGTCAGAAGCATTCATTCCTGCATTGTCTACCATTTCCTGTAATTCATTGTCGTATACCATAATATTGATCCCATTTTCCGCCGCATCACAGTTGATCCCCTCGATCGATACCTCCCGATACAGATAAGTATCATCCAGCATGGCGCTATACCGTTCTTCCGTGAGCACCGTCACACTCTTTCTTCCCAGATCCTGATAATAGACCTTATCTTCTGTGGTGTCTGCCGGAACGGTCATCTGAAGTTCTCCATCTTTCCATACCCACACAGTATCGGTGTCAGGATCCATTCCATACTTTTTCAGCATGGACTTTATAAGCGGCCATTTCTGACTACGATAGTCTCCTTTCGTCATCACACAGATCGTATAACGATCCGTGTTTGCAAAAAGCTTTTTAAAATAGGCGTTCGCATCGGTCGTCTTTTTCAAATCCACATTCTGGGCATGTTTTTCATAGTAACGGCTGTTTGCCTCCCAGGAATCATACCGCTTATCACCCCTGCGGTCACTGACCTTAAAATGTTTTGCAATATAATTACCCAGATAGCTTGTATATTTCTCACTTCCGTAATAATTCAAGTGACTGCTCTCCGCAAAATCCTTCTGCGGATCCAGACCGATCTGTTCAAACTGTCTGTTGAAATCCACAAAATCCACCTGATGCTCTGCCGCAATCTCTGCCACCTGATTATATAACATCTCATCCTCCTCGCCAACCTCCATATAGGGAGCAGCTACGAGAAGAAGCGGGATATCCTGCTCTTTTGCCAGGTCTATAATCTCTTTCAGGTACTTTTCATTCTTTTTCTCCATCTTACCGGTTTCCGTCACCCATGTCACATCCGGGAGTCCCTCAAACACAGTCGTACTGATGGAATTAATGTTAAATCCCTTGTAATTTCTACCATTTGCATCTCCATGGTATGGCAGAAAATCATCTTCTTTTAATTCCTGGTACCTCGCATGGTACACCGGATACCGCAGCAGATAATCGAGCTGTTCCTCCTCAGGCGCAAGGCTGACCTGCAGATTTTCCACATAATCATCGGAATGGCGCAGGCCAAACATGTTCATCGTCATCCGCTCTGTCCCCTGGTACTCATCCTCCTCCATGACCCGGTAGACATCCACCACAACAAGCTGTGGTGTCTGGTATTTTAACGCCTCCTTCATGTAATAATAAGTATTCCACAACGTCTGGTTCGATCCGGCAAGATCATATGCCGCCATCCCGTATTCATCCCACAAAATAGCCGGATTAATATTCGTATAGGTATGACTGCTCCCGAGGCACAAGACGTCAACGGTATTCTCCTCCTGCTGATAGAACATCTCCGCCGGATAACAGCCATCTGTCGATTTAAAATGTAGCAGGCGGTAAGCCCCATAAAGCATCCCGGCTGCAAGACCGGCAAACAGCAGACAGGCTGCCGTACGTTTTATCATTTCTTTCATTGTTTTCCTCATGCTCTTCTTTAGAACTGAAAATATATAAACTGTGCCGCATCATAATCCGGACCGTATTTTCCATACACGACCACAAGAAGAATGAGCAACAGGCACACCAGCCACCGGAACCATATATTCTGTTCCTGCAAAAACACATCCACGCGTCTGCCCAGCCGATAACGTACCAGGTCAACCAACAACAGAATGAACAGTGCAAAAAACAACACATTTGCTTCAAACTGCTCCAGTCCCATTGTATATAACGTCCCGTTAAAAAGCGCCCACGGGTTCACTCTTGTTGCAATCCGGCTTATATATACACACGCCTGTCCCAGATTGTCTGCCCTGAAAAAAATCCATGCAAATGTGGTCAGCACAAATGTAAACGCAATCTGTGTCAGTTTAAAACTGATACAATCTGTTCGGACGTCAAAGATCTCCACGATCTTCTTTCTTACCGGGCGAAGCAGATCCCCGATGATCTGATAGAGTCCGTGCAGTCCACCCCAGATCACATACGTCCATGCTGCGCCGTGCCAGAGTCCGCTTGCGAGGAAGGTAAGCATCAGGTTGCAGTATTTTCTCACTTTTCCCTTCCGGTTTCCGCCAAGAGGAATATAGAGATAATCCCGGAACCAGGTGCTCAGCGAAATATGCCATCTTCTCCAGAAATCTTTGATCGATGTCGCAAAATACGGCGTATTAAAATTCTCCATCAATGTGAAGCCCATCACCTGTGCAGCCCCGATCGCAATCAGGGAGTAACTTCCAAAGTCACAATAAATCTGAATTGCAAACGCCACCGCCCCGGTAACCAGTTCCGCACTCCCCAGGCTGTAATAATGGTCAAATGCATAGTCCGCCACAATGGCGATCCGGTCTGCCAGCACCATTTTTAAGAAAAATCCATACAACATGAGTATGAGTCCGTTGACAATCCGATGATATTCAAATGTCTTTTTATAAGGCACTTCCCGGATCTGTTTCAGCAGATTTCCCGACCGCTCGATCGGTCCTGCAACCAGCTGTGGGAAAAATGATACAAACAGCGCATAGCGAAGCGGATTTTTTTCTGCCGCAATCTCTTTCCGGTAGACATCCACCAGATATCCGAGCGCCTGAAAGGTATAGAAGGAAATTCCCACCGGGAGCAGAACCTCCAGGCTGCTGGTCAACGGTTTTTTCTGAAAATGCTCCAGCACCACATTCAGGTTTGTAAGGAAAAAGTCAAAATATTTGCAAAAAAACAAAATGCCGAGATTGGAAAGGAAACCAACCGCGACGACCAGCTTTCCTGCCACGCTCCAGCCTTTTTCCTCATGTGTACCGGTCCACTCTACAAGAAGTCCACACACATAGGTAATCAGCGTTGAGGCTCCGATCAGCATCGCATACGACGCATTCCATGACATGTAAAAATAATAGCTTGCCACCAAAAGCCAGAGATAGCGCACTTTCTTTGGAATGATCCAGTAAATCAGCACTACTGCCGGAAAAAATACGAGAAAGTCAATTGAATTAAACTGCATCGATCTCCCCTTTCTGACATGCGCCGCCATCCAGTACAATCCAGTCAGGCAATGCCATCTGCTCTACCCCGTGAAACTTCGGAACAATGACAATCCTTCCCGGCAGCGTGTTCAGATACGCTGCCCATGTAGAATAGGTACTGTTGGAAATGATCTGATTCTGGCATGCAGACATCAGAAAGAATTCATCAATATCCGACAGTGCTTCCCCAAACTCCGCAATATAGCGCATTCTGGCTTCTCCGTCATCCAGACATTCTTTCGCCTTCGGAAGATCATTCGTAAACACAATAAACGTCACATCCGGTTTTTCCTTCTGCATCCGTGCAATCGCCTGCTGAAAATACGCACGGTTCGGGCCACCAAGATCCCCTCCACGCACATGTAGTGCACAAGTCGGCGTCTGTGTGAATTGCTGCATGAGTTCTCTTACCGCATCCGTCTGCTCATATGCCGGTGTAAACATTTCGCGCAGATCATCCAGATATTCTTCAAAATACCCGAGGCACTGCCAATAGCCATGAAGATACCTGCCCCGCCGGGCTGGTACAAACACCCGCGCATCCACAGCATACATATCCCGTTCCCGGATCACATGATACCGGATATCGCGCCGCAGGCGCTTGTAGAGCTTCTGCCAGAATGTGCGGTTCGGAAAGGATTCTTTTTCATCATACACCACGCGGAAATGATCCAGCTCATAATCACGCAAGGTCGAATTATCACACTCCGATATATCCAGCCTGAGCTTTTCCCCGCTCCGTTTTGCCGCAGCATAGCCACAGGCATAGTTGTACATCTGGTTGCCCATGCCATCGCCGATCTTAACCGTTACCAAATCATGATCCTCCCTGTTTCTCCTGTGTTTCCACGCTTGCATTCTTCCTGTAAATTCCCACAACATCCGCCACCGGCAGATTCTTCTATCTGCCAAGAATAATGTCACAGATACGATCCACCTGGTCAATCCGAAGATCTGCATACAACGGAAGGGTCAGTACCTTTTTCGACAGATCCAGCGCTACCGGTGTATCTCCCATATCAAACATGCCCTTATAGCATTCAAACGTGTTCGTCAGCGGATAAAAATATTTTCTTGCGTAGATCTCGTTGACCTTTAACAGCTCATAGATCTCGTCCCGACTCTTTCCAAATTCCTCCGGTTCAAAGATTACCGGATAATATGCATAGTTAGGCTTCACGTCCTTTTGCGGTGCAGAAATCTTTAATCCATTTACACCGGACAGTCTCTCATTGTAATGCTCTACAACTGCCTTTCTCTTTGCAAGTTCTCTGTCAATATGGCGCAGATTGCATAATCCCATTGCCGCCTGGAACTCGTTCATCTTGGCATTCGCACCGACATCCTTGATAAGTTCCTCATCCCAGATACCGAAATTCTTAATGCCGAACAGCTTTTCCCGCAGACCATTCTCACTGCTGTTAAAGCAGACAGCACCACCCTCGATTGTATTGAACACCTTGGTCGCGTGGAAGCTGAAAATGGAGGCATTTCCAAAGGTTGCCACTCCTCGTCCCTTATATTCCTCGCCAAAAGTATGTGCCGCATCATAGATGACTTTCAGATTATGCTTTTTCGCGATCGCCTCGATTGCCTCGACATCGCAGAGATGCCCGTATACATGTACCGGAATGATGGCACTGGTTTTCTCTGTGATGAGCGCCTCGATCTTATTTACGTCAATCGTGTAGTCCTCCGGATTCACATCACAGAACACAGGTGTCAGTCCATTGCGGACGATCGCGTGCGTGGTCGATGCAAACGTGAACGGTGTTGTGATAACTTCTCCGGTAAGTCCCATTGCCTGAATCAGAAGTTCCAGTGCCATGTGCCCGTTGGAAAACAGCAGAATATTTCTCACTTTTAGATATTCTGCCAGTTCCTCCTCCAATCTGTTATGCTTCTCCCCCATATTTGTCAGCCAGTGGCTTTCAAAAATACTCTTTATCTCGTCCACATACTCATCCAGTTCAGGCATGGATGAACGTGTCACCAAAATCTTCTCCATATCTACTCCATTCTACCGGATTTTCTCCGGTTTTCTTTCATCTGTGAAACACAATCATCATACTCCAAACACCGTTGTTTTGTCAACGAAGTCCACTTTTTCCCTTGACATTGCACACGCAGGATTTATAATAAAAATTATTGCGTATTGACCACTTTCTATAAGGAGATTTCATGAAACAGAGGGTTCTCTATTTATACTACTATTTGAAGCACATTCATCATAAACTCCGCGCCAGACGCACCGGAAGTTACAACGTTCTCGGATCTTTTCTGGGAATTCCGGCTCCGACAGACGAAGAAGCCAATGAGCTGATCAAGGACTTTATCAAAAGCGGCAAGCCATTTGCAATCTGTCGCCTTGGCAGCGCTGAGTTTTCAGAGTTGCAGCTCTACGACGAGCATGTCCTCTTCCACACGAACCGTCTTGGTAAGAGTAATATGTTTGAAACGTTTCACCACAGCACAGAGGAAGTCGGCCGCTGGTCGTCTCTGATCAAACGTGATAATCAGGATATCGATGTGATGGCTTACTTTGACGATCATCCTGCCGAAGAATACATTGTACGCACCAGCTGTCCAAAAGATATGAAGCTGATCCGTCTCGGTCAGTTGGAACCATTGGCTTACAAAGAGCCCTGGACACTGGCTCTTGCCGGCAAAAAGGTTCTTCTCGTCAACCCATTCGTAGATACCATGTTGGAGCAGTACCCCCACATGGATCAGATCTTCCCGGATCGTATGGTTCTTCCACCTGACATCACATTCCGCACATTCAAAGCCGTGTGGTTCACCGGACGCGGAGACGATTTTGACACATGGTTTGATGCTTTAAATTATATGTATGAGGAGATCATGAAGATCGATTTTGATATTGCCCTGCTCAGCTGCAGTGCTTTCGGCTATAATCTGGCTCCGATGTTAAAACGCGCCGGCAAACAGGCCATTCAGATGGGGGGATCCATGCAGCTGCTCTTCGGGATCTGGGGATCGCGTTGGGATGACTACCCTCCCTACCTCCCTCTCAAAAATGAATATTGGGTTCGTCCACCAAAAGCAGAAGCTCCTAAGGACAAAAAAGGACTGGAAGAACTGGACAATGCCTGCTACTGGTAACAGATAAGAAATCAATGGCAAAGATCAAAAAAAAGACACGCCCAAATGGACGTGTCTTTTTCTGTCACCTATGTTTTATTCAATTACCAGACTCTTCCAGTCATCCACCGGAACAAGTGCTATATACGTCTTACCGGTATTTAACTTGATCTCATTGCCATCTGCATCATAATAGCGTGTCGGGGAAGTCATGCTCGTCTTCTTCCAGGTAACCGGAATCGCCTCGCCATTCGTCACATAATATCCACCACCGGATGTAATCACATCAAAAATCATATAACCATGTTCGTCATACTGTGTAAATCCTGCACTCTGAATCAGCAGATTCTTAAAGCAGAGCTGTGCATTATCATTGCCCGGATCCACATGCGCTTTGCCATACTCGGAATAATAATACAACTGATCATCTGCATCGTACTCCAGATAGGATCCATTATGCGGGAATGGAAGATCCACGGTCTCTGCTGTGATCGCGTCTGCTGCATCCGAAAGATCCACCGGGTTGTCCTCATTTGCAAACTGATAGTGCTCACCCTCATAATAAGATGTATACTCTTTGGACACATCCGAATTACTGAAGTTCTTGTCCATATCACCGGAAACGATATACTCCGTATATTCTCTTGACTTTCCGTTGTTCACACGGGAAAATGTCCCACTGAAATGGTCGGAACACGGCTCTGCCAGATATTCATCAATATAGAATGGTCCTCCATCATGACAAATGATCGCATTCCATTCTGCTGCCAGAATAATATTCGTCGGGCGGACGCTTCGGATGCTTCCGATCTGATCCACGCTCTCGTAATCTTTAAACAGTGCCATAAATCTGGTAATACGACCATTCATTGTACTGTTCATCATCTCATATACGACATCTGCGTGCGATAATCCATAATGCGGTAACGCAATAGACTCATTATCCACCATGACCGCAATCGGACGCTGATCCTTCAAGGAATCATCGATCAGTTCATTCGTAAGTTCGCTCCGGTATTTGCCTCCCGGAAGCACTTCTTCCTCAGACTCAGTCTCTGCCTGTTCGGTCGTCTCTGCAATAACCTGCTCAGTCGATGTGTCCGCGCTGCTCTCCTGAGCATCCTTTCCACCACATGCCATAAGGTTGATAGAAACCGCAAACAATGTCAATAAGGTGACTGCTCTTTTCTTCACAATGTATACCTCTCAATATCCTATTAATTAAGGGCTTTTCTAATTTCAAACTGCGCCCTTATTTTTATCATACCATACTTCACCCGCGTATAAAAGTGTTTTTTGTGCACATTTCCTAAAACAGGCTATTTTATCCGTTTCACTTCGTCCATATTGCTCTCTGCGACAATATAATGCGGACGTTTTTTTACTTCGAGGTATGTTTTGGCAATGTATTGCCCCATAATTCCCATACAAAAAAGCTGTACACCGCCAATAAATGTAATGATACACGCTGTGGATGCCCATCCGGTCACGGGATCTCCAAAGACAAGCTTTCGTATAATAATAAAAATCACCGCCACAAAGGACAACACTGTCATGAACATTCCAAACCAGGATGCAAATGCCAATGGTGCCTGTGAAAAATTGATAATCCCATCAATCGCATACTTAAACAGCTTCCAGAAATTCCATTTCGTCTCGCCTGCCACCCGGTTCACATTCTCATACGGCAGCCAGCATGTCCGAAATCCGATCCAGCCAAAAATCCCCTTGGAAAAACGGTTATACTCTCCCATCTCAACGATCGCATCTACCATCTCACGCCGCATCAGCCGAAAATCCCGTGCCCCATCCACGATATCCGCATCTGACACGCGGTTGATCATCCGGTAAAACAACCGGGCAAACCAGCTCCGAATCGGCGGCTCTCCTTTTCTGGTCACACGGCAGGTTGCTACACTGTCATATTCACCTGTCAGAAGCTTGTCTAACATCTCCGGAAGAAGCGCCGGCGGATCCTGCATATCAGCATCCATCACTGCAACGTAGTCTCCGGTGACATTGCAAAATCCTGCATACATTGCCGCTTCCTTTCCGAAATTTCTGGAAAAGGAAAGGTACTGCACACAGCCATCCTGCCCTGCCAGTTCCTTTAAGACAGCCAATGTCCGGTCTCTCGATCCGTCATTGATAAACACAAACTCATGCTCGCATGGCATGGTTTCCAACACGTTCTTCGTCTCCCGATAAAAAATCGGCAATGCTTCCTCCTCATTATAGCAGGGGACTATCAGTGAAATCTTCATAGCATCTCCTTCTGTCGTAATACTTTTTATATTCTACAACATTCCGCTCCAAAATGCCACTTCTATTCACACCGCTTTCTGATATCATGAGGGTTTCCTCAAAAGCATATGCTTATAAGACGTAATCAGCTCCCAGTGCCACATAACAGGTCTTCAACCCTTTATGCTTCTTCTCCACATAATCCTGCCCGATCAGAAACCTTATGAAATCCTTCACATCCTGCTTTTCACACTTCACAGAAAATTCCTGCTCCAATGCCTCCCTGATCTCAGTCTCATTCATTGCATGATTACGATCCCACAAAATATTAAGGATCTGATTTGCAGTCTCCGGAAGTGTGTCTACCATTACGCATTCTATCATTTTATCTCTTCCTTTCATATGTGTGAAATTAGTTTATTTTACTCCCTTCGACAGGAAAAGACCATTCGATATGACGTAAATTTAAACTTACGTCATATCGAATGGTCTTTTGTCAAAACCTCTCCTAATATAGCAAAAAAAGCAACAGAAAAGGAGATTTGTTTATGAAAAAAGCATTTATTATCACCACACTTGCACTCATCTTGTCCGCAGCCGCAGTACCAGGTATCGTCAATTCTTTTGGGGTATCATCCGGCGTGACTTCATGCTTTATTTTCGAAGATATGGCTGAGGGATACTAAAATTCAATACCATAATTATTTTTACAGTAGTCAGCCGCTCTGCATGCTCTCTCATTCTGCTTCATCGTTTCAAACAGAACGACTGACTGCCTGAAATATTTGACTGCTTCACCCTTTTGACCAAGTTCTGCTAATGCACAGGCTTTATTAAATAATAACCGAGGAAGAATAACCAAATTGCCATACTTAATGCAAAATTCTACTCCTTCTTCTGCAATATCATTTATTTCAATATATCTTTGTACTCTAGCCAGCCAGTTACTCAAATTATATAAAATGACAGGATATTTTGCCGTTTTCTGTTTACTGTCCATCATCTGCTCTTCCATATAATCCTTTAACCAGTATTCTAGTTTCAATGCTTCCTCAATATTATTTTCTCTGGCATATTTCCTTGCTATTGCATTGATTATCATAATCTCATCAAATGTGAGCAGATTTTCCTTCATCGGTGTCACACCGTCAAACTGAGGCAAAGTAACATGGATTGCCTTCATGAGCATTTCCATGATTTGATCCGGTTCTGCCCCTTTGTTCCACATCAATTCAGCCTTTGCAAAGTATAAATATTGTCTTTCCAAGTGTGATGTTTTCTTTGTCAGACCTTCTACTTTCTGAATCTGCTTTACCAATTCCTCAAAATTCCCATCCGCAATGTTTCTTACCATTTCCTGGACACACTCATAGAGTTCCATCTCCTCTTTGCTCACGAAGATATTAAACACACTGTTCTCCATACCCAGGCGTTCCATTAACTTATCCAGTATATATCTGCCAGGTGTCTGCGCTCCATTTTCAATGCGCGACAGTGTTGCAGATGTACAAATTCCAAAGCTTACATCCTCCTGCGTGTAGCCCTTACGAAGCCTGATCTCTCTGATATAATCACCAATCACATATGTTGCCATAGCTTTTTCCACCCATCATTTGTTCTATCATTGCAGATTTTTGTGTATCCGTTTTCATTCTATTATAGTAGTTTTGTTTTGCACAAATACCACATGGCATTCCAAATTTCCTGCCTTGCAACAATTATGTTAACATATTTCTCTTTCCTTTTCCACTTTCTATTGCAGATTGCTAGACAGGCACATCCCAAAATTATTTTTGTAGATTTTATCGGTTGAAACTACCGATCAAGAATGAGACAGATCTGTCTCTACATTTTAGACTGGAACTCTTCAATAGAATCCGCGCGTGCTGCAAGCTTAAGCCACGCCGCCAGAGTATCTTCCCGCTTTTCAGCTGCAATACACTCCCTTAATTCTTCCGGAACGCTTCCGAGTTCAGCTAATAACGCCACTATGTTCTGCGCTATTTTTGAAGCCGCGAGTGACTCTGCCATTGGCTTTGCCAGCGTTTCCGCCATCTCTTTTGCTCTCCGCTCCGCTTCCGAATGGCTATATTCCTCCATCGTCATATAGCCCGCCTCCAATTTTCGATCACGTTTTAAATATTCCACCCTCCGGTGGATCAGTTGAATCTCTTCATCGTTATGCATATTGGCAACTTCTTCGGTGCTTTGTTTCAAATATTCAAACAGGTGCAGCAACTGGGCAGATCCCTGCCAAAATCATTCTGCATCTCAACGTCATAGCTGACCTCCTCAGCATCCAGCGCATACACATCAAAGCGCACCGATTTGAAATCGCTGTCGAGGAAGAGCGTATGCTCTGCGTGCGATCTGACCGCAGTGATCTTACGGTTCAAAGCGATCTCCAGCACATTCCGACAGATTTCCTCATCCTGTAGCGCCGCTGCAAACAAATATGCATTTGTCAAGTTCAATGTCTGAAAACATTCTCCCATACATGGGTACCTCCTCATTGGGAAGTGCCTGTCTATGGGAGTATTATAAATCTCTTTTTCGTCAAATGTCTATTTGGTAAAATTATGAATTATTAAAACACACAGATCAGATTTCTTTTGACACTTTACTAATCAATACAATATTTTTGGTAAATAATACCTACTCCTCACAATAAATAGTATTTTCAAACTCATCGTCTCCTGCAAATTCTTTTTTCATAATATCATAATAAGGACTGTTAAAGTCCATTCGTATGATGGATTGTTTTCCTATTCTGCATAGCATTTGATAGAAAACTTTCATAGCCTTATAAATGTAGGAATCATTAGGTGAATAAACCTCGCTCAGCATATCTCTCATTTCATTCAACTCCTTATTACTAAGTTTTACATGAAACTTTTCTACATATCTAACCTTTTCCAGCACATAAGAATCAACAGAAAACAGTTTTGCTTTTTGAATATAATACTCCTTACTTTTGATCAGATCTAGCATCAACTTTTCGCCTTTTTCAAACAATTCCTTTGCTGTCTGGCTGTCGGATTGTACATTAGCATATTTAAGATAATTCCTTGCAATTGCATGCTGTATCTTAAAAGATTTCGGTTGTATCTTTTGGGATTTTTTCAAATGGCTCAGTGCTTTTGCATAATTATTCTCTCCCTGTTCATATAAGCCCAGTTGAAGCCAATAATAGCTGACCTTTGTATATTCCTGCTTAATCCCATAAAACAAAGTACCCAATTCCGATTTTTCCGACTTAAACTTTTCTCTTAACCTGGCCTCATTTAAAAGTGCTTGGAATACATTCATCCACACATCCTGTCTTCCTTCATACACATAAGTCGACATATAAAGCAACAATTCCCGGATTGCAGGAAAAATTTTATCCCTGTTACTTTTCAAAACCGCATCCTGAAGCAGAGAGTTTCTTAAAGCAATTCCCTGATCATCATATTTAATATAATCTATCACCTTCAGGTTACTGATCCCGCCCTCCTCCGTCAGACGAATTACCCCCTGATAACGTCCTATAAATAATTCGATCGGATAATATTCAATATCCAGATTATTAAATATTGCCACTTCCAGCAGCAATTTCATTTCTATCGGCGGAAGATCCGTTACAAACTTCATTTCCTTATTTAATTTTCGCCGCATTTCCTTGCCATAAGTCAGATATACGATCAGATTCACAACACTCTGCTTCCTCTGAATCTCCCGATACAGCTCATTTGAATCATGGTCGAATTCGTACAAATCTCCCAGTGAATCCTTCTCTTCCAGTGTTTGTGCTATAATGGGCGCATCCTCTTTCCTGATTTTGTCTTTACATTCTAAATCACAAAAACAGTTCCCTTCCAGATAATATTTCTTTCTTGTATGATAATACGTTCTGGACGCACACAAAAAAACAATTTCTTTTTCTTCATAACTGTCTCTCAAAAATCTCTCAATGGTCTTATAATAAAAACTTGCATTATCTATAAGGATTGCATATTTTTCATAGCTACTTTCCATAATATAGTTGCGAAGTACACTTCTCTCTAAAAATCTTCCCTTATATTCAAGTACCTCATATCCCATACTATGCAAATAATAGCCCAGCTGTTTTAAAAGTGTGCTTTTCCCCGAAAAAGAGCTTCCATACAGGCAAAAGCATTTTAGTGGATCTTTTTGACTCAAAATAATATCCAGACTCTTTTTCGCACTGTCTAACATCGTATTTTCAAATGTCCATCTGTCAAAAACATCCTGCCAGGTGCTATAATATCCCTGATATATATTACTCTCATATGGATTTTTAAAAATTTTTATATCATCCTGAAGCCGATAGATCATAGCCCGGTTAAGTTCTAATCTGGCGCGCTCTGCTCTCTCCGGTGCATATTCCAGCTCCGATGCAAATTTTAAAAATTTCTCCGTAGTCCACGGAATAATGGTCGCCCCCAACTCTGCCGCTTTTTGCTCCAACGCCAATTTGGGATACGGTTCTATAAAGAAAATACGGCTTTTCTTTCTCTTTATCTGCATATTTTCATAAAGCTGTAAATAGTACTCAATATCCGGTTCATCCAGTGAAGCTCCGATAAATATGACATCATTTGCAGAATATATTTCATTTGTAAATTCTACAAGACCGATATTCACTTTGCTTCCGATCAGATCATTATATTCCTTTTTACTGAATATGTAGCCATCCCCCGGTTTTCTTACACTGCCGTGTAATTTAATGAGCTCCATGTTTTCACTTTTGCGGGGAATATCTTTACTTGATGAAATACAACTGTACTCTTTGTCATTTTCTTCATATATATTTTCAACCAGATCATCAATATTTACCGTATAAATTCTCCTCCATGGATAATCCACCAGCAAATTGTGAAATCCAGTCTCATTTGGCAAGGCTCCCTTAAGGCGTCTTGTAAGATACTCTTCTCTTTTTGCTTTATTGTCCTTATCTAATGCATCAATACAGGAACACAATTCACGAAGATTATATTTTTCAACATCCTTATAATCTGCCTCACTGATTTTGTCTTTTACAAACTCCAATCGTAATTCATCAGCAAGCTCCGAGCCTGTGGGAAGCTTCCCTTTTTTGCAGAGGGCTTCCCGAGAAAAACCAGCACCCAAAAACAGCACTGGCATATTATTCTCCATGCAGTCCTTCAGATCTTTTATCGTAGTCTCTTCCACCATTGTTTTATCCATCTTTTCCACTACCTTCTTTTCAACATTATCGTCCTGTTTTCCATGTGATGTAGTTTATTTCATTATATTCTACTACATCCATACATTTTTGCAAACCTTCGTATCTTATCATTTATAACATTTCATGTAATTTCCAATGTTTATTAAAATTTTTTAAGTCAATAATATACACGCCACAAAAAACACCTTTGTATACCCTATCGCATCTACTACTTCCGTTATTATCAATGAAACTATTGGTCCTCCGAATATATTTTTCTATAAGCACTATTGCCCTTAGTACCAAAACCGCAGTTCTAAATCATTCATTCTCCTTTTCAACGGCACACGAATTTCTCTTATAATTCCACATAGATCATTTTATTCATTATCAACATATTTTTTATCATTATTATCATAAAAATAACATATACCACATAAAATAGTATTGGAAATATACTGTACAAAATATTTAATCCTGTAATGGATGTAAAATTTATTATCCATTTAAAATCTGATTTTCCAATTCCTAATATGTAGTCAAAAACGGGTGCAAAAACAAAAAACATCAATGATGTCCCATATGCTAACTTATAGTTACCTGCATACTTTTTAGATAATATATTCCATCCCGCAAAACCTGCATTCTTATATGCGTACAGACCTTGTTCCCGAATCATTTTTTCTAACCTAATCATGCAAAACCCTTGCCTTGCTATTACATAAGAATTATATGCATAAAAAAGTCCAAATAAAAAGGTTCCTATTGGCAAAAAATAACAAAATATAATGAACCAGAATTTTTCATTGTCTTCTGATTTCATGACTGCCAAGACCGCCCCATAAAAAACAATGGTAAAATACAGGCTTTGATATAATCTATCAAAATACTTTTCTCCCACCTGCCCCAACATTTTATATTCTTCCATTAAAACTTGCATAAGATCCATTTTCATCCTCAAATCAACTTTTTCTTTTTATTATCGTAAACGCACCATAGTGGGTGCGGTCTTTTGATTAGCCGCTCCGAAGAGCGGCGTTAGTCAACGAATTACTTTCTGCATTCTGCCGGCAGCTTGTCTGACCAAGGGAGCAGATCTTCACAGAAACTTACATCATGGTCTTCCATGTGCTTTGGTATCTCAGTTAAAAGATATTCGAAGTAATTGTAAGGCTTTAGGTTGTTTGACTTTGCTGTTTCTGCAATGCTGTAGATGATGGCACTAGCTTCTGCACCAGCTATGGTGTCAATCATAACCCATTTTTTCTTGCCCACACAGAACGGTCGGATTGCCTGTTCCACGGAATTATTATCCATCGGTACTTCTCCATCTTCAAGGAAGGTTTTTAGATACTTTTCCTGATTGAGAGAATAGGTAAGTCCTTTTGCAGTTTTACTCTTAGGCGTTACAGACAATAGATTCTATTTGATCCACGTAAAATAGGCATCAACCAGCGGTTTTACTGTTAGCTGGCAATGTTTTAGACGTTCTTCTATAGTCATTGATGCAAGTTTGTTTTCCTCGCGATAGATTGCCTGGATCTGCTTTAATGCCAGATATGCGAGCGAACTTTTTCGCCTGTCCTTTGGCAAAGCCTTAACAGCTTCGTCGAATCGGCGCCTTGCATGGCTCCAGCAGCCGGCAATCCGTAGGTCTTCACGCTCTTTTTCAATGGTGTGATAGGCCTGATATCCATCCGTTACGCAGACACCTTTGAAATCTTTTAGAAATGCTCTTGGATGGCTTGCATTACGAGAGGGTTGGTACTCATACAAAACGATCTGCTTATCCAGATACATCTTGTCGGTTCGGTACACCCACATGTAATGCTTACTTCCCTCCGTTCGGTTCTCTTTTGAAACCAAAACCGGGGTTTCATCTGCCTGAAGTACATGATAATCATATATTCTTTCATGCAGATAGTCGTAAAAGACGGAAAGATATCGTTCGGCACAAAGTATGGTCCAGTGTGCCATGTCGGCACGGTCAATGTTCAGCCCCATTCGCCGAATTCACAGATAAGTTCTTCCTTTGTCATCCGGTGTTCTACAGGAATAACCGGAAGTCCTTGGATATCGGTAGCACGCTTTCCCTGGACTTTCCTGCCTCTGGGTTTTGTTGTTTCATTTTCTTCATACTCGGCAAGGCTTTCAACTGCCTCTGCTTCGTTGAAGTAAATGATATTGCCATCCACCTCTAAGAAACTGATCTGATTTTCAGTTTCTAGTTTCTCGGAGGATCTGCCAAAACGGTTGTGGTTCAAAACAGCGACCTGTTCCAGCAATAGCTGAAGCTTCTGATCAATATCGCGAAGCTGTGACTGCTGGGCAAGAAACAGCTGAACAAGCGTAGCCTTATCGAAATTATTCAGTTGTTCTTCTGTGTATTCCATCGCCATAATGAACCTCATTTCTACAAGATTCATTATAGCGCATATGGTCTTAAATAGTGAATACCTCTCATTTCAGAGTTCGTCATAATGCCTATGGTTGTTTGACCCTACAAGCGGCTTAGACCCAGCATGATATCGAATCCTTTTGAAATGCTGGATATAAATTACAACTACATAAAAGCACAATAGCTCGCTTACAATACTGTTTTTGGGACTTGATGATGATGAAAAAACGGTAATTACACGACCATTTTTCATGGCAAAAAATTCTACCTTTTGCACAATCATCATGCCATATGTTCTGGAGGCTTGATTTCCCGAACTGCTTTCTTGGGAGCAATGGTCAGGCCTTCCCTCAGCCAGCGGAATTGTTGAATGGTTATAGCCCGGACTTCTGCTTCATTTCTAGGCCATACAAATTTCCCCTGCTCAAGGCGTTTGTATAAAAGCAGAAAACCATCTTTCTCCCAAACCAAGCCTTTGATGCGGTCCGACTTGCGACCACAGAAAAGATAGAGTGTATCTGGGACAAATGGACTGTTATCTGTCTTCGCATCAATGATTGATGCCAGAGTATCTATTCCAGATCTTAGATCCGTGTATCCACAAACAATGTAAACTTGTTTGAAGCACGTAGCATCATTCAACATGGGCAAGCACCCCAAGTACCTTAGTCAGCAGCGTCTCTGAAGTTGCTTCCGTTACGCGAAGCGTCACTCCATGGGCATATAACTCAAGGCAAGAATTATTATTCGAAGATACAGGCGAAATACCTGCCGGCTCTTCCATTAATGCTAACGGAACAGGAACCACTGCATGCTCTAACGTCTCTGCAGGCAATGCATCAAGGCAGGCAATTCTGACTTGCCTCATTCGATAATAATAGTTTGCCTTTGTGATAGAATTAAGTTTGCACCATTCATCAACGGACATGCCAGCAGGGCGATTCTTACAATCGTGAATCATTTGGACCCACTCGTTAAGCCGACAACTACGTGCAACCAATGCTGTTTGAGATTTCATAGACTTCCTCCATCTGTCTCAAAAGTATATCCTAAACTTTTTGGACTACACTTTTTTGACCGTCTTAATATTTTAGTCTATTTTCTCAAATTTGCTGCTAGCATTCTATGTATGGACTATGGAGCATTTACGATGGACGCCCTTGTCGCTCCCGTAAACATCCGTACGCCATTTTTTCCTGTCACATAGGTATGTACCGTATAGTTGCCACGACAGCTACCATGATTTCTGATATTTACCTGGGTGGCATAACTTCCATCACTCTGCCGCCATGCCGTGTACCATATCAGATCACTCTGATCCGCCTTACTCCAAACCGGAATCTGGACTTTTTCCAGTCCGGAAGCCGATTCGATGCCATATAAAAATACATCAAATGTACCCGTCGTTCTGTTAAGATTTTTCACTTTTATCGACTGTACTGTTACATTTGACACAGAAAAAGTCGTCGTGCCAAGAATGGTACGATTTCCTCCTGCGTCCTCGCCATACAAATGAACCTGATATTTTCCCTGCGTTCTGTGTGAAGCGATTGCAATTTCTTTTCTCCATGTTCCTACATATGCCTGATCCGCCTCATACCAATGTAGATCATCCTGTCCCCCAAGTTCACTCCACACTGCAAAATATATCTTTTTGTACCCCATGCCTACCGCCACATTCCGGGCCGTGAGACTGCATTTCATCTCATCTGTTGACAGGACTGCCCGCATGCTGATCTGCGGTTTCTCTATCCTGACAGATGTTAATCCTGCAAATGTTTTAATATGTGTGCCCGATGTTACATAAACATGTATCTGATATAATGCATAATTGTAATTATGATTCTTTAAATTTACCTGGGTGGCATAGCTTCCATCGCTTTGCCGCCATGCCATATACCATACGATATCGCTCTGATCGCTTTTACTCCATATTGGCAGCTGGACAGATTCTACGCCACAGTCTGCTTTGACTCCCTTTACAAACACATCAAATGTTCCTGCACTTGCATCTACGTTTTTCACCTCAATGCTTTGCACCGATACGGACTCTGTATGCTGAAATGCTGTTGCAACCATACAGGTGTTTGTTCCATTTTTTCTTCTCGTATATGCACTTACATAGTAAATTCCGTTCTCCCCATGGTCCGCAACGGAAATTTCTGCCTGCCATTTTCCTGTCTGATCCGCAGACGCCGTATACCAGCGCAGATCATTTTGTCCATCGCTTTGTCCCCACACCGCAAACGATACGCCTGTAATATCACTGCTATATGCAGCCAGCCCCTCGAGTGTCAGCAGGTATCTTCCCGGTGCCATCGGCCGCACCGTTACTCCCGGTGAAGATACCGTAAATGTCGTACCACCAATATATCTTTTCTGGTTCTGCTGGTTCACAACATATGCATGGGCGTAATACATCCCTTCCGTCTTATGATTTGCAACAGGTACATTCACTTCATAGCTGCCCTTTGTATCCGGAGCAGCTGTATACCAGATCAGATCATCCTGTCCGCCCTTGTCACTCCATACTGCAACCTGGACTTCCTTTATTCCACCTGTTTCACTGACATTTTGTACCACAATGTGATATGCCGTCTCATTCATGACCGGAGTTGCCGTCACAGATGCGTACATCTGCGCCTTATCTGTAACTTTACAGGTAAGCTGACCGCTCCCGTATGTAACATTAAGGGCTTTGGTTCCCCAGTTTTCCTTTGACAGCTGATATGCCACCAGATTATAGATAACATTATTATAATTATCCGGCATACTGCTTGTGACCGGCAGCACAAACTCTGTCTGACCATTGTTTATCTTCTGCCTGATCGTATCAATGAAGGGATCCGACCACTGCCTGATCTCTCCTGTTTTTATAAAATAATTGTCTGCAAGCGCTGTCGACTCATAACCCGGCACCGCAGCTTTATGATCACTGTGAACATAACTGATAATCTCATCTGTCAGGCCAAAATACATATGTTCATAAATCGTGCCCTTATAATCATCTCCCATGTCATCCCATGTACTGTCGACCTGATACCATTCTCCATCCATCTTTACCGCGGTCCACACATGACCATTTCCCTCTATACGGCCTGTAGCAATACCGACTTTGTTTAACAACATACAATATGCCGAATGGTATGATTCACATGTTCCCTTTCCCCTCGCAAGCACGCCTTCCGGAGCACAATAGGTATACGAATAATCATAATTGGCATGATCAATGATCCAGTCATGCAGCCAGAGCGCCTTTTCAAAATCCGTTGTACATTCCGCCTCACATTGTGCAGTAACGTCGGACACAATCTGATCTACCGAAGGATAATTATCATCCTGTATGTCAATCTTATATTCATAAAGTCCGGTATCCTTTGTCTCATAGGTGGACATATCAATCACACTGAACCTGATATAATAGATGCCCGATGCATAAAATGTAAACGTAAACTGGTTGCTGTCCCGATAACTGCCATTGGAACCATAGCTGACATCATAGACACTTTTCAATTCGGAATTGAATAAGGAATGAATCCGGTATTTATACGTTCCACTCCCACCCCTGGCGTTCATTGTAAACGTGACCGGCGTTCCACATTTTATATCAGCCGGATACTCTATGGAAAGACTCAACGGTTCGGCTGTGTAAGGAGCAACCTCTTCTGTCTCTTCGATCGCTTCTGCCTCTTCAATCGCTTCTGTCCCTTCAATCGTTTCTGTCTCTTTGATCGATTCTGTTTCTTCTACATTCTCCGCTGTCTCATCCGATATCTCTGTTGTATCCCCTTCCTCTTCTGTCTCCAACTGCATCTCACTTTCTGACACCATCCCGCTATCAGGCAGAACCGGCATCTCCGCTGCGGCAACAGCCGCCGACTCATCAGACACCAGAAGAGCTATTAATAAAATGACACTCACAAATAATTTCTTTTTCTTCATCTTTCCCTCATTTTCCCTGGCTAGAATTGTTAAATGGCTACTATGATCTAAATCTTAATATTATCTTAACATTTCTACCCCTATAAAGTCCATCCTTTCTGGTACTTTTGCATTAAAAAAGTCGATAGAGTCCTTCTCTATCGACTTTTCTTTAATTCTGTTTTAATTTATTTACCATATCAACAATCTGATATCCATAATTATTTGCTGTTGCCCAGCCTTTTCCGTATGGGTTCTGTTGTATTCCAAGCCATTCGACATATGGCGCTGTTCCTCTTGTCACGTACCGGAATCTGGAATCAACACAGATATTATTCAAACTGTCTGTATTGGCGTATGCCTTTAAATGCTGTACCTGGGCACGGATTCCTGTTCTGACATCCGGATATGATTCCCCCCTCACGCCAGGCCCCGTGCTCCCCATTCCTGCAAAATTATACTGTTCTATCTGAACATTTCCTCCATACCGCAAAAAGCCGGTTTCTTTCATTGCCTGACAGAATGCAACCTCCGCTTTGATTCCTTCCGCCCGGCACTCCTCGATATAGATCTGGCAGAATGCCTGTATGGTCGATGCCTCTGTATTCTGGTAGAAAGACGGATAAACTGCTTTTGTATTATAATAGTTTACCATCTGCTGTACCGTCACAGATGTCGAACCGCTGATGGGATGCAGCAGGTTTGTAACCTGAATCATGGAGCATGTCACACGCCCTGCACATAATGCGATTCCATTATTGTCATATACATATGCGTCCGCATAATATGTTCCTGTATTATTGGAATGATTCCGCACATCTGCCCCAATGACGTAGCTTCCGTCACTGTTATGTGTCGCATCATACCAGACCAGATCCGACTGGTTTCCGGCTGACCATACTGCAACCTTTACCGAAGCAATTCCCGCCGGCGACGTTGCCCCAGACACTTTTACGCCAAAAGTTCCATCTGACTCATTATAATTTACAAGATTAACCGCAGAAGCGCTTGGTCCCTGTACGGTAAACTTAATGCTCGCCATCGGCACATAATTGTTCTGGCTGTCTATCGCATATGTATCCGCCTCATAAACGCCTGCTGTTTTATGATTGGAGAGTAGGAAGCTGTTCACCCATACACCAGAGGAGGTGTTGGATGCCTCATACCATCTGAGGTCATCCTGTCCGCCGGTCTCACTCCAGACAGCAAAATAAACTTTTTTTACTCCTCCCTGCAATCCCACATTATTGGCTACCAGATTACAGTTTCTTCCATCCGCCTGTATTCCCACCTGCATGGTTGTTGTCGGAACATTGATTGTTGCAGAGGTCGACCCGGTAAATTTGTATACACCATTTCCTGCTGTCACATAAGTATGTATCGTATATTTTCCATAATTATAGCCATGATTCTTTATATTTACCTGTGCAGCATAACTTCCATCGCTCTGTCTTGTCGCTGTATACCAGTAAATATCACTCTGATCTGCCTTGCTCCATACCGGAACCTGTACTTTGCTTACCCCCGATGGTGCTGTAATCCCCGACAGGAATACATCAAATGTTCCTGTTCCGTTATTCAGATTCTTTACCTGTATCTTCTGTACGGACATATAAGACACATTAAACGTGGTATTTCCCATAAATACACGGTTACCATTCCGGTCTACTCCATACAGATGCACCTGATATACCCCTTCGCTCTTATGGCTGCTAATCGATATATCTGTTTTCCATGTGCCTTCTCTTGTTTTTGCTGCCTGGTACCAGATCAGATCATCCTGCCCGCCGGCCTCACTCCAGACTGCAAAATAAACTCCCTGTACTCCACCTGCCAGAGCAACGTTTTCCGCTGTTATGCTGCTGGTTTTTTCATCGGATGACAGCACCGCCCGCACACTCGCACTTGGTAGATTTACCTGTACCGATACGGCTCCTGTAAACTGATAAATTCCATTTCCTGCTGTCATTCCAGTCGCAACTGTATATTTTCCATAATTATAATCATGATTTTTCAGGTTTACCTGAACTGCATACGTTCCATCGCTCTGTCTTGCCGCCGTATACCAGTAAATATCACTCTGGTCATCCTTACTCCATACCGGAACCTGCAATTTACTTACACCGGATGGCGACTGGATTCCGGAAAAGAACACATCAAACGTTCCACTCGCCGGCAGCAGATTCTTTACCTGTATCGTCTGGATTTTTAAACTTGAAACCTGGAACGTGGTCGTTCCCAGTACCGTTCTCTTACCTGTACTGTCTTCACCATAAGCATGAACCTGATATGTCCCGGCCGTTTTATGGCTGCTAATCAAAATATCCCGATCCCACTTCCGATCAGAGCTTTTTTCTGCGGCATACCATACCAGATCATCCTGTCCGCCTTCTTCACTCCAGACTGCAAAATAAACCTTCTGCACGCCTCCCGGCATCTGCACTCCGCTTGCTGACAGGCTGCATGTTTTTTCATCGGATGACAATACTGCACTGACTGTTGCCTGCAGTGGATAAATGGACGTACTTGTTGATCCTGTAAACTTATATACTCCGTTTCCAGCCGTCACATAGGTATGAATAGTATACTTACCATAGTTATAATCATGGTTTGAAATCTCCACATGCGCTATGTAAGTTCCATCTGCCTGCTTTGCCGCGGTATACCAGTGAATATCACTCTGGTCACTCTTACTCCATACCGGAACCTGTACCGTGTGAACCCCGGATGGTGAAACAAATCCGGATACCACAACATCAAAACTTCCATTGACCGCATCTACATTTTTTGCCTGAATTTTCTGGACACTGATGGAAGAAACATCAAATGTGGTATTTCCCATAAAAATTCTTTTCCCACTGCTGTTTTCCGCATAAAGATGAACCTCATACGTTCCATCTGTTTTATGATCTGCAATGGAAATGTTTCTTTTCCATACTCCTCCAGATTCCTGTGCTTCATACCACACCAGATCATCCTGTCCGCCATTATCGCTCCAGACAGCAAAGTAAACTTTCTGCACGCCTCCAGATAATTTTACATTGCTTGCCGTCAAATTACATGTCAGCTCATCCGCTGCAAGTTCTGTTTTTAAATTAACTGCAGGCGGATATACCTCTGTAGTGGTAACTCCCGCTACCATTTTTACCTGTGTGCTGGATGTCACATAAACATGAATATTATAAGTTGAATAGTTGTATCCATGATTCTTTAAGTTTACCTGTGCCGCATAACTGCCGTCACTCTGCTTTGTCGCCGTATACCAGTAAATATCACTCTGATCACTTTCACTCCATACCGGAATCTGCACTTTGCTTACCCCACAGGATGCCTGCACGCCGTTTACGAAAATGTCAAAAGTTCCTGCTGTACTGTTCATATTTTTTATGGCAATACTTTGAACAGAAGCCGTTTCCTGATGTTCAAACGCTGTCTGTACCGCACATGTACTGGTGAGTCCCATATTGACTGCATATGCCCACACGTGATAGACCCCCAGTTCCCCATGGTTCGCAATCGGAAGGATTGTGCTCCAGGATCCATCACTGTTTTTTGTCGCATTGTACCATCTTAAATCGTTCTGACCATTCACATCTCCCCATACCGCAAAAGAAACTCCTGCCGTTCCTCCCGGTACGGTTACGCCTGTAAGTGTTAATGTATATTGACCGGCTGTGACAGGGCGTACCGATACGCTTCCTCCGGTCACGCTAAATGAACAGCTTGCACGTCCCAATAAATGAGAGATACCATAAATATCTTCCGCATATCCCTCTACATAATAAGTACCTTGATTATATTTGTGATTGCTTATCTGAAAGTTCGAACTGTATCCTCCAACTCCCACTTTGGTTGCGTGATACCAGTATATATCACTCTGGTCTGCCTTTGACCATACGGCAAATGACACCGCACGCACTTTATCATCCGGACTTACCCCATTGACACTGAGTGTTGCCGTGCCGGCCGCATTATTCAGGTTGGTAATCTTTATACTGTCTGATGTGACATTAACCCCTTTACTTAACCCATAATACTCGGCAATTGCCGTTGCATCCGCCACTCCTAATTTCTGTAATTTTGCATCTGTATTTAAATAATTTCCTGCATCATTACTGTTGCTTACAAATGCATGTTCGACAATGATTGCCGGAATACCTGCCAGTTTACAATTCCGGATAACTCCGTAATAATCAGCTGCTGTTCCGTCCGGATACTTATCCTGCTGCGCATCCTTGATCGTAATACCACGATTATATAATCCCAATGCAACCAGATGGTTCTCTATTAACTGCGCCAATCCCTTTCCGGTCTGTGACGCGCCTGAATTATAATTGGTGTTTGGGTAAAAGACCATTGCACCATGTGCAGATGTATTTGTAGAAGAGTTATTATGTAGACTAACATAAATATCAGCGCCTACGCTTGACGCATATTTTACACGATCTTCATTGCAGACCCCTGAAGTGGTTCCAGGATATGGGCAGCTTCCATCTGTAGGTCGGGTAAGATATACTTTTACTCCACTGTACTCCTCCAATTCCTGTTTACAATATGCAGCAATTTTCAAGTTAATGGTTTCTTCTCTTAATCCATTTCCCTGCGCTCCAGTATGACTGTTGTCATGTCCCGGGTCCAATACGACGACAATGTCCCTGCGGGCACTAAACAATGCTATTCCATCGTCTTCCTCAATGACGCTGTCAAGTGCATCCTCAATGGAATTCTGCGATATTACATTTCCATCTTCATCGATCTGGACAATATCTGCATCATCCAGAACGCTGCCATCCTGTGAACTTTCATCCTCAATAATCGCATCCGGGCTTACATCGACATCCTGTTCCATACCAAATACAGCATCAATTCCAGCGTCCTTGATATTCTCGGTATATTTTTTGCCGTTAACTACGAACGTTACCGCATCAAGCTGATAGGAGCCTTCCTGTGAGGCGTTCTGAAATGCAATTTCAAATAAGATTGCTCCATCTGTTACCCCTTTAGAATCCTGTGAAAGCACTTCTCCCGTCTGCTGATTATGATACTCGAGACTTGCATAATCGATTTCTTTTTCACAGTCAATTCCAAGTACAACTTTTTGTGTCTCATTCAGAGAAATCTTATCAGATTCCATTACCAAATACTGTATGTAGTATCTCGCTTCCTCTGTTTCCTCGGTTTCCTCGGTCTCTTCTATTTCCTCGACTACTTCCGTTGCCTCGGTTTCCCCGACTGTTTCCGTTGCCTCGGTTTCCTCGACTGTTTCCGTTGTCTCCGTCCCTTCAGCTGGTTCTGTCGTTTCGGATGATTCCGTATTTTGCGAATCATCCACATTTTTTTCTGTCTCTTCCGGTATAGTATCCTCCGTTTTATCAGGCACCTGTGTTTCCTCCTGATTTACCTCGGTGGACTCAACATTCACTTGCTCAGTCCCGGTTTCTGCTGCCATTACGAGCACCTGATCATTAGGGCAGATCACGGCACTAACCATCATTGTGACTGCCAATATACCTGCTAATAATCTTTTTCTCATTATGTCCTCCCTATCCTCTTTTTTCCGCTATTGTGCTTTATAGATTGTTTTACCCTCTTTTATCGTTTCAATCACTCTGATCTCCCGGATTTTCATCTGATCAACTTCAAGCGGATTCTTCTCAAGAACTACAAGGTCTGCCATCTTTCCTTCCCTTATACTTCCTTTTTTCTCTTCCTCAAAATACTGGTACGCTGCATTTATCGTAATACATTTCAGAGCATCGTATACATCAATCTTCTGATCTTCTCCCACGATTGTGCCATTCTTACTGATCCGTTTCACTGCGCACCATACAGAATGCATCATATTGGGTTTTGTAACCGGTGTATCCTGATGAAACGTTACGTTCAATCCACGGCTCAATGCATCTTTCACCGGACTGATACGCATTCCTCTCTTCTGCCCAAAATTTTTTATATGAATATCTCCCCAGTAAAAAACATGTCCGACAAAAATTGAGGGAATCATTCCCAGTTCTTTCATCCGGTCCAGCTGATCCGTCCTGGCAGTCTGGCAGTGTATCATTACAGGACGCATGTCCCGCCCGGTCTGGTCGTTTGCAACTGCCTTTTCATAGGCAGTGATAAACTGATCCCCGGCCGCATCTCCATTACAGTGAGCTAAAATCTGGTGTCCTTCATCGACTGCCTTTTTTACATATTCATTTACCTGCTCATCCTTTAGCCATGGATATGCACAATATCCTTTTGGTTCTCCCTCATACGGCTCTGTCATCCATGCCGACCGTCCCTGCGGAGAGCCATCCAGCACCAGTTTATATCCTCCTATCTTTAATCTGTTGTGATATGCTCCTACATATTTCCTGTTTTTATGAAGTACCTCACAACCGTTTGCCGTCATTAATGGGTACGCTACCACATCCGTTTTTAACAAATGCATCGCTGCCATGCTCTTTAAAAGTGCTATATTCTGCGATGTAGACGCTCCATCCTGTATCGTGGTAATTCCATTTTGAATATATACTTCCTGCATTCCACGAATCATTTTTCGGATACTTATCTTCACAAGTTTGCCGATTCGGCTCTGTACAAGAGCCATCGCCGCCTCTTCCAGATAGCCGTTCGGCTCTCTCCCGCCATCTTCTCTTCCAATCACGCCTCCCTCTGGATCATCCATATCCCGGGTAATGCCACACATCTGCAATACTTTGCTGTTTACACACGCCATATGTCCCGATATATGCAGTATCATAATCGGTATATCCTGCGATACCATATCCAGTATCTGTCTTGTCGGATGTTTTTCCTCACACAATGTATTATGGTCATAACCAAACCCCAGCACCGCCTGTTTTGCGGTAACATGATGATCTTTTATATAACTTTTCAATTTTTGAACGATGTCATTATAGTTCATGCATTCCGTGAGATCAGCCAGCACAGACACCTGTCCCGCCATCGTAATATGACTGTGTGCATCAATAAATGCCGGCATAAGACATTTCCCACGCAGATCATATTCTTTTACTCTCTTTCCGGCTATATTTCTAAGTTCATCCAAATGTCCCACTTTTTTAATTACGCCATTCTGAACCAGAACCGCTTCCGGTTTGTCTTCCCGATTCTCCATCGTAAGAATCGGACCTCCATAATACAATGTTTTCATGTTTTAATAAGTCCTTTTTCCAAACGCCTTAAATACCCTCAACAATACCACATAAATTACCACAAGAGCACTCAAAGACACTGCCAGCACTGTTTTTCCCACTTCGCCCGATGCCATTCCCAGCAGTAAAATATACACCGGTGTACTTAGCAGCATAACAAGATTCATCATTCCCAGCTCCAGTGCTGTGGTTGTTTTAAATTCAGGATCAACAATTCTGACTAATGATATACCACTTGCCACGGTTCCTGTGCATGTTCCGTATAAGCCTAAAGTACGCTCAAAATCATTGCTTCCGCCAAATCTTTTTCCAAAGAAAAAGCATACCGCTGCCGTCAGAACCGTAATGGCAATACTGATCACAATAATCGGCATCATCCATTTCCCAAGTACCTTTACTTCTACTGCCATAAAAGAACACACCACCAGATAATCTGCCGTCCAGCCTGTAATTTTGTTTTGCAGTGTGCTTTCCTTCAAAAAGTCCACTCCAGTTTTTTTCATGATCCATTTTACGATATATGCTGCGAACATACCATTCATAAACATCAGACCGCTCATGGAACTGCCGAAAAAACCAGGAATGCAGGAAAAGATCTTTGAAATTCCCAGCGCAAGCATGTAACACACTCCTATGACCGCAAAATGAAATGTCAATGTCTCTATATTACTGTTACAGGTCGTATCCTTTACCATATACTCTGTCTGTTCTTCTTTTCTGTAATACCCGCGCAAAACCGCCGGCTCAATTCTGCCGCAGTTTGAAGCATAGCCCTGTCTGATTCCCTTTTTTGCGAACGGAATTCCCACCAGGAAGGCCATGCAGAATCCGATTACAGCAAATGTAACAGCGATCATTGCTGCATTCTGATACCCATATCCTTCGTATATTTTTCCAAACGCCGCAGATTGGCCCGGTCCCTGGGCAAACGCAAATGCTACGAGGGTTCCATAAGCATTATCCATTCCGTTGTACTTCCCCAGCACGGTAGCAATCAGCATGCCGGACAGCGCCTGTAGTGCGTACAGAATACACCAGACAATTCCCATCCCCCATACACCACTCATAATATTTTTTGCCGTATTTTTATTTTGTCCGGGCGCTGATGTAAGCGTAATAGAAATAAACGAAATTGTAAATAATTGATTAACAATTTCCGTATACATCGCAGAATCTGCTCCACAGTCAATATCCTGCAGTGACAGCACATTCAGGAAAAAGAAACCCAGAATTCCCGCTATCACACTGGAGGGCACCAGCATTTTCTGGAATACCTTCACCTTTGCCCGCAATAACGTTCCTATACAGAGCATAATACTTGCCAGACCAAATGCAAACATGAACTTCATAACGTTCTCCCTTAAGTGCTATTTCATGACACCCGTTGTTTCAAACTCAAAATTCGATCCATCAATGCAGACCGTACCGGTTGCCAATCTTCCCTGCCCAAAGCAATAGTATTTTCTGCTGCCAACCTGTATCCATCCTGCGTCACTTCCTCTTCCAGTCTCATCGAAATGCCACATTTCGCCGTTAATCTGCTGTAAACCTCTCCGCAGTGATCCGTCTTTTCCAAAATAGTAAAAGTCATTTCCAATCTGCTTTAAGCCTCTTTGCATCGTTCCATCCACATCAAAAAAGTACCAGGAAATATCGATCTGATGGAAATTTCCAACGACCAGTTTTCCATCTCCAACGCAATAATACCGCTTTCTGCCTTCTATGATCCAGCCTTCTTCCGCTTTATATCCATCGGCATTCACATAACTGAGCACGCCGTCAATCTCGCATACCCCTCTCTGCTCATATTGCTGTTTTCCAAGGTCAAGGATATCTGCATACTTCCGGCATATTTCCTGCGGCATGCGGTGTTTTAACAGCTGAAAACTTGGTTCATTATAATCTAGTGGATTCTGGATGTGTAACTCACAGATTTCTTCCAGATATTTCTCTCTGTGCACTGCATATGCCTTCAGATCAAATACTTTGCTAAAGTTCTCGAGCTTATCCAGCGCATCAATCGCCACCAATGTTTTCTTACATTTATGGCAGACACCGCAGTTATAAGCTTCTCTCACACATACATGAAGATGTCTCTGTGCAACCTCCGAATCTACAATATCTCTTATTTTCTCAAGGCGATTCCGTTCTCCGCCCTCAGAATAAATTTTCAGCCCCCGCGTAGACAGACAATTCACGGTCAACAGATCATAATGTGCACTGTCGTACATATCATTATCTTCCAGTTGAAATCTGTGAAATCCAAACTCAGAGGATGCCAGATAATAGGTCTTCCACAATTTTTGGAGACAATATACCGCATATAAATTCGCATAGGTATTTACAAACAGATGGTTGATATCCACAATCTCCTCATAGTTCGAGTTTGATATCAACATCGGCAGACCATACTCCTCTGCAACCTGTTTTGCATTTCTAAGGCATATTTCACGAACCTCATCCTCTCCTGCCGTGCTGTATGTATCGTTAAACGCTCCTACATTATAATGACATAAATGGGTTAAATGATAACTCTTACAATGATTATGCAATGACATTTCTATTGCATGAAAAGAGTCTACTCCCATTGAATTTCCCGTTCCGACACCCCAGGCGCCCTCATTGATAATTTCTGTTTCTGTCTCTGCGAATATCCTGCTTGCATACAAATTTTTGCTGCTGTTCACCAATGACGGGATTAGTTCTGTCTCTATATTAAATAAAAGCTCCTCTGTAACCGGGGCATCCAACGATATATCTTCGCCGAAGCGCATTGCGAGTGGAAGTATCCCTATGAGAAAGGCATCGCTTCTCTCGGTACACAGATACTGTTTATATTCAGCGGGTACTTCAAACCACCACTTTTTTGTTTCCTGATCCATCACGACATCTGCTGTCAGCCGAAAATTTTTACCTGCTTGTTCTATGTATGGTCTGCCTATCTGAATCATCGTTTTCTCCTTTGTTTATCTTCTTCTGAACCGTTGTATGAATCTCTTTGCCCAGCGTTTCAACGGGAATTTCTCTTTTATTTGCCTGATTTCTTCCTCCAGAGCCTGATTCTTTCCCTGCAACTCACACAGAACGGAATTCATTTCTTCCTTCTGCTGTCTTAACTGGAGGATTGCATCTTGAAATTCCTGCATCTGTTTCTGCTGTATCTCAAACAGAATTCTTCTCTGCTCGGCATCTTTCTGCAATTCCCCCAATGCACCGTCATATACTGCCAGTCTTGTATCATGTGCTCCAAGTACATTTCCATGTGCATCAATCATATTTTTCTGCCAGAAAAGCTGTTCTTCCTCTTTCATTCTTTCCTTCTGAATAATATCATAACCGGAAAGCCGGTTCTCTTTTCCGGCACAGATTGCATTTTTGAGCCATTCTCCCGATTTTTCTTTTTCTCTCTGCAACGCACTCCGTACTTTATCATACGCAATGCTCTGCCCCAGCTTCTCTTCCAGCGTATCGATCTCCTCCGCGGATACAAGATGATCTTTAAGACCAACTTTACCAAGAATTTCCGTAAAACGGTCTAATCCACGATATGCATTTCCGATTGCCAGAAACTGCTTTTCAAAAATAAGGGCAAAACAGGTTCCGTGAAAAGAATCCGTAATAAAAAATGTGCACTCCCGTATTCTACGCAGCCAATCTTCATTGGAAACATCACTTTCCATATCAAGATCCCACTGTGCACATTTTTCTTCCACATTCACGACATCCGTCATGTTTATTACCGGTAATTCTAATTTCTGTGCTGCTTTTTCAATAATCTGCTGCTTTTCCGGCGAGGGGTCTAAAATATAAGTTGCAATATATTGATTATATGCGGTCTTCTTCCCCTTATCCGCAAGCTTTTCATATTCTTCTGTCGGGCACAAAAATACCGGATCCAGAACAACCACTGCCTCCCGGTTCCACTCCTGTCGACACAGTTCTACCGCACTTTCCTCCCGCACAGATATATGATCGATTCCCTGTATATAAAATGCGGCCTCCGCCTTCTCCTCCCTGGTCGCATGATACTCGCTCCTTCCAAATGATGCTGCGTACGTGATTTTATTTTTGTTTTCATGAATATAGTCCATAAAACAAAATTTATCAAAGCATGCATATAGTCCTTCATACCACAGCTGATCCGAGCCAAGAATAAATGTATCCGCGTAGTCATTCGCCTTCTGCAGTTGCAGTCTGCTCTCAAACAATTCACACAGATCTCCGCTGTCATACGGATTTTCCCTGAATATAACCGGTGTTTCATGCGGAGCCCACCAGGCTGATTTTGGTCGTTCCATCATAAATACATCATATCCCATATGCTGCAATGTCCGGTAAAGTCCATAATAGGACAAGTTTGAACCATGGTTTTCTACTGTTGGAATTCCCACGATTCCTATATCGAATTTATGTTCCAGTACACGTTTCGCAAGGTTCGCAAAGTCATATTTCTCTTCTCTGAGTAAACGAAAAAAACGATCTCTGTATGGATGTTCTTCTATATCTGCACAAATCCGGTTCTTTTTGGAATCCTCCACCGAAATCTCTTTCATCCAGACATTCTCTTTTTTCATCTCATTCAAAAGCATCTGCCCTTTATCACTATTTACGAATATAACGCTGGTTCCTTTATGATCATCCTCAATATCCTGGCAATCTTCTATTCCATGAAAATCTCCCGTAGACAGATCTCCCCTGCGCGGAAACTCCGCAAATTTACAATGATAACAGGATTTTCTTAAGGACATATTATAATGAAATAGTTTTTCAAACCAATCATCGGTAACATCTGCCCGGTAAGCAGAACCGTCCTCATATTCAATACACACGGTATTACAATTCCAGTCACCGTCTTTTACACGAAAATTAATATATTTGGCATGCCTTCCTTCCGATACACCAGAAAGCCATTCCCGAAATACTTTATCTGAAGGTGTACCATGACACAGCATATCTATTGTATATAATCTGCTCTGGTCACATCCTTTCAGGTAGTTATATAATCCCGCGGTCTGACATGGCAATCCTGTAAATAAGACCGTCTTTCCTTCCAGTAAAAGCGTTTTTATCTTACGGTAAATTCCGGTCGCATCTGCCTGTATATACTTTGACCCGTTTATTTTTGCTATATCTTCGACTTGATCTATAACTATGTACTGTGCTTTCAGATCGGGTGTAAGCTGTACTCCACAGACAACTCCCTGTTTCTGCAGGATAACAGATGCCGCCACCGGAACCACGCCGCCTGATGAAGCTGTTTTCCGAACTTCATCGCATGCTCGAAAAGCATATGACGAAACGTCATATGCTTTTCGATTCTCATCATGGGCGACAGGGCAAACTTCTAAACACTTCCCGCATTGAATACATATGGTATCATTTACACCGGCTTCCCGAAATCCATCCTCATTCTCAGATAACTCTATTGCTCCGGCCGGACATGCATCCTTACAACAATAACATCCTGTACATTTTTTATCTTCTACAACATTTTTTATCATTGATTTTCCGATCCTCATTCTTATTACATGTTACAGCAACATATCTGTTGCCGTTCCATTGCATTAACGCACTTCCACTTTACATATCGCCTGCGCACCTGCATACGCTGCAACAATACTGGTCTCTCCCTTGCCGGTTCCACAAACCTCTCCTGCTGCACTTACCTTACATATGCTCCGATCTTCGCTTCTCCATTCCACCTGCGAATTGGCAATCCTGCATTCATTTAAATATGCGCTTAATCTTCCAACCTGTCCAACACTCCATTCTAACTCTTCCGAACTCAATGTCAATTTTTTCTCCTCACAGGCCATCCTTGCGAAACGTTCCGATGGACTCTCATACGACCAGTCCACATTCCGCCTTATGATCTTTGCCGGATTTCCTCCCAGACAGACATTCGACTCTCCCTCAAAATTACCCGTCACGACACTTGCGGCCGCCACAATACTGTTGTCCGGAATTACAGCATTCTTTAAAATGATGGAATCTGATGAAATCCAGCATCTCTCACCGATCACAGTCGCATGTTTTCTTCCGTTAATACATTCTCCGGTATTCACATCAAACATCGCATGTCCGTCAGACCCGTAGATATATACTCTTGCAGAAAACATACATCCCGCTCCGATTCTGATATCCGCATTTTCCGTCGCCAGTATCCCCACATTGTGCATGGTAGTTCCTGCTCCGATCCAAACCCGCTGCTCATTTCCATCATTGCATATAATTCTAACATTATTCAATAGGAAAGTGCTTCCAATCCGGACCTCTGCATTACTGTTATCGATAGTAATCGTACTTCCCACCGCTTTTATCGGAAGTTCCAAATACACCCGGTTATTATTTCCCTGTATTTTAATCTCGATACCTGCAACTTTTTCACTATATGTAATTTCTCTCTCCGTGCCGTTTTCTATAATAAAAATTTTGTTATTTTGTCCAGATAACTTATATACCGGCTTTAATTCCTGCACAGTATCCTGCTTTTTCTTTCCTCTTTTGAAAAACACTCTTCTTCTCCCCATAATATCATCACCTTTTAGTCATCCAGCTCCCATGTCGGAATCTCTTTTCGTCTAATGCCATAATAAAATTTAATTGCGCTCTTTCTACGCTTTGTTCCACGCGGAAACATTCCATTGGCCGCCGGCACAATAAATCCGTATTTAATCTTATTTTTTATCTTTGTGGACTTCTTCTTTCCCACGATCTCACCTGACCAAAACGCCCCACTGGCTGTCATCATTGTTCTGAACAGAATCTGCTCATACAACGGCGACTTTCTCGCTCTTCTCCAAAAATGCTCCGTCTGCATGGTATCTGCAAACAACTCACTCCATGGTTTATTCGGGCCTGTATGATGGCAGATCTTTGGATTCTTTCTTGCTACCGCATACTGTTTCTGCAAATAGTATGGCATAAATTCATATTCATATGGTCCAAAATCCGGGAAACAATCCCACTCAAGATCCAGATGCTTTACCTCACCCTGACATAACACGTTCATGATATCCTGGTCTACATAGCGATACTGACGTTTTGTTGCAATCTCAAAGATTTCTTTCTGTGTATATTTTTCACGAAATCTTGTCAGATTCAACAGCATAACGCCTGCCTGAAAATAATCATGTACATTTTTCAATTTTAGTGATTCACGACAATATTTCGCAAACGACTTATCACTTCCATTTAAAAATGCTGCGCAGCATTGATCATGTGCTGCTGCCACCATATACCCGGTCACATCCATGTGAAACAGTTCTGCCACATCCGCATGTACCGTCATATCACTGTCCAAAAACAGCACTTTATCATAATTGATAAAAATCTCAGGAATCAGCAACCTATAGTAGGTTTCTACACTGATATGGCCTGTCGCCTTCAGATGAATATTTGCCATTTTTTCTTTTACATTGTAGAAACGTATCGATACATTCTCATGCCCTTCGGCAATCAGCTTTAATGCTTCTTTATTATCTGGTCTAATGCCGCTTTCCAAAACATTAATATCATAATTATTTTCATCAGAAGCATTTTCCACAATCGATTCAAGCATTGCTGACAGGTAAATCGTATAAAAATCACTGGATGCAAGTACCATCGCTACGTTATTGTGCTCAAATGCCGGCTTCAGTTCTGTCTTCACAGTTACATCTTCAAACTCAACTACAGGTAATTCTCTAACGGTCACTCCCTGTTTTTCCTGGTATCTGCAGAATGTCGCCAGCATGACCGCAGTAAACATACTGTACTCCTTTGTCTGCTCATAAGATGCATACCGCATATCAAGCTTTTCATCCAATACTGCCAATACACTTTCTACCATCTTATTATATGTCACAAACAACTCCCGTTTCATAAGAAACATATTACACAAAACCATTTTTCCGGATTTCATATAACTTTCAAACTCACTGGAGTATTCTGGATATTTCTCTTTCAGTGCATTCTCAAACACAACAAAATGTTCCGCATCATGCTTTTTATCAAATTTTGCAAAATACTCACGCACATTTCTTGCATCATATGCTCTGGTAACCACCATTTCTGGATATATAATCTGTGCGCTTTTCATTACATCTGAAATGGAAAAAGTGTTGAGCCCATATTTTCTAGCCGTTTTGTCATTTAAGTAAGTTTCTCCAATATATGGCTTATCATATTCTGCCTGTTGGGTAAAAAACCTCCGATACTGCATCATTCCTATATAATCGCCATCCGGTTTGATGGCAAGCTGTGTGCCAATCTCACGATACAGATCCTCTTTCAAGACCTGGTATACTGTCTTATCCTTTTTTGCATTCTCATACACAAATTCATTATTCTGAACCTGATAAAAATCCTTGCCTTCATCGATACCTGCTATTACTACCTTGTTCTCTGACATCTTCATGTTCTCCTATTTATTCATATATGCTTTACATACTGTGTTGACATCCCCCTGCATGACCGCTTTTCCCTTATCAATCCAAATTGCATGATCACACAATGAAGTAACCGATCCCATTGTATGGGAGACATAGAGTAACGTAGTTCCTTGTTCCAGCATACTTTTCATTCGCATTTTACATTTTTCCTGAAACTCATAGTCACCTACTGCAAGGACTTCATCTACAATCAAAATATCCGGTCTCGTCATCGTCGCAACTGCAAATCCTAGACGTGCTGCCATACCGGATGAATAATTTTTAATCGGCATATCCAGAAAATCCCACAACTCTGCGAAATCAATAATTTCATTGAAATGTTCCTTCATGAAAGCTTCTGAATGTCCCAGCAACGTACCGTTGAGGAATACGTTTTCTCTTGCTGTAAGCTCTGCATCAAATCCAGCTCCCAATTCAATCAGAGGCGCTATGGAACCACGGATAATCACTTCTCCCTTATATGGTTTCAAAATACCGCTGATGAGCTTCAGTAATGTTGACTTTCCAGAACCGTTTGTTCCAACCAATCCCCAGGCCTCTCCGGGTTTAATTTTCAGATTAATATCCTTAAGCGCCAAAAACTCCTGGAACATCAATTCTCTCTTAATAAATTTAATGACGTATTCCTTAAGATTATCAATTTTCTCTGATGCCATATTAAACCTGACTGTAGCATCATTTACCTCGATAATATATTCACTATCCATACTTCCTCCACTAAATATACAGAATAAATTTGTCCTGCGTCTTCAAAAATGACCAGATTCCTAAAATTAATGCAATGATTGCTGCAATACAGCCGCCTGCCACACTGTGCATCATTGGGAGCTGCTGTTCCAGCACTACTGTTCTAAACTGATCAATATAAAAATAAAGCGGGTTTATGTTCACAATTACATTTTTAACATAATCCGGCAGAATTGATATCGGATAAAAAATCGGTGTAAGATACATCCATACCGTGATAAACACATTATAGATATACTGGATATCCCTGAAAAATACAGCAGCCTGTGCCAGAAACATTCCAAGTCCTAGGCAGAATACATATAATTCAATCAATATAACAGGAATAAAAAGCATATAAATTGAAAACTGTATTCTTGAAGCTATAAAAACAATCAACATTGCTCCAAGAGAGAACAAAAGATTCACCAGCGAACTTGTCACCTTGGAGAGCGTAAAAATATATTTTGGTACATACACCTTTTTTAGCAATGGCGCATTCCCCAGTATGGAATAAATCGCCTGTCCCGTGGATTCACTCATAAAGTTAAACAGCGTCTGCCCGATGATCAGATAAACCGGATAATGATCTATTTCAAACCGGAAAATCTGTGAAAAGACAACTACCATAACCGCCATAATCAACAATGGATTCAGTATGCTCCAGAAATATCCGAGAAAACTTCTGCGATATTTCAGTTTGATATCTTTTGTAACCAACTGCTTTACAAGGTCTTTATATGCATATAACCCGTTAATTCGTCTTATTAATAACTCCATCTCTTACCTTCCTACACTTATTTTCTTAATCTGTTTTCTTAGCTTACTGTCATATGGAATAACACGTGCGATCTGATCCAGCAGAACCCTTTTCCCGACTGATCGTTTAAACTTTTTTCTCTGAAACTGCTCTGCATAAAGAGAACCTTCTGCATATTTCAAAAATTTGTACCCCAGTGGTACATTTCTTCGATAACAGGGTAGCATCTCTCCGGCATAATGAATAATACATGGTTCTTCCAATGCCCTTTCATAATCCGGGTATAACTTACTGTCGCTCAGATACCGCTTGCGTTGTTTTAGATTTGATATCACAATCACATTCCACTGTAGGTCAAAGTAAAACACGCGCTCCTTATATATATGATTCAATACATCCTGATCTGCCCAGCGCCACTGCCTTTCCCGGGCGCACGCCAACAGTTTTTCTCCATCTTCCCGTAACCTGTCTATATCAAACAGAATCACTCCACCGTTAAAGTAACGCCCCTCGGTTGTAATACCAACGGTCTCTTTCAGATATTGTTTTGTCTCCTCGCTGTTTGGATTATGCCAGGCTTCCATATTTAATACCGTATCTGCCACGGCTCCAAGGGGCTTATCCTGCATATCTGCATGAAACAACTGTGCAATATCACTATTGCATACCATATCACAATCCAGATACACTACACGTTCAAAATTTTCAAATATTTGCGGAATCAGCAATCTGGCATAGGTCATCACAGATAAATATCCGTGAACATACAGATCCTTGCCCTCTATCTGCTCTCTGACACTATAAAATCTTACCGAAATATTTTCACGCTGATAGAACCGGCTGATTCTGCTCTGGTCGCTTTTACTGATTCCGTATTCCAAAATTACAATATCATAATTCTCTTGTGCATCTGCATTTGTAATGATTGATTGCAGCAAAACGCCCATTATATTCTTATAGCTGTCGCTGCATGCCATTGTAATCGCAACTTCGTGCTGCCTGATTGGATACAATTTTTCTTCCATCTTCTCACAACAAAATTACCGCAATAATCCATTCCATGATTGATTGCGGTAATCTTTCTCTATTTAGAATCCTCCATACGTATTCATGAACTGTTCAAATGTCTGCAGATTTTTGTCTTTATCTGCCAAAATTACATTTCCTAATCCACCCACTTTTTCCAATGGCCACTCTACAGCAATGTCCGGATCATTCCACATAATGCCATCGTCATATTCGCCGTAAAACTTTTCTCCACATTTGTAGCTTACGATCGACTTTTCCAACACAAGGTATCCATGTGCGCATCCTGCCGGTACCAGTATCTCATTATGCTGCTCCCCGATCAGATCAAAGCCAAGCCATTTTTTAAATGTGGGGCTATCCTTTCTAAGGTCAACAACCACGTCATAAACGTGACCATATATGCAGCGAACCAGCTTTGGCTGCTGTTTTTCGCGCTGAAAATGTAATGCCCGGATTACTCCCTTATGGGAGGTTGTATAAAACACCTCTGCAAGATCATGGTGTATCCCGTTTGCCTCAAATACTTCCTTGGAATAGTCCTTTGTAAAGCAGCCTCTGATATCATCTGCATTGAACGGAGTGACTTTGATAAGTCCCTTGATCTCTGTCTCTTCAAATTCAAACTTCTGGATCATTTATTTACTCTCCTCCTTCGCGATCTCAAGCCACCAGTCACGTGTCCGGCGACACCCTTCTCCAAAGCTGATCTCTGCTCTAAAACCGGTATCCTGCTCTGTCTTAGAACAGTCAAAGTCCTCTAACGGCTGATTCACGCCTGTAAACGGAATATCTCCAAATATAAAATCAAGTTCCGGAGCAATTGCAGCTTTCATTTCCAGCAAAAATTCTTTTAGCGGTTTTGCATTGGATGAACCGATCAGATATTCATTGAACGGCTTTCCATTTTCACCAATGAGCCGAAATGCTCTTGCCACATCATCAATATAGACAAAGTCATAATTCTGCGTTCCGGCTGTAAACTGAGGTGCTTCTCCCCGAATACATTTCTGGATCGTAGTATTGACCATTCTTGGACTTCTCTCGCCTACACCATATGCGTTAGTAATCATTGCCCACACCAGATCAATACCTATATCAGCCGCCACAGACTTGCACATTGTATGTGCCACCAGTTTTCCGCTTCCATAAATATAGCCCAATCCCGGCTTATTTCCCGGATTAAATACCGCCTTGATTGTCTCAAGTTCCATAATGCTTCCGGCATTCACAAACCTTGTACATCCCAGCTTCTTTGCAAGGCGCAGACAATCTACTGTCCACTGTGCATTTTTTAACTGAAGCGCCGTATCCGCTCTGGCCGGTCCTGCCGATCCAGCCCATGCAAAATGATAAAACGTATCAAAATCCCGGTCTGCCAATCTCTCCTGCAGCTCCTCTGCATTGTCAAGCGAAAACGGGTAAAACTCAACCAGATCACTCTCAGGCAGATTATTATTGTGCCCTTCCATATCTAATGCAACTACTTTTATTCCATTTGCAATCAACTCTCTGGTAAGAGCACCACCTACAAATCCATTTGCACCTGATACAATAACCTTTGTCATGAAATGCCTCCTAAAATCTATTTCAAATAATCGGTAATCTCTTTTTCCATCTCGGCAACCAGATCACCCTTCGCCAGATAGACCTTGCTCCACTGTACACTATTTGCAACTGCATCCTGAATATGCCACTTCGGTTTCCACTGCATCACTCTCTTAATTCTGGAGCAATCCAATTTCAAAAATCCGGCCTCATGCGGTGCATTCGCTTCTGATACATCTTTCCATGTAGCCTCTGGTCCCCAATATTTGCAAAACAGATCTACCAGTTCTCCTGTGGTTACGCAATCGCAGTCATCCGGTCCAACATTGTAGCTGCCTTCATATCTGTCTTTATCCAGATATTGAAGTTCTGCCAGCTTCAAATACGTGCATACCGGCTCCAGCACATGCTGGTACGGTCTGGTTGAATACGGATTACGGACGATAATTTCCTTTCCGGCTTCCTGCGCTCTCACACAATCCGGAATAATTCTATCCTTTGCAAAATCACCTCCTCCGATTACATTACCCGCACGACACGTCGAAATTGCGACAGTTCTGTCTCCAAAGAAAGATTTCTTGTAAGAACTTGTAACCAGCTCCGAACAGGATTTTGAATTAGAGTACGGATCATATCCATCGAGGACATCATTCTCGCGATATCCCCACTCCCATTCATTATTTTTATATACCTTGTCCGTTGTAACGTTGACAAATGACTTTACACATTCATGTAAGCGGACTGCCTCCATAATATTTACAGTTCCCATAACATTTGCTTCATACGTATATACCGGATTTGCATAGCTTTCTCTTACGATCGGCTGTGCTGCCATATGGATTACGATTTCCGGCTGATATTCATCAAACACCTGATTAAGATGTGCCAGATCACGAATATCACCTATTACCGACGTCATCCCCTTCTCCATATGCGTCATATCGAACAGACTTGGCTGTGTCGGTGCTTCCAATGCATATCCGATCACATTGGCTCCCCGCATCATAAGTACCTTGCACATCCAAGTTCCTTTAAATCCCGTATGTCCTGTTACTAAAACTGTTTTTCCTTTATAAAAACTTAAATCCATCTTAGTTCTCCCATATTTTCCACGGTGCTTTATTCTGCTCCAATAACTCTTCCAGTAAATTCTTATCTCTCAGCGTATCCATGCACTGCCAGAAACCATCATGCTTATATGCCTGTAACTGCCCCTCTGCTGCCAGACGCTCCAGCGGCTCTCTTTCAAAAACAGTCTGATCCCCATCAATATAATCAATGACCTGAGGTTCAATTACCATATAGCCGCCATTAATCCATCCGCCATCTTCTTTTCTCTTTTCAGAGAAACGCTCGATCGTATTGCTTTCATCGATATCAAGTGTTCCGAAACGCCCTCCCGGCTGAATGGCTGTCATAGTCGCCAGTTTTCCACTCTTCTTGTGGAAATCATATAACTCCTTGATATTGATGTCGCAGACGCCGTCTCCATAAGTAAGCATAAATGTATCATTGCCAATATAATCGCGCACACGCTTAATTCGACCACCTGTCATTGTATTGAGTCCGGTGTCAACAATAGATACTTTCCACGGCTCCGCCACATTATTGTGTACCACCATCTCGTTCTGCGCCGTAAAGTCAAATGTAATATCCGAACGATGCAGATAGTAATTTGCAAAATACTCCTTGATAACCTGCTGCTTGTACCCTGCACAGATCACAAACTCATTGAATCCGTACGATGAGTACTCCTTCATAATATGCCAGAGAATCGGCTGTCCGCCAATTTCTATCATTGGCTTCGGCTTTAAATGTGATTCTTCTGAGATTCTTGTTCCAAACCCTCCTGCTAATAAAACAACTTTCATTATATATCTCCTTTCACTTACGACATTCTACTCACTTCTAAAGTAATCTGCAAAAACCTATACTATCTTACAATATTGGAAAAATGTATATTTGTCAAGTCACTGTCATCTTCTAGATCGTACAATTTTGTATACAATTGTTCCAATGGGCAGCATCGTATAATTCGTTCTCCGGAGCATGGTAATGCTCTTTTTCCTTGTGGCACTGTAAATCCTGGGATACCTCTTTTTCAACCCTTGATCCCAGTTTCTTAATTCTTTCTTAATTCCAGATTCACACCCCATACTGATATAAATCTGAAACTGATTTTCCACAACCTGTGCAATACAGCGCTCAATATATCTCATACTTCCGTCAGACAGTCCATGCAGTCCCGCATAAAACTTCAACAGGCTGTCCAAAACCTTCTGATGCTGCATACGATTCTTCTGCATACTTCGGATATCCATACTCTGTCCATTTCTGCCAAGTCGATACATGTACAGGAACTTTGGATAAAAATAAACTGTTCTTGCAAACGGAATCGGGTAAGTAATATATTCACAGTCCACATAATAACAATGCTCGTCAATCTGGATGTGATTCTGTTTCAATATCGCCGACCGGATGGTCAGTGCATGCATTTTTATCACATCCACCACCTCACCCTTTGTAAGATCCACAATGTGTCCATACTGCTCTCTGCAAGGCGTACAATGCTTCTCCTGCAGGACGGTGTCCGTCTCATCCTGAATACACAAAAAACCCGCCGCCACAATATCTGTATCTGTCTCCTCCAACAGCTTCACAAACGCTTCCAGCTCTTCTGTATTCAGCCAGTCGTCCCCGTCCACCACTTTAAAATATTTTCCTGTGGCATAACGAATTCCATAATTGATACCTGATCCATGACCACCGTTTTCCTTATTATAAAGAAAATATGTCTCTGGATACTTTTCACAATACCGCTGTGCAATCTCTGCCGTATGATCCTTGGAACCATCGTTGATTACCAATACTTCTATTCTGTCTAAAATCGCTTGTATTTCAAAAGAAGCCAGACACTTTTCCAAATATTTTTCGACATTATATGCCGGAATGACAATACTTAATATCTTCTCCATAACCCTCACTCTTATTTCCGAAGTATTTTCTGATATACAAACTTCCGCATTCGTTCCGGCTGCAATGTCATCCCCATCGTAAGAATCAACGCGACGACATATTCCCTTCCATTCAGCCAGTGCATCTGCTTCTGGCTCTTTCGGAATGCCGCATACCGGCGGAAATACCTAAAACCGCCACGCCGGTCATACACGCCATCGTTGTTGCGCATGCAAACCAGCACCTCCGGAAGATTATAAAACTCCATTCCCTGTACCATCATGCGCGTCCAGAGATCATAATCCTCGAGTAGCGGAACGTGACGATAATTTCCTGCCCGAAGCACTGCGCTCTTGCGAAACATGACAGTCATATGATTCACCGGATTGCGGTACTTTCCATACTTTCTTATCTCGTCATTGTGCTGCGGCATCTGCTTCTGCCTGTGATAAGTACCTGTATCATTGAACTCCTGCATCCAGCCGCCGCAGGCCATCACAGATGGGTGTGCTTCCATATAGACATACTGATGCAGGAATCGATCCGGCATGGCAAGATCATCCGTATCCATTCTTGCGATCAATTCATTTGTGCACATTTCCACGCCCTTTGCAAGTGCGCGTCCAAGCTGTACATTTTCTCTGAGTGGACAAACCCTGAGCGCGGGATACCGTTTTTCAAGCGTTGCGATCATCTGATAGAGTTCCTCCGTCAGCGGTCCGTCCTCCATCAACACCACTTCATCCGGGACAAGCGACTGCGCAAATACACTTTTCACTGCCTCACGCAAATATTCCGGTCTTTCCTTTTTATATACTGACATTAATACTGAAAACGCCATATTCCCTGCTCCCTGTTCCAGCTTATCCTTTTAAGGCCGTCTTCTGTGTCTCATCCACGCCTTCTGTATTCTCTTTCTGAAACAGAATCTTAAACGTCAACAGCATGATCTTAACATCGAGCCACAGAGAATAATTTTCAATATAAGTGATATCGAATTTTAATTTATCGTACGGTGTCGTATTATACTTTCCATATACCTGCGCGTATCCGGTCAGTCCCGCTTTCACCTTGGTGCGCAACACAAACTCCGGAATCTCCTCAGCATACTGATCCGCGATCACTTGACGCTCCGGTCTTGGTCCCACCATCGACATATCGCCCTTTAAGATATTAAACAGCTGCGGCAGCTCATCAAAATGGATGTTGCGGATCACCCTTCCCACCGGGGTCACACGCTTATCTCCCTTTGCCGCAAGTCTGGCGCCGCTCTTCTCGGAATCCATACTCATGCTGCGGAACTTATAGATCATAAACGGTCTCCCATCACGGGTCAGCCGTTCCTGCTTATACAGAACTGGACCGCCATCATACAGCTTAACCGCCAACGCAATGATTAACATGAACGGCGATGCGATCACAATACCGATCAGTGACAGCACAATATCACAGGTCCTCTTGATGATGCGCTGATCAATCGACAATCCCTGATTGCGCGATAACAGCAGCGGCGTGTCAAACAGATGGATGTCGTCCGCCCCGCGGAAAATGATGTCTGAGATCTTCGGTGTCACATATGTCCGGATCGACTCCTGGTAACAGAACTTCATGATCTGGTTTCTCGCCTGTGCCGGCAGATCGCAGAGCACCACCGCATTGTATTTGCGGATCATCGGGTAAAGCTTCTCATGACCGATCTCGTAGCTGACCGATCCGCAGATATTGTACTTGTCGCGGCGCGTATTGATCTTCAAGATCAGCTCGTCCGGCGCATAATGCCCATAGATCACGAGCATCTGCCGCGGCGGATACAGCTTAGTATAAAGTTTTCTTATGATGTAAATCCACGGCAGAATGAAGCCTGTCTCAACTGCCATGACAACAAGCATAGGTGCCGGCTCTACATAATCACGGCAGATCAGGCAGAGTTCCAGATATCCGACGATCCCGCTCAGTAAAATGGATAAAATATGAGACAATGCAATATCCGTCATCCGCATATAGCCGATATTGTACCCACCAAATACCTTCGTAAAAAAGAAGATTACCAGCACATACAGTCCGACAACCGCCCAGTTTCCACGGCGCCAGAAGCCAAACTGCTCCTCGTAAACAATGTACCAGATGTAGCCAAAACACAAGCCTTCCACCAGAAGTGTGATAAGGTTTGCGCCATAATTCAGTAAATGCTTATATTGTTCCTTCAGATTCATTCCATTATTTCCTTTTTCATTGATGAGTAACATCTGTTATTTGTTTCTGTGCACTGACTGCGCTGCCTTCTGCGCATCTGAAGTTCCACAGGAACTTCTAATATAAACTCGTTAAAGTTCATTATATCATAATGTCCATGCTGTCGCAACTTTGCACGTTTTACATTTGTCTCTTATCAAAAATGTAATATTCCTCTGTCTCATCCACACGTTCATACCCAAGTGTTTCCAATGCAGTACATTGCACCTGGTGTTTTGCAAGTACAATCGTATTCACTCCTATTTCTGCAGAACGTATACCAATGTAATATAGCTCATCATAGGAAAAATATCCTGCTGCTGTGCTGTATAGCATATCATATAAATCCTGAACCTCAGGATTTATATTTTCCCGTCCAAAAACAAGCCTTATATTCGCATCATACTGTCTTATATTTGTGCTTACATAAACTGTTGCCAGCGCATATGGTGCATCCTCATATGTCTCGATCTTATCTGCAATCTCGATAATCTCCGAATCTATTTTATAATAATTAGAAGGAGCTATATACTTTTTCAGAACCGGTCCACCTGTTCCCCAGAGTATCACTACAATCGCCGCAATCATAATTGCTCTCACCCACAATTTGCGTTTATCCAACAGCTGTGCACCCACATATGCAATTCCAATAGTAAATGGGAAAAGCCAGAATATTCTGACATAACGTCCTGTAACCGCTCCTTTTAACGAACAGACCAGATAAATCACAACAGGGTTTAAAAATAAAATCAGAATAATCCCACAGACGAACAATAAATGCGTCACCTCTTTTTTTCTATACCGTGTCAGTAACAATAGAATAACGGCACACACCAATATTATATATCCAACATTTTGAAAATACATTTCAAAAATTTCTGCCATGTATGCGATTCCCTGCTGTATCATACTCATCACCTTCTCTAAAGCACATATAATAAAATTACTTCTGCAATCGCCAGTACTATGCATGGCAATGTGCATAAGATCAGTCTGCCTACCACGCTCCATCTTCGCTCACTGATCAAATATTCCAGTCCAAACGCTCCCATTAAAACAGGACAGAGAAAAAGAGCCATGGAGGATGTAAGACATGCTGCTAAAATTGTCACAAATAATTCTACATAAACATATGTGTTTTCCCCTTCTTTGCGCAATCTGATCAATAGATACCACAACATAGGAATCAAAATCGCCGCCAGTGCTCCTTTTCCCTGCCATACACGTTGAAGCAAGAACACGGCGCTTGTACGATCCGAATATGCGCCAAAAAGATTTGCCAGAACTACAATCAGCAGGAAAATAATTCTTTTTCTTTCGGTAAGGAAAATTTTTTTCGCTAACAATCTATATACAACATATGACCATGCGATATTTACAGCCGGAAGAATACTTCTCATCAAGATTGCCGGATGAATTTTTAACACTTTTGACCACATAGCCCAAAAAATCGGATAGGGTGACAGGACATAGTTTGCCATGGTCTTTAATTTTACAGGTGTCCCCAGATAAGGATGATATACTGATATGGTATCCGTCTGAAAAGAAGTCATCGCCATCCCCACATAGTATGCATCATCGGCATCACTCTGTAGTCCCAGACATACAAACAAAATCTGGTACAGAATCCCCACTAACACTATCAGAAGCAACGCCATCTCTTTTTTAGAAAAAGAAGGAATCTTCCCTACAGAAAACACTTTTTTTTTCGTTCTGTTCCCAATCAGCCCCACTATCATGATTGCCGCGGACAAAATCGCAAAATAGAACACTGTAACGTTTTTCAATGTCATTTTTGTAAAGGTGCCAGCTAGAACTACAATTTCAAATATCGCATGCATCAGCACCATACCAAAATTCCATTTTTCAAGCACATCTATGTCGCCTGTTTTGCGATCTAATAATATACATCCGCATCCAACAAAGTATGGTATAAAAGTCATTGCCAGAATAAATATAATACTTTGAATCATTTTTCACCTATTCTCCACACCGGCCAAACATCTTTATTTTAAAATGTTTTCCAGTGCCCTCACCATTCTCTCATTCTCCACACGGTTTCTGATCGCGATCCGAAGGAACTGTCTATCGCCACACTTTATCTTTCCGGTAAGATCCTTTAACAGGATCTGTTCATGGACTAACAGCTCACGCACCACATCGCCGGAACGTCTGCCATCCAGAAGCTCGACCATGAAATAATTTGCCTGGGTCGGATACACCCGCATATGCGCAATCTGTTCCAGTTCGCCAGCCAGCCAGGCACGTTCCTCTCTGAACTTCTCCATGGCCGCCACATAATCTTTTTTATATTTCTCCGCAATCTGCATGTAATACTCGGCAAAAGAATTGATGTTCCAGATCACTGCCCGTTTTTTCAGATCCGCGATCAGCGTCTCATTTCCGGAAGCAAGTACACCCAGACGCAGTCCCGGTACACCGTAGGACTTTGAAATACTCTTTACCACGATAAGCTTTGGATACTGTTCCAGCAGTTCCTCTGTGAGCATCTGATTATCCGGTTCATCCGCAAAATCTGAAAAAGATTCATCCCAGATCAGCGTGATCTGCTCCCTGTCACACCACGTCAGTAGTTTCATCTGCTCCCCGTGATCCAGATAATTTCCGGTCGGATTATCCGGGTTGATCATGACCAGACAGGAGATCGGGTGTGCCGTAAAGTAAGCGATCACATCCTCCGCCGTATAGGAAAAATCTTCCGTCTGCGGCACAAAGATAACCGACCTCTCCGTAGGAAAACGATTTGGATATTCCTCAAAAGTCGGACGGATAAATCCGCAGTTTCCTCCGATCTGCTCCATTACCTCTTTGATCAGCTCTGCCGCACCGTTGCCCACCACGATGTGTTCCGGACGGACAGCAAAATTTTTTGCCGCCAACAGCGCATTCACACGCATGCCGGATGGATACTGGGTCAGAAGTACATCAAAATTCGCCTGCAGTTCATCTTTCAGTTTCTGTGGCGGAAAATACGGGTTAACCAGATAGCAGAAATCCAGAAGTTTCGGATATCTCCAGTAGCCGCCATACCTTGCCCCCAGCAAAGAGACACGCTCATCTTCACTCTCTGCAAACAATGTCGTTGCAATATCCAGATCCTGCACATCATCAATCTCATACCACCGTTCTCCATGCAGCCGCTTTGCTTTTATGACCGGCTCATCCAGAATCGAGATCACACTCAAAACCTGTTCATAATATTCATTATTTCCCAATGCCTTCTGGTATGCTTCGAGGAATGGCACATAACGGTTTCTTGCAAATTCCCTGCTAAACTTATACAGATTGACTGTCTTATAGTAGGAGTCCTGTTCGCTGAATTTAAATTTCTTTCCAGGCACAAATTCTATAATGCGATCTTCTTCATCCAGTTTCACGACCGTACCATCCATCCAGCGTTCATACTTATCCACCAGTGCCAGCGTGTCTCTTGGATCATCGACCAGCGCACGCAGAACGGCTTCCTCAAAAATAATATCCGATTCCAGAAGCAGAGTATCTTCTTTTAGCAGATACTCTTTTGCAAGAGCCAGAGAATAGATATTGTTCGTCTTATCATAGATCTCATTGTTGATATACACGACCGGTGTCTGAACCGCAAGTGTACCGATATAATCGATCAGTTTCTGCCCTTCATAGCCCACCACGATCACGATCTTAGAAAGTCCTAACCGGTCCAGCTGTCCGAGAGCCCGCTCGATCAGAGAAATCCCGTCCACTTTGACCATACATTTTGTATTATCCTGTGTCAGCTCCTTGAGCCGCTTTCCCATTCCTGCTGCTAAAATAATTGCCTGCATCCTTCTCCTCCTTACGCTTCTACGCGGTACGCGGTATAGTTATGCTGCGGTTTTTGTGCTTCCTTCGGTGGAAGCTGCATATAATCCCCATATGATGTCGTAAGCATACGGTCATACTCCTTTGGTACCATGACCTGCATATCGCAGAACGGCAGTCTGGTTACCTCTTCAAAATACTCTTTTTCAAACAGTTCCGGTTCCCACACAATACATCCGGCATACCGGCTGTCCTCCCACCGGTATCTGTTTTTATAGGATTCCAGTTTGTTAAGGAAATAAGCCAGTCCCCTTTTTTTTGCATAGCGGTAAAGCAGATATCGATCCAGGCAACGATAACTTTTTCCCGGCTTTTCAAACCGAATCCGCGAAGCATAGTAACTACCCGCAATCAACTGCTGTCTGTAGTGCATTACTCGCTCCCATTCTTTTTCGTCGCTTCCCATCGGATCGATTGGATAGATATCCACGAAAACGCCCATTCCGCACGAGATCTCATTATCCACTTCGATCGGGTATTCTACATTGCACACCCGGGTAATCATATGTGGATAACCAGCATTGTTACGGTTGTTAAAAATCTTGTATGGCACAAGTTCCTGTTCGTGCTCTTCAAAGTATGCAAGAAATTTTTCATAATCTTCCCGAATCATCATCATATCCAAATCATCATCCCACGGAATAAACCCCCTGTGACGTACAACGCCAATCAGCGATCCATATGCCATAAAATACCGGATTCCGATCTCTTCCGCAATCGCATCGATTTTCTTCAATATGGCAAGTGTTACCTCATGTATTTCCTCGATTGACATTTCTATCCGCTTCATACTCTTTCTCCTGTCATTTTTTCCAAAATCGTTTTCTGATCTTCTCCGTAATCTGAAATTGTTTTTCCAGCCATAGGCATGTCCACGCCGCACATAAAAGCAGTAATCCCCACCGGATCCATCCATGTTCCATTAGAAGCAGGGAGAGTGCCCCGGCTGCCACGGCGGAAATTCCGTACAGGATCATCTTTTTCGTATCAAAAATACAAAAGCCCTGTACCCGCGTGGCAATGAAATAGTGAAATACAAAATACAGCACATAGGTCGCAAGTGTGGTGTATGCGGCTGCAACATAGCCAAAACGCGAAATAAACCACAGATTCAGCAGGATATTGATCCCCGCCGCACACGCGGTACCGATGGCAATATATTTCGTCTTTTCATGATAATACTCCACACTTGACGGCAGTGTATAAAGGAACATAAAATAGCCGCCTACGACAATCGGTATGACCGTATATTTTGCATCCCAATACGCCTTTGCACCAAGCAGCATCACAAGTTCCGGCGTGCCGAGCATAACCATTACAGAAAACAATAGCATTCCAAATGCGTATTTGCTGCTCTGTCTTCGGATCTCCTCATACTTTTTCTGCTGCATCTGCTCGTAAAACCACGGTCCCCAGACATTGTCCAGCGAATTTGCCGTGACATTGATGATTGAAAAAATATTGTACCCAAAACTGTAGATTCCTGCCTCTGCACTTCCGATCATACTCTTTATCATGATCCGATCAAATTGGGATAAGATCACCTGTGAAATGCCATGTGGGATCAACGGTAGACTGTATGTTACTGCATAAGTGACCTGCTCCCGGTTCCATTTGGGTCTTCTTTTTTTCCAGAAATACCAGATCAGCACAACCGCGATCACCATCACTGGCAATGCATTTCCGATGATACGTCCGGTTGCACGGTCATCCTTGAAAAATCCCAGAATCAGGATCACGGACATTCCCAGGTTCCCCAGTGCATTGAATGCGGAGATCTTTAAAAACGAATCATAACGGTAATCCAGCCCGACATACACATTAAAAAACTGGATCAGTGCCGTACCAAAACTGTCAAACAGCAGCAGATTGATGATGAATCTGGAAAAACCGGTCAGTCCCGCATACAGAGGATATGTGAGATTGGCAAGAAAAAGCCAGACAGCCAGACTGACCAGCATCACCAGAATACAGTTGGAGTTATACCGGTCAAATTCTTCTTTGTACCGGTATTTCGCATTTTTCAAACTGGTATGCAGTGCAATCCCCACCAGCAGGAACATAATGCCCTGATAAGCGAGATACGTATTAAAAATACCATAATCCGAGGTATCAAGAAGACGCGAGAACAGAGGAACTGTTAGAAAGCTCAGTCCCTTCAGCAGATAATTTCCGATTGTATAGCCGATGCCGGCCTTGATTACCTTGTTCTCCTCACTCATAGCTGTCCTATTTCGATTCTTTCATCAGACCGAGAAACGCCCGGTACGATTTGGTGATCTGTGTATAGTAAAAAATCTTGGCATCGCATACATCGCTGTACAGCTTCCTTGTCGTCACAGCCTCTTTATGAATGCAGGTGACCTCCGGCGAATACAGCATCCGCAGTCCGCTCTTTGCCGCCAGATAGTAGAGAATCTCCTCCTCCGCATACAAAAAGGTGCCTTCCCAGAAGCCATCATACACTTTGAAGAAATCTCTTGAAAACACAAGGCAGCATCCGTGGAGCAGCACTCCCTCGCGCTCCTCGCCGACTCTGCTGTCCGCCGCTACCGCCTCGCCGTCCACCTCGCGGGTCGCTCCGGTGCCACGCGACAGATCGCCTCCGTTCTTCTTCCCCAAGAACAGCTTGGACATCCGGTAGCTCATCGCCCGGATCCAGGATGATAAGATCTGCTTTCGCATATAGTTCAAGGTATAGCTGCGCTTCTCCGCCACCGGGTTAAAGTGCTGCGTGCGGGTCGCGTCCACAACATCCGCGCCCAGTATCGCATACGGCTTTCTGTCGTAGATCTCAAACAGGCGCTCACAAAAATCCGGCTGTTCAAACAGGATGTCACTGTTTGCAGCGACGATCAGATCCGGATCATAGTGCTCTCTCGCATAGCGGATGCCGAGATTGTTCCCTCTGGCAAATCCGAGATTCTCTCCCGACGCGATCACGCGCACCCGTTTTTCATCGATAAAATGTTCCGCAAGCCACTCCTCGCTCCCGTTTCCGGAACCGTTGTCCACGATGACAATATGCATGTTTTTCCAGGTCTGCGTCGAAAGGATCGACTCTGCACATGCGGCGGCTTCCTCGTATGTTTTGTAATTTAAGATGACATAGCAAATCGTTCTCATCGGCACTGTCTCCCTGAATTCTTATGCGCCCGAGTATCTGGTCTTCGTGCCAAGGATAATGCGGACATACGGGGTGATGGAACGCACGATTGCCGTTCCGAGTCCAAAATACTTGTGCAGGAAATGGAACCAGTCCCGAAACGGCAGTCCCTTTCTGCTCTCCTTGAGCTTAATGCGCTGCATCTTTGGCAGCGACTCGTCCTGCCAGGTTCCCTTCAGGCTGCCGTCGTTGCACTGCCCGATGAACTTCGGGAAAATACGGATCTCATATCCCATCCGGCTGATGGCGAGTCCGTAATCAAAATCACCGATACTGTGCTGATAAAACGGGTCAATCGACACTTTCATGAAAATGTCATGCGGAATGATCGCGCAGTTCGCGTTAAACGTGTCAAAACAGATGTCCTGCGCCTCCGGGCCGTATTTTTTGTACTTGATGCCCTTGACGTACTTGATGCCGCCGTAGCTCATCCTGCCGTCATCCCCGCACATCGCCCCGACCATGACCTTATCCGGTGCAAACAACGGGAGCATCTCGTCGAAAATGCCCGGCACAAACTTCGTGTCGTCGTTCATCAGCATATAATACTCGTAATCGGGATGCACCTTTTTGGCGTGCTCGATCGCCTCATACATGCCGCGGTTCCAGAACAGTCCGCCGTCGCCGTTGATTAAATCGATCTCATACGGCATCGCCGCCAGCATCTCATCCGTGCCGTCCGTGCTGCCGTCATTGACAATCACATAATCAAAGGTGACATTTTTGTTCTGCCCGAGCAGCTCCATGCTCTGCTTTGTGAGTTCTCTCCGGTTGTAACAGGTAAAAATTGCCAATACTCTCATAAGCTCTGTCTCCAACATTTTCTTCTTTATCTCTATGCCTGACCAATATAGTTTTTCCGGAATACGGCATGGTAGATCCTCTTTACCCGGCTCGGCTCTGAGATCTTTATCAGTTCTTTTTTGAGCCGCTTACGGATCTGTGGCATCTCTGCAATCACATCCGGGAACTGTGTGATGACCCGATCCGTCTTTAAGGCATGCACTGCTGTCGGAGCCTCCCCGCCACAGTGTACGCCACTGCCGTCCCAGCCGTCATTCCCGACCAATGATTTTGTCGGAGCAAGGATCAGTCCGTCCAGTAAAAAAGTGCTGTAATACCAGCGGATCGCCCAGGAATTGGTCTTCTCATCCTGCTTCTGCATCTTTAAAAGTTGATAAAAATTATAGGTATTATCATAATTAAACCGTCTTCGGTATGCCGTATCTGTCTTTAACTTCTCCCAGCCAAGTGCCTCCGCATCAAAGTAACTCCACCTGTCTGCCCAGGTCGCCCATGACCAGCTCGTCCCTGTCAGACCGCAGAGATAGGATTCGCTGTCATAGTCTGTTCTATCATCCAAAAAGGAAAACCCGGTGACTCCGGTCACCTGTTTTTCCTTCTCATAACGATCCAGTCCATCGTTCATAAAACGCAGGAAATAACGGTTTGTCACAAGGTCATCCTCCAGGACGATCACCCTGCCATAGCGGTTGACGATCTCCGTCACACCCTCTATCACGTTTCGGGCAAGCCCGTAGTTCTCTTTCCGCACAATCAACGATACATTTGCAAATCCCTGCACCGTACCGACATACTCCCGGATCTCCTGTACTTTTGCTGCATCTGCCTCCTTTTTCGCCGCATCGGAAAATACAAACAGTTCTGTCTTCTCCGCCAGCTCATTGGCAGCCAGTGCTTCGATCGTATGTTTCGTATGCTCCGGCCGGTTATAAGTAAACAACACGACCGGCGCCATCATTCTCTCACTCATATCCACCGCTCCTAATCCTGCGCCTTCGCCCAGTCCACATAAGCCGCAATTCCATCGGAAAGTTCCATCTGCTTCTCATATCCAAGCTTTCTTAACAGGGAAATATCTGCTCTCCAGTTTCTCGGATCACCTTCTTTTACTGCCCCATTAAAAGATACGATATTTTGGGGCGCGCCCAGCTTTTCTGCATAAATCTCTGCCAGTTCCCGGATCGATACTTCTTCGCCGTTCGCCACATTGATGACCGCCTCCGGTCCATCGTAAGATAAGATCAGATCAATTGCACGCATGATATCCGAGACATGAATAAAATCTCTCGTCTCCTCCCCCGTTCCAAACAGTTCAATTCTCCCAGTATTCTGATACTTCTGATATATGTCCCACAACAGCTGCTTGCGCAGTCCGTTTCCATAAGCAGAAAAAATACGGATACTGCGGATGTGATAACCATGAATGCGGTTATAATACTCACACAATTCCTCTCCCATATGCTTGTGCAGTCCATACGGTGACATCGGTGCAGCTACATCGGACTCCCTCACCGGAAGCTGTCTGGGATTGCCATACACACCGGCACTGGAAAGGAATATAATCTCCGGTCTCTTCTCAAAAGATTTCAAGGCAAGCAGCAGCTGATAAAGGCTGTGCAGATTTCCATCCAGATCTGCCATTGGATTGACAACCGAAGCTCCCACATTGGCACTTCCCGCGCAGTGCAGGATCACATCCGGCTGCACACCGGTAAAAATCGCCGCCATCTCTGCAGATTCCTGTGACATATTGCACTGATAATAGGTCATGGTATCGTCCGGTTCTCTCTCTCCACTGTAATTTGCTGCAAGATCCAGTCCCGTAATCTCATATTCTTTTTCAAAATATTCCTTTGCGTGTCTCCCAATAAATCCGTTGACACCGGTTATCACCATTTTTTTCATCGTTATCTCCATTCCGGGGATTTCATGCCGGTCAGCCCTTTGGTCTACACAAAGATATTTTCCAGTCCCCTTGCGTATGCTTCCGCTTCACGGTACATGTTTGCAATTCCCTTCTCCATGTCACCTGCAAAATATGCAGTATGCTCCGGCATGTCTGCCTTTTCTGCCGTCTCGACAAGAAGCTGTGCCAGTGCCTTCGGGTCGTGCGGATCAAACAAAACGCACTTTTCATTTTTCTGCTCCCTGTGCACCGGAATATCCGACAGCAGCACTGCCTTATCCAGTACCTTGGCATCTTCCAGTACCGTTCCCCATCCCTCACATAAAGATGGCTGCACGATAAAGGCAGCATTTTTCATAATGCAAAGCTGCTCCGTGCGCTCCACAAAACCAAGCAGTTTGATACTGCCTGCCACCGGCTGTGCCTCCATGATCTTCTTTAATTCATCGATATATTCCGGGTTGCGGTAATCCTTAAGATTTCCCGTAAATACAAAATCATAATCTGCCAGAAGCCCCTGCTTTTTTAACAGTTCAATCGCTTTTACCGCCACCACATGATTTTTGTGTTTCCAGAACTGGTTCGGCAGATAGATATATTTTCTCTGCAGCCCGAATTTTTCCGCTACCTCGTGCTCCAGCTTTGGCGTGATGGCACGCAGTTCCGGCTCAATGTAGGAAACAAAATGTATGACCTGCACCTTACACTGATGTTCCGGATAAAACCGCTCCAGATCATTCTTTGCATCCTCACTGCTAAGCACGAGCGGATTGGAAAGTTCCGTCATTCTGCGGTCCGTGACATCTTTTCTTGCCAGCTCCTCCGGCTTAAAAAACTCCGGCAGCGTCTTATGCTGGAAATCCGGTATCCAGAAGATCCCTCTGGAAGCAAACAGACTGCCGATGCGGTTGAGTTCCAGTGCGTAGCAATACTTCACGCCGTGCAGCCAGATCAGGTTCATCTCATAAAGTGCCAGCTTCACCTTGTTCGTCCCGTCATAGATGCGCAGATCAATTCGGTTTCCAAAACAGGTAAAAATATCCGCATGTTCCGGATCAATCAGTACCACAATCCGGTATTTCTTTGTGATCTCTTCACTCTGCAGACAGCTGAATATAATATTTTTCAGATAGTACAGACCACCAATCCATCCGCGGTTACCAAGTCCGTTAAATAAAATCTTCTTCATGCTCATGCCTTTCCTGTTACATAATGCAGTGCATCAATACATCCCTTTGCCACTTCCTGGAAAGAAAATGCGTGCGCGAACTCATAGCTTTTCTGTCCCATCTCTGCAAGCCGCTTTTCATCCGCAAAAATCTGATCAATCTTCGCTGCAAAAGCAGCCGTGTCTTCCGGGTCTATAATACAGCCGTTTTCTCCTTCCTGTACCAGGTCAAACGCACCGTCCGCATATTTTGATGAGATTACAGGAAGAGACGCACACATTGCTTCCAGGATCACCAGTCCAAAGCAATCTTCTCTGGTCGGCAGGATAAATACATCTGCATTATGGTAAAGCTCCCGCAGCGGTTCTCCCTCAACATATCCCAGAAAGCGGATGCGGGATGTGATCCCAAGCTTTTTTGCCTGTTCCATCAGTGCTTCCTTCTCCTGCCCTTCACCTACGATCGTAAGGCAGATATCCTCCCTGGTCTGTGCAAGTGCCGGAAACAGCAGATCCAGTCCTTTTCTCTGAATCAGACTGCCCACATACAAAAGTTCTCTTCCACCATACTCCGTTTTCTTCTGCAGATATTTCTGAATATCCACCGTGAGATAGGAAATGAAACATTTTTTTTCATCTGCCCCATAAGCAATCTGCGCCTGTCTCGATGCCGTACTGCTCGCCACAAACGCTGCCGCACGCTTTATAATATAACTGCGGGACATACGCTGCACCTTTCCGATATTTTTTTCGGAATTTAATGTACCGTCTGTCCAGCTGATAAACGGAATCTTTTTTTTCTGACACCAGTGCACCGCTCGCAGGATCGTCGGATTATACTCCATGGCAAACACGAGATCCGGATGGATCTCCTGTAGTGTCTTTTCCACGCCGACCGGAAGAAATATATACCGGTCATCAAAACGTTTGCGGATGATGATCGTCTTTGACTTTAAAAAATGTGCATTTTTCAGTTCGGCAAGTTCCACACTCCACTTCCGGTTCTCCATTCCTGCACCGGAAAAAATAACATGAAACTCATATTCCGGATAATGCTCCTGCAAGTATGCAAAAAAATCCACACGATACGGAGATGGAATATTGGTGATAAATACAGCTTTTATCATTTTGATATATCCTCATAGATCTTTATTAGTTTCTGGTAATTATCCTCCGGGCGCAGCCTGTCGGCGTAAAAAGATCTCGCATTTTTCTTGAGCACAGACAGATCCATCGTGTCAAATTTTCTGACCTTCTCTGCCAGATCCTCCGATGAATTATAGGTAAACTTCACGCCCGTAATCCCATCCTTTACCATACCTTCCATATTCCCGACCCTGCCCGCGATTACCGGAACACCATAAGAATACGCCTCAGCAATGGTCATCGCAAACGCCTCATAACACTGCGATGTCATGATGACCGCCTTCGCCTGATAGAATTTCTCGGACATCTCCTCCTTCTGCAGATATCCAAGGAATTTAACATTGTCCATATGATGCTCCTTGACATAAGTCTGCATCTCTTCCATCATCGGTCCGTTTCCCGCCACATAGAGTTTTTTATCCGGCAGTTTTTCAAATGCTTTTACTGCAATATCAATGCCCTTTAGTGCCTCCACACGACCGGCAAACAGGAAATATTCCTCCTCTGCCTGTACTTCATTCGGCACAATCTCTTCTGCAAAGGTAAAGTTCGGCTTGATGTAGACGCGGTCTGCCTTTACAATCTCGCGTCTGGTATCCAGGGACTCCAGCAGCTTTTTCCGGTTGAACTCCGTCAAACAGATAAAATTGACTTTCCGGTATGTCCCCACAAACCGGTGAATCTGTAAGATCGCCGCACTGACAAAAGACTGCAACTTGCTGTTGCGGTAGCATTTGTGACGGATCGCGCAGTGCATTCCATGTGCCACGCACTCCTCGCAGATGACATTATCCCGGAAAAAGGAACCCGCCGGACAGAGCATACGAAAATTGTGCAGTGTCTGTACGACCGGAACCCTACAGCGGAATGCCGCATAGAACACTGACGGGCTGACCATCGTAAGCGTATTGTGCACATGTACGATGTCAATGTTGTTCTCACGGATCAGCCTTTTTACCTCACGATATGTTTTCAAGGAAAAGACTGCTGTAAACGGCAATAACAGCTTTCCAGCAATTCCCTTTTCATTCAGTTCACTGTTGGAACGGTAATAGGTGTAGACTTTGTGCCCATGCTCTTCCAGCAGACGTTTTTCATTGCGTACAACGACATCTTCTCCGCCCGGGATCTGATAAAAATTGTGTATCTGTAAAATCCGGTAATTTTTCATATCTTCCTCATTTCTCTATGCCCGCAGTGTTCTGGTCCAGAATATCCGGATACAGCAGAATTCCACACAGAAGAATGAACGGATTCATAAAACCGTTCATTACAAACTGCTCTAACACTCCATAGAGTGCAAATGCCGTGATCATAGCCAATTCTTTATAATGTCCCTCACGATAAAGGCGCATCAGTGTCTTCTGCACCAATACAAAGAAGAATACTGCAACAAGCCCGCCGCAATACAGGAATACATACATATAAGTATTATCGATCAGTCCATAATACTCTCCGTAAAAGAGTTCCTGTACCCTCGGAAACAGAGAAACACCCTGTGCCTTATAGTAGCTGCTCATAATATAGCTTCTTCCCGATACCAGATGATTTAACAGGTGCATAAACGAGTTGCCTCCGTCATAAAAAATCATCACCAGAAGGCTGAAGATGGCTCCCGCCGGAACAGAAAGCGTAAAAATTACTTTATACCTGTCCTTTGCAATCTTCTCAAAAATGATCAGTGCCCAGGTAAAGAAAAATACCGCGATTCCTGTCCGGCAGAACGTGAGTTCATAGAAGATCAGCGCCACAGCCGAAGTTCCGATGAACCACCAGAGATTTAATTTTTCATAATTATAGTATAACAAAAGCAGTATTGTCAAAAAAAACTGCCAGAAATGCCGTATTCGGTTCGTTCATGGCAAAACTGTACACCGGAATCTCCACATAATTGGTATCCGGTGTCGTCTTAAATCCGATGTCAAACACACCAAATGCCGAGCCCAGCACCAGAACAAACAGACAAAACACGCGCAGATAGACAGCAATCTGGATCATCTGCCGGAAACTACAGTTTTTCATGGCGATGATCGTCATAAACAACAACAGCCACGTATTCTGTTTGGTGATAACCGAGAGCATCAGACCGATCCCCAGCAACACCGCAATCCATGCAGTCTCACGTATGGTATACTTTGTCGTGACAACCTTGATTGCCCAGAATGTCATGGCAAAAATAAAGAAAAACTTGTAGATATCATCCCCATGATCATAGGCAAATGCCTTCATGAGGATATTGATCGCAAAATATCCATAAAAAGCTGCAATGCCGACTTTTTCCCAGTCACTTGTCCGTAAAATCGTTTTTATTTTTTCCATATTGTCTGACTGCCTTCCTCATATCCCTGCTGCTTATTCGCTGATTCTGCAATACATGGCATAGTTCTCGTCGATCACAGCGACTTTCTCATACCCATAGCCGCGCAAATCTTCCGGTATCTGATGAAATGACGTATTAAATACAATGTATCTGCAGTTCGTTTCCTTCGCAATGTCCGTAATCAGTTCCACATCCGGGTTCTCTTTCGACATCTCCTCATAGACCTGCATCTCCCGATCGCCGATGATCGAGATAAATCCGCCGGCATTCCTTCCATATAAAAGACATGCGGCCGAAGAATACTGCCTGATATCACAGAGCAGTTCATTCGGGACAATCATTGTCTCCTGCCATCCCTCCAGATGTGCCTGCACATAATCGCAGATTCCCATCACTGCATCCGGAAGTTCATAAAGATTCTCTCTCTCCGAGTAAGTCTCTGCCGATAAGACCGGGCGTCCGTTCACTGCAATACAGACACACGCCAGCACCAGTGCCACCATGCGCCATACGTTTTTCCGAAACCGGAACAGAATCCTCGTCAGAGTGTAGGCAATCACGAAAGAGCAGGGGAGCATCCAGAGTAGTCGCCAGTAGATGCCACTTAAAAACCGGGTGCCAATATACTGATAAAAAAACGGATTAAAGAAAAACAGACCGACCAGCACCGATGGCCAGAACAGCTTATTCCGTTCTTCCCTTCCAAGGAAAAAACAGCAGAGTGATGCCGCTGCAAACAATACAAAGTGAATAGCGCCCACTCTTCCCCCTATGAAGTTCAGAAATTCTCCCCAGACACCCAACATGTATGTCATCATTTTCTCTTACCTCAAATAGTACAATAGATACATTCCACACGGAACTGCTGCCAGAAAAATCATAAGTGTCTTTTTCCAGTCCCTGTGACAGCAGAAATCCACAAAACCGTAGATTCCAAGCAGAATCGGTGTCGTGATAATTCCGACTCCCGACAACAGACACGCTCCCACAGCTGCCACATAAAACAGGGGCAGCCATCTTTTCTCATAATCCGGCCTCATCACACGATAAAACAGATAGAAAAACAGCGGGATCATAAAACCGGCGCAGACTGCCTTTCCCTGCCAGATCCGAAGCAGGATCATCGATGCCAGCGTATGCGTCGATGTATATCCCCACAGGTAAATCACTGACAGCAGGATCAGAAAAACGCCTGTCTTTTCCCAGTCACCGTCAAACAGTTTCTGCCCGATCAGTGTATAGAGTGCATAGCACAGAAGGATCAGGAAAAACGGCAGATATGCATGGGAAAGTACTGCCGGAGCGATTCCTCCATCGTATGCCATCATTGCCACGAACATCGTCCACGGTGAGGTCAGATCCTTGCGCACCTCCCCGGTATCCCAGTACATAAAATCTGCCGTGATCGTATCCTCGCGGTACATGCTCCCATGTACTACCGCCGATACTTCCTCCGCAATAAACCTCGCATCATCATCATCACTGTGCTGATATCTCGCCGGGATATATGCCTGTAACAGGATCAACACCGCCGCAGCAATGCCAATTACAGCCGTCCACGCTGTCATCTTCTGCCGTTTTCCCCGGTCATCCCGTTTTCCGCTTTTCTGGATTTCCCTGCCACAGAGCAAGATCAGGGAAATCACCGAGAGCACCTCCAGCAAGATTTTCCACAGCATAACCGCTTCGTACAATGTGCGCTGCAATGCCACCATCGGAACCAGCAGCAGCTGTGCCACAGCCAGCATGGTCGTAAAGCCGAGCACCCAGGCATGCAGAAACCGGTTTACCGTTCCCTCAAGCTGTAACAAGTGTACCCAGAAACTGCCGATCAGCACCGGGACAAAAAGCAGTGCACAACTCAGATAGAGAACGTCACTACCCTTCATATACCAGAACCCCTTCAATTGTGATTTCCTGCGCATCTGCCGTATTCTTCAGGCGACACAGCATCTCATTGTCCACACCGCTTCTTGTGCATACGACAAAACTACTGTTGCAAAGCCTGGAAGCCGCATAAGCATCTGCACTTGCTCCTGCATTTGGGCTGTTAATAACAATATAATCATATTTTTCGCTCATCTCGTTTAAATAAGCGGCGAATTTTTCATGCATCACAACATCAAAATTCTTTTCCTCTGCCGTATCACGACATATAGTATCCAGATAACCATTCAATGCACTCGGTACCGGCTCTCCGCTCTCCCCAAGAATATATTGACTAATTGAATTTTTCGCATCTTTTCCCTCTGCATCGATAGCCAGATCTATAAACAGTGTTTTCTTCTGCTCATTTGCGCAGCTGAATGCAAGCTTTAAAGCAGCGTCTCTCCTCACGGTTCCAATCGGAATGCAATTAATGCGCATGCATCCGTTTGTTCTTTCTTTCATATGCTTTCGTAAGAATAAAGAAACCTTTTTGTATACTTCCTCCTCACTGACCTTTCGTGTTTTCACATCGTCAATCACCGGCACGTCCAGAATCTGGCATACCTCCTCAGCACTCTTTGGTTTTCTATATAACACAAGCCAAAAAGAGTATAATGCCACTTCTGCAATAATTCCCAATAAAAATCCGGCAACCAGTCCCTTCATCACACCACGGTTGAAATCGTCCTCAGAAATAAAGTAGTTCTCTACCTTTTTATTCTCCTGACTTGCATACGGTGCATCGATCACAGAAAAGCACTCCTGTCCGTTAAGTTCTGTTGCACTCTCTGCTGTTGCATCCACAACCGCCTGTGCAAACACAATGGCATCCTCTTCCTCTGCAATACTGAAATCTCCAGTATCAATCGGATACTGTAAATAGAGCAGCACAATATCTCCTGTCTCTTCCTGCGCCATCCGAAACAGGGCCTGATAAGTCTTATAGTCAATATCACAGCCAAGTTTTTCTTTTACCTTTTCAAAGGTACGGTTGCTTTCCGCGATACGAATGAGATTATTTGCACGCTCAGTGGAACTCTCATCACTGTACGTCTGCACATATAAGGTTGCCACAACCTGTCTGACGTTCTCATAAATATTCTGCTCCAGATACGGTTCGAGAGATTTGTACTTATATCCACCAAGGACTACTGCGCACACCACTGCACAGATCAATGCAAGCCACCATCTGCGTAGATTACATTGAATAATCTCCGCTATACTGTATTCCCTGTCTAACTGATACTTCTGGTTCATATGATTCTGCCTCCTTATTCTCCACCTTTTTCAAATACAACCTTGATCGTCTTTAGTATGATTTTGATATCCAATCCAATACTCCAGTTGTCGATATACTGCACATCCAGTTTTACGACATCTTCAAAATCTTTGATTTCATTTCTTCCACTCACCTGCCAAAGTCCTGTAATTCCAGGCTTTGCACTCAGTCTGCGCTTCTGATGAGATTCGTACTGCCGGAACTCATCCACTGTCGGTGGTCTTGTTCCCACCAGACTCATATCGCCCTTTAATACATTGTAGAATTGCGGCAGTTCATCAATGCTGGTCTTCCGGATAAATTTTCCCACTTTCGTGATACGCGGATCATCTTTCATCTTGAACATAAAGCCGTTCATTTCATTCTGACTCTCCAGTTCTTTTTTGCGCTCCTCCGCATCCCTGTACATGGAGCGGAACTTATAGATCTTGAAAAACCGACCATTCCTCCCGACCCGCTTCTGTGCAAAAAACAGCGGTCCCGGTGACTCGATCAAAAGCGGCGGTGCCAGAAATACTGTTACGACTGCTGTGATTGCCAGTCCGACAATCGCTCCTGCGATATCCATCAGACGCTTGACAAATAACATTTTCCAGTCGTAATACTGATTGGAAAATGTTACGACGGGTACATTGCCCATCATATTAAAACTCTTATGATACTCATCAAAATGACGCAGCAGTTCGATCGTTATATGAACCGTTGCTCCCATATTTTCAAAATTATTGACAACCTCTGCCAGTGATTCCCCCGTATCGTAAGGTACATTGATAAATACTTCATCCACAATCTGTTCCTTCACATACTGGTACATGGTATCGTAAGTTGCCACGACCGGAATTCCCTCATACCATCTGCCAATCTGATTGTCATCAATGACCGCGATTCCGGTCAGGCGGTGTGCCCAGTCCTTCGCATTTTCGATCTCTGTCAGTGTATCCAGCACACGGTCCACAGTTGTGACCAGAAAAATCTGGCTGGTTCCTCTTTTATTCCTATAGATCTTTAGAAGGTAATACTTGATCGCGGCATGGGTTATAAAAAACAGTATCAGATTAACCACTGCAATACAGAAATACACTCCACGGGAAGCATCTGCATTATTGTGCTGCAAAAAAATTGTCAGTGCCGTCACAAAGATCATGACTACGCTGGCTTCCACTGCCGCCATAAAATCCCTTGCCAGGTTCCGTCGTATAAAATTCTTCTCAATGTCCGAAAACAGAAGCACCAGCATGTAGATGACCATTACCACTCCGAAGCTTTCCATCAGCTCGGTCTTCATATTTATTACCGACACATTCCGGTAACGCACCAGCCACAGATAACCTCCGAAGAAATAGCTGATGACAAAACATACCAGATCCGCCAGAAACAGCACCACTGTCTGGATCTTTTCTTTTGATTGGTACATATCAATTCCTCACTTTATCCCTCATAGATGATCTCACGGTTTCCCATGGAAAAATGAATACTCCATTTCTGTCCTGCCGGCAGAATCCACACACAGTCAAACCCAAACTGTGGGCGATCCACACGCCGGAGCTTTAACGCTTCTGCCACATCTGCCCGGTCACTCCGGGTTACATCTGCCCGGATCTGCTTTTCATCCGGACCATATATCCGGATATTAACCGGAATGCACCTTCCGTCCAGACATTTTGCCAGTGCCCATCCACTGCAGATCACACTCCCATCCTGCCGTTCCAGTCGATCGATATGATACAGCAGCCTGCGCACCCGGATCCATCGGGATTCTTTCACCACTTCTCCGTCTGTTGTCTGCTCTCCGGCAAGAAGCTCTTCAAACGGTATGACTTTTGTTCCCATAATGCGCTGCATATTGCGCACCGGAAAACCTCCTTCCAGCAGATACTCCTGAAAATGTGTCTCCCACTCTGCAAACTGTGCCGCTTCTTCCACGGTAATGTCCACCATCGCAAGCCACTCCGAAAGGTCTCTTCCCTGAGCCTTGAAAATCTGGTAATAAGCAAAATAGATGGCACGATAGAGAACAAACTTCTTGGGAACCGGAAATGGAAATGTCCACTCGTAGTCAATAACGGTCCAGTCTGCCGATACATCCAAAACCGTCCCGCCATTCCCCGTCTCCACGAAGATATTGGAAAAGATCATATCCACATCACTCACATCCGCACAGATGTACGCATTCTCCTGTCCTGCCGGGCCAAAAACATTCCGGAATTCCTCCGTCACAGTAAACGGGCTGTCTCCCCCCGCCTCCATCAAGCGTCTGCCATATAGACGTATGATTGTCTCTACTGTGCTCCAGTCGCCCTGCCGGAAACTGCGCTCGATCATGCTCTGTAAGGTCTCCCCCCTCACAAACGGAGAGCTGACCCGGCTTCCCGCCTGTAATTCTTCCACTTCACAGGGGCAAAAACGGATCCGACTGCCGCGATAGGCTTCCTGCAGCTGCCGGAAGCACTCTTCTATCCGCCGTACATGCGGATCCGCCGCCTTCGTTCCGGCATATTTATATACTGTTTTTCTTCCGGCAACATCTACCACGATGTCTGTCCGGATGCGGAATCGTTCTGCCCGCTCGTTGGAATATTTGGAATAAATCGTTCTATCCAACCGCTCTATCCCTCCTGCCCTGCCACAATCAGAAATGAATTGGCAAATGTTCCATACACACCTTCTGCCAACAGGGTATCTGCCATTACGCGCTCGTCAAAACATGCGACCCTGTCCCTGTCATAGTTACTTCGCCCTTCTGCAAGTTCTCCCGCGGCGGGCAGCCAGTCATCCGAGTAGATCACGGACGGAAACTTGTGATCCGGATAGGGATAATACCATTTCAAATCATCAAAGCCCGCCTGTGTAAGTAGTCTCTGATACTCACTGCGGGTATATGACCTTCCAGAATTCTCCACACAATCTATATTAGAATAACCATTAATCCCTGTAAAATAGCCGCCCACATACTCTTCCTGACACCCTGCAAGATATTTTAGCCCGATACGGTTCGCATCTGCAAGGTAGAGATACCCATCCCTACAAAGCAGATTTCTCAGATCTGTCAACTGATTCTGCCACCGGTAGAAACTTCCCGCAATAAGAATTACATCAAATGACTGCGTTTCTGTCGGAATCTCCCGTGTGAAAATAAGACGCCCATCGCGGCTGTCCGTTGCAAACCGTGCAGAGAGAATCTGTTCCTGTCTGTCATCCGTTATCAGACAAACTACTTCCTTTGCCATGGAAAGAAGCTTTCCTGTAAGCGCTCCACACTCGGGATTACACTCAAGCACACGCTTCGTCGCGTCAATCGGCAGCCAGCCAATCAGGTTCTGACGAATTTCCGACAAATGGTACAAAAAAGAGTAGGATGCCCGCTCTCTGATGATTCTGGCATACTGATCCGGTGTATTCTGTTTTATAACTTCATACAATTCTGTCAGAATCTGTGCATTCTCCATCTTTTTTCCTCCATCTCTCTGTGCTATATTCTATTCCTCCACACGCTCCACGGTCGTCTCCGAATTCATATCATAGAAACCAACCGTATTCTTGTCCGATATAACCGTAACGCCCACCACATCATACAGCCGGTGGTACGCCCGGAACTCGCCTCCCACGTAGCCGGTACAGCTGATGGACAGCAGATACTCGCCTCCCTGCAGATCCATATTCTGTTTGAAGGAGGCCACGTAGATCTCTCCCGCCCGTGCCAGTCCGACGCCGACCTTCTCGTACATGGTGTTCGTTCCCGTGACAGCGGTTCCCTGCACGGTCTTAAACGTATAGGTAAAAATCGGATCCTGAATATCGGTGTGAAACTGCACCTTTGAGCGGATAGTAAAAGACGTCCCCTTCTGGATACAGCTCGTATAGCTTCCGTACTCGTCAATCACCGCAAAATCAATGATTTCCGCTTCCCCGGTTCCGTATTCATTCACCTGCGGATTCAACTCATAGTTGGATTTCCACAGCTTCTTTGTCCCATTTTCCTTCGCGTCCGCAAGCACCTGTCCGCTCGCAATATTCTGCGACTGATTTAACAGCACTTTCTTGTACAGGTTGATCGTGTCCTTGGGATTTCCCTCCGACAGCTTGACGCCCTTGTTTAAAAGAATCACGCGGTCACAGTATTTTGCCACACTGCTGATGTCGTGGCTGACAAAAATAATCGTCTTGCCCTCCGCCTTGAAATCCTCAAACTTTTTATAACATTTTGCCTGGAAAAACACATCTCCGACCGACAGCGCCTCATCGACAATGAGGATCTCCGGATCAATGTTGATCGCCACCGCAAACGCCAGACGCACAAACATACCGCTGGAATACGTCTTGCACGGCTGGTTTACAAATTCACCGATATCCGCAAATTTCAGAATATCGTCCAGCCTTGCATCCATCTCCTCCCTGGAGAATCCCAGCATCATGCCGTTGAGATATACGTTTTCGATGCCGGTGTATTCCATGTTAAAGCCTGCGCCAAGTTCCAGCAGCGCCGAGATTCTTCCGTCGATCTCGACCTCACCGCTTGTGGGTGAGAGCACGCCTGTGATAATTTTTAAGATGGTGGATTTGCCGGAGCCGTTCGTTCCGATGATTCCGACCGTCTCACCTTTTTTCACATCGAACGTGACATGGTCGAGTGCCCGATGTTCTTTGAATCTGCCTTTTCCCGCAAGCCCCAGTGCGTCAAACAGCCGCTCCGAGGGTCTGTTGTATAGCCGGTATACCTTGCTGACATCTTCTACCCTGATTGCTAACTCATCCATTCAGTTACAAATTCCTCTCTATAATACATCCGCAAAATGCGGTCGCAGCTTCTTGAACACAGTCGTTCCGAGAAACAGTAGCACTGCCGTCACAACCCAGAAATATACGGTAAGCCCCATATCCTCCCAGAATCCGATATGATTGATCAGCGCGTTCCGGTATCCCGAAACAATATAGTACATCGGATTGAGCTTTAACACGGCAATCGCCCATCCCGGTATCTGCACCATCGTCTCAAAGTTCCACATAATCGGCGTCACCCACATGCCAATCTGCAACAGGATTCCCACCACTTCTTTCATGTCGCGGAAAAATACCGTCACCGCACTCGTCGCATACACAAGCCCTGTCGCAAACAGAATCATACAGAACGAATAATATATGACCTGCAGCGCATACCAGTCCGGCATATATCCCATACAGATGAAAAGCACAATCGTAAACGCCACAAAAAACAGATGCGTAAACAGCGCCGATATCATTTTTACCACTGGGAGCATATCGATCTGGAACACAACTTTTTTTACCAGATAGCTGTACTCCACCAGAACACCGGTGCCGCCGTTTAGCGCTTCCTGAAAATAGAACCACGGCACAAGTCCCGCTGTCAGCCACAGCACGAATGGAATCTCAATTCCGGTCCTAAGATCCGTCGCCTTGGAATTCAGTCCCTTCTCAAACACGAACCAGTACAAAAGCACCGTGATTACCGGCTGGACGAACGCCCAGACCACACCAAAGTAGGAGCCTGCAAACTTCTTCTTGATGTCATTTTTTGCCAGATTCCATACCAGGCTTCTACTTCCGATCAGATGATGAAGCAGTGATGTATCCTTCTTCTTTCCTGCCATCTATGTTCTCCTAATCTCTTTCTATCCCTCTGCAGGCGCATGTTTTTCCTTACTTTATGCCGTGCGCCGCCTTATATTCTGCGAAGCTTTTCTGCACTTTATCCTTGTCGGATAAGATCAGATCCGCCGCTGTCATTCCTTCCGGCATCGGCCATTCCACGCCGACCTCGGCATCATTCCACAGAATACCGCCCTCATCGTTCGGATGGTAGAAGTCCGTTACCTTGTAGCAGAACTCTGCCTCCTCCGACAGCACGATAAATCCGTGCGCAAAATTCTTCGGCACGAAAAACTGCTTCTTGTTCTCCGCGGAAAGCAGCACGCCGTACCATTTGCCGAACGTCTTCGATCCCTCCCTTAAATCCACCGCAACGTCAAACACCTCGCCGTTTACCACACGGACCAGCTTGTCCTGCGGATAATTGATCTGAAAATGAAGCCCGCGGAGCACGCCCTTTTTCGATGCTGACTGGTTGTCCTGCACGAACTGGCAGTCAATCCCCGCCTCCGCAAAATCGTTATAATTGTAAGTCTCCATAAAATATCCGCGCGCATCGCCGAATACTGCCGGCTCGATGACCTTCAGTCCCTCAATGCCGTTGCAATTCTCTGTTACCTTGATCTTACCCATGTTCTATAATCCCTCCGCGATTTCCATCAGATATTTGCCGTAATCCGTCTTTAAGAGCGGCTGTGCCAGCTTGATGAGCTGGTCTCTGTCGATAAAACCACGCTTATACGCGATCTCCTCAATGCAGGAGATGTATAAGCCCTGACGTTTCTGGAATGCAGACACAAAATCTGCCGCGGCAAGCAGCATGTCGTGATTTCCCGTATCCAGCCATGCGAATCCTCTTCCAAGCGTCTCCACGCTCAATGTTCCACGCTCCAGATAAGCGTTGTTGACCGAGGTGATCTCGATCTCCCCGCGTGCGGACGGCTTGACGTTTTTCGCAATCTCCACCACATTGTTATCGTAAAAGTAAAGTCCCGGCACTGCATAATTGGACTTCGGGTGCTCCGGCTTTTCCTCGATGGACAGCGCCTTGCCATTCTCATCGAATTCCACGACGCCGTACTCTCTCGGATCTCTGACATAGTAGCCGAAAATCGTCGCACCCTGCTCCTTTTCCGTGCGCTCCGCTGCGCTCTTTAACACTTTGGAAAAGCTCTGTCCGTAGAAAATATTATCGCCGAGCACCAGTGCCACCGCATCATTTCCGATAAATTTTTCACCGATGATAAATGCGTCCGCGAGACCTCTCGGCTGCTCCTGTACTGCATAGGAAAAACTCATGCCGAGCTGGCTTCCGTCTCCGAAAAGCTCCTCAAACACCGGCAGATCCCGCGGTGTGGAGATGATTAACACCTCGCGGATTCCCGCAAGCATCAACGTTGATAATGGATAGTAGATCATCGGCTTGTCATACACCGGCATGATCTGTTTTGAAATCGCTTTAGTCAGCGGATAAAGTCTGGTACCGGAGCCTCCGGCAAGTATTATTCCCTTCATCTGAAAATCCTCCCATTTTATCCAATATACGCCACGTCCATTAACATTTGTAACGGACACAGCTTAATTTTTTCTTAATTTAAAACGCAAACAAGCAGTATCGCCCAAAAGGCGGTACTGCTGCCTGCATCAACTATCTGTTCTGATACATATCCTCATAATATTTCTGATAATCACCGCTGGTAACATTCTTCATCCAGTCCTCGTGCTCGAAAAACCACGCGATCGTCTTGCGGATGCCGTCCTCGAACTTTGTCTCCGGCTCCCAGCCTACCTCTGCCTTGATCTTGTCCGGTGCAATTGCATAGCGTCTGTCATGTCCCTTGCGGTCTGCCACGTAAGTGATCAGATCTTTGCTTACCAGCTTTCTTCTCGGATCGTCCGCCGGAAGCATCTCCTGTAAGGTATCAATAATAATCTCAATAATCTGGATATTCTGTTTTTCGTTGTGTCCTCCGATGTTGTAAGTCTCACCGAGGCGTCCCTTTTCCTGCACCATATCGATGCCCTTCGCGTGGTCGTCGACATACAGCCAGTCACGCACATTCTTACCGTCGCCGTACACCGGAAGCTTCTTGCCCTGCAGTGCATTGTTGATGATCAGCGGGATCAGCTTCTCCGGGAACTGGTACGGTCCGTAATTGTTGGAGCAGTTTGTGATGTTCGCCGGGAACTTGTAAGTATCAATGTATGCCTTTACCAACATATCTGAGGATGCCTTGCTGGCTGAATACGGGCTGTGTGGTGCGTACGGAGTCGTCTCATAAAAATAAGATCCGTCATCCTCCAGGGAGCCGTACACCTCATCCGTCGATACGTGTAAAAACTTCTTGTCCGCCTTAAATGTTCCGTCCGGAAGTTCCCATGCCGCCTTGGCGCAGTTTAACATCACTGCCGTTCCGAGCACGTTCGTCTTCACGAAGACCTCCGGATTCTTGATACTGCGGTCTACATGGCTCTCTGCAGCGAAGTGAACCACACGGTCAATGTCGTTCTCCGCGAAAATCTTCGCAATGGCTTCCTTATCCGTAATGTCCGCCCGGATAAACGTATAATTTGGATTGTTCTCAATGTCCTTCAGGTTCTCAAGGTTTCCTGCATACGTGAGAACATCCACATTGATAATGCGGATCGCATCTCCGTATTTGCGAAACATGTAGTGAATGTAATTAGAACCGATAAAACCGGCTCCCCCTGTTACCAAATAAGTTCTCATCTCAACCTCCATTTATTTTCAATACTTGCAGTCTCTATTATCCATGGCCGTTTCACTGCCATAAGTCTCTTCATTTTATCATAGATTCCGTTCCAGCACAAGCTTGTGTATACACAGACCACCACATCGCCTCTACCACCAGTCTGTCCGCATCTGCTCCTTAATCTCCGACAGCCGCACGACAACACAATCCTCCGTCACCAGAACCGATCCCTCTTCCGGGAAATCGTTCATCTGTCCCGCCAGTTCCACCGCACGCTTCTTCTGCTCTTCCGTCGCATCTTCCCGCAGCACATTGCCAGTGTAAGCCTGTACAAATCCGCAGATGCGGTGTGTCGTACCGGTCGGATTCTCCATGCTGTAATCCCAGCCATAGAACGACCATCCATACATCTCAGTCCGCCTGCACCACTCTGGGAGATCCGCCTCCTGATACCCGACAAACACTACCGGAAGCCGCGGCAGTTCCCCTCCGTCTGCCCCGGCAAGGCATTCTAACAGCTGCTGTGTCTTTTGCTCATCCTCCCTGCAGCGCATCTCATCTGTCACGGTAAGACGCAGATCGTAACTCACCTGAACCGCAATCGCAACGCAGATACACACTCTGCAGACGAACAGCAGCCAGTAACCCGTACCATGGTCTCTTGCATCCCAGAGTTCCGCCAGTCGTTCCGTCACATACATTCCCAGGAACGCTCCCGCCACCGGAAGTGCAAACTGTGATCTTGTCACGATCATCTCCCCCATGTATGCCGTCAGAAGCAGCGGCGTAAGCACAAGTCCCGCGAGCCCCAGCAATGCATACACGATCTTTTTCTTCTCCCACGGAAGATTCCGCTTTTTCCGGCAGGCAAACGCGCTCCCAGCAAGCACAAGCAGGAGAATTACACCACATCCGTAAAAAGAGAAGTTTCTGGGTCCATGGCCGAGCAGCAGATTTTTCAGCGTGCGCAGCACATTCTTGATACATGCGAGCACAGGCAGCCTTCCCCAGCCCATCTGGCTGTCCATATAATCCGAAGACACCAGAAACGTGCTCATATACCAGTGATAGCACAGATACACCACACCGAAATGTGCGATCATCCAGAGGATCTGCCTGAGGTATCCGTCCTTCTTTTGCTCCGCGGTCAGCTCCGCCAGGAAGAAAACCAGGCACACTGCGACATAATAAACCGCCAGCGCCTGATACGCTCCAAGTCCGATAAACAGCAGAACACCCGCCGCAAATGCCCGAAGCAGATTCATTACGGTTCCGGTGCCGATTCCGGTCATCAGAAACGCCGCTGCAATCAACAGCAGCATTGCAAGCGCCACCTCCGCCTGCTGCAGGGAAAAGTAAATCTGATAACACCAGATGTTGGACGTTGCATAAAGGAGCAGGAAAATCCAGTACCGGCTTTTCTTTTTCCCGGAACGCTCATAAATGCCGAACGTCAGGAAATTGGCTCCCAGCCAGAAAAACAGAAAGAACAATACCCCGCTTTTTATGACCTGATGTGTGCCAAGCCCCAGAAGGCGCTTGAGCCACGCCAGCTCCCACCGTCCGATCGCAAGCCATCCCAGACTGCTTCCCGGGTGATTGATTAACTCTTCTGTATCAATGCGGATATTTCCGCAAAAAACAAGACAACCGAAACAGATCAGCATTGCCGCCATTGACGCAGCAAGCAGCCCCCAGTATTTTCTCACATAGTCATGCAAATCCCGCATTACAACACTTTTCATCCGTTCCGGTTATCCTTTCACTTTTCTGTCGGTATCTCTCTCAGCCCAAATGCTGCATATATTCATCCAGCGCGCTCTCCCAGTCAGCCATACGATAGCCGTCCGTCAGGCGCATCATGTAATTATCCAGAATGGAATACGCCGGTCTTTTCGCTGAAGCAGGATTCATCGCTGCATACTCCTCGCTGGTCACATGTCTGACGCAGGTATTCTTCCCGGCACGCGCAAATACCGCCTCCGCAAATGCTGCCCAGTTGGTATCTCCCTCGCAGGTTGCATGAAACAGTCCATAATTCTCCGTCGGTTCATAGTGATGAATCGCACGCGCAAGTTCCACTGCGCTGGTCGGTGAACCGAGCTGATCGCATACCACGCTCACTTCCTCATGGTTCTCCGACAGTCTTAACATTGTCTTGGCAAAATTTTTGCCGTCCCCGTACAGCCATGCCGTGCGGAAGATAAAATATTTTCTTGCGAACGCCTTCACGAAGCGCTCTCCTTCAAGCTTTGTTTTCCCGTATGCGCTGACCGGGCCCGGCTCATCGAATTCCGTATACGGTCTCGTCCCGTTTCCGGCGAACACATAATCCGTGGACACATGTATCAGCTTTGCGTCGACTTCCGCAGCAGCGATGGCAAGGTTGCGCGGACCGATCGCGTTGATGCGGTACGCTGCATCCCACTGTGTCTCACAGGCATCCACATTCGTGTGCGCCGCACAGTTGATGATAACCTGCGGACGCTCGGCGCGGACAAGCGCCAGCACGGCATCCACATCGGCGATGTCAAGTGCTGTGACACCATCGCCCTCCACCACATCTGTGTTGATAAACGTTACGTCTTCCTTTGCATACTCTGCGCGGATTGCGCGCCCCAGCTGACCGTTACAGCCGGTAACCAGTATCTTTTTCATCCGGTTTTCCTCTCTTACTCTTCTATTCTCCAAGTCCGTTCTCAATGGCATGCACAAGCGCCGCAAGCGCTTCCTGTTCGTCTTCCCCCTCGCATACCAGCTCAATCTCATCGCCCGATTTGATGCATGCACCGAGCACACTCAACACGCTCTTGGCATTTGCAGTATTCTCGCGGTATCGGAATGTGATGTGCGATTTGAACTGCATCGCCTCCTTGCACAGGATTCCCGCCGGTCTAAGATGCAGTCCCGTTGGATTCTTGACTGTGACTTTCTGACTTACCATGCTCTCTTCCCTCCAATGAATAATTTTCCTAACAAATCCTCTGACTCTACAACATAATGCGCGTAATCAATTCCGCAAGTCTCTTCGCTTCCTCGTCAATGACTTTCTGATCTTTCCCCTCAATCATAACGCGCACCAACGGCTCGGTACCGGACGGCCGGATCAGCACGCGTCCCTCACCGTTAAACTTTTTCTCCAGTTCTGTGATTGCATCCGCAATCTCCGGATACTCCATAAAATGCTCTTTTTTGTGATTCGGCACCTTGGCATTGACAAGCGCCTGCGGCAGAACCTCCATGATCGCTGCCAGCTCTGACAACGGCTTTCCGGTGTCCACCATCACTTCCAGAAGATGCAGGGCGCTCAAAAGCCCATCTCCGGTCGTATTGTCATCCAGGAAAATAACGTGTCCGGACTGCTCACCTCCGATATTGTATCCGTGTTCCCGCATGTTCTCCAGAACATACCGGTCTCCGACTTTTGTTTTCTCTACGTGGATTCCCTCTTTTTCTCCCATCAGAGTAAATCCCAGGTTGCTCATGATCGTCACAACAATCGTATTCTTCTTCAGTCTGCCCTTCTGCTTCATGTAGTTGCCGCAGATTGCCATCACCTGATCGCCGTCTACCAGATTGCCCTTTTCGTCAACCGCAAGCATACGATCCGCATCGCCGTCAAACGCGATACCGGCATCCGCCTTCTCGTACACAACGCGTGCCTTCAGCTCATCCATGTGGGTAGATCCGCAGTTCGCATTGATGTTGGTTCCGTCCGGGTCGGTGTGAATCGCCACCAGTTCCGCACCAAGATCGCTGAGCGCCTTGACGGACGTGTAATACGACGCGCCCTCCGCGCAGTCCACCACGATCTTTTTGCCGTGCAGATCGACCGGAACACATTTTTCCATAAATTTCACGTATTCATCCTTCAGATCAAAGCGGTATTCGATCTTTCCCACGCCGGATCCGATCGGAAGTACCACGTCCTTCATGTTGTTGCGGATCAGCGCTTCAATCTCATCCTCCAGTGCATCGGAAAGCTTGTAGCCCTCGCCGTTGAAGAACTTGATTCCGTTAAATTCCATCGGATTGTGCGATGCCGAGATCACAACACCCGCATCTACTTTATGCTTTCTTGTCAGATAGGCAATCGCCGGCGTCGGCATAACCCCCACAAAAATGGCGTTTGCACCCACGGAGCAGATTCCCGCCATCAACGCGCTGGCAAGCATTCCTCCCGATATTCTGGTATCGCATCCGACAATGATTGTCGCCTGATGTTCCGTCTCTTTCGTCAGCACATACGCGCCTGCCTGCCCAAGCTTGGTTGCCAGTTCGATCGTCAGTTCCGATCCCGCCACGCCACGCACGCCATCCGTGCCAAACATTCTAGCCATATTCTATTTCCTCCATGTTTCTTACTTTTTACGGATTGTTGCTGCTTCTCTCCACATCACTTCCAGCCGTACTGTTCTCAGTGACCGTCTTATCCGTCTTATCCGTCTTATCGGTTTTATCCGACTTGTCAGCCGCATCGCCTGCAGCGGCGGTGTCGGCTGTATCGTTCGTCTTGCTCTCACTGTCTGTCGTATCCGTATTATCCGAAGTACCCGTTTCGGCGGTGTTGTGGTCGGTAATTGTCACCGGCAGTGTCACTGTTCCAATCACCCAGCAGTGCTCCTGCTCCAGCGTGATCTGCACATTCAGGTGATGCTCGCCCGCTCCAAGGTTGGATGCGTCCGCCGTTCCGGTAATATCTTTTGCAGAGATTCCCGCAAGCTCGCTCTCCGCTCCGCTGATCTCTACCGCGACCGTGCTCTCCATGTAATTTGCATTGTAACCGTCGCGCACATTCTGAATGGTAAAGTTTGCCACTGGCACCTCGTAAGTCGCCTTGACAACCGGCTCCACCTTCGCGATCACTTCTACTTTTGCATCCGAATTCAGCACAAGGGACGTCCCGCTCGGCAGATAGGAACTGATATCCACCGTTGTGGTCAGATCCTCGGTGATACCAGAAATGTCCAGCACCTCCTGCGGAATGGTGATCTTACTGACGGTATTGAGCGTTGCCGCCTCGCCCTTGATACGCACATTATCCAGGCTGCTTTCCACGCCGGTAAGCACATAGCCGTCCGCCGGTTCGCCCTTCGCCTCAAACTCCAGCGGCACATCCTTGGTATTTAAGATCTGTGCCGAAATATTGACTGTGGACAGACTGAGTGTCAGCTTTGTCGTGTCGATCACGTTGCCGTCGGCATCATATAACACCGGCACAACGGAATCCGTCACATCCGTGGACATACCTTCCACATTGATCGTCGCCACCGCCGTATCAATCTGGCTGACGATGGATGCCGGTCCCGAAACCTTTAACAGGTTGGAGCCCACGATCTGTACCGTGCCGAGTGCACAGCCGTCCATCACGGTTCCCTTGGTTGCCGCCGTAATCGCCTTCTGGCAGGTGCCGCGGTCTTCCAGCGCCACTTCCAGATAGAGCTGTTTGGAGACGACGGAGACTTTATTGCTATACCGCTTCGCGGTGATCGTCACCGGCACGCGGTAAATTCCGCTTCCCTCATCGTACTCAATATTCTCCATGTCCGCCGTTGCGGAAAAATCGGCATTGGATAATTCATCGTGCACGCTGCGCGCAGCCGACACGCGGAATGACACTACGTTGCTGCTGTCCAGCGGTTCATAATATTTGTTCTGCGATGTGATATAGTCCGTATTCTCCGCTACAACATTGGTGGTATAGGTCTTTGACGTCGTCGGATCGTCAATGTTAATCACGACTACCCACAGCACAACCGCCAGTATGACCGCCAGTATTTTGAGGCTAAAATTATTTGTTATCGTTTTTCCGAGCCGTTTTAGCATCTTTCAGCCTCCTCTTCCACAATGCAATCTTCGATAATTCCCGTTCCCGCCTCTGGATGTACGTCAGCTTGTTCTTCAGAAACTCGGCATCTACATTGCGGTAAAGTTCACCGCCGAGCGCAATCGACACTCTTCCGGTCTCCTCTGACACAACGATTGTCAGGGAATCGCTCACCTCGCTGATTCCGACAGCCGCACGGTGTCTCGTTCCCAGATCCTTGCTGATCGACAGGGAATCCGTAAGCGGCAGGTAACAGGTCGCCGCCACGACTCTGTCCCCGCGCACAATCACGGCGCCGTCATGGAGCGGTGTGTTTTTTTCAAAAATATTGATCAGAAGCTGGCTTGTCAGAATACCGTCCACCGCGATTCCGGTGCGCTCATATTCCGAGAGAACAATCTCATCCTCCACCACAATCAGGGCTCCGGTCTTCACCTTTCCCATCTCGTAGCACGCCTTGACCATTTCATTAATGGTCTTATCCGAGAACTTCCCCGTATCCTCCTTTGAGGAATCAAAGGAAAACAGGAACGCCAGAACGTTTTTCCGTCCGAGATTCTCAAGCGCCTTGCGCATCTCCGGCTGGAAGATTACAACCAGAGCTATCACCAGGACATTTAACGTATTCCTTGCAATCCAGATGATCGTGTTCATCTGGAACAATGCTGCCAACAGAACGAAGAGCAGAATCACCATCAAACCGCGCAGCAGCATCCATGCTCTGGTATTCTTGATCCACACCAGCATATAGTAGATCAGAAACGCTATGATTATGATCTCCACGATATCTGTTATGGAGATTTTTGGAAGATTCATATAAAGAGACGCTTTCTGCCAGAAAGCATCGAGGGTAGCTAACATGTTCTGCACGCGGTCCACTTCCTTAATCTAATAATTCTTCGTCGATATCCATCTCTTCCGCAAAACGCTTCTTCGTGAGACGTTCCTTTTCGTCCTTCCCGCTGAAACGCTTTACCTGCTTGTTGGTGCCGGATACCACAGCCTTCGGCACTGCTTTTACATAGTAGTAATACTCATCATCCTCAAACTGTAACCGCTCCGTTCTCGAGTAATCCAGGTTAAAGAACAAAAACTGTATCACAAATGCAATCAGAAGAGAGATTACATTGCCCACCAGCACGCTCACCGTCTTACCGGAAATTCCAAGAAGCATATAGCCCGCAATCAAACCTATCGTCTCAAACAGGATACCGGATGCAATCGCAATCTGCCATGCATTCGCAATGGACATTCTGCGAATCAGATACACAATGATCAGCGTCACAGCCATGATGCCGATCACGAGATACATTTCCTTGTTGCCGAGAAGCTGGTTTAACGCCACCACAATCTTGGAATTCGCCTCCGTGCTCTCTTCCGCCGCACCGCCGAGCAGCTTTTCATTCTGCCGGACTCCGTCGAGGAAAAAGTAAACCACCGTACCGCAGATCACTGCAAATACAGAATATGCCTCCTCCAGCAGTCCCATTCCAACCGGAATCACATACGGGATATTCAGCCGGAAGCAGATCGGCGTCAGCAATACGCCCATTCCCTGTCTGGGAGCAAAACGAAAATAGATAAAATAGATCAGCACAAACAGAAGAAGTGCGACCAGACATACCTCAATCGATAATGCATACATATCCGCCAGTATGACGACCGCCGCAATAAAGATCGTGCCGCCCACAGGCAGGATGGCACAGAGCAGTCCTAAAATCAGCGCCACCGGTGTGGAGCTGACCAGTTCCATGTAGCCGATGTTCCTGTCAATCGTCATCAGCGCCGCAAACGCCACGATAAACTTGACGATCGGTGTAATGTACACTTCGTATTTTCCGTAGAAGCGTACTAATTTTTCTTTGAGTTCCAATAAGGTTGTCATTCCATGCCTCCCGCTCTAATCCCAGTCTTTATGATCGGATGTCCGGAGGCGTTCTTCCCTCTCATACATCTGATTCACCTTTTTCAGGTTGTTGTAATACTTCTTCACCTTGCGGCGTCCCTCTGTGTATTTCATGTTAAATATTACCCACGTGGCTCCGAGGTAAATCACCATAAACACCAGATACGGCACTACCGCTGTCATGACAAGCCCCTGGATATCGAACTTGTTCAGCTTTGCAAGCAGCTCTTCCGTCGCATACAGCCCCCACATTCCCATCAGAAGCCCGTAGCAGATGGTTCCTGTCACGAAGCTCCCCAGCAGACGCATGGAAACATAATCTTTTCTCGCATACTGCGTCATCGGCTTACACTGTTTCCCGTCATTTGTATCAAACTGTGCCATCTTAATCAGGTGGCGCAATCGTTCTTCATTTACCATACAGTAGTTATCCTTTCTCCGCCCTGCCGTTCCAGCCTGCGCAGGTCAAAATTGCACGCAATTATGCATTCTTTTTTTATTATAACACAGCACTATTTATTTTCAAAGCAAAAAACAGAGCCCGATACCCAGGCCCTGTTGATTCTCTTGGTATTATTTGAGAAAACGCATGCGGTTTTTATCCCGCTCTGTCTCCTGCGGCGGCTCCGGCTTATGAATCGACTCTGCAAGCGCGTTCGCCATATTGTTCTTGCACTTCTCGCAAAATCTTCCCGTGCGGATCGGCTTCCCGCAGGTCTCACAGACAATGCCGTCTGCTCCTGCCACGGAAAGTGACAGACGCTCCTCGCGAATCCACTGTCTGATCTGCTTCACCGACACATCCAGCTCCTCAGCGACCGTCTCCACACTTGAATTCGGATTCTCCTCCAGGAAAGCCTTTACCTCCTGGAACTTCTCCTCAAGCTTTTTCTGACACGCCGGACAAAGCGGCGCTCCCCCCATATAGTTAAACAGGCGTCCACAGCTCCTGCAATTTCTCACTTCCATACTTCTCAATCCTCCTGAATTCCCCTGTCAAAATCCCGCACCGATGCTGACGCAAATATAATAGATCCGCTCTGCGCCGCCCTTCAGCAGGACCTCCGAAACGGTATCTATCGTTGTTCCCGTCGTATAAATATCATCCACCAGCAATATTTTCTTATATTTTACTATATCTGCTGCTAATTGAAAAGCATTTTTTAAATTTGCCGCTCTTTGTCCGCCATTTAACTCCTTCTGCGGCACCGTGTTCCGCACACGGCGCACAAGCCCGGCGTCCACAGGAAGCCCCAGCTCCCTGCCAAGCGCCCGCGCGAATGTCTCGGCCTGATTGTATCCGCGCCGCCGCTTTTTCCACCGGTACATGGGCACCGGAACGATCACTTCGATTTGATTTTTAAAAACCCAGTCCTGATAAAGCGCTGCCGCCTCCCTCGCATAATACGCCGCATATTCGCGCCGGTTTGCATATTTAAACCGGTACATGGACTGCCGGATATTTCCCTGATACACAAACACGGCTTTCCCCTGGCAGTACGCATGCCTGCGCTTTCCGCAGTCCAGACAGAATTCCGCCCGCTCGCCATCCAGCGGCTTGCCGCATCGCTTGCACACCGGTTCCTCGGCAAGCCGTACAGCATCCGCGCACCTTCTGCACGGGACACATTCCGGCACCGTCACGCGGTCGCAGATCGGACATCTCGGCGGATAGATGAGACCAACGATCGTCTCCGTCCCCCACCGCAGTCCGCGTCCTGTTTTTTCTTTTCCTGTTGCGAAATCAGCCTGCATTGCATTTCCCGCTCTCCCCCCGGTCATCTGATTCCGCTTTATCCTAGCATGTCCGCCCCTTTTTTGCCATAAACATTTTCTTAATTTTTTCTTTCTTTATTTTAAGGAACGGTTGACGAATATACTTTTCCTCATTATAATTTTATCTATTAAAAGCATTAAAGCTTTAATGCAATAAAGGAGGAGATGCTTATGAAAAAAGCACACAAACTGATTTCGGCAGTATTAGTCTCCACGATGGTCTTATCCATGACCGCGTGCGGCAGTGGAGAAAAAACGTATAAGGTAGGTATCCTGCAGCAGCTGGAGCATCCGGCACTGGATCAGGCAACGCAGGGATTTCAGGATGCCCTGACCAAACTGATGGGCGATTCCGTCACCTTCGATGTGCAGAACGCACAGGGCGAGCAGGCGAACTGTTCCAGCATTGCCACCACCTTTGTCTCCAACAATTACGATCTGATCCTCGCCAATGCGACGACCGCCCTGCAGGCTTCCGCGGCGGCCACCAGCACGATCCCGGTACTCGGAACCTCCGTGACGGACTACGCAACCGCGCTCGACATTGACGACTGGACCGGCGCCACCGGAAAAAATATTTCCGGCACCTCCGATCTGGCTCCGTTAGACCAGCAGGAAGATATGCTCGTGGAACTGTTTCCAGACGCCAAGAATGTCGGCATCCTCTACTGTTCCGCAGAACCGAACTCCGTGTACCAGGCAACGGAATTCGGAAAGTATCTGGATGAGGACGGAATCTCCCACAAGGAGTACACCGTGGCAGATTCCAACGACATCGCCTCTGTCGTACAGAGTGCTGTCAGCGAAGTAGACGTCATCTACATTCCGACCGACAACACCATGGCAGGCAACACCGAAGCGATCGACAACATCACACGCCCGGCAGGCATTCCCGTCATCGCCGGCGAAGAAGGAATCTGTTCCGGCTGCGGCGTTGCGACGCTCTCCATCAGCTATTACGACATCGGCTACAAAGCGGGCGAGATGGCTTATGACATTCTGGTAAACGGCAAAGATATATCCACAATGGATATTGAATATGCCCCGAATGTCACCAAAGAGTACAATGCCGCGATCTGTTCCGATTTAGGCATCACGGTTCCGGATGATTACGTGGCAATTGATGCCGAATAATATTTTTCCTTACAAGGGGGTTTTTCCTGATGAATTATTTTATGTCGCTTGACCCGCTTGCCCTCTTCCGTTCCATGCCCGGCGCTTTCGCCCAGGGCATGGTCTGGGGACTGATGGCACTCGGTGTCTATATCACCTATCGTCTGTTGGATTTTGCGGATCTGACCGTAGACGGTTCTCTTGCAACCGGAGGTGCGGTTGCCGTCATGCTGATCCGCGGAGGTATGAGTCCGTGGGCAGCACTTATTTTTGCCTTTCTGGCAGGCATGGCCGCCGGTTTCATCACCGGTATCCTGCATACCGCTCTCGGCATTCCGGGCATTCTGGCAAGCATTTTAACCCAGATTTCCCTGTATTCCATCAACCTGAACATCATGGGCTGTTCCAACCAGGCCGTCAGTGTTGACAAGTACCCTCTGGTGGTCTCGCTCCGCTATCTGTCCGACTCCAACAGCACCCGCGTGCAGATTTTTGCGACATGCATCCTGTTCTGTTTTGCAATCGTTGCGATTCTCTACTGGTATTTCGGCACGGAGCAGGGACATGCCATCCGCGCAACCGGATGTAATCAGCAAATGGCGCGTGCGCAGGGAATCAACACCAACCTTCACACCGTCATTGCGCTCATGATCTCCAACGGTCTGGTCGGGCTTTCCGGCGGTCTCTACGCCCAGTATCAGGGTGCGGCGGACGTCAACATGGGACGTGGTGCCATCGTCATCGGTCTCGCCGCCGTCATCATCGGGGAAGTCCTTTTCGGCAGACTCTGCGCCGGGAAGAATCTCGCTTTCGCCTACACGCTGTTTTCCGTAATCGGCGGAGCGATCATCTATTATATTGTAATGAATGTGGTTTTATGGTTAAAGCTTCCTTCCGACGATCTGAAGCTTTTCTCCGCGATCGTTGTGGCAGTATTCCTTGCCATTCCTTATCTGAAATCCACACGCAAAGGAAAGGAGCGGTAACACCATGGCAGAAATGTTAAAAATAGACAATATCAAGAAAACGTTTAATCCAGGCACCATTAACGAAAAAGTTGCATTAAACGGTGTGAACCTCTCTCTCGAGGAGGGCGATTTCGTCACCGTAATCGGCGGAAACGGCGCCGGAAAATCCACCACCTTAAACGCCATCGCAGGCGTGTGGCCGGTGGATTCCGGAAAAATCTATATCGGCGGCGATGATGTGACACGCCTTTCCGAGTACAAGCGCGCCAAATATCTCGGACGCGTCTTTCAGGATCCTATGACCGGCACCGCGACGACGATGTCGATCGAGGAAAATATGGCGATCGCCGCCAGACGCGGACAGAGCCGCGGGCTCTCCTGGGGCATCACAAAAAAGGAGCGCGACGTCTACCGTGAGATGCTTGCCACGTTAGATCTCGGTCTGGAAGACCGGCTTTCCAGCAAAGTAGGGCTGTTGTCCGGCGGTCAGCGCCAGGCAATCACGCTGCTCATGGCTTCCATCCAGAAGCCGAGGCTTCTGCTTTTAGACGAGCACACCGCAGCGCTCGATCCGAAGACAGCAGCCAAAGTGCTTGAGATTTCCGACAAGATCATTGCCGATCACCACCTGACTGCCATGATGGTCACCCACAACATGAAGGATGCCATCGTACACGGCAACCGCCTCATCATGATGCATGAAGGCCGGGTCATCTTAAACATTGCCGGAGAAGAGAAGAAGAAGCTGACGGTGGAAGATCTCCTCCATCAGTTTGAGAAGGTCAGCGGCGAGGAGTTTGCAAACGATAAAGCGCTGCTGTCGTAACCGCAGGAAAGAGGCATAACGCGGTCGCAGGATATTTCGGGAGGAGAAGCTGTCCGGATGAAGTGAGCGCAGGCGGAAGCCTTTTGTGTTTCAGGATGTAACGGGCACAATCCCTTCTAATCGCAAAATCGTGTATTTCTAATCCGTGCGGCCGTTGCCTTTGCGATGATCCGTGTCTTTCCAAGTTTGGAGCACCCCCGCGGAAGCTGTCCTCAAGCTACAGACAATTTTAGGACTTTTGTGCAGCACTTACCTGCACTCTAAGCATAAAACATAACCGCGCGAAGCCGATGTCTGAGTCGGCATCTGCCCTATTTTCAATAGCAGATGCCGGCGAGTTCCGGTTCGCGCGGTTTTATGATGTCTATGCGTGAGTGCAGTTAGTGCTGCCAGAAAGTCCGCTCATTGTCTGCTGCTTGACGGACAGCTTCCGTGGGGTGTTCAAACGTGGCAAAGACACGGAACCTAAGACAACGATCGCACGGAAGAAATACGGGATTTTGCTCCAAAGAAGGGACTGTGTCCGTTGCATTCTGAAACAAATGGGCTTCTCGCCTGCGTTATCATTCTCCGTATTCCCCTCTCCAAACGCGAAATGTTCTGTAACTGCGGCAGTGCTATGCCTCTTTCAGTCGGTCACACAGCCCGCTGTATCGTTTTTGCTGCGACGTGTTCTGCACCATCTGCTCAAACGTCACCTCATTGCCGACCAGCGTCACACATTTCCGAGCGCGGGTGACCGCTGTGTACAGCAGATTCCGGTTCATAAGCATCGACGGTCCGGACAAAAGCGGAATGACGACCGCCGGGTATTCGCTTCCCTGCGATTTATGTATGGTAATCGCGTACGCCAGTTCCAGTTCATCCAGCAGTTTGTATGGATATTCCACCATTCTGCCCTCATCAAATTCCACAGTCATCGTCTCCGCGAAATCGTTGATCTCCCGGACAATTCCCATGTCTCCGTTGAATACTCCCGTTCCTTTATCCACAGACAGACCGTATTTTGTGCGGATTTCCCACTCTAACTGGTAGTTGTTCCGTGTCTGCATGATCTTGTCCCCCTCGCGGAACAGAATATCGCCGTGTTCCTTTTCACGCTTCTGCGGAGACGGCGGATTCAGATAGCGCTGCAGTATTCCGTTTAACCGCTCTACGCCCAGCAGTCCCTTGCGCATCGGCGTCAACACCTGTATATCGTACGGCGTCGCGTCCACAAATTTGGGGAGTTTCTGCTTGATCAGCTGCAATACCACGCTGATAATCACATCCGCGTCATACCGCTTCAGGAAAAAGAAATCCATGCTTTTGTTGTCCAACGTCACTTCTTCGCCCTGATTGATCTTGTGCGCATTCACAATGATGTCGCTCGTGGATGCCTGGCGGAAAATCTTCGTCAGCATGACCACATTGCACTCGTGCGAGCGAATAATGTCCCGCAGAACACTTCCCGGTCCCACACTCGGCAGCTGATTGACATCTCCGACCAGAATCAGTCTCGTTCCAACAGCAACCGCCTTTAACAGTGCATGCATCAAAGAAATATCCACCATGGACATCTCGTCGATAATCACAACGTCCGTCTCAAGCGGATTCTGCTCATTCCGCTCAAACCCTGCCGCACCGTCCACACCGCCGTTCAGTTCCAGCATGCGGTGTATGGTTCTAGCCTCAAACCCGGTCGTCTCGCTCATGCGCTTCGCCGCACGTCCGGTAGGCGCCGCAAGAAAAATATCAAGTCCTTCCATCTCAAAATACTTGATGATCGTATTGATCGTCGTCGTTTTTCCGGTACCCGGTCCTCCGGTGATAATCAGAAGTCCGTTGCGCACCGCCTCTTTGACCGCTGTCATCTGGTGCTCATCCAGTTCCATTCCGGTCTGCTTCTCAATTCTGCGAACACGCTCCTCGATTTCCAGATCCGGAACATCATAGCTGACATTGAGCTGTTTTAACATGGTTGCCGTATTTGCCTCCATGTAGTAAAAGGACGCCGCATAGATCTGCGTCTGGTTTTCGCCCTGCTTCATGATGATTTTCCGCTCGATCGCCAGATCCATATACTGCTTCTCGATCTGCTCCTCCCCGACCTCAAGAAGCTGTCCAGTTCTTCTGGTCAGTTCCTCCTCCGGCAGGTAGGTATGCCCCTCTGTGGATGCCTGAAGCAGCACATATAAAATTCCGCTCCGGATCCGGAAATCAGAATCCATGCGGATTCCTACCCGGACAGCAATCTCGTCTGCCGTGCGGAATCCCACACCCTCAATGTCGTCCGCCAGCCGATACGGGTTCTCACGGATAATCCCGTATACCTCCTGTCCATACTGCTGATATACTTTCACTGCCAGGTTCATCGTGATGCCGTACTGCTGAAGGAAAATCATCGCCTGCCGCAGATCACGTTTTTCATTCACCTGATCCGCAATCTCCATCGCCTTGCGCTCGCTGATTCCCTTTACTTCCGCCAGCCGCTCCGGCTCCTCCTCGATAATCCGAAAGGTATCCGCCTTGAATCTGCGCACAATCCGCGCTGCCAGCGCCAGACCGATTCCGCGGATCGCCCCGGAACCGAGATAGCGTTCGATGGCTTCCTCATCTTCCGGCGCTTTCTCCTCAAAACTTTCGACTTTAAACTGTTTGCCATAAGTAGGATGATCGGTATAGTCACCGGATGCCTCGATGTTCTCCCCCTCAGCGATTGCCGAGAAGATTCCCACGCAGGTAATCTCCTCCTCCCCGCTTACCAGATTGAGAACCGTATATCCGTTGTCTGCATTTCTGTATATAATATGTTCCACATATCCTGCTAACTTTTCCAAATCATTCCTCCCGCCGAAAAAAGCAGAGAACCCGTCACCTCTAACGGTGACCGCCCTCTGCCTCGTTCATTCTTAACTGCCGGCATCTATTCTATGCCATAGTTCCGTTTCATCTGCTCATAAAGCTGCTGCGTATAATTTTCTCCCACCTGATCCACAATCTCATCTGCCACCAGTTCGATCGTGCTGTCCATGTGAAAATCTGTCAGCGTACTGAGAGAAGAATCCTTATCCTCGTCATCATCCGAAATGAGATTCTCCTTTACTTCCTTTAATACCTCTTCCACAAAGTAGGACTCAAAATCCTTGCAGACCGAGAGCAGTTCTTCCTCGCTCGAGCCGGAGGACACACTACTGATCGAATTCTTCAGTGCCGACGCGCTGCCTGCGGCTGCGCTGTTCTGTGCATTGCTGACCAATGACGAAATACCGTCTATCGAAAAACTCATACTTTACGCTCCATTCCGCTTATCATCCGCTTACCGTTCGCTTATCATCTGCTTATCGTTTCAGGTTGTTCGCCATCTCCAGCATCTCATCCGATGTCGTGATTGCCTTGGAGTTCAACTGATAGGCACGCTGTGCGATAATCATATTGACCATCTCGTCCGCCACCTGTACATTGGACGCCTCCAGATAATTCTGGCGAACCTGGCTTCTGGTAAGACCTGCTGTCGTATTCTCATTCATTGCCGCACCCGAAGCTGCTGTAACTTCCAGAAGGTTGTCACCCGTTTTCTCAAGGCCGCTCGGGTTGTTAAACTGGAACAGTCCAATCTGACGGTTCATATTCACATAAGTTCCATTTGCTGTCGTGTAACCGATTCTGCCGTCGCTCGATACTGTCACACTGCTGGAACTTATATTGGCCGGAAGAACGATCTGCTGGTTATTGCTGTCCAGCACCGGATAGCCGTCCGGATTGGTCAGTGTAACGCCGTTGGTTCCCACTGCCCACACAAAATCTCCCGCTCTGGTATAGCGTGTCTCGCCGTCTGCGCAGCGCACTGCAAAAAATCCGTCTCCGACGATTGCAAAATCGGTATCATTCTCACTCGCCTGCAGCGCTCCCTGTGTGTACACGGATGTGACTGCCGCAACTCTCGTTCCGAGTCCCACCTGTGCCGGAATCGGTTTCTGCTCTCCGTTTGCACTCGTTGTCTTCGTCTGAATGGTCTGGTAAAGCAGCGACTTAAACTCTGCCTTCTCCTGCTTGAATCCAACCGTATTCACATTGGAAAGATTGTTTGAAATATTGTCCACGTTCGTCTGCTGCGCAAGCATACCGGTTGCCGCAGTATAAAGTGCCCTCATCATATGTCAGCTACCTCCGTCTATACATTTCCGACCTGATTGACCGCCTTATCCAGTGTCTCATCAATCGTGTTAATAACCTTCTGTCCTGCCTGATATGCTCTGGAAATCGTAATCATATTGACCATCTCAGAAACAACATTCACATTGGACGACTCCAGCGTTCCCTGCACGATCCTGCCGTCTGCCGCCGTCACCGTTCCTCCGTTCACAAGGTCGTACATATTCTCACCGTACTTCGCCAGATAGTCATAATCCGCAAAATCGACGATGCCGATCGTTCCAACCTGCTGATCGTTCTGATAGATATTGCCAAGCTCATCCACGGTGATCTTCTGGGTCGGATCCACCCGAATCCGTCCGTTCACATTGCCGTTTCTGGCGTCATTTGCATTCAGGACATAATCGCCGTCTTTGGTCACCAGATAGCCCTGGGTGTTGACCGTGAACGCTCCGTCCCTTGTATATTTTACGGATGAATTTCCCTGCTTATCCGTGTAGGCAATCGCAAAAAATCCATCTCCCTTGATTGCAAAATCCGTACTGTTATCGGTAACCTTGAAACTTCCGGTACTGTAATCCGTATACGTCTCACCGATATGAACGCCCATGCTGATTGTACCCAGCTTCTGCGCAAGACCGTAAGACGATGTATCTTTGATCTTGATTGCCAGCTCATCTGCAAATGTCTGGGACGTTGTGCCTTCTTTCTTATAACCATTCGTATCTGCATTTGCAAGATTGTTGGAAAGCACATCTAGACGCTTCTGTTCATTTATCATTCCTGTATACGCTGTATACAATCCCTTTACCATAGACTGCTCCTTTTTCTGTTACCTCTTGTAACTTCTGCCTGCTTCTCACCAGAATCCATCAGACGCTCCCGCATCCCAAGGGCTCTCTGTTGTTTATATCGTCATAACTGCCGTCAAACTTAATCATCGTCGCGCTTTCCGGACAGGAACTCCACGAACTTTCCGGTTCCGACTGCCACACAGGTCATCGGCTCCTCCGCTGTCATGGTATTGATGCCCGTCTTGTCCTCGATCAGTTCCTCAAGTCCGCGAAGCAGTGATCCGCCTCCCGTGAGAACGATTCCGCGGTCCGCCACGTCCGCCGCAAGCTCAGGCGGCGTCTTCTCTAACACCGAGTGTACCGCTTCCACGATCTGCAGTGTCGGCTCCTTCAGCGCCTCTTCCGTCTCCTCGGAAGAAACGGTTACCGTCTTCGGCAGACCGGTCACCAGGTTACGGCCTCTGACGTCCATGGTCTCATTCTGTGCCAGTGGGAAACAGGAACCGATCTTGATCTTGATGTCCTCCGCTGTGCGCTCACCGATCAACAGATTGTGTTTCTTTCTCATGTAACGGACAATCGCCTCGTCAAAATCATCTCCGGCGATCTTGATGGAAGTGCTGACAACCGATCCCCCCAGAGAAATCACGGCGATGTCCGCGGTACCGCCGCCGATATCCACGATCATGTTGCCGCATGGTCTTGAAATATCGATTCCGGCTCCGATCGCTGCCGCAATCGGCTCCTCGATAATCGCCACCTCACGCGCACCTGCAGAATAGGTCGCATCCTCAACCGCTTTTTTCTCGACCTCGGTCACTCCGCTCGGCACACACACGCTGATGCGCGGCTTGCGGAATGTCTTCTTGCCAAGTGCCTTCTGGATGAAATACTTGATCATCTTCTCGGTGACAGTATAATCAGAAATAACACCCTGACGCAGCGGACGGACTGCTACAATGTTGCCGGGCGTTCTGCCGAGCATCAGTCTCGCTTCCTCTCCGATTGCCTTGATTTTGTTTGTATCACGATCAAAAGCCACTACTGACGGCTCCTTTAACACTACACCTTTGCCTTTAATATATACCAGGATACTTGCAGTACCAAGATCGATACCGATGTCCGTACTCATCATATTCTAATCTGCCCCTTTCTTTTCTCTGCCAATGGTTCATCTATTCGTTGAATCTTTCTTCACGTCCAAAAGGACATAAAGATGCATTTAATCATATTTTTACATATACAGCATTATTATATACAAAAACTGGGATTTTTCAAAGCTTTTTTTCGCCCGTGCCGCCATTTTTGAAAAAAATAAGAATTTCTTCATTTTTTGTCCGGAATATCATATTTTTTCATTTTTTTATCACGTATTCATCACATTTGCGGGTTATATTTTTTTACGTACTAAATGGTGTACCAAACATACACCGCCCCGGAAATATTCCTCAAATATTCCGCGGTTAGTATAATTTTTCATAACTCATACCTTCCGGCGCAAACACCAAACGCCGGGAGGTACTCCCCGGGTATAACGAATTTTCATCCATATGAATTTTCGATGCCATATATTTCACAACATTTCTCTGACCGCAGATGCCAGCGCATCTGTTGTCAAAAAAGGCACTGTATGCCGCGTGTTTTCCACGTTTGCGTCCAGTGCCTTCTCCTTATTTCCACTATTTTTCCAGATATTTCTTGACATACTGTCCGGTGTAGGACTCCGGTATCTGCGCCACCTCTTCCGGTGTTCCCTGCGCAATGACCGTTCCACCGCCGTCTCCGCCTTCCGGTCCCATGTCGATGATGTAATCCGCCGTCTTGATCACGTCCAGATTGTGCTCAATAACCACCACGGTATTGCCGCCGTCGGACAATCTCCGCAAAATCTCGATCAGCTTGTGCACATCCGCAAAATGAAGTCCGGTCGTCGGCTCATCCAGAATGTAGATCGTCTTTCCGGTGCTTCGCTTGGAGAGTTCGGTTGCCAGCTTGATTCGCTGCGCCTCTCCTCCCGAAAGCTCTGTGGACGGCTGTCCCAGTTTTACATAGGAAAGTCCCACATCGTAGAGCGTCTGAATCTTGCGGTGGATGGACGGCACATTTTTAAAAAACTCCAGCGCCTCCTCCACCGTCATATCCAGCACATCATAAATGCTTTTTCCTTTATACTTGACCTCAAGCGTCTCCCGGTTGTAACGTTTTCCCTCGCAGACCTCACACGGCACATAGACATCCGGCAGGAAATGCATCTCAATCTTTAAGATTCCATCCCCTCCGCACGCCTCGCAGCGTCCGCCTTTTACGTTGAAGCTGAATCTTCCCTTTTTGTAGCCCTTCGCCTTTGCATCCGGGGTCGCCGCAAACAGATCGCGGATCATGTCAAACACGCCCGTGTAGGTCGCCGGATTCGAGCGCGGCGTTCTGCCGATCGGCGACTGGTCAATGTCAATCACCTTGTCCAGCTGCTCCATGCCGAGAATCGCATCATGCTCTCCCGGAATGCAGCGCGCCCGGTTCAGGTCGCGCGCCAGCCGCTTATAGAGAATCTCATTGGTCAGGGAGCTCTTTCCCGATCCGGACACGCCGGTAATGCAGGTCATAATTCCGAGCGGTATGTTCACATCGATGTTTTTCAGGTTGTTCTCCCGTGCGCCTTTGATCGTCAGAAATCCCGTCGGTTTTCTGCGCTCATCCGGTACCGGGATCTTGATTCTGCCGCTTAAGTACGCTCCCGTGATCGACTTCGGATTCTTCATGATCTCCTGTGCCGTACCGCAGGCGACCACTTCTCCACCGTGTGAGCCGGCTCCCGGTCCGATATCCACAATATAGTCCGCGGCAAGCATCGTATCCTCGTCGTGCTCCACGACAATCAGCGTGTTGCCGAGATCTTTTAAATTCTTCAGCGCCCCCAGCAGCTTATCGTTATCGCGCTGATGCAGTCCGATCGACGGCTCGTCCAGAATGTACGCAACCCCGACCAGCCCGGAACCGATCTGCGTCGCCAGACGGATACGCTGTGCCTCTCCTCCCGAGAGGGTACCGGTCGCTCTGGACAGGGACAGATAATCCAGTCCCACTTCATTCAGGAATCCGACGCGTGCGCGGATCTCTTTTAAAATCTGATCGCCGATCCGGTGCTGCTGCTCCCCCAGCTTCATCTCCGCCAGAAAGGCATTGAGATTCTTCACCGACATGGAAGTCATCTCATAAATATTTTTATCTGCAACCGTCACTGCCAGAGACTCTGCTTTCAGCCGCTGTCCCTTACAGGTCTCGCAGGGGGTAATCCGCATGAACTGCTCATATTCCTGCTTCATGACCTCCGAACCGGTCTCCCGGTACTTGCGCTGCACGTTTTTGATCAGTCCCTCAAAGGCAACATCATAAACGCCTTCCCCGCGCTGTCCTCTGTAATGGACTTTCACTTCCCTGCCGTCCGTTCCGTAGATCAGGACATGGCGGATTTCCTCCGGGTATTCGCAGTATGGCGTCTCCAGTGAAAAATGATACTCCTCCGTCAGCGCCTTTAAAATAGCGTATGTGAAACTGGACGGATCTGTACAGGACTGCCAGCCCATCACCTGGATGGCGCCTTCCGCGATGGAAAGCCGTTTATCCGGAATCATCAGATCCTCATCGAATTCCATTTTATAGCCCAGTCCGAAACAGGTCGGGCACGCGCCGAACGGATTGTTGAAGGAAAAGCTTCTCGGTTCAATCTCGCCGATGCTGATCCCGCAGTCCGGGCAGGAAAAGCTCTCCGAGAACTGAATCGGTTCACCGCCGATCACATCCACGGTCATGAGTCCGTTTGCCAGTGTAAGCACATTCTCGATGGAATCCGCCAGGCGCTTCTCAATTCCTTCCTTTACCATGAGACGGTCCACCACGATCTCGATATTGTGCTTTTTATTCTTGTCCAGTTTGATCTCTTCCGACAGTTCATACATGCTGCCGTCGACAATCACACGCACATAACCGCTTCGCTTCGCCTGCTCAAACAGCTTCTGATGCTCGCCCTTTCTGCCGCGCACAACCGGCGCCAGCAACTGGATCTTCGTGCGCTCCGGCAGTTCCATAATCTGATCGACCATCTGGTCGACCGTCTGCTTTTTGATCTCTTTTCCACATTTCGGGCAGTGCGGCACACCGATCCGCGCGTAGAGCAGCCGGAAGTAATCGTAGATCTCCGTCACCGTTCCCACCGTCGAGCGGGGATTGCGGTTCGTCGACTTCTGATCGATCGAGATTGCCGGCGACAATCCCTCAATCTTCTCGACATTCGGCTTTTCCATCTGCCCGAGGAACTGCCTTGCATAGGAAGACAGCGACTCCATATAGCGCCGCTGTCCTTCGGCATAGATTGTATCAAATGCGAGGGACGATTTTCCCGATCCCGACAATCCGGTCAGCACGACAAATTCGTCTCTCGGAATATCCACATCGATATTTTTGAGGTTGTGCTCGTTCGCTCCTCTGATTTTAATATATTTTCTTTCGGACGTTTTCTTCATTGTCTTATCCTTTCTACAGGTCACGCAGCATCCCTTTGAGTTCGATCATCTTGTCGCGGTATTCCGCCGCCGCCTCGAAATTGAGATCCGCCGCCGCTTTTTCCATCTTTTTCTGGATATCGGCAATCAGCTTCGTCAGTTCCGCCTTGTTCATCGACTCCGGAGACTTCTTGAAATTCATTTCTTCCTTTGCGATCTTCTTGGAAACAGAGATCAGTTCCCGCACCGACTTCTGAATCGTCGTCGGTGTAATGCCGTGTGCCTCGTTGTACTCCTGCTGGATCTTGCGGCGCCGTTCCGTCTCCTCGATCGCAACACGCATGGAATCCGTAATGGTATCCGCATACATGATCACATGTCCCTCGCTGTTGCGCGCCGCCCTGCCGATGGTCTGGATCAGCGACGTCTCAGAACGCAGGAAGCCTTCCTTGTCCGCATCCAGGATTGCCACCAGGGTAATCTCCGGTATGTCCAATCCCTCACGCAGAAGGTTGATGCCCACCAGCACATCGAACACATCCAGACGCAGATCGCGGATAATCTCCGCGCGCTCTAACGTATCAATATCGGAATGGAGATATTTGACGCGGATCCCCAGTTCCCGCATGTAATCGGTCAGATCCTCCGCCATTTTTTTCGTCAGGGTCGTAATCAGCACCTTGTGGTGGTTCTTGATCTCCTTGTTGACCTCACCCACCAGATCATCAATCTGCCCCTCTACCGGGCGCACCACAACCTCCGGATCGAGCAGTCCCGTCGGCCGGATAATCTGCTCCGCGCGCAAAAGTTCATGCTCATCCTCGTATACGTTCGGCGTCGCCGAAACGAACAGCATCTGGTCGATCTTGCCCTCAAATTCCTCAAAATTCAGCGGGCGGTTATCCTTCGCAGACGGCAGCCGGAACCCGTAATCCACCAGCGTGCTCTTTCGTGACTGATCCCCCGCATACATTCCGCGGATCTGCGGAATTGTGATATGGGACTCATCCACGATAATCAGATAATCATCCTTAAAGTAATCCATCAGTGTGTGCGGCGTCGCCCCCGCCGGAAGCCCCGCCAGATGCCTGGAGTAGTTCTCTATACCGCTGCAGAATCCCGTCTCTTTTAACATCTCAATGTCAAAATTCGTGCGCTCCGCGATTCTCTGTGCCTCCAGCAGCTTGTCCTCTCCCTTGAAATACTTCACGCGCTCTTCCAGCTCCGCCTCGATGTTATCGCACGCTCTTAAAATCTTTTCCTGCGGCACAACGTAGTGGGAAGCCGGAAATACCGCAAAATGCTCGAGCCGGCACTTAATCTCGCCGGTCAGCACATCAATCTCCGTTATACGGTCAATCTCATCCCCGAAAAACTCCACGCGGATCGCCGTATCGCCATAGTTTGCCGGGAATATCTCAAGCACATCCCCGCGGACCCGGAACGTGCCGCGATGAAAATCCATCTCATTTCGCGTGTACTGAATATCGATCAGCGCACGGATGACCTCGTCCCTGTCCTTCTCCATGCCCGGGCGCAGCGATACCATCATGCCAAGGTAATCCTCCGGGCTGCCCAGACCATAGATACAGGAAACCGATGCCACAACGATCACATCTCTCCGCTCCACAAGCGCAGCCGTGGCAGACAGGCGCAGTTTATCTATCTCCTCATTGATTGCCGAGTCTTTTGCGATATAGGTATCCGTCTGCGGCACATACGCCTCCGGCTGATAATAATCATAGTATGACACAAAATACTCGACTGCATTCTCCGGGAAAAATTCCTTCATCTCCCCGTAGAGCTGCGCCGCCAGTGTTTTATTGTGAGAAATAATCAGTGTCGGCCGGTTCAGCTGTTCGATGACATTCGCCATCGTAAATGTCTTGCCCGAACCCGTCACGCCGAGCAGCGTCTCAAACTGGTTGCCCTCGCGGAATCCGCGCACCAGTTCTTCAATCGCCTGCGGCTGGTCTCCAGTCGGCTTGTATTTGGAATGTAATTTAAAATGATCCACTTGCAAATCTCCTTTTATGTTCTCATAAAAAATAGAAAGCGCCCTTTCCCGGCTGTGCAGTACATGTCCGGAAAATCTTTGATGCTGCAAATCGGAAATTACCAACGCTTCATGTTCTTCTCAAACTTCCCGGTATATGCCTGCTTCAATTCATCTGCCGTAATTCCGTAACAGAGCATGACATCATTGTAGTACATAAGAACATCAGCCATTTCCTCAACCAGATCTTTTCTCAATTCTTCCTGTGTCAGGGCATTCACTGCACCATGCTTTTTGACAATATCAATCACTTCACCTATTTCGCCAACCATCCAAAGCATCTTGTTCTGTCCTGTTTCCGGACAGATCGGTTCCCATCTGTCCTTGTACTTATCCTGCAAGCTTCTCTGCATTTTCTGCATTTCGTTTATACTAAAATCTTCCATACCACATTCCTCCCCTGAAATAGTTCTGCAAATCAAAAATTTTCACTTTTTTGCAGCTTAATAAGCTGAACCTTGCCATCCATTTTAACATCCTTGACAACAAAATCATACTTCTCAATCAATGAAATTCTGCAAGTGGAAAGTTATACCGTTATTTCAATCTGATTTTCCTCTATTGCAACAACACAGCTTTCATAATAGCCATCGCCTGTTGTGCGTGGACCACTGACGACCGGATATCCTGCTTCTTCCAGTTTCATTGTCAATTCATCCACTTTTTCTTTACTGCCGACGCTGAAAGCAATATGGATTAGACCTGTTCGGTTAAGTGTTTTCTTCATATCCTCCATATCCGGCTTATTCATTATCTCAAGTCTCGAACCGCCCTCAAAAGCAAGAAAATATGGCCTGATTTTTCAGTCTATCTCTCGTTCCAACAGCCCCTAACAATCATGATTTTTCCGATTCTGCAAACTTGAATTTCATGCGCTATTTGTTTATCAACCATTCCATAGTTTCAAAATTCAAATATAGTTCTATTTCTTTTCCCCATGTCAAAAATTCAAAACAACTGATTTTTAAAATATTCTCTCTCCATTCAACAAATTTCAAATTATCAGCATTAATGGGAAGAACTATGTTTTCCATATCGCTAATCTTAGTATTTGCAAACATCTCAATGCCATAGCCGTCTGTAACTAAAATTTTTCCAAATGGTGTGACTGTTATATCTACATATTCTGGTTGTGAATAATATTCCATAATTTCACCACCATAAATATCTAGCACATACATATAATCAGAAGTCAAAACAACAATAATTCCTAATGTTGTAGAACAAGATACCCCTCTATATTTACCTCTAAATTCACCACACCAAATATCGTCTTCTTCGGTAAATTTTATCCATGTCCAATCAGTTGAATTCCATGGACTTTTTATATCATAAATTTTTTCAATATATTCCCCTGAATATGGTTGTTGAATATATTCTGCTCTAGAAATCATTTAAACGCATCTCCAAAATACCGATTTTTATTGCTAACAAGCAGACATTATCTTTCATATAAAATATGTAAATCTCCATCAACAAATCCAATACCTATTGCTTGATATTTTTTTAAACTTCCAGCATATTTCCCAAAAGAAAGGTATTCATTCAATAAACCAATAAAAAATGTTTCCATTGATTTCCAATCACTTTCACGCTCTATCATAAAAGGATTATCTCTTGTAGCAAATACTTCATCACAAGCCCAATCGTCATTATCCCTATCGAATGAAAATGTGCCGACTAATTCAATAGACCATTTATTATCTGTATCTTCATATAAATTAAAGTTAATCGCTTTTATTTCACTATTCAATTCATTCTTTAAGATCAAATCTAACCATTCAAAGAAATCTTTGTTGTTTTTATTCGGTTTTAATTTATCAAATAATCCCATACTTCGACCTCCACAAATATCGATTTCTCGATTTCAAAAACTAGAAGTTATCTTTTTCTTCCTAAATATCGGCATACTTTTGATTTGTATTGCAGGTACTCATTTCCAAATGCTTCTATCAAAAAATCTTCCTCTACATTGACTATCTGTAAATGAAAAAATACCACTGCAAAACCTGTGGCAAAGCAAAGGAACCAATTAAAGAACGAAAACAATATTCCTATATACATTAAATCAAAACCCAAAAATGCAGGATTTCTGCTAATAGAATAGATGCCCGTTGTTACCAAATTGGTCTTTTCTTCTTTTTGCACACCTGCTCTCCAATTCTCCTTCATCTGTGTAACAGAAACAATAAAAGCAAGTACACCGAACATTGTTATTACAACTCCTGTAAATTGCAACACAATATGTGCTGTTTCTGAATAAAAGACAATACTGATAATCTGTATTACAGGAAGCAAATATGTGATTATTTTAAGAGCTACTTCTATAAATTTGACAAATCCCTCTTTTCCTTTTCCTAATTGGCCTGTCTTTATGCCTTGCTTTTTCTGACTAATCAGCTTTGCAAAATAGCAGATGTAGAACACTGCCATCAGTGAAATTGTAACAATTTTTATTATCATCGTGTACCTCCAAATTCCGATTTCTCAATTTCAAAAACAGGAATTGTTCTGCTTAGTTTGGCAACTCGCTTTCTTCAACGGGAACTGCCTCTAAGTCAGTGTTGCTCCAATAAGAGCTAATATCTGCACTTGTAAAGTATTCAAAATTATCTGTGGAAGATTTCAGATTGCCTGTCTTTACTCCATCGCAGCCATAAATCAGTTCATAACTTGTTCCATCAGAAAGGTTAAATCTGAAACTGGTTATCTCTGCTCCAGCGGTTTCCTCTACTTCTTTGAGTTCCAGGGATAGCCCCTCAAACATATCATACAAGTTCTTTATGGTTTCTTCGGCAACAATGACCTTCTTTTCTGCTGACACAGGTGCTCCAACAAAGTGATACATTTCTATATTTTCAACATCACCTACCTCAAAAGGTAAATCAATATTGACTGTCTTGTTGTTGCACCCAACCAAGCCAAGCACACAAACCACTGCTAAAACTAATGCTATCAACTTTTTCATACAATCAACCTCCTTCGTCAAATTCCGATTGAGATTTCACCTGTTTTAGGGAATTTAATAACTGTTATATTTTGTTATTAAATTCTCTGCAAGCCCTTGAAAACACTGGATTTATCGCAGGTGAGCTTTCCCTTATTGTTTCCCTTGTGTTATATCGTCCCGTCAGTGTTTACGAACTCTGATAAGGGCAAATACAAGGGCAAGAAAAATCTATAAAACAGTATAACACAAAATAAAAGTGACATGGTGAACTGATTGAAATGCTTCTGATTTTTGTAACAAATGACTGATTGAATGATAAGGAGATTCTATACGATGAGAACAATATTTGCAGAATACAATCCACACAGAAACAGCATTGATATTTATACTTCTGCTGGTTATATGCTCCGCATTGACTGTTGGGAAGCCGAAAAGGATTTAAAAACCACACCCGGATCAGACTGTGCATTGAACGCACTTGCCATTGATAAACCGCTTGAATATGCAAAATTATATCTTGATGGAACAATGCAGATATGGGTAGATGCAGAAGATTCATTAGAACTATGGTGATTTTTTCAACAGCACTAAGGTTACTTTTTCCCAATCTCATTTATTGAGAATCGTCTTTTTACCGTGCATATATATTCAATATCTTTTTATCTATTATAATGAAATCAAGGGCTGGTCTAATGCCAGCCCTACAAAAATGAAAATTCACATAGAAAATAAATTTACAATTTTTCCGATATAAACCTGTTATCAACAAATACAAACATAATTTATATTATCGTATCTATTGATATGATATGTATTTCAAAGAGTTACCAGAAGTTTTTGAAAACTTTTCCCTTGTGATATTATCTAAAGCTCCTAATTTTATACTTTTCCCATGATGGAGCAGCTTATTTGACCGTATCTCTAGCACCAAAGATGTTGTATTCTATACTGATACATCAATAGAATTGCGAACTAACCTATTACCATTTTTGACAAGAGTAGATTCCACTGATTCTCTTTTGACATTATCAAGAATGCTTGTATCAAACTTTTGTCCCGGTTTCCAATTTGGATTAGCTGATTTCACTGCTGCATACATAGCAGCTCTATACTGTCCTTCGTATTGCTCTAAAGTCCATGTACCACTTAAACGTTTGTCTTTACTTACGCTTAACTGATAATCCTTAAAAATATCTGAACGCTTAGTTGTATCACCATTTGAAATACCGTTTTCCTTAATAAATTCCCTCTTCACATTATCAAACATCTTTTGACGATATTCCTCGGATACACTCGTGAGCTGCTGCCATGATGTACCTTTTCCGGTAACATCCATTCCCGCCACTCCATTTGCATTCAGTAAATCGCCATCCGAATCAAATTGCTTCATCAGATTCTTAATAATGGTATCTCTTCCACCGAATGTTTCATATATCAATCTTTCTTCTGCTGACATCATGGCTTCATTTTGCATAATACCAGATAACCGGCCTTTTTCTTTCAAAGCCTTATATTGTTTACTATTTGTGTTAATACCATTATAGGTATTGCCTAATCCGCTGATATTCATTGACATATAAAACCTCCTTGTAAATAAATTCAAAATCCGTTTAGAATTAACTCAATGCTATATAGTATATATCGTCATAAATCTCCAAGAAATAAGTTTCACTGTTAAGTGCCCTCTTGATTATACAGGTGGTTGTTGCGTGTTCTTCGTTCCTCTTTGGATAACTTTTGACGCAACCTCTTTTCCAAGTTCTCAAACTGGCGGATTTTCTTCTTTCCATCCTCAATCTCGGCTGTCCCTTGTGGGTGTCAATCAAAATTATTTTTCTTGGTCTGCGTCAACCGTTCCAGCACCGTCATCAGTATATAGCTCGGCTGGAATTGAATTGACAGCAAGTTGTTTTTCTGGCGGTATCGAATTATACCACTCAAGCCATTCAAGGGTTTCTTCGGATAAGTCCGATTTGTTAAATAACTGTCCTTCAAATTCAACCGTTTCATTTTCAGCATCTTCCATATGACTATATAAGAAATATTTACCATCAATTAAAACCACAATATTATTTTCATATTGATATACTTTAGCACCTACAATATCGTCATTGGCTTGGAAATTCTCTTTTGGCTCTTGCGATGAGCTAACTTTGCTTTCGATTTCCCCTAAATAAGTGAACTGGCTTTCTTTATCTGTAAAATCGAGTTGACTATCCGTATATTGATACAACTTGTTATTTACATAAACCATAGGAGCCAAATCTCCAGAAATAGGGGGATTAGAGCCATTAAGTAAACGCGGAATTGTAACTACGCAAATTATAAGGCAAAGACAGGCTGCCATAATTCCCCACTTTATCCATATAGGCTTTTTCATTTTCGTTTTGTAGTTGAGTGCTTCATCAACATATTTTGTATCAAGCTCGCTCATAGCGTCAGAAAATTTCTTTGCGTTCATACGAATACCTCTCTTTCAATCAAGTATTGCTTCATTTTCTCGCGGATACGGGTCAGCCGGACAGAAATATTTTTTTCTGAAAGCCCTACAAACTCGGCTATGTCCTTGTAGCTGTCGGAAAACCAATAGCGGCGCATAAAGATAACGCGGTTTTCGATAGTCAGCGTGTCTAAAAAAGACTCAATGATACAGGCTAACTCTCTGACCTCGATTTCTTCTTCAATGTTTTTCTGGTCTGCAATACAGGCTTCAATTTCCTCCAAAGCAATCGTGTAATGACTGCTTCGTTTGGCTGCTTCCTTTCTCCAATAGATTTTGAGCGAAATATTCCGAACGATTTTCAAAAGATACGACAACAATGGGTTAGGTCGTGCTGGGGGAATGGCGTTCCATGCACCTAAATAAGCGTCGTTTACACATTCCTCCGCGTCCTGTCTGCTCCCTACTATATGGTAGGAAAGATTGTGACAGGCTTTTCCATATTTTATGTCCAGTTCCCGTATGCCCTGTTCCGAACGCTCAAAAAACATTTCTATGATTTTTTCATCGTCTATCATCACACCGCCTCCTTTCCGGCTTCACTCATATACTACGGTTTCAGCGGCAAACACTACATCTAATCCGAAACTTTTTTCAAAAAATTACCATTTTGCTTTATTATAAAATACATAATCGCAGAACATGCAACTCCTACAGGATATGTTATTGTCATAGATGCCATTCATATAATTGTTCACACTAGACATTTTATAATACCTCCATTCTTTCATTAGGCTTTCGCATTAAAAACCGCCTCAAATGATATGTTTATAACTGTTTCTGTTCTCATCCGTTACAGCAAGTCCTGTTAATCCGGTATTCGGATCAATCCAGTCTCCATTTTTGTCATACTGGCTCATCAGGTTCTTAATTGCCTGAACATTTGTAAACATTGCACCGTTTCCATTTTTCATCATCTCACTCAGTACTGCTTTATACTTTTTACTGTTTGTGTCGATCCCTGCTGCTTTTAATTGTTTCTGTACAGAACTGCTATTCATTTGATAATCTGGATTACCAAAGACTGTTGGTTTATCCTTCAGAATGTACAAGCGATCAGATAACCACCATTCTTGCACTTGTAGAAGCCTATCTTCGTACATATAAAACCCATGAAACAGAATAGCAGAAAGATTTTGATTTTCTCTTGATTATTTCTGCATTTTTCTGGATAAAAACAGGGCGGTCAGCTCTCCATAGCCTTCCACCCTGTCATCTTATCTTTTCATAGAAGAAACTATTGATTATATTGGCAATTCACAATCTTTTAGCCAAAATCGCAGTTCCAACCAATGCACCAATTTGATATTTCCCTTTTACCGAATCCTTTTATGCCTTAACATCACAACTTCCTCCGATAGATGGAGCTGTACCTACTGCCTGTGCTACAACATTCTCTGTAATGCTTTTCATATCCGTACCAATTGCAAATATTGTGCGTCTATCTTCCTGAATTTTCTTCATCTTCTCTTTTCTTTCAGCTCTCCGTTCTGCAAGTTTTTGTTCATTTTCTTTCTTTTTCTCGATTTTTCTATCTTCATCAGCCTTTTTTTGTTCTTCGCTTGGTCCTGTAATAACCATGGAGCCCATATTACCATCCTTATCTATCCATACCTGACGATACTTAACTTCACTACCAGTCATTGATTTAATCATTGAGTCAGCCCATCTATCTAATGCTGGAATTTTTGACAACATATTTTCATATTTTGTGGCAACCTCTGGATTACTCATCATCCTATTTAAAATCTCAGGAGCAATCCTCACATCTGTTTTTCCTGTACGATTAGCTGTTTTTACATTTTTATCCGAACTTCCTGCCACAATATCTATTTGAGGATTTTTTTCCTGCAATTTTTTTACATAATCTTCCTGACTCTCTTCTGTTTTGCTCACCTGTGAATTTTCCTTTGTTTTTTGAATATCACAAGCTGCCTTTTTAACCGTGTTCTTGTAACCTGATGCATAATACGATGTGTAACTGCTGTTATTGATACCTGTAATTGCCATAATCCTACCTCCCTGTTATTGAAACTTAAAATAATTTCTATTATATTGAACGACTTGGATATTTAATTTCCGTTGATGTAAATTCATCTTCTGCCGAAACATTGATATGCCCACTGCTGTCAATAGCATACTCTTTACCATAAACGAAAAACGTATCTCCTTCTTTATATCCGATTTCTATCCAGTTTATATCATTTAACTGTTTTATCTTTGCGTCAACATTTATGGTCTTTCCTGATTCCTGCAATAAATAAGTGTGTTTTCCTGCTCCCGCATCTATAGAAAAGAATCCCGGAGAAATCCCGACTTTCTCACAGACGGACAATACCTCCTCATTGCTGTAGAGATACCCCCACACACTCTTTCCCTGTGCCAGATCAGACAGGATATTGCCTGCCTTACACATTTCCCACTTATAATTTGTTCCTTTTTGATTTGTATTCTCTGCAAGCAACGATTCCGAGGCTGCCCAGCCTATCCTTCCATTATTGACCGTCCATGTATATTTACTGCCACTTGATGTTGTCCATGCATAATAACTTTTATTACTTAGTACCAGAGAATTATTCGCAGCACAAATGCCTGACATGGTGCTTGTATTCATTTTCGGTACTGCATAATTAGGTACTACCTGTCTGCTCCCATTAAGGTCAAAGGAAATAACCCCGTACTCCTTAAAATCAGAATTATATCCACAGGAAACATTCTCCCCAAAATTGATTGCATCCAAAATAGCACTTGAATTATTATAGTTTGCAAAATAATAAGCTAATTCACTGTTAGAAATATTCGCATTTTTATCTATCAGTGCAGCTATGGATTGCTTTGAAAAGCCTCGTGCAGCATCAGAAATACTTAAACTGTCCTGTTTTTTATTATTTCCTGCTCCAAGCAACATCTGTATTGCTTTTTGGTGTATTCCTGCCCCTGCCTGCTTTGAATATGTCAATAGCTGGTTTACTGTGTTTACATCTGTCACTGTCTTCATAATTATTCTCCAAACCCTTTTTCAACATTAAACGCCAAACATATGCTGCAATTTGTCCAGCATATTATTTACTCTGCCTTCAACAGCTTCTGGCTGATTCCTTAATTCATACCTGCTTCCATAGTAATCATTTAAACGGTCTTTCATCTCATTACAAAATAATTTTTGATCTGTTTTACCATTTAAAAACTGATTGCAGATACCACTTATCTCTTTCTTCTCATTTGTATAAAAAGCTGTCTCATCTGAGATTATTTCTGACTTGTACTTATAAGATTCTGTTTTGCTTCCAATTCCAACAACCATGTAATCTGGTGTCATTTTCTCCATGATAGAATTACGTGCCGAATCATTAAAATGAACATATTCGTCAATCATGTCTGAAAAACCTGCTTGTAATTGATCTGGAACATACATTTCATTTACTTTTCTTAGCCCCGCTTCACTTGCACTTAACAAAAATACAGATTCATAGGAAGTTCCTCTATATCCCTCCTGAGCATTCAAAGAATCTACATCTGCTGTCATTGCATTAATCTTCTCTTTTAAATCTTTCATTTCATCTTCTGTCAAATATTCAGAAGCATTTTCGTCCAGCCATTTTTCAAAAACCTCTGATTGATTTTCCGAACAGCCTTCAAACGCATTTTGTTCTCCAGAAATGGAAGTTGCTTTCAAATCTAATTTGAATAAATTTTCACATTTATATTCTGCTGGTATTTCTTTTATCTCTCCATTGATTGACGAAAAATGCATTGTATGAAAATCCGATACCTTATTACGAGCAGTCTCAACTAACTTTCTTGCTGAATCACTGATTTTCACATCATCCTCCGAAATAATATTCTGAGGAACAGTTGTTTTCTTCTCAACCTTATTTTTTATCATCTCTGGATTATTAATATACCTATTTCCTTGAACTTTCATAGCAACCTCCTTAAGTTAGTCCACACTTTCTATACTTCTTTATCTATCTTGCTCGATGTCAAAGAACCTGCATCTATTTTCAGGTAATCTACATCACTGTCATTGCTCAATGAACCAATAAAACGATTTATATCTACTGACTTTCTGCCACTCTACTCTCTGGTGATGCCATCCAATGCACCAATTTGATATTTTCCTTTTATCGAATCCTCTTATGCCTTAATATCAAAACTTGATCTATCAGGTGCAGAAATACTCACAGATTCTGCTACAAGGCTCTGTGTCATACTTTTTACATCATTACCAGTTATGGATAAGGTATAATCACCCGTTTCTTTTCTTTCTGCCGATTTTTCTGCACGTTGCTTTGCAGCTTTTTCTTCCTCTGCTTTTTTAGCAGCTCTTTTCTCTTTTACTTTTTCCTCTTTTTCTCTGTTCTCTTTTGCTTTTCGTTCAGCATTCTCTTTCGCTATTTTCCCATCTGGATCATTTGTACCAGATATTGCCACCGAAATATTTCCGTTTGCATCAATCATATAACTCAGATTTGTCAAAGTGCCCAAACATCCATTCACCGCACTTTTTGCACAATCTGGAATGGCTGCTAAGTTTTCCTCCAGATACTTTGCTTTTTCTGGATCATTCATACACTTCTGTAAAAATGCACTTGAAACGGATACTGTTGTCGGAACCCCTTGCATTGAAGTCGTTCCCGTATTCATATAATGGTATTTTCCTTGCAAGTATTTTGAATAATCATTTACATTGCTATACCCCGTCTTAATCTGCTCTGTTTTTGTCACACCGGGACGTGATGTTTTTAATTCAACTGTACTTGTTGTCACGTTGCCGTCTTTTGTATTTGTACTATCCTTTTCACTATCTGTTTTTTTTACAGTATTCTTATAATTTGAAGCATAATACGATGTGTAACTGCTGTTATTGATACCCGTAATTGCCATAATCCTACCTCCCTGTTATTGAAACTTAAAATAATTTCTATTATATTGAACGACTTGGATATTTAATTTCTCTCAGCCTCAATATGATATGTAATCCAAGTTCTCTTTTTTCCCTATGTTCAAATGACTAAGCACTATTTATACTTACTATTTGCATTTGGCAAATTAAGATATGTATCCATACTTTTCGTCCAAAGCAACGATAAGTCAAACCTTCCCAATTTGTTTAAATCTTCTATGCTTTTTTTGAACATTGAGATAAAATCTCTTCTGTCGTTAAGTCCCATATTACCAGCTTCAAGCGGCAAAGATGTGAAACCTCCCTGCTTCTCCACTTTGTAATGTGCCTCCAATGCACGCATTTCGACTACTGTAGCACTTGATGGATTAACGTCATTGATATATATTCTTTGTTCAAACTCTTTTCCATTTTCATCCACACCTTTCGCTAACACCACCGGATTTTCATCCGTTGAATCATCCGCATATTTAAGACAATAAGAAAGACCGGTGCCATTACCTCCTGTCCACAACATATTATCTGTTGTGAATATCTGATATACCTTCGGTGTTTCTGCCGTATAAAATGTCTTTTCCCCAGATGCAGGCGTTTTCATATTATTGCCTTTTTGTTGGCGGTACATTGAAGATACCGTATTTAGACCAGAACCAATGTGCATACTTCTGTTCCTCCAATCATTTTATCTGAATTGTAAATGTACTGCTTGTATTCCACCATCGTCATATCTTTAGCAGACACAGAACCTATTTTTGAATTGCCCACTATACTTCCACTAGCTTCGCTCTTTTCTCTTACACTATCCGCAAACCTTGTATCTTCCTTCTCCTGATCTTTAGCCGCATTTTTCTGCTGGTACTGATTGTAAGCCCGTGTCATATAGTTCACATTAATTGTATTACTCATAGTAACCTCCTTTGCTTTCTTTATCGGATAAAATAACCTGTTCTCCTAGTCCCATATCATCAAACGACCATATTACGCACACAAAGACCATATTTTTACAAGATGACCACTGCCTTAGTAGAAGCTCTGTATCTCAAACTCTTTGAAATACAATGCTTCCCTGCATTTTCTATATCGGCATGTTGATATTATTACTTTACTATCCTGCACACTCTCTGAGAGTGACTGTATCTATCAAAAAAGAAGCCAGCAGTTTATTCACGCACTGCTGACTTCTTATAATACTACTCATTTTATTTACTTCGCTGCGTCTCAGACAATTTTTTTATTTTTAAACATAACCTCTGTTTTCCCGCCATCCCTTTACATACCACCTGATTCCAACATATACCAGTTGCACGAATAATAAGAGAAATAGCAGATTGATTGGCAATACTTCCTTTATCCAATCCCCAAAGTAGATAGCTATTGCCATACTTACAAGTATCACCATTATGGTAATCATATCCCAACAGTATTTCTTATATAGCCCTGCAATCTTTATTTCGATGAATGCCAAAAGTATTCCCACACCCACCAGACATCCACCGCAAATCAATATTCTTATCAGCCAGTTTATAATTCCAGCAACGACAGGATTGGATATTCCATCACTAATCTGTGCCACGTTCTTTCCTGCCAGTACAACCCAGCCAGCAATGGTCTGTGTGAAAGTTGCGATTGTATCAAAGAATACCACGCAATCAGAAATAAATATTTTTGACCGTATCATCTGAAAAAGAGTAGTTGATACGGAATACCATATCAGCAGAAACATCAATGCTTCATACATGGCTGTTTTTGTTTTATATCTGCCTGCCAGTTTTTCCCTCTGCATATCATACTTTTCCTTAGCTTTCAGATAAGCTGTCTGTTTACAATTCCCGCACTTTTGATAGAGTACCGGCTTTTCAACCGGTATCTCTACTTTTTTCTGATGGGAGAGTGCATAATCCCGTTCCTGTTCTGCCTGTCTCTGCTTATCTCGACATTCCTCTATCATGGCTTGGACGGTGTGTGTTTTCTCTTTCTCGCTCTGCAACAATTCTTTTGTTTTCCTCAAGTCGTTCTTTAAGGCTTGAATGTTCTCTGTTTTGTTCTCGCTGTTTAACTTCTCGTTCAAGGTCAGCGATTCGTCGAGCTGCACTTTCAGTTCCCTGATAGTCCGGTCTTTCTGGTCGAGTTCTTCCTGCATCTGCTCTGTCAGCAGAAGCAACTCTTCCAGTTGATCGTCGCTCTTTGAGTTTCTTAATTCGTTCATCAATCAACCTTCCTTTCTCTAATTGCTGTTCAAGTTCAGTAATTCGCTGTTCTGTTTCTGCAATAGCCGGTTCTCGCTGTTTAATTTCTGTGCCAATTCCTGCCATTGCTGATTTTCGTCTGTGAGTTTCTGTATCTGGTCTGTCTTTTCTTCCAGAAGCATCAACAGTTCTTCTGTATCCGGTAAGATTTGTAGCAGCTCTGACAATTCTTTCTCTAATTGCTGCAATCGTTCTTCCTGCTCCTGAAAGCACATCAGCTTCTCGTCCTTTTCCTGTATCTCCTGAAGCATCTCTGCCATGATATTCTGCTGTTCCTCTATCTGTGTAATCATTGCTTCCATCATGGGAATTACTTCTTTGCTTTCTTCTAATGTCATTCAACCACTCCCTCCACATCGACAATGCACCGGATACCTTACCAAAGGTTGCAATTACCTTTTGCAGCAGTGCATTTTGTTTTTTTATCATCTGGTTTTCCTCGACCTTCCATGAACCTTTCCTTATCTGCCCGGTGAGATATTTTTCCTCAATCTTCCTTGCATCTGCACCCTCATGAATCGTAGGGACTTTCAATTTGCCCTGTCTTTCATAAGAGCGGTGGTCAATCAGATTGTCTATGGATAAATGCCGGTTACACATCTTTGCCCATTCGCTTCGCCATAACTCACAATTCTTTGGATTGTTCCAGCCGGTAGCGTCAGTCAGAACCCTTTTCCATTGTTTTCTGTTTCTTGCCCCGACTTTCTGTACTCCGTTTTCATCAAGTACCGGAATACGGATTCCATGACGGTCTGGATTTTTCTTATCCTGCCACCAGTCCGGGTGGGATTCATCAACCACGATATTTCCGTCAGTATCTCTGACAAAATCCCAGTCCTTGACTTCCTTGCTGCCCCATGAGTGGTCTGGATTGAATGGTCGCATGGTTACAAGTAAATGCACATGTGGGTTCCCGTCGCCCTTATCGTGTATGCTCCAGTCGGCACACATTCCCTCGTCCACGAAAGTCTTTTGAATATATTCGGTTGTATAATCAATCTGTTCCTGTCTGCTCCATTCTTTCGGCAGGGAAAATTCAAATGAGCGTCCAAGCTGTGCATCTGCATTTTTTTCTATCTTCAATACCTCATTCCATAGACGCTGTTTCTGAAATGTGATTTTAAACTTTTCCAGTGCGGCATCTTTATCATCCGCTCTTTTATAACGGATAGACTGTTGAAACCTTTTTATATTTTCTTCCGGTACATGCAGCCATTCAGGAGGTGCATTTTCGCACATCATCAGACTGGTGTAGACGACTTCCTTTTTGGAAGTATAGTAACTGATTCTGCCTGTTTCCTCATTCTTCATCACATCTCCATTAAGATATGCCGATGCGGATATGACAGATTTTCCTTTACTGCGCCCGACAATCTTTACTGTAAAGTGAAATATCGCCATGATACGATTCCCCCTTTCTGCCGTATCCGGCATTGATTTCCGACAGCATCTTCTTCTGGTTTGGCAGAAGTGAAGCTGTCGGAACGCCCTCTGCGCAAGAGTGCCCCCTGCGGCATGAGCAGGTCTGGCTGAAAGCCCCGCCGACGGAACGAGCCCGGCAAGCGTAAGCGCAGACCGGTTGCCACTTGTGGCAAACTTATAAGGACGACCTCTGGTTGTCCATAAGTGCGCCCTTCATTCAAAGGCAATGAAGGGAATGGAAAAACCACTCCCTCCGCCATTACACTTCCTCCATATCTGTAAGTGGCTCTTTCTGCATCGCCTTTGAGAAAAACTTTCCGTTTGTTTCCTGCCTTTTTAAGAAGCCTATCAACTTTGGTAAATCTTCCTCCTCAATCGGACAGCCAAGAACCGATTCCACCGCACCGCCAATCTGACAGAGCCTGTGGGTTCGTTTTTTACTTTCCTCGGCTTTCTTTCTCTTTTCCAGTTCCTTTCGCTGTGCAATGAGCTTTTTGGTAGCTTCGATGCTTTCCTGTTCCTTTTTCTCTAATGCACGTATTCTTTCTTCATAAGTCTTTGTTGATTTCGCCATATCGTCTTCATCCTTTCTCTTATAATCAAATCTTGCTCTGCTAAGATTTGGCACACGATTCTGGTCAGCTCTGTTGACATAATTCCAATCAGAATCGTGGTGCATCCTTGCGGAGCATTATCTTGTCGATGTTTTTCCGACAAGATAAACATTAGTTCCCGGTTGCATATCAGGAGAAGCACATGGTATAATCCTCTTGCGTGTAGGTATATCATGGCTTCGGTCTGATAGAACCTTTGGCGGTTTCGTAGGAAGCCGCCTTTTTAAGTTGCCACATTTCTTGTGACAGTTTTTACATTTCCTTTATCCCTCAGATCTCGCCCCTCGTTGGCTTCCATGAACTTTTCCAGAATGTCAGTTTTAATAAGGACTTTTCTTCCGACTTTTAATACCGGAAGTTTCTTCCATTCAACCAGCTTTCTCAAAGTGTTTCTGCCAATTCCTGTATAGTCGGCTGCTTCCTCGATGGATAATGCAATCTTTCTTTCCGTCATCTTGTCACCTCCTTATGAATTGCATTATGCAATTTTTGTTGTGCTGTTAGTATAGCGGTTTTATATTGTGTTGTCAAGCGTTATGAAATTTTAAAAATAATTATTATATTGCATATTGCAATTATGTGAGGTACATGCTATAATTCATACATACCGAAAAAGGAGGCAATCAGCATGAAAGATAAAGAACTACGCAAGCTGATAGGCAGCAGGGCAAAACAGCGTCGTCTGGAATTAAATCTGACACAGCCTTATGTTGCAGAGAAGATGGGAGTTACCGCTTCCACAATCCTGCGTTATGAGAATGGTTCGATTGACAATACCAAAAAGATGGTGCTGGAAGGTCTTTCGGAAGCACTTCATGTATCTATTGAATGGCTCAGAGGGGAAACCGATGAATACGAAACCGATATTACGGATAAGAAAGAATTACAGATTCGTGATGCAATGGGCGATATTCTCAAACAGTTACCTCTCGACCTTAGTAAAAAGGAAGATGCTTTTTCCAAAGATTTACTGCTGTTGATGTTAAAGCAATATAACCTGTTTCTGGAATCATTCCAGTTTGCCTGCAAGAATTACAAGGGCAACACGAATGAAGCTGATATTGCAAAAGTAATGGGGTTTGAATCGAATGATGAATATAACGAGATTATGTTTCTCCGGGAGATCACCCACACTGTTAATGCCTTTAACGACATGGCAGATATCGTAAGGCTTTATTCCAAGAAACCGGAAATGGCAGAACAAAGGCTTGAAAATCTTTTATCAGAAGTTTTGTATGAGGATTCCGATTCGGTATAGAACGACAACCGGAGTTATGATATACTTACACGCAAGAAGCATTTCATCAGTTCCGATTGTCTGATATCGAAAGGAGACACACGATTATGGCAAAAGGATCTGTAAGAAAAAAAGGAAAGAAATGGTACTACCGCTTCTATGTAGAAGATGCAAGCGGCAATCTGGTTCAGAAAGAATACGCTGGAACAGAAAGTAAAAGTGAAACGGAAAAACTGCTCCGTCAGGCAATGGATGATTACGAAAGCAAGAAATTTGTCGCAAAGACAGATAATCTTACTGTAGGAGAACTTCTTGATATGTGGGCGGAAGAAGAACTGAAAGTCGGAACACTCAGCAATGGTACAGTGGAAAATTATCTTGGTGCAATCCGTTGTATCAAGAAACATCCGATTGCAGAACGCAAATTAAAAACCGTTACTGCTGAACATTTACAGGCATTTCTCGATCTGCTTACATTCGGTGGGGAATTTCCAGATGGAAAAGTGAGAAAAGGATACAGTAAAGATTACATCCATTCCTTTTCAGCAGTATTACAACAGGCTTTCCGGTTTGCAGTATTTCCAAAACAGTTGATTACTTTTAATCCTATGCAGTATATTAAGCTGAAAAAACAGGCAGAGGATGTGGATTTATTCTCAGATGATGAGGTAGAAGAAGGCATACAGCCTATTTCCCATGAAGATTATGAGAGACTGATAGAATACCTCAAAGTAAAGAATCCACCTGCAATCCTGCCAATCCAGATCGCATACTATGCGGGACTTCGTATCGGTGAAGTTTGCGGATTGACATGGCAGGACATCAATCTTGAAGAACAATGCCTGACCATTAAAAGAAGTATCCGCTATGATGGCACAAAACATAAAAACATCATCGGACCGACCAAGCGAAAGAAAGTAAGGATTGTTGATTTTGGCGATACTCTGACTGAAATACTGAAAACCGCCAGAAAAAAACAGCTTAAAAGCCGGATGCAGTATGGTGAACTTTACCACCGCAATTTCTACAAGGAAGCACAGGACAAAAACAGAGTGTATTATGAATATTATCATCTGGACGGAACCGAAGAAATCCCGGTAGATTACAAGGAAATCTCCTTTGTCTGCCTGAGACCGGACGGATGTCTGGAACTGCCAAGCACACTCAGCATTGCCTGCCGATCAGTTGCAAAAAGGCTGGACGGATTTGAGAATTTCCATTTCCACCAGTTGCGACACACCTACACAAGCAACCTCCTCTCAAACGGAGCTGCCCCAAAAGATGTGCAGGAACTGTTAGGGCACTCTGATGTCAGTACCACAATGAATGTCTACGCCCACTCTACAAGAAAGGCAAAGCGGAACTCCGCCAGACTTCTTGATAAAGTGGCAGGCAACGACTAAATAAAAAATTCCCTTATTTCCCTTGCTGATTCCGCATAAGGTCAAAAATAAGGGAAAATACATATCATTTCACTATTTAAGGGGCTGGAAAGCCCGTAAAATAAGGAAAGTTCAAGAAATCTCTCCACAAATTCCGATTTATCCCTCTGCCCCATGCTTACATTGCTCTTCTTCCCCCTCAAGTTCCTGCAACGCATGATAATAATTTTCCATCCACGCTGCCTGTTCCCGCGCTTTTAACGCTTCTGAATCCTCCTCCTCGATGTCCTCAGGCCACTCTTCTCCTTCTTGTAATCCCTGCATAAGCAACCAGTTGTGAGGCATTTGAAATTGAAGTATTTCTCCCAGATCACTTTCCAACGTAACCGCTGTCATCATCGGCTCGCCCGGCAAGCGTTCCTCATCTCCATCATCCATTTCGTCCATTCGTTGTATTGTCCACATTTCAAAGTTCCTCTATCCCAGTGATAAGCCCCTCAAAAATATCACGTTCATATTACGCTCCGGCAAAAGTCCGGGCGAGGCGCGTTCACATGGCGCATATCCGTCTGCCGCATGCAAGCATGCGCAACCGTCTCTGTTCATACCCGCAGTGCTCGTCCGAAAAATCATAGATTTTCCGGACTGACGGGCATTCGCCCTATCATCCGCAACATCTGCGATATATAGCCTGCAAGCAGACATATATCGCAGCCGTCACGTCTGGCACTGCTCATTGCATATGCACATTATATCACATCTTTTTTCAATTGCAAACAAATGTTCGCTTTTGTTATAAAAAGAGTTCTCTCCACAGAATGCATTTTCTTATAAAGCAGAAAAAGACACCCATCCACTTCGTACATATTACTTTGTACACGCAAACAGGTGCCTTTTCCCAACCAGCGATCCTGAAACGATCGCGCTATTTCTTCTTTTGTTATCCGTTATTTATATGAGAAAGTCTTTGCTTCCCACAAAACGCAATGATAAAGTCAGTAACACAATTACTGCTTATCCATGCTCGCTACGATCGCATCCGCAAGTGCCTCAAGCTGTCCTTCCTGCTCCGGTGCCATCGCCGATTTTATGGTGATCTGCGTATCCAGAATCGTCACATTTTTCAGTTCCGCCAGTTTTTCTCTCATCTGCTTTGCCGTCGTCGGTGCCCAGGTGCCGTTCTCCATCAGTGCTACGGTCTTGTTCTGAACCGCAAGTGCCTTCATGTCGGCGAGCAGGTTCTCCATCACCGGATAGATGCCTCCGTTGTAAGTCGGCGCTGCAAACACCACATGGCTTGCGCGGAAGATCTCACTGATGAGCTCCGACACATGGGTGTTCGAGACATCATAAACGGCAATCTTCTTCACGCCCTTTGCCGCAAGTCTTCCTGCAAGCGCATCCGCCGCCGATGCCGTGTTACCGTACATCGTTGCATACAGAATCACAACCGCCTGATCCTCCGCCTCATAGGTGCTCCACTTCTGATATTTTTCCAGAATATAGCCCAGATTCTCCCGCCAGATGGGTCCGTGGAGCGGGCAGATCACTGCGATCTCCAGCCCGGAGGCTTTCTTTAACAATGCCTGCACCGATGCACCATACTTTCCGACGATATTCGTGTAATATCTTCTGGCATCATCCAGCCAGTCGCGGTCAAAATCGACTTCATCCGCAAAAATATTGCCGTTCAATGCGCCAAACGTTCCGAATCCGTCCGCAGCAAAAAGCACCTTGTCCTTCTCATCATAGGTTACCATTACCTCCGGCCAGTGTACCATCGGCGCCATCACAAAGTGCAATGTATGCGCACCGGTTGCAAGCGTATCTCCCTCTTTTACCGTCACGGCTCTCTCCGCGAAATCCGTTCCGAAGAACTGTTTTATCATTCCAAATGTCTTGGTGTTTCCGACCACCTGCACTTCCGGGTAACGGCGCACCAGATCCCCGATCATCGCACAGTGATCCGGTTCCATGTGATTGACAATCAGATAATCCAGTTTCCGTCCGTCGAGCACATGCTCCAGATTTTCAAAAAACTGTCCCGCCACGGACGCATCGACTGTATCCAAAAGTACCGTCTTCTCATCCAATAATACATAAGAGTTGTAGGATACCCCGCGCGGAATTGGAAATATATTTTCAAACAGCGCCAGTCTTCTGTCACTGGCTCCAACCCAAACAATATCCTCAGTCACTTTTCTTACGTTGTACATAGTGTTCCTCCTTCTGTCCGGCAGTCTGCCGTCTCATATTCTACCTGTTTGGTATGAATTATAAATCAGATTTCTGGAAATTGCCACCCAAAAATGCACTCTGTATGTATTTTTCTGCATACAGATGAAAATATGCAAAAAGAGCATTCCCGGCAATAATTATCTACCTGAAATGCTCTCTCTTCCTTATGCTGTTCTGTCGACTTTTCTGCCGGATAAACAGCGTTCTGCCGTCCGCCCGTCATTGCAGTCTGCCGTTTGCAGCACTCCTACTGCGCTGCGTTTCTGCCGCAGCACTGCTTATACTTCTTGCCGCTTCCACACGGACACGGATCGTTCGGATATACCTTTGCCGCAGCACGCTTCTTCGGCGTGTTCGTCGCAGACTCATCCTTGTTCGTTCCGGTCACTTTCGCTACCTGCTCACGCTCAACCTTCTGCTCAATCTTCACATGATACAGTAGCCGGATCGTATCCTCCTGAATGCTCGCCGTCATCTCGTCGAACATGTCAAATCCTGCCATCTTGTACTCGACAAGCGGATCTCTCTGTCCGTAGGACTGCAGTCCGATACCCTGACGAAGCTGATCCATATCATCAATGTGATCCATCCACTTGCGGTCGATCACCTTCAGGAGAACGACACGTTCAAGTTCACGGAACTGCTCCGGCTCAGGGAACTCCGTCTCCTTCGCCTCATACAGCTTCACTGCACGCTCCTTTAACAGATGCTTCAGTTCCTTATTATTCTTAACGCTGTCCACGTCCTCCGGCGTCACTGCCTGCATCGGAATCATGGAGAGGATCAGCTGGTTCAGTTCATTCAGATCCCACTCTTCCTTCGGAATATCAGAAGAAATACAGGTATCTACACAATTTTCCACACGATCCGTGATCATCTTGAAAATCGCATCGCGCATGTTCTCTCCGTCCAGTACGCGGCGGCGCTCCTTGTAGATAATCTCTCTCTGATCGTTCATAACCTGATCATACTCAAGAAGATTCTTTCTGATACCGAAGTTGTTGCCCTCGATCTTCTTCTGCGCTTTCTCAATCGCAGATGTCAGCATCTTATGCTGGATCTGCTCACCTTCCGGAACACCGAGTGCATTGAAAATGTCCATCAGCTTCTCAGAACCGAACAGACGCATCAGATCGTCTTCAAGAGAAATGAAGAACTGGGACTCACCCGGATCTCCCTGACGTCCGGAACGACCGCGCAGCTGGTTATCAATACGTCTGGATTCATGACGCTCTGTACCGATGATCTTCAAACCGCCTGCAGCCTTCGACTCATCATCCAGCTTAATATCGGTACCACGTCCTGCCATGTTGGTCGCGATCGTCACCGCTCCATGCTGTCCGGCACCGGCTACAATCTCAGCCTCTTTTTCATGGAACTTTGCGTTCAATACCGTATGCGGAATTCCCTCGCGCTTCAGCATGCCGCTGATCAGCTCGGAAGTATCGATATTGATGGTACCGACAAGTACCGGCTGTCCCTTTTCATGGGATTTTACCACTTCCTCCACAACCGCCTTGTATTTTTCATTCTTTGTCTTGTATACAACATCATGATGATCGATACGGGCGATCGGGCGGTTGGTCGGGATCTCGACGACGTCCATGCCGTAGATGTCGCGGAACTCCTTCTCCTCCGTCAATGCGGTACCGGTCATACCTGCTTTCTTCTCAAACTTGTTAAAGAAGTTCTGGAATGTGATCGTTGCCAGAGTCTTGCTCTCTCTCTTGACCTTCACATGCTCCTTCGCCTCAATCGCCTGATGAAGTCCGTCTGAATAACGGCGTCCCGGCATGATACGTCCGGTAAACTCATCGACGATCATAACCTGGTCGTCCTTCACCACGTAATCCTGGTCGCGGAACATCAGGTTGTGTGCGCGCAGCGCCAGAATAATGTTATGCTGAATCTCCAGATTCTCCGGATCAGCCAGGTTCTCTATCTTGAAGAACTGCTCAACCTTCTTCACACCATCCTGTGTCAGGCTGACCACCTTATCCTTCTCGTTTACGATGAAGTCTCCGGTCTCCTCCTGCTCCACGCCCATGATGGCATCCATCTTGGAATACTCCGGCATGTCCTCACCGCGCTTCATCTGGCACGCCAGAATATCGCATGCTTCATACAGTCTGGTGGATTTGCCGCTCTGTCCGGAAATGATGAGCGGTGTACGCGCCTCATCGATCAATACCGAGTCGACCTCGTCGATGATGGCAAAATGCAGTCCGCGCTGCACCAGCTGCTCCTTATAGATTACCATGTTGTCACGCAGATAATCAAAACCAAGCTCATTGTTTGTCACGTAGGTAATGTCACAGTTATAGGCATCCCGGCGCTCATCGTTCGTCATCTCGTTCAAAACCACGCCGACTTTCAGTCCCAGGAATTCATGGACCTGTCCCATCCACTCAGAGTCACGCTTTGCCAGATAGTCATTGACTGTGACGATGCACACGCCCTTGCCCTCAAGCGCATTTAAGTATGCCGGCAGTGTCGATACCAGAGTCTTACCTTCACCGGTCTTCATCTCTGCGATACGTCCCTGGTGGAGAATGATACCACCGATAATCTGCACGCGGTAATGCTCCATGCCGAGCACACGCTTCGCCGCCTCGCGCACCGTCGCATATGCCTCCGGAAGAAGATCATCCAGCGTCTCGCCGTTCTCCAGTCTCTCCTTATATTCCTTCGTCTTGTTCTTTAATTCTTCATCGGAAAGTGCTCCCATCGCCTCGCGGTAAGATTCCACCTTGTCGACAAGCGGGTAAATCCGCTTTAACTCACGCTCGCTGTGGGTTCCGAAGATCTTCGTTATTGCACTCATAAAAAGCTCCTACTCCTGTTTTTACACAAAACTGTGTCAAAATCCATTCTCCTGCGGGACACCTGCAAAAGGGTATGACCCCGCACAATATTGTTATTGTAACACTTTTCCAGCACCACCACAATAAAAACAGGCGTAAAAGAATTGTAAATTTTTTATTAACTGCCGCTTTACTGCAAATTTTTCTTGCACACTTCCGGTTCCATGTTATACTCAAAAGTGATCTGAACGATCTATTTTTTCAATAAAGGAGGATTTCAAAATGACATACACATATAAGACCAAGGGCACCTGCTCCACACAGATTGATCTTGAATTAGAGGGCAACATCGTGCATAACGTAAAGTTCACCGGCGGCTGCAACGGCAATCTTCAAGCGATTCCGAAGCTCGTCGAGGGTCTTACCGTCGAGCAGGTTGAGGAGAAAATCGGCGGCATCTCCTGCAACGGACGCCCGACTTCCTGCGGCGATCAGCTGGCTAAGGCCTGTCGCGAAGCCTACGAGGCATCCAAGCAGGCGTAAGGAAACACCTGTAAACGCAAAACGCGCCTGTCCCGGGACAGGCGTATTGATTTTTGTGGACTAAGTTGCAGGAGTAGAAACCGAGCGCTCAATGTTCCGGCTGTAACGGAGGCGGCATTTCTAATCGCAAAATCCGCCCCTGCCAGAAGCGGCCGGAACATAAGATGCTCTGATTTTTTGCATAATAAAACGTCCCCGGCATTTTCCGTCTCTGTCTCCGCCCGGCTCCGTCAGATCTGCGTTACGTCGGGGTCTGCAGAATCGGCTGGATCTGTTTGCCGGCGAGCGCCGCCTCGATTGTGTCCGGCAGGAGCTCCATTTTTGCAATCATGGAGTTCGGCTTGCTCTTGCAGTTGTCCTGCCCGAACGGAACGAAATAAATATTTTTCATATTCATCAGCATTCCGATATTCTTAAAGCTGGCGCCGAGCGCATCGTTCGTCGAGATGGCAATCACAAGCGGCTTACCGTTGCGCATATGCGCTTTGGTCGCCATCAGCACCGGCGTATCCGTGATTCCGTTGCAGAGTTTTGCCGCCGTATTTCCGGTGCAGGGCGCAATGACCATGATGTCCAGAAAATTATTCGGTCCGATCGGCTCCGCCGCACAGATGGTACGGATGCCCTCATTTCCGGTAATCTCGCAGATTCCGTCCACATAATCTTTCGCACTTCCGAACCGCGTGTCACACGTCTGCGCATTAAATGAAAAAACCGGCACCACATTGGCGCCCATATCGCACAGCCGCTGTATTTCTTTTCTTGCTTTCGCAAACGTACAAAACGAACCGGTAATTCCAAGCCCGATATTATAATTGGAAAAATCCATCACATTTCATGCTCCTTTCGCACGAATCTCTCCACCGCCCGGTCCAGAATATAGGCGCTCTCCTTCGGCGCATATTTTCCCGGAAGTCCAAGTGCCAGATCCGCACGGATGCCGCACTCTCTGGCGCAGGCAAAATCCGTACCGCCCGGTTTGGACGCGATGTCTAAAATATATGCATCCCGCGGCAGTTCGCGGATGATCGCACCTGTAACCACAGGCGCAGGAACCGTGTTGACCAGCATTGCCGCCCCCATCGCTTCCTCCGGTCCAAACGCAAAATCCGCGGCATAAAATCCATCCTTCTTGGCAAGTTTGCGCACTTCCCGTCTTCTTGCCAGCACCGTCACGCGCGCGCCGAGCGCTTTCAGCCTCGCAGCCACCGCTCTGCCGCAGCAGCCGTAACCGGTGACGATAATTTTTGCCTCCTCAATGTTATAAGGGCTGTGGTTCACAAGCTCCGCGATCACGCCCTCCGCCGTCGCCACTGCATTTTCTTCCGTCACAATCTCATCTTTCATAAAATCCAGATAGTGAATGTCCCGGCGCTCCAAAAGCTCCTGCTGTTCTGTGGAGAAGCAGCCTCCAAGCACCAGCGTATCGTTCGTCAGGTTTTTATTCAATATATCGTTCAGCATTTTCTGTTCCGGTATCTTTGTCACCGGAATCGGGAGGATCAGCATATCCGCCTCCGCCAGAAAACTTTTCAACTTCTCGATTTGTTCTTTTACCGTCCCGCTGTTTCTGATATCCAGGCAGCGTACGTTGAGTCCTCTTTTGGTCATAATCTCCGCCAGATAAACCTGGCGCATGTCACTGATGAGAAGTATGGTCTGTCTATTCATAGAATTACGCTCCCTTCTCTTTATTATATGAAGCGCACGCTCTTCTGCCACAGCGAAGCATTTACATGTATTTTACGAAAAATATATATTATATCTATTGCATCTATATTTTCAGAATATTTTTTCGTTTATTCTTTGTTTATTGTTTTTAAATATTTTTTATTATAATTTTCTCATTTTATGCTTGACTTTTTCTCATATATCAGATAGAATAAAGACAACAAAAAGAAAGGAAAACGAAATCGAAGGAAAGGAAGGTACAAGCCACCAGAAACGTAACGATTTACCCAAAACGATATTAAGGAAAGAGAGGTACAGACCACCGAAAACGTAATTGCATTCGTTTTTTTCTAACTCCCGAAAAACACACGTGACAATCCAAATCATGGAAAGAGGAATCAGTATCAGATGAGTTAATCAGATATGATGCGATATCCACCGTCATAAGAAGAGTGATACAAGGTACGAAGGAAGCGAAGAAGTCCGAAAGAAAAAGAAAAGAGAGGTACAGTCCCATGGACGAGATAGTTTAGAAGGCGACATCGATTCAAATGAATAGGATGTCGCCTTCGTCGTTTTATTTTTTCTATTTTATCTGTTTTTCCTGCTCGCTCTCCGTCACGGACGTCTCCGTCTGCTGCCAGGGATTTTCCTCATCCGGATCAGTCGGATCCCAGTGGCAGTCCGGATCTGATTTATCCAGTTTTTGTGCCTCCGGTTTCCCGAGCGGCCCCGGGTCTTCCCCGTCGTATATTTCAACCGTAGTGCCTTCCGGGCAGTTCTCCGCAATCCATTTTGCATCCTCCACCGTCAGTCTTACGCAGCCCATCGACGCCTGCTGTCCCAGCTTGTTATACTTGTCCGTACAGAGTGTATCCTTTGCGCGCTTGTAATAGGGCACAGAATGGAACAGGATTCCCCCGTGAATCCGCGTCGCGTACTGCCCATACACACCGCCATAGAGTTCCCGCCACAGATACTTGGTGGAAATCTGGTAAGTTCCGCGCGGCGTTGCGTTGTAAAGTCCGGTCGAGCATACCATTGCCTTATAGGGTACCGTATACTCCCCCTCCTCATCCTGGGTGTAGATCGTGACGCAGTTCTGCTTGCGATTGATGCGGATATAATACGAAAATTCCGGTGTCTGCGTCTCCTTAACATCCGCTTCCGCTTTTCCGGTTCCGCTTACATCCGGCGTCTCAGTCTCTTCCTGCCGCACCGCTTCTGTCCCTTCCACCTGCAAGTCTTCCCCGTTCCCTGCATTTTCACCGGTCTGCGCCGTCCCGCCGCTTCCGTTTTCCCCCACATTCGTTTTGGCATTCTCACCACTTCCTGTGAGCGGTGTCTCTCCATCGTCTGCGAGCAGAATGTTTTCCGTGCTGCCGTCCATCACCAGTTCTTCCCGCTGGTACTCCCTGGTCCACAGTCCGTTGTCGCCGCTTAGCACCGCCAGTGCAGGCACATTCCACTCCATCTTGAGCGCAACAAATTCAAACAATGTCAGTACGCACAAAAAGACAGTGACTGCAGCCGCAATCATGCGGGCAGCCCTGCCTTCCATCATACGCTGTAATTCATTTTGCTCGTGCTTGTTGTTCTTCATATCTTAATCTTAAAGCTGGGTCTCCACGAAAATGTCATAGATCGCACGGATTGCCGGTTCAAAATCCGCATTGCTCACACCGATAATAATGTTAAGCTCAGAAGATCCCTGATCGATCATCTTGACGTTGATGTTTGCATGTGCCAGTGCCGAGAAGATACGGCCTGCCGTTCCTCTGGTCGACTTCATGCCGCGTCCCACAACCGCGATCAGCGCCAGATCACCCTCCAGCTCGATACTGTCCGGCTTTGCCAGACGGTGAATTGCTGAGATCACTGCCTGCTCCTTGCCCTCGAATTCCGGCTGGTGAACGAAGATTGTCATCGTGTCGATGCCAGACGGCATATGCTCGAATGAGATATTATTCTCCTCAAACGCGGACAATACTTTTCTCCCGAATCCAACCTCGGAATTCATCATATCCTTATCAATATTGACGGAAACAAAACCTTTTTTGCCGGCAATACCGGTAATGGTGTATTTTGACTGATGGCAGGTGCTCTCCACGATCCAGGTTCCCTCGTCATCCGGCGCGTTGGTATTGCGGATGTTGATCGGAATTCCTGCTTTTCTCACCGGGAACACTGCGTCCTCATGAAGCACGCTGGCGCCCATATAGGAAAGCTCGCGCAGCTCACGGTATGTGATCGTCTTGATCGGCTGCGGATCCTTAATGATGCGCGGATCTGCAATGAGAAAGCCCGACACATCCGTCCAGTTCTCATAGCAGGTGGCATGTACCGCACGCGCCACGATGGATCCCGTGATGTCGGAACCGCCTCTGGAAAAGGTCTTGATCGTTCCGTCCGGCAGTGCCCCGTAGAATCCCGGAATTACCGCACGCTCGCATTTCTCCAGACGCTCTGCCAGCACCTTGTTGGTCTTCTCCGCGTCAAAAGTTCCGTCCTCCTCGAAGGAAATCACCTCTGCCGCATCCACAAACTCGTAGCCAAGGTAATTCGCCATAATAATACCGTTCAGATATTCGCCGCGGGACGCCGCATAGTCAACCCCCGCTTTATTTTTAAAGTTCTCACTGATCTTTTTGAATTCTTCCTCCAGTGACAGCTTCAGATTCAGTCCATTGATAATTGTGTCATAGCGGTCCTTGATCTTCATCAGCGGCACGCGGAAATCCTCCTCCGCCTCCACCAGCGCATAACAGGCATATAACATATCTGTGACCTTGGTGTCCTTGGCATTGCGTTTTCCCGGGGCACTCGGCACTACATAACGTCTTTCCTTATCCGCCTGAATGATCTTCCCCACTTTTGCAAACTGTTCCGCACTTGCCAGAGAGCTGCCGCCAAACTTCACAACTTTAATCATTTTTCTGCTCCTCCAATTACCAGCTATCGTCAGGGACGCTTCCGTCCTCGCTTTAACGATTTAATATAACGATATATATATTATCATAAATGGCGGTTCCGTCAAATGATTTTTTTGAAAAATCGCGTTTTTCCTACAAAATGGCAACCGGTCCGGCAAGCTTCTCACGTACCACATACATGGTCATGTCCGGGCGCGTCGCCACCTTCCATTTCACAAGCGTCATCTGCATCTGTTCCAGTTCGATGGCAGTGATGCACCCGGGATGCACACAGCTTCCCGCATTCAGATACAGCTCCCCGTTTTCCGGCAGTCTCGGTCTGTGTGAATGGCCGGCAATCAGATAACGGTCGTGAAGTCTGGTCCAGCCCGCCAGGCACTGTTCATACCGGACCGCCTTTTTATAATTGCGCGCCGCACTCGTGGGATCATTCACGCCGGAGCGCTCCAACGGTTTCCACACGTAGCGCACCAGAGCTCTGGAGAGCCTCCAGCACACAGAATTAAAAAAATCCGCCTGATGCCCGTGAATCATGCAGACATCCCTTCCGCCCTCGCAATTATCTAATATAATCGCCTCCGGCAGGATTTTTCTCAGCTCCATATTGTGGTTTCCATAGATGCGGCACAGCGCATTCCGGCTTTGCAGACAAGCAAACATCTCATACACGGTCTCGTGATAGTGCACAATCCGGTCCATGCAGCGGTTTTCCCAGAGTTCCTCCCCGTCCCCCAGTTCCAGATAGAAGAATCCTCTCTTTATATAATGTTCCATCGCCGCCTCGTACAGGTACGCGTTTTTCAGGAAATTGTCATTTGTTGTCCCTTCCCCTCTGTGGCAGTCACTGATCACCACATAGCGGCTGCCCGTGCCAAGCGGAAGGTGCAGGGCATGTTCCAATGCCCTGTCAATCCTTCGATAACATCCCATGTTTTCACCTGCCCCGACATGATCTGTGCGGTTTCCTGGTCCTGCAGCGCGGTTTGCATCGCCCGCCCGAAAGCACCAGAATCTTCCGAAACCATCCCGGAAGCAGATAATATAGAAATACCATTCTGTCCGCCGTCCGTTTCCACGGGTATGTCACGATCCTAAATCCTCTGCACAGCAGCCTGTTCCAGAGAAGCACCACGCTTCTGCAGATTCCCGGAATCAATCCGTGTTCCTCCGAAAAATTCATCCGCACACTGACTTCTCTTCCGCAGATGCGAAAAAGGCTGCGCGGTTTTCCGGTTTTGTGGAGACCTTCCCAGAACGCCAGCGCCATCTCCTGCTCTGGGAAAATCAGCGTCGTGGCAAGTCTGAGGCGCGACGGTTTTGTATACACGCCCATCCGAAAGCCGGTGAGCCACCAGTGTCTGGCACAGATTTCATAAAACGTTTCCTCTGCCGTATCCAGACAGCTGCAGATTCTCGGGAGTTCTGCATCCGATACCGCTTCAAAATGCGCCGTGTGATAGGCGTGCGGCGGAATCACGCCCTTCGCATGGTAAATTCCGACCTCTCCGCCGGTGTTGATCCCGTACTGTCCCTTCCAGAATTCCACCAGCCAGGTTCTTCCCTCATAATTAAAGTACACGGGAAATGCGTCAATCACCATCCCGGCACCCACCGTCATGGTATCATATTTCGCCTCATATCCCTTGTCACGCTGCCAGGCATCCAGCCTTGAGGTAAAAATATCTTCCGACGGCAGATAAGCAAATCCAAAGGGTTCCGCCAGTTCATTGAGCAGCCGCACCCGTTCCCCGGGAGTCAATGCAAGAACTTTTTTCTTCGCCCGCACTCTGTGCACTACTGCCAGGATCAGCAGCGCCGCAAATAGTACCAGAAAGGCGATGCACAAGAGGCACCGCCCGTTTGCAAAGCACATCAGCGCGCCAGAAGTCCTCTTGCGAGATAATCAGCGAGTTCCAGCACCAGATCACTTAAATCCCGGAAGGTATCAATGCTCTGGTCATACTCACCGTTCATCTGATGTTCTATAATCTCGCGCGTCATATCCAGATAATTCAACAGAAGATTCCTCGTCTCTTTTCCTGCAAAGTAGGGATTCTGGTCAGCGAGAAGTGTTGCGATCTGATTCGCATTAGCATACCACTCCCGGATCTGCTGTTCATAATTCTCCTTATCCCCGGATTTTAACGTGCGGATGATCTGCCCCGTCATCTCCACATGTTCCACGAGCAGATTGCGCAGCTGTCTTGTGACAGCTACCGGCAGCCGCTCTGCAAAAACATCCGTGATTGCATCTGCAGTTTCCAACAGGCGTCCCTCCACTGCATACTGCTCTTTTGCATCTGCCCCGGAATCCACACTCATCATATACATCCGTGTCCAGTAGATCAGTTCCAGCCACGCCAGACGCATTGTCTCAAACAGCTGATTCACTGAATTCTGCCTCTCTCCCGCTGTCTGATTTCCGCCCGGGCGCTGTCCACCCGGAATCACCACTCCGATACCGATGTTTCCGCCCACGCCGGCATTACTGGTATTTCCACCATTTCCAGCATTACCGGTGTTCCCGGTGCTTCCGCTGTTTCCCGTGTTCCCGGTGTTTGCGCTGCCTCCCTGGGGCGGTACGTAGCTTTCCCCCGGGCAGACATAGAGCTTCATTCCTACCTGCAGGTTGTAGGGGTTTACCCCCGGATTTCCGAGTATCAGTTCCGTGACGGTTGTGTGGTACTGTCTCGCAAGGCGATACAGTGAATCCCCCTCCTGCACGGTGTGTACCATTCTATTCTGACAATACATAAAGATTCCACTTCTTTGTTTTCTCTCTTTATCTTATGTCAGATATAAGATCCTGGTGCATAATGATCTGCATATAGGGCAGGCAGACCGCGTGCTACATAATTCCTGCAAATACCGGTGCCAGCACAACTGTCAGAAGTCCCGCAACCGCAATGGCAAGACTGCTCATCGCACCTTCGATCTCTCCTATCTCCATCGCCTTGACTGTACCAACCGCATGGGATGACGCTCCGATTGCAATTCCCTTTGCCACCGGCTCCTCAATCTTAAATATACGGCAGACCGTCTCCGCCAGCATATTGCCAATCACTCCGGTAATAATAATCACAGCAACCGTGATGGTCACATAACCGCCAAGCTCCTCCGATATTCCCATGCCGATCGCGGTCGTGATGGATTTCGGCAGAAGCGTCACATACTGCGCATGATCAAAATGAAACAACAGTGCCAGTACAAGCACACACACAAGACTCGTAATCACACCGGAGATCAATCCAAGCACGATTGCCTTGGAATGTTTTTTCAAAAGCTCCACCTGCTCGTAGAGCGGGATCGCCAGACAGACCGTTGCCGGCGTCAGAAGATAGCTCAGATATTTTGCTCCCGCGTTATAACTCTCGTAAGGAATATCAAACGCGACCAGAAAAACGATCACCGCGACGATCGAAATTAAAAGTGGATTACATATCGGCCACTTCAGCTTCTTTTTCAAAAATACTCCCAGTTCATAGGTCAATACGCTGATTGCCACACCGAAAAATACAGACTGATTTAAAAATTCCTTCATTGTTTTATGCCTTTCTGTTTCTGCGAATTACAAACTGTGTCACTCTTCCCGAAATCACCATAACCACAATCGTGGATACAAACATGATCACAACCACCTGCACACAGATCGGCTTTAAAGCGCTCCAGGACTCGACCAGCCCCGCCCCCGCCGGAATAAACATCACCGGCATGATCTCTATCAAAAATTTCCCTGCATCTTCCACTGCAGAGAGTTTTATTATTCCAAGCTCCAGTGCCGCAAACAACAATACCAGTCCATAGATGCTTGCCGGTACCGGAAGTGGAAGCAATGCCTTTAATCCTTCTCCAAGAAATGAAAAAAGTAAAATAATCAAAAATTGTTTCAAATGCTTCATCCTGCCGTCTCCTCTCATCGGAACTTATTATAGCAACAGTATCACAACTTTTACATCGACATTCCGACGAAATGCATGCCTTTCTTTTTCTATTTACAGTGCAACTTTCTAGTTCTTACTGCCTATATACCCCGCAAGTGTATCCAGAATCACCTGCGGTTCGATCGGCTTTGCAAGATGAGCGTTCATCCCGGCCGCCAACGACTGGCTGACATCTTCCTCATAGGCATTGGCCGTCATAGCAATTATGGGCACAGTCTGTGCATCCGTCCGGCTCATTGCCCGGATCTGTCTGGCTGCCTCCAGTCCGCTCATCACCGGCATCCGGATATCCATCACGATTGCGTCAAAATATCCCTCCGGATTCTGCTCCACCATTTCCACCGCTCTTTTTCCATTTTCCGCATGTTCCACAATAATTCCCCTTGATTCCAGAATACGTCTGGCCACAAAAGTATTGATCTCATTGTCCTCTGCCAGAAGCACCCGTCTGCCTTCCAGGTTCTGTTTTGCCATGACTGCCTGTGGCATTTTTTCCGGAGCATCGATGCCCGAGATCGTAAGCGGCAGATCGAGGATTACCCCGGTACCCGCTCCTAATTTACTGTGAATTTCAATCGTGCCGTGCATCATGACCACCAGTTTCTTTACGATCGCAAGTCCAAGACCGGTTCCCTGCCATTGCAGGGCAAGCGTGCGGTTACCCTCCTGCGAAAACGGTTCAAACGCATGCTCCAGGAATTCCTCACTCATACCGATTCCACTATCCCGCACCGTAAAACGCACCCATTCAACGTTTCCTTCCGTGCGGAGCCTTTCGGTCAGAAGCCACACATTTCCGCCCTCTGGCGTGTATTTTGCTGCATTGGACAGCAGATTGAAGAAAATCTGCTTGAACCGCACCGCATCAGTGTATATCATTTCTTCCATATGCTGCAGATCACACTGGAACGTAATGTTTTTCTGCTCCATCAGCGGGCCGATCGTGGTATTGATTGCCGTTCCAAACGTCTTTCTGCTCATCTGCTCCGACTTCAGGTTCAGATTACCGCTCTCTATACGTGAAATATCCAGCATATCATTGATCAGTCCGAGAAGAAACTCACTTGAGGATTTGATTTTATCCAGATATCCGCAGATCGTCTCATCCTGACATTCCTGCCTTGCAACGGATGTCATGCCGATAATCGCATTCATAGGTGTCCGGATGTCATGACTCATATGGGCCAGGAATTCACTCTTGGCGCAATTCGCCCGCTCCGTTTCTTCAATTGCCCGCTCCAGACGTTCCTGCTTCTTCTTCTCCTCCGTTACGATGTCTTCGATGTCCACACAGCTTTTGAATACCGTCCCCATCTGCTTATCCATATAGGTATAACGGATCATTTTACGCCGCACTGAGCCATCAGACTCTCTCACATCAATTTCCTGTATGTAAAGTGGCTCTGCCTCAAGGTTACGACGGATTTCCTCTGTCTGCATTGCCCGGATGTGTGCTTCCAGCTGATCCGTCACTGCGACTCTGGTAAGATAATCACGGATATCCGCATCGTAGTCTGTTCCTCTGGCGCTCGGACACATGGAACTTTTTTCCTGCGCCATAATCTCGAAATGACCATTCTGCAGACAGATGTATTCCACATAATCATAGTCGAACTCAATGATCAGCTGCATCATACGGTCACGGTTTTTCTCATGCGTGACATCCCAGTTATTGTAAAAGGCAAACAAATCTCCCGTATCCAGCTGCGGTACAATCCTCACGTCCACACGCACCCAGATAATGTCGTCCGTGTCCCGCCTCTTTGCCCAGTAGTAACGCGATATCATTTCCTCTCCCTGCCAGTAGGCTTCCATCAATGCCTCTGGCTGTAGATCCGCATACGTCTCCCCAGTCATATGAATTTCCGAGAAAATCTTTTCAATGCGCTTCCGGTAGTCTGCTTCCTCACGCAATTCTTCGGTAAAATCCCCCAGACCATTGTATTTGACGGATTCCACATAACGCTGCGTGAGATTGACGCGGCTGGTTCCAATATTCGCATCTGTTCCTTTCTGATCCAATCCTCTGTCGATTATCATACTTCCATCTCCTGCCATACATTATCCGCAGTTTATTTTAACCCTGCCTGACCGGCCATCGCTCTTCTCTCCTCATACTGTTCATAGAAGTCCTGCTCCGGTTCATATGGTTTTATAAAAAACAGATTTAACAAAAACATGTTGATCGTCTTTGCCTCCTGTTCACCAATTCCGTCTTTCACCTGCTTCTCCAGCTGCTTCCGCAGGCCATGCCAGTCCATCAGAAACCGTTCGTATCGTTCCATCTGCGGAGTATCGAGCCATTTTCCAACCTTCACTTTGCTGCGCCCGGGCTTCTGACAGGCATCCATCTGCAGAAAGTAGCGGATTCTGCTTTCCTCATAGATTCTGCCAAGCGGAAATACACGACACAACCCGGGACGCATTGCGTGGATCCTGCATCTTCCCTGTTCATTCAAGAACACACACTGCTCTTTTTCTCCGTCCATCCTCAGGTTCGGAAGAATCACGCCGTCCACTACCTGCAGCTCTATCGTATCGACCAGCAGCTGCTCAAAATTTTTCCCGGTCACGGTCGTCAGACGCCATATATCACAGGGATCAAGCACAATGGATGTCCCCATTTTCTCACAGCAGGCATGACATCCCGCGCAGTCTCCGCACGCCGCCCGAACCATATCATTGCAGCCATATATTTTTCCATCTGATATTTCCTGCAGATCCCGTAACATTGCAATCTCCTCATTTCTTTTTTCTGTGTCTATTTTAACTGTTTTTTGCAAAAGAAGCAATAAACTCACATAGCCTATAGAGTGAAAAAAGAAACCGCCACAAAAGTGACGGCTTCTTAAATCCTGATTTTATAATATCTGTTCTATGCCCCTATGCAGCAGCTTTCTCAGAATCATTGTCTTTCATGACAAGCTTTAAGAGAATCGGGGTGATCAGCGTCGTTACAATAACAACGAGAACGATCGGAGCAAACAGGACATCATCTAACATACCGCTTGCATATCCCTTCTGCGCCACAATCAGTGCAACCTCACCTCGGGAAATCATACCGATACCGACCTGGAACGCTTCCTTTCCGGTACATCCGCATATCTTTGCACCCAGTCCGCATCCGACAACCTTGCTTAAGATGGCGATAACAAGCAGAATGATTGCGAAGATCCAGATGCTGGCATCCATTCCGCCGAGTGTTACCTTAAGACCTACACTGGCAAAGAATACCGGTGAGAAAATCAAGTAAGACGGGATCTCGCATCTTCTTGCAACATACGGTCCAACTTTCATCGTGCAGAGCATCAGTCCTGCGAAGTAAGCACCGGTAATATCTGCAATACCGAAGTATTCCTCTGAGATATAGGAAAGAATGAAGCAGAGCGCTACACAGATGATAGCGGTTCTTCTCTTCTCATCCTGCTCTTCCACAAATACCTTTAACTTTGTAAGCACGAAGATCAATACTGCAATAAATACGAAATACAGTACAATCTTTAACACAACTGTGATCGGGCTTACGCTGGTATCCTTTAAGCTGGTTACGATTGTGAGTACGATAATACCGATGATATCATCGATAACAGCTGCGCCAAGGATTGTCGTTCCGACTTTTCCTTTCAGCTTGCCCATCTCACGCAGCGTCTCAACTGTGATACTTACAGATGTTGCTGTCAGTACAACACCGACGAACACTGCCTTTAACACCTCATCGTAATCGCTGAAGTCTGTGTGGAAGAAAAATGCATACCCCAGGAATCCACCAATCAACGGAACAATCACACCGATCAATGCTGTTACGAAAGATGCCACACCATTTTTCTTAAGTTCGGACAGATCCGTCTCCAGTCCTGCGTTAAACATCAGGAGGATAACACCGAGCTCTGCCATCTGCTCAAGAAAGACGCCGGTATCTCCGGTCAATGTAATCAAGTTCAGACAGGACGGTCCTAAGATCACACCTGCAACTAATGCACCGACAACCGCCGGCATATGAATCTTACGGGTAAATAAACCCAGAATCTTGGTTGAGATCATAATGATCGCCAAGAACAGTAAAAATGAATACGATTCCATATCTATACTCCCTTTCTGTTAATAAATTATTAAATATGTATAAAGTATTCTTATAGCATAGCTATTCTAACGCTTTATCTCACAAAATGTAAGTGGCGTTTTTCAAGAAAAAACATCAAAATAATAACATTTTTTAGGAATTTTCAACAGATTTTCGGGGGATTTTACAGAAGATTTCGTTCGCATGGAATATATATTTCATTATTGTGTGTCCACAACTTCAACTACTTTACCTTTGCTTCTTCGACATATCTGTCTCATGCACAAAACTCTTGATGTTGATAAATGCACCAGCAAAACCAAGTCACATCAAAGCTATTATTTCATCCCCCCTATTACGTAGTGAAGAGGGATAGTTTTTTAGTATCTTTCGCTATCTCGAAGATGTAATAGTTGCGACTTTGGCCAGAAGTGGTAGATACAAACGTGTTTTCTTCGCAGAGTACGAAACACAGCCATGCTATCCCTTCTATATTATTAGCGATATTTCAACCCACACTCCCCTCTCTGGGAATAACTCCACTCTCACGCCTGTCTCCAAGCTGAGATCAACCTTCCAATCCACACTTTCCTCGCTGCGAGCGATCCAGAACGGGCAACAACATCAGCCATCTGACTACTTCAATCCTCGCTCCCCTCACAGGGAGCGACAAAACCAAACAATACAACGAGAGATCGTTGTAAAATTTCAATCCTCGCTCCCCTCACAGGGAGCGACCCAGAATATCGGTGATCGTGGTTGCTTCTTCCAATTTCAATCCACGCTCCCCTCACAGGGAGCGACTAATAAAAACGCAAATGGGTCATACTGATATTAATTTCAATCCACACTCCCCTCACAGGGAGCGACTTTTCTTGTTGATACTATCATATCACTTTAAAAAATTTCAATCCTCGCTCCCCTCACAGGGAGCGACACCGTGAAATCCATGTTCTGCTCCACATATCCAATGATTTCAATCCTCGCTCCCCTCACAGGGAGCGACAGTTGCGACCGTGGAGTCCGGGAACACTACAAAATTTCAATCCTCGCTCCCCTCACAGGGAGCGACAAATAATGACTTGCCCTCTTTCATGTAATTCGTATTTCAATCCTCGCTCCCCTCACAGGGAGCGACGCCACAGTTATCTCCTGTCCCGGCAGCCACTGCGATTTCAATCCACGCTCCCCTCACAGGGAGCGACGTAGCTCCGCTGTTTTTATAATTGTAGCAAGGGATTTCAATCCACGCTCCCCTCACAGGGAGCGACACACTATTCCCTTGGTGCTTTGCCTGTATCTGTGATATTTCAATCCACGCTCCCCTCACAGGGAGCGACACACTATTCCCTTGGTGCTTTGCCTGTATCTGTGATATTTCAATCCACGCTCCCCTCACAGGAAGCGACACAAAGATGCTTCTTTTTGGTGTATATCCGATCAAATTTCAATCCACGCTCCCCTCACAGGGAGCGACGCGCGTGCGATGGAAACTTTGAAGTACAGGTCGACATTTCAATCCACGCTCCCCTCACAGGGAGCGACCGATCTGCAATGCAGTGTATTTTTTCAATTCAAAATTTCAATCCACGCTCCCCTCACAGGGAGCGACTGATTTTTGTGGCGGGAATTTTAAAAAATCCTTCAATTTCAATCCACGCTCCCCTCACAGGGAGCGACAAATCATAGTGAAGTTAAATTTGTAAAAGATATATTTCAATCCACGCTCCCCTCACAGGGAGCGACAAAAGGGGTGGTGCTAATGATAATTAAATACATAATTTCAATCCACGCTCCCCTCACAGGGAGCGACTTGGAAATAGTATACGCAAGTCAAATTGCAGATATTTCAATCCACGCTCCCCTCACAGGGAGCGACATAGCTGCGCCACTTGATATTGCTTCGCCATGGCGATTTCAATCCACGCTCCCCTCACAGGGAGCGACATATATCCGCATAACCACTCTATATCTTCAAAATATTTCAATCCACGCTCCCCTCACAGGGAGCGACGCACCTTGCGGAACGGAAATTCACTACACAGTAGATATTTCAATCCACGCTCCCCTCACAGGGAGCGACGACAACGCCATTGACCTTGTATGCGACAAGAAAATATTTCAATCCACGCTCCCCTCACAGGGAGCGACTGTTGCAAACATGAGAAACGGCATGGGAGTATATATTTCAATCCACGCTCCCCTCACAGGGAGCGACAACAGCTTCGGAGCTCCCCAAACTTGGAAACGGATTTCAATCCACGCTCCCCTCACAGGGAGCGACTTATGACGCGGGAAACTATGGACGGTTAAATGCATTTCAATCCACGCCCCCCTCACAGGGAGCGACACGCCGTGCTGTCGGCATCTGACATGGAGTATTTTATTTCAATCCACGCTCCCCTCACAGGGAGCGACATCCTTTACAAACATAAATTCATAACCTAAATTATATTTCAATCCACGCTCCCCTCACAGGGAGCGACATTGGATTACACCTAAAAGCATCAATCAATGAGATTTCAATCCACGCTCCCCTCACAGGGAGCGACATATACGGTCTCGCAGCGGAAAACGCAGAAGAGGGAATTTCAATCCACGCTCCCCTCACAGGGAGCGACCACAAGCGACGGTAACAACACATCACAAGCAGATCATTTCAATCCACGCTCCCCTCACAGGGAGCGACCAGTAGTCATTGATCTGATTTCTTACGTTTGCCATATTTCAATCCACGCTCCCCTCACAGGGAGCGACGTGTGAAGAACAAGGTAACAGATGCCGGATGGTCAATTTCAATCCACGCTCCCCTCACAGGGAGCGACCGATTAAACTTATATTTCACAAACACTTTCGACAATTTCAATCCACGCTCCCCTCACAGGGAGCGACTGTGACTCGTCTTGATCTTGCTATTGACAATGTATTTCAATCCACGCTCCCCTCACAGGGAGCGACACAGCTCCTGGGTGGTACTTGATGCAAACTGGGGCATTTCAATCCACGCTCCCCTCACAGGGAGCGACATCGTGACTGCGTGTATGTGCAGACCAAGACGGGCATTTCAATCCACGCTCCCCTCACAGGGAGCGACTGATAACGCCTAGACTTACACCGTAGGCGCGCAAATTTCAATCCACGCTCCCCTCACAGGGAGCGACTTCTTTGGTGAATTGTATCGGATAGGTGCATCAATTTCAATCCACGCTCCCCTCACAGGGAGCGACTTGGACTCACGGAAAAACACCGCAAACATCTGAAAATTTCAATCCACGCTCCCCTCACAGGGAGCGACGGGCATCGGGCAATGGATGATGCATGGAGCCATAATTTCAATCCACGCTCCCCTCACAGGGAGCGACGATGGCGTACTGGCTGTCAGAACTTGCGCTTAGTATTTCAATCCACGCTCCCCTCACAGGGAGCGACGGCGTTAGGGTCTGGCGTGCTCCGTGGCGATGAGTTATTTCAATCCACGCTCCCCTCACAGGGAGCGACCATATAAGACGCCCTGGAATTCTGCGCCGACAGATTTCAATCCACGCTCCCCTCACAGGGAGCGACGACATGGCTATTCTGAAGAACTGCGGCATCTCCAAGATTTCAATCCACGCTCCCCTCACAGGGAGCGACCGGACAGATGGGCGGTAAGATGCTCGGAGGCGGAATTTCAATCCACGCTCCCCTCACAGGGAGCGACGGAGATCGCACAGGCAATAGCTGACGGAAACCTTATTTCAATCCACGCTCCCCTCACAGGGAGCGACCGATCAGACAAACGTGACGATCTCCGTCGATCTCGATTTCAATCCACGCTCCCCTCACAGGGAGCGACAAAACAAACTCATGTTACGGTCGATTATGTACATGATTTCAATCCACGCTCCCCTCACAGGGAGCGACAAACGGGCGTAGCTTGTCACGTATGACGCTATTTATTTCAATCCACGCTCCCCTCACAGGGAGCGACTTTTGCGGCGGCAAACTGGGATGAATACCTCTGCATATTTCAATCCACGCTCCCCTCACAGGGAGCGACTGTCAAAGACGGAGTAACCAACTTGGACAACATATTTCAATCCACGCTCCCCTCACAGGGAGCGACCAGACACGGTAAATCTTGCCAGCACCTATAACTTCTATTTCAATCCACGCTCCCCTCACAGGGAGCGACGGCGTTTGGAGTTATCAAAGAGATAATTCAATCATTTCAATCCACGCTCCCCTCACAGGGAGCGACGACAACGCCACAGGATAACGACGAGGAGCAGGTTATTTCAATCCACGCTCCCCTCACAGGGAGCGACTCTTGCAAGCCGTCAAAATCGTCTGCAATAGACTATTTCAATCCACGCTCCCCTCACAGGGAGCGACCACAAGCCTGTCATCCTCAATGTCGGAATATGATTTCAATCCACGCTCCCCTCACAGGGAGCGACATCTGCAATTCAGCAGCGGATTCAGCAGATTGAATTTCAATCCACGCTCCCCTCACAGGGAGCGACTGTCAAAGATGGAGTAACCAATCTAGATAATATATTTCAATCCACGCTCCCCTCACAGGGAGCGACTTGTCCAAACGTCCATTATAAAATGCACACGACAGATTTCAATCCACGCTCCCCTCACAGGGAGCGACGACGAACCGAACGGCGAATCGACGTTAAGTTTTATTTCAATCCACGCTCCCCTCACAGGGAGCGACATCGAAGCGGCGGCACAAGCTAGGCATATAGCGATTTCAATCCACGCTCCCCTCACAGGGAGCGACGAAGAAAGCGTTAAAAGCCACATGAATTCCTATATTTCAATCCACGCTCCCCTCACAGGGAGCGACCTCAACCTTTGCTTCCATATCAATCATCTGCATATTTCAATCCACGCTCCCCTCACAGGGAGCGACGTGTTTCCTGTTCATTAGCTTTCAATGGAATCAGGGATTTCAATCCACGCTCCCCTCACAGGGAGCGACTCCGTCTTGATGTGCTCGTCGACCCTGCTCGCAGATTTCAATCCACGCTCCCCTCACAGGGAGCGACTCACAGGAGCTAAACGTTTAGGTCACTTTATAACAATTTCAATCCACGCTCCCCTCACAGGGAGCGACCTCTGCTCCATGATCTGCTCAACTAAAGCGTTAGCATTTCAATCCACGCTCCCCTCACAGGGAGCGACATTGCTGCGTTGGAATCCGTCATCATCATTTTTTATTTCAATCCACGCTCCCCTCACAGGGAGCGACAGCTGCGCGAGGAGTACAAGGATTATGGTTATGCATTTCAATCCACGCTCCCCTCACAGGGAGCGACCATCATGGTAAGAGTCATCAAAAAAAGAGTGAGCATTTCAATCCACGCTCCCCTCACAGGGAGCGACGCCAGACAAGAAAAACATGGAAAAATGGCTTGATATTTCAATCCACGCTCCCCTCACAGGGAGCGACGAAGCATAGGGGGGGCGGTTTTATGGATATTATGAATTTCAATCCACGCTCCCCTCACAGGGAGCGACGAATATTGGCGATAAGATTGTCTCTATTATCAATATTTCAATCCACGCTCCCCTCACAGGGAGCGACGCATACTTTGCGTCCGTCTGTGCCAGCTCTACATCTATTTCAATCCACGCTCCCCTCACAGGGAGCGACGTATAATATGTATAAAAGAGATTACCATCCAGACATTTCAATCCACGCTCCCCTCACAGGGAGCGACCCGTACATGCCATTCTTACGCCGTGCAATGCCGTATTTCAATCCACGCTCCCCTCACAGGGAGCGACTCTGCTCCATGATCTGCTCAACTAAAGCGTTAGCATTTCAATCCACGCTCCCCTCACAGGGAGCGACTCGCTGTGGAGTGAGCACCTGTGTGCCGGTATAGCATTTCAATCCACGCTCCCCTCACAGGGAGCGACTCGATCAAGTATGTATCTTGCCACTTAAGACCAGGATTTCAATCCACGCTCCCCTCACAGGGAGCGACATGAACACAAGTCCAATAGCGGCGCCCGTAGTAATTTCAATCCACGCTCCCCTCACAGGGAGCGACAGCAAATATACACATAAAATTCCTTTGTGACCTCCTGTTTTCAACGCTTTCTTCCAAAAATTCCTTTACTCTTTCACGTTTTCCACAGACGATAACTTGATTTTGTGCTATTTGCACTGATAAATTGTGCGCGAATGTTCCGCTGTATTTATGTACACTTTACATTCGCACTACTCTAAAAACTCTCAGATAATCAGCGGCGCCGTGACATCAAATGCCCTTTGCACACCGATATGTTCCACCTTACTCTTATACTTTTCCCCCATGACATAGTACCTCACACTGTCTTTATCCACATCAATGATATCCTTCAACTGCTTTTTCAACATGACATACTGCGTCTGATCAACAATGCACTCAAATACAGAATTTTGTACCCGCTGTCCGTAATTCGTACAGATTTTCGCTACCCGGGCAAGTCTTCGTACTCCCGCCGCAGTCTGTGTATTCACGTCATAAGTAATCAGCACTAACATAACTCACCTTCCTTCCAAACAGCATACAGTTTATCTTTACCGTTTAAAATATGGTGGATATGCATTGATATCTCCCCGCAGATACCGGGCAAGCAGCATCGCCTGCACATATGGCAGCAGCCCGACAGCTACTTTTTCTTTTAGGTAAGGATGCATGATCTCTTCACTCTTTAATTCCTGCCAGTTCTGTATCAGCACTCTGCGTGTGTCATCATCCATAACAACCGCTCCGCTTTCCATTTTTCTGAACCCTCTTGCATTGATCTGCTGCTTGTTAATCATTGTAAGAACAAAACGGTCTGCCACGGGTGCCCGGAATTCTTCCATCAGATCTAACGCCAATGACTGCCTTCCCGGACGGTCGGTATGCAAAAATCCAACATAAGGATCAAGTCCGACCGAATAGGCTGCGCCTGCGCACTCGTTTACCAGCAGCGCATACGTAAATGATAACATTGCGTTGACATTATCCAGCGGTGGACGTTTATTCCTTCCGTGAAATACGAAGCTCTCTTTGTTCTGAAGAATCAGTTCATCAAATACACTAAAATAAGTGCTTGCCGCTTTTCCTTCATATCCCCGCAGTTCCTCCGAACTACCACTGTCTTTCACCGCTCTTAGATACTGTTTTAACTGCTCCGACGCATCTTTTAGCTTTTCTGTATCAAGGCGCAATGCATGATCCCGGATTGCCCGTTCAAGTACATAACGCTCATTATGTACCTTTCCGAGAATCATATTTCTTGCAATCGCAAGACTTTCACCTTCCCGCTCCGACAGCCGATATTGTATTTTCCGCAAAACGACATTACCGTTTTCCTGTCCGATCATTCTGGCACAAAACGAATCATTGTGAAAAAAGCTCAGATTCACATTGTTCTCATTGCATTTGCGCATGAGCGCCGGACTGGCACCTACATAATTAAACGCAACGATTGCTTCTACATTGTGAATCGGTATCCGCATTGCCACCCGATCCTCTTTTTTGACGACAACGTTTTCTCCATCCAATGCAAGATATACATCCGGTGTTGTTACATAAAGAGTATTCAGCAATTTCTTCATTGCAATTCCTCCTTTAACATCTCCGACACATAGGCATCCGCAGGCTGTGCTCCGGAAAGTTCCGGCAGACAGATGTTGTTTAAGGAACACTGCCTGCAATATGTGCCTGTCTTTACCATCGGTGTATATTTTCTGCTGTAATATGCATGCATTTCTTCAAAACAAGACCGTACACTCTGTCTCAATTCCTCTGTAAACAGCACTTCCGTTCTGCGTCTCGTTTCTCCATAATACAAATAGCCCTTTGGAATTCTGGTCATAAGCATCTCTTCCAGACACATTGCCTGCGCCATAAGCTGCATTTCATCTGCATTGTGCGGCTTTGGTTTTCCGCGCTTATATTCCACCGGCACGGCAATGTACGTTCCCTTTTGTCCAGCTAATGTGATGCCCTCCGGTGCCGGATGAAACTCCACAACATCACATTCTCCGCTGATTCCCATCTCTCTGGAGAAAACCTTCATCGCCCGCACCATGATAACCCCGTTTCTTTTTTCGTGAAAGTCCGCATTGTGCGCATTTTCATGCATGACCCTTCCCTCAAATGTCCGTACATTCTCTTCCCACTGCTGCTCAATATGAATCAGAGCCCATTGTCTGCGGCAAAAAACGAAATGCTGAATTCCCGATAATAATAAATAATCCTCCTCCTGATATTCCATATGTTTCTCCCTGCGATAGCCACGCAATACTATTCCATACAGGTACAGGTAACTCCCTCAGGCAGCTGCTCCGGCAATGTAACCTCATAATCTGAAAACGCCCTTGCCAAATCAACTCCAGGTTTTCTTGCCACCTTGACAGCTTCAAACAATTTATAAGACGGTGCATTTCCAAGTTCGCTGTCGTGCTTAAAAATGATCAGTTTTCTGACTGCCATCTTGCCGCGTGCCGCCGCATGATCATTCTCAAACATATTCAGAATTGCTTTCCAGAGCAATTCCAGATCCTCTTCCGAAAAACCGGTCACTTTTCTCGCCAGATTTGCAGACACATATCCCTCTACCCGGTACAGACCATACGGAACAATATATTTTCTTCCCATTTCCGTTCCTTTTTTGGCAGCATCCTCCTCCGTCGTGATTGCCACTCTGGTAATCGTGATCTCCTGTGGAAGAATCGGATCAACGGATTTCGCAAATCCCATCTGCACCGGTCCGCGTACCTGTCCACAGTTTAAATTTGCTTTCACAAAAGTGGTCATAACTGCTCCGAATGTACGAATATCATAGAAATTCTGACACATAAAGTCACGAACCTTTACGTCCAGCATTGGATCTGTCTTCTTTAAATTCTTAATCTCCTTTTCGTCAATGCCAAGTGACTGGAATGCTCCAAGATCACTGCGGTTTAACGGCACATTGTCCTTGATATAGATTTTATATCCGGTCGTATCCTCCTTGAGTGTCTCCACATAGTTGCGGATCTTTCGCTTCAGGCACACATCTGTCACGAGACCGTAACCCGTTTCCGGATCAATTCTCGGCATATTGCCGGCATCCGGATCTCCATTTGGATTTCCATTCTCCACGTCAAATAGTACTACAAAATCATATCTGTTCCTAATTGCCTCTCCCATCTTAGTTTTCCTCCTTCTTTGTATATCGTTTCTGTGTCTGGCAATAATACCCCAGCTGAAAGGCTCCCTGTTCCGGCAGATTTAAACGCTTTGGGAAACTCTCCCCAATCACTTCCGCAAGTTTCCCAATCTGTCGGTTAAAATAAACTTTGTGTCCTTCGTTTGCCAGTTTCCGCAGATGCTTCTGCGCCAGATTCAGCAATAGCGGAAAAATCTGTGCCGGGGTCGCTGCTGCCGAATTGAAGTACTTGTCTTTGATCGTCGTGTTAATTCCTGGATTCGCTTCCTGCTGCAAATGCTCTAAAACCGCAAACAGGCGCCCCAGTGTGTATGGTACATTTTTGCTCTCCTCATTTATCATTTCCTGCAATACCTCCTTGGGACAGTCTTTGTTCTCATTCTTCAGATAATAGGCCTTTATCATAGCCGCTCGCTCTCGTGTTATCCTGTGTTCCGCCCGGATTCTTAACATAACGGCGTTTAGCAGCGATGCCGGATACTTTCCGCCTGTCAGAACCGCTTTTAGCGTATCCGCTGCCATCTGTGGTGACGGAGACTTGTCTCTCGCATTTTGGTTTACGGTCTCTGACATCAATTTCCAGATTGGAATGATGGGATACTCCTTTTGCCGCGCATTAACAATCCGCAGACGCTCCTGATGTTCATTGACATGCCGGATCATAGTGCCAAAAGAATCCCTCATAAAAAATCGGACAGTCAGTCTGGCCGCATTCGGTGCAAGTCCCAGCACATAAAAATGTCTGTCGGGATCCAGTCGTATATCCTCGATCTGTACCGGCTCCCCGTTTGCCACCTTCCCGATAATTGCCCGAAGTTCGCCATCTGTCATACCACTCTCATCTGTCAGACCGAACATCGCCATCATACCGACATCCTGATAGAGGCTCTCTCCTCCTTCCGCCCAGCATACCACGGTTGTATCCCCGATAGTTCCCGTGTGAGCCCGGTCATTCAGAAGTTCATTTAACGCTGTGGTGTAGGCAAATGCCGCATACTCACCCACCGGAGCATTGGCACCCTGTTCCTTCTCATAGGAACAGAAGGACGCTGCATTAAAAGATACCAGTGACGCTCCCATCGCCTGTGCGCCGCGAACCCCCTTAATGCTCGGATGCAGCACTGCAAGCTTGTCTTTTTTCCCGGTAACCAGACACAACGTCTGCCCGCTTTCATCCTTCCTGTCATAAAACTGCTGCCATGCTTCACGTATTGCAGGATCCTCTGTCACTGCTTCTCCTTCATAATAAAATAGAAGATTTACTCCTGCCATCAGATCGCTCCAGTTATCCTCTATGTCAGTACACTGGCGCGCCGCATCCGGGCTCCAATACTCGAAATAATGACAGATCGCTTCTGCTGCCGGCGTGTGGATATCAGAAAGCAATTCCATGTGCTTTTCCATGCAGGCTTCATAGCACTGACTGGTTCGCTCTGGTTTTCCTTTTTCATCAACACCAAGAATATAGGTCGCATTGTCGCACAAAAAGTTCGGGCAAACCGCCACGGATCTCTTCTCCGGATGAGGTACTTCCATCATCCGCGCAACAAAAACCGTTTTTTTCTTGCTGCCTCCCGTCTCCTGCGCCACCTTCAACGGGATCAACCCTAGTACGTGTCCCTGCCGATCCAGATTCAGTCCATAGGAAACTTTTACTTTTCCCCAACCCGGCTTTGCAATCCGCCCCTGCTTCAACAAATCTTCATAATGTTCCACCAATGCCTGTAAAATCATCGCAGCACCTCGCAATCTGCCACATGGATCACGCCGTTTTCCATCTTTGCACGAAAGAACAGCGGACGAATGTTTGCCGGATCTGAGAAGTCAAGATCCCACAACATATAGCCGAGATCCCTTGTCTCCTGAATAGCCGGAATCTCTCCGCCCTCCCACTCCTTGAAATTCGCCGGGAATTCCCGACATCCAAAATATGGTTCGTGATAGCACTGTCCCTTTCTCAGGCGGCGCTTTATGATATCCTGAAACTTTCCCGGATTATCTCCGGCTGCCGCCTTCTCTGTAAGGGTAAAATGTGCTTCAATCACATATCTGACATCCTGCAGAACCAATGATGCTCTCTGCACAATATCCTTTGATGTGTTAATATACAGTTCTGTGCGTCCGCCGGTCATAGCTGCTCTTACACTGCTCCCCAGCACCTTGGACTGCACCTCATTTCTCCGTATGTTTGTCATCTGAATAGGCGCCAACACATAAATGTTGTCAATATGCCACTGCAGGCCTGGGTGCCAGTATACTGCCTCGAGCATTCCCCGCGCCGCCGACGGTGTCATCACATCATAGCTGACGCGTTCCACCTTCATCTCCGGCCGGCTGAAGCATGCAAAATTCCCCCACACTTCCATTTTTACTGCCACATATCATTCCTCCTTTCATTTATTTTTTCATTTAATATGTTTTAAAGTATTTATACAATATAATATATTATTATGTTTGTCAATACATTTTTTATTGAAAAAAACGTTATATTTGTATACACTGATTTTGTCACTTTATAAGTGTGGATTGAAATATTTAATATGTTTTTCTTTCATCAGGGCGGCAGATTTCTGCCGCCTTTTGACCACTCTTTTATCCGAACAATCCATATCCTGTACTCACATCCATCTGAAGTCCGGTATCCTCATGATACTGGTTCATATCCCGAAGCACATACATCCCCTCTCCGATTCCTTCCACACAGCCGGCATCGTACAATGCTTTTAAATGATTCGGATATACATTCACCGCATACTGCCCCAGCTTTCGCATAAGTTCTCTTGAGACCTTTCCCTTTTCCATCTCCTCTATCCACAATTCCGCTTCACCGACCGGAATATAAATCGTCTGTGTCTCACTCTCAATCAGATGAAATTCCCTTGCCACCGTTGCAAACGGAAAGCAATCCCCATTGATTCCTTTTCCGGCAGTAAATGCATCCATTATCTTCTTTTGATCCAGATTCTCTCTCCCCAGAATCTCACGATACTGCTTAAAATAGAATGCGATCGCCTCCGGCGCTGCCGGATCTTCGTAACAACGCAGGGTCTGCCTTAACGCGCTGATGTTCTGTGCAAAATATACCGATGCATCGCCTTTCAAACCGAACAGATATACCTTGCTCTCCTCTGGGGAATGCGTCCCCTCCCGGTTGCATCTGCCCGCCGCCTGTATGAGTGCATCCAGTCCGTTCTCCTGACGATATACACACGGAAAATCCAGATCTACGCCCGCCTCCACAAGTGAAGTAGCGATCACCCTGCAGGGCACATGATGTTCCAGTCTCTCTTTGATCTCGCGCAATTTCTCTTTGCGATGCTCCGGGTACAATAATGTTGTGAGGCAAAATGCTCCCTCTCTCGGAATTTCTTCAAAAAGTTCCTGTGCCAGATTTCGACTGTTTACAATGCAAAGCACCTGCTCCTGCGCAGTCAGACAGTCGATCAATTTTTCCCGTTCCATATTGCCGGCTGCAACAATCGATGTTCTGCGCAGTTTTTGAAAAAGAATATCTGTATGTTCACAGATTTCTCTTACCTGCGTCTGCGGTATATATTTTTGGATCATTTCATCCAATACCGGCTGCGTAGCCGTACAAAGAACGATTGTTGAATGGTAATGCGCCGCCAGTTCTGCGATTGCCGCAACACACGGTTCCAGATATGGAATCGGCATTGTCTGTGCCTCGTCAAAAATAATGACACTGTTTGCCATGTTATGAAGCTTTCTGCATTTTGAACTGCGGTTCGCATACAACGATTCAAAAAACTGCACCGCAGTCGTCACGATCACCGGCATGTCCCAGTTTTCGGTGGCCAGAGCCTTGCGGTATGCCGCTTCATTCTCCGCCTTATCCTCCGTCAGATCGTAGAGAATTCCGGAATGATGTTCCAGAACATTTTTCTCTCCTAAAATAGAGCGGAACACCTCTGCATTCTGGTCTATAATCGATGTGTACGGTATCACATAAATAATCCGCTTCATCTTTGATTGTATCGCATGCCGCAGTGCAAAGCCCAAAGATGCCGTGGTTTTCCCGCCTCCCGTGGGTACCGTCAGCGTATAGATTCCGGGCGGCAATTCACTTCCTTTGCTCATACAATCCTGCAAAACCTGATTTCTTATACTGCAGAGTATTTTCTGTTTGTCGCTTTTGAAATCCGTTTTTTCCAGCCATTGTTTTATATGGTTGTCAAAACGTTCTGCCAAAACCTTCAGGGAATCATATTCTCCCCTGACTGCCTGATTCTCCTTCATAAACGCTTCCGTATCCAGATAATCCGCATCTACCAGGCAGGAATACATCATCCGAATAAAAAAAGACATCGTAAAACAGGGATTGCTTCCATCCCTACAAAATGCAGGAATATTCACATCCTCCGGTACGATATCTCTCTTCCATGCCGCATAATCCGGCAGACTTTCCGCTCCTTTTATTCTTCCAAAAAACGTGCCGTCTCCTTTATTGGAAATCCGGTAGACGCCTCCGTTCAACAACCCAGAATGATGCTCGGCAATCGTCATTGCAAGCGGTATGTTTTCTTTTGCTATTTTCATCGCCTCAACCGCCCCCGCAGTCGAATGATCCACCTTTGCCGTGTGTTCCGGATCCGCAATCCGCCTCTGAAATGCCTCGGAATACTTTCCAATATCGTGAAGAAGTCCGCAAAAATATCCCTGTTTTCCACAACCGAACTCCTCCGCAAACTGCTGTGTCAGACATGCGGTCCCCTCAGAATGGCTTTTTACTGTCTGAATCTTTCCGCTCGCATTGATGTGAGCAATCATACGCTTCCCCGTCACCTTATCTTCTACCACCAGCGTCCCCCTCTCTTTTGTGCCTGCCGGCGTTCCAGCGAATATATCATCTTTTTTTGCGCTGCTTTCTGCGCATCTGAAGTTCCGCAGGAACTTCTAATATGAATCTGTCAAGATTCATTATATCACAAGCATAGTAAGTTCAACATATAAAAACTGCATTTTACATTCTTTGTATGTTCCCCCCAATGAAAAACCCCCGGGACATCTCTGTCCCGGGGGTTTTTCGAGGAGTTTAGTTATGAAAATGTTAATCTATATAAAGGAATCTTCACCGAAAGGTTCTGCAGAAATATGACCTTTATTCCACATCTCTGAGCTGCTGGGAACGAAGCTCTGGGAAACCGTCCTCAGCTCCTTTCGATGATGTTAGTATACGGAAAAAATGTGTCCGAAGTATGTCGATTTTCATAAAGCTTTCTAAAAAAACGTTCAATGTTATTTAGATTTCTTTAATATTTTATTTCTATTTTTTTATAATTGCCTGCACCGTGCCCGACTGGAGCAGCCGGATCTCCAGCTGTTTCATCTGCTCCGACGCAAGACTGTTGCACAATTCCACGGTTCCTTGCTGCGCTCTGCCACTGCACAGACCGCAATCCTTAAGCCTGCGTTCTGTCTCCCGCGCGGTCCCCGCTCCGCCGTCAAAGATCTGCACTCCGGCTCCGAGAAGCTTCTGGATTGTCTCCCGCACAAACGGATAATGCGTGCAGCCAAGCACGACACAATCCACCGGATGGCTTTGGTACGGTTCAAACAGATTTGCAAGAAACGCTTCGAGTTCTGCGCCCTCCAGCACGCCCTGCTCCACATACTCCACCAGCCCCGGACACGGCAGCCGGAGAATCTCGGCATCCGACTCAAACCGCTGCATCAGGGCGTGAAACTTCTCCTCGCGCAGGGTCATCGGTGTTGCCATGACCAGAACACGCGGGTGTCCGCCCGCGTGCACTGCTGGCTTTAATGCCGGCTCGATTCCGATTACCGGCATATCCGCATATTTTTCCCGAAGGATCCGGATGGCCGCGCTTGTCGCCGTGTTGCATGCCACCACGAGCGCCTTTACGCCGCGTGACAGCAGATATTCGGCATCCGCACAGGTCAGCTTCTGCACTTCCTCCAGCGTCTTTGTACCGTAGGGCGCATTCTTAGAATCCCCAAAAAAGATATAATTCTCGTTCGGCATCTGTGCCACCAGTTCCCGCAGCACACTGATTCCTCCGACTCCCGAATCAAACACACCAATCGGACATTCCTGTCTGTTTTCATACTTTTCCACTGCTATTCCTCCCAGACTGCCTCGCTTCCGTTCTCCGTGCGCGTGACATAAAGTCTGTGTTCTATCTGTTCTTTTAATTCTGTCACATGGGAGATGATTCCCACCAGGCGCTCGCTTCCCGCGAGCTGTGACAATACTTCAATCGCCTGTTTTCTGGACTGCGCATCCAGCGTACCGAATCCCTCGTCGATAAACATCATGTCCAGATGCACGGCCCCAGCCTTGCGGATAGCAATATCCGAAAGTCCCAGCGCCATGGCAAGCGCTGCCAGAAACGACTCGCCGCCGGATAAGGTACGGATATCGCGCTCACTGTCCGTGACCAGACTGTACACCGACAGATCCAGACCTTCGTTGGATTTGCGTCCGCTGTTTTCCGTCTCTTTCAGTTTTAGCATAAACTGATGTCCGCTCATCGTCAATAGCCGTCTGTTCGCCTCGTAGATCACCTGCCGGAAATACCGGCGCTGCACATACGTCTCAAAATCAATCTTCGCCGAGCCCGCCAGGCGCCCATCCGCCGTGCAGTACAGTCTTTTCAGCACCTGGTTTTCCGCATCGAGCCGCTCGTGTGCGGCGAAATATTCCCTGCAGCGCTCCACCACTTTCGCATCCGTCTCGTATGCGGTGTGCATTGCAAGAATCTCCTCATGAAGCTCCTGCTGGCGCTGTTTTTGCGCCTCCAGTTCCGTCTCCCATGCCAAGATCCCAATCTCCTGCTTTCCCTCGGTCAGCTTCTGCATAGTCAGAAGCCTGCCCTCACTTTCCACGCGATTCCGGACGTATGCCTCAGACTGCTGCACGAGCGTCTCCCGCCCGCTCTCTGTAAGGAATGCTTCGTGGTATGCCTCCTCCGAAGAAAATCCGGCATCACGCAGCGCCTGCCGGTATTCTTTCTCCAATTCCAGACACTCCTGCACAAGTCCGGCATTCTTCGTCTGCTCCTGCGTCAGCATTCCCTCTTGTCTGGAAATGTCTTCCTTTTTCTTTTGCAGTGTTTCCTCTGCATCAGCAAGGCGCTTCGTACGCCGGTCTGCCTCATCCGTCAGCTGCTGCAGCGCTTCCTCTGCCCTTTCTTTCGTCTCAAATGATAACTCTGCGCGGATCCGTGCCGTTTCCCGCTGGTCTTCTTCCCAGTCGCGCTTGAGCGACTCAAGCTTCAGGCGGTCCACCGCCTCTCCCGTTTCCCCGGGATGTTTTTTCCCCTCCCGTGAAAATCGCTCCGCCTGCCGTCCACGCTCTGTCAGAGACCTCTTTTTTGCTGCAGGTTCTTCTGCCGCCTGCTGTGCGGCAAACGTATAAAGTTCTTTCTCTCTGTCACCGCACGTATCTCCCGCAAGCGCCAAGAACTGCTGCTTCGCCTGCTCCAGACGCAGTTCCTGCTCTGCCGCCGCGCTTTTCTGCCCGTCAAATTCCTGATACGCAGCATCGCGCGCCGTCTCCGCCTGCTCCCGCTGTTCCTTCGCCGCCTTTACCGCCGCTTCGCTGACCGCATTCTCAGCAAGGGACGCCGGATGCGGATGTGTCAGGGAGCCGCAGACCGGACAAGGCTCTGCCTCCCGCAGATTCTGTGCCAGAATTCCCGCCTGTTCCTTTAAAAACAGCTGGTACACGTGCTCATATTCCGCAGACGCCTCCGTGGACCGGGCGGATGCCCGCTCCCACGCTTTTGCGGCGCTGACATACTTTTCCTCGAGCAAAAGCTGCCTGTTTTTTTCCGCGAGCAGCCGGCTGGCTCCTTCCCGCACCGCACGCTCATAATACTGCTTCGCCGACTCGTACGCCTGCTTTGCCTGCTGTTCCCGCTCTACTGCCTCTCCCAGGCGCTCATACACCGGAAGCTGTTCCCGGATGCGGAGCATTTTCTCCGCGTCGGCTTCCGCCGCATCGGCGCTCTGCATCTTAAGCGTATTAAAGTCCTGCTCCTGCCTGCCATGTGCTTCCTTTTCCTCCGCGATAAGGCTCTTCATCCGCTCCACCGTCTCGTCGGACTGCCGCCGCTCATCCAGACGCTCATTGCAGCGCAATTCCTTCACATGCACCCTCTCCGCACGTACTGCCGCCTCCAGCTGTTTTTTCCGGCGCGCTTCCACGGGCTCTTCTTCCTTTAACTTCTGTACCTGCTGTTCACAGTCTCTTAACCCTTCAAACAGTTCATTGACTTCCTTCGCCTTAGAGATTTCCGCAGTCAGCCTCCGTATCGCCTCCCGCACGGTCTCCTGTGAAGCCGTCAGCTCCCTCTCCCAGATACCGATCTGCTCCACCGCTTCCGGAAGCGGAAGTTCTTTCAGTTCTTCGCGCGGCAGAATCACGCGCGCCCTCTCCTGCTCGGCAGCCCGCTCATTTTCCGCAAGCACCCGGTCCATCTCCAGTGAACGCCGCTTTAAGTTCTCCTGGATTCTCCAGTATGCATCCGTGTGAAACAATTTGGAGAAAATCTTTTTCCGGTCGTCCGACTTTGCATACAGAAGTTTTAAAAAATCGCCCTGCGCGATCATGGCAGTCTGTGTGAACTGCTCCTTTGTCAGTCCGATCAGCTCTTCGATCTTCGCATCGGTCTGGCTCCTTTTTTCCGGATACACCGTTCCGTCCGGCAGCGTCAGTTCCACAACTGCCAGAACCTTCTGCTCCCGCAGTTTTCCGTTTTTCAGTTCTTTTACGATCTTATATTCCGGATTTCTCCGCACGCGGTATGACTCGCCCGCATACAAAAAAGAGAATTCCACATAGGTCTCCGTCACACTTTTGGCATACTGGCTCCGCATCATGGCTCCGCTTCTGCCTCCGCCGCTCGCCTCCCCGTACAGCGCATAGGTGATGGCATCAAAAATTGTGGTCTTCCCGGCGCCGGTATCCCCCGTGATCAGAAATAGTCCGCCTGTCTGCACCGTAAAATCAATCTCCGTGCGTCCCGCATACGATCCGAACGCCGACAGGATGAGTTTTTCAGGCTTCATTCGTCCCCCTCCATTTCCTGCGCAATCACCTGACGCATCAGTTCCCGCTCCTCAGGCGTCATCTCTCTCCCGTTCATCTCCGCAAAAAACATGGCAAACGCCTCCTCCGGCCGCACTTCGGCAAGCTGCTCTTCCGTGTCCGACAACAGCTTCCTCGTCCGCGCATTGTCAATCCGTATCTCCAGGATGTGGTCGTATTTTTCCTCCAGACGCTCCTTCGGCTGGAACGCCTCCACGTCATCCGTGAGGGTAATGCTCACAAATGCGTGGCAGACCTCCTGCCCCGCCTGCTCCAAAATCTCATGCAGCGTCCCGGTCAGCTTTTTTACCTCCCGCACCGGCGTAAGCGGAATCTGCCGGATCACGGGCGGCTGTCCCTTGGCTCCCAGTTCCACGACCGTCACGCTCTTCTCCTCCCCCGCCTCGCTAATGGAATACGGAAAAGGCGTCCCGCAATAGCGGTATTTTTCCGCTCCTATATGCTGTGCGCGGTGGATATGTCCCAATGCTGCATAGTCAAACGGCGCAAGCACGCCGGCATCGACATTTTCAACGCCACCAACATAGTGGATTTCGGAGTCACAGGTCGCAGGCTCCTTTCCGCCCGCCGTATAAAACTGGTGTGACAGGATCACGCATCTCCGCGCCGGATCTATCTCCTCGCGCTCAATCAGGCGCCTTACCGCCATGTCATAGCCTTTTATTTCCTCGTCAAACAGCTTTCTCACATAACCCGGCTTCACAAACGGAAGCAGATAAAAATCCACCTCACCGTATCCGTCCGCAAGCGTCACGCGGCGGATCGTCTCCCCCTCCTGCATCGGCGGAAGTCCCGCGATATACACCTCATGTTTTGCAAGAATACTGCTGGCAAAATCAATTCTTCTTGCACTGTCATGATTCCCCGCAATGATCATGACCGCAATCTGCGGCTCTATCTCGCATAATGCCGACAAAAACGCATCAAAGACAGACACTGCCTCCGCCGAAGGCACCGGTGTGTCGTAAATATCTCCCGCAATCAGGATGGCATCCGGGTGCTCGCTTTTTGCAAGCGCCACAATCTGCGCCAGTGTCTTGCGCTGCTCTGCCGCGAGATTGTAGTGATGCAGCTGTTTTCCTATATGAAGATCCGACAAATGAAACAGTTTCAAATCGTTTCCTCCCCGCTAAGCTTCTGCTAAGTTTCTTTTCTTTTCTACGTGATAAAAAGTTTTCATTCACCGTCGTTCATGGTATAATGAATCTATAAACAGTGAACATGGAGTAAAGACGAACGCCCATGCCTGCATGCGGCGGACGGATGTGGCAGCATACTACCGGAGGTGACAGACGATGGAACAACCACAGGATTTATTTGGGAACTATAAATATTGTGAAGAATGCAAACGACCGCTTCCATTGACATATAAAGAGAATCTCTGCCCGTCGTGTATCGAGCAGAAGCTCTTCCGCGAAGTCAAAGAGTACATCCGTGAGAACGATGTAAATGAATACGATGTCGCACAGCACTTCCACATCCCGCATATGCAGGTCAAAAAGTGGATCCGCGAGGGGCGCATTGAGTACAAGGATGACCATCTGAACACGATTACCATGCACTGCACCAGATGCGGCGCACCGATCTCTTTCGGGACTTTATGTGCCAAATGCATGCGCCAGAAGGATGTCTCCATTCACTCCTCTGCCCGTGAGGATATCTCAGACAGCCGGATGCGTTTCATTGAAGACTGATCCACGGATCTGTCCTGATTCATCATATATGATATAAAAAGGTGTCCCGATCGCTTTACCGATCCGGGCCACCTTTTTTGTTTTCTACTTTATGACCGCACGCGGATACTTCACCATGACTGCGTCGAGCATCTCCTCATCCGGTTCAAATTCATAGCGGTTGATTCCCTTCTCGCCTTTGAAAACGAGTTCGTAAATCTTCGTGCCGCTCTCGCCGGAAGTCAAATCCTTACAGGCAAGAGAATTATCATTCTCATACTTGTATACACTCCGGTCCCCCTTCGGTGCCAGTGCAAGGACATCTTCCATCTGAACTCTTCCAAGTCCCTTTCTCTTGCGCTTCGCCTTGATTCTCGCGAAACGGAACTCTCCGTCATAATAGGTGTACTCATACTCAATATCAGAGCGGAATGCCTGAAAATACCAGATGATGGCAAAAATAATTGCCGGCACCGCAAATAAAATCGGCACCCACATCGCAAATAAAAAGCACAGGCATGCCAACACAAACCATACCACGTTTAAAATCTTCTTCACCGTAGATTTCTTTCTCGGAACAATCACTAATTTCTCGTGCATGTAAAACCTCTTTCCGCGCAGTATCCCGCCTGCGCCTCTTCCTTCCAAAAACTGCTCACTGTGCTATATTTTAGCATGTATCCCTTTTCCCGAAAAGACCTTTTGTGTTTATTTTTCAAAAATTTAAGATTCTTACAAAACTTTTTTCTTGACATCCTAATGGCTTTCCTGTAAAATAAATTTCTGTGAGACGCCCAGTTAGCTCAGTTGGTAGAGCAGAGGACTGAAAATCCTCGTGTCTCTGGTTCGATTCCGGAACTGGGCACTTCATGCGGGTGTAGTTCAATGGTAGAACACCAGCCTTCCAAGCTGGATACGTGGGTTCGATTCCCATCACCCGCTTTTCTTAATTGGAGAGCGAAAAAGAACAGAGCAGATGGAGAGATTCTCTCACTGCTCTGTTTTTTTATAATTTTTTCATTCTTTTTTCCTTTTTAACCTTCCATTTCTATGTTATTCTTGTACTAGTTCATTTTAGAAACGGAGTACCATTATGGAGAAAAAGGCTGATTTTCATTCACTTTCCCGCAAGGCGAAAGTGCAGTATGTCTGGGATTATTACAAGTGGCCGATCGCCGCTGCGATCGCTGCGCTCTGCTTTGTCATTTACCTCATCTATCATTACGCGACCTACCGCGACCCGCTGTTAAACGTCATCATGATGAACTGCAACGATTCCATAACCGCCGACAGCAAGGGCTTCGATGAATTTCTCGAAGCCTGCGGCTACGACCCGAAGGAAGATTCCGTCTCCCTCACATCGTCCTTACAGTTCTCGGACGGCGAGTATTCCACGTCCTACAACGACACGCAGGTGCTGACGCTGATGCTGGCAGCCGGCGGACAGGATCTCTTCTTCGGAACCGGCGGCGAATATCTCGATTACGCCAACCAGGGAGCTCTTATGGATCTGTCCACCGTATTATCCGACGAACTGCTGGACCGCTACCAGGATCATCTCATCTACACGACCGAGGACGGTGCCGTCGCTTCCTATCCCTGTGCGATCGAGCTCACCGACAATGCCTGGCTTCACAAGTACAACTATTATGATTCCTGCTATTTCGGCATACTCTATCAGAATCAGAACTTAGACGCCGCCTTACAGTTTGCGGACTTTCTTCTGAATTATAACGACTGATCGTTTTCTCTCCTGATGCTGCCGGCAGCAGAGCGGCTGATTGTTTTTTCAGATCTCTACTTCAGGATGGCAACACCGTACGCCGGAAGCGTCAGCGTTCCATCCTGCCAGGAAGCCGCACGGATTCCGGTCAGCAGTTCTCCTGCCAGCTTCAAATCCCCGCTTTCACTGTCTGCAGATATCTGTGACAGATCCACGGTGCGCTCGTCCTTCGTGCAGTTAAACACGACGATCACCGAGGAATCCTGCCAGCTCTTGCGCAGCACGCACACTGCATCATCCGACAGATTTTCAAGGAACTCTGCCGTTCCGTGCGAGATCTCCGGATAAGCATTCCGCAGACGCAGCGCCTCCTTCACATACCAGTAGATGGAATTGCCGTCGTCCTGCTGCTCCGCAAGACTGTCATAGATCATCGTGATCGCATCCATATCCTGCGGTCCGAGACACATCCCCTCTGCACCGGCATCCTTGCTCCAGTACATCGGCGCACGCTTGTTCTCATCTTTTCCGGCGCCTTTCATTCCCAGTTCTTCTCCATAATATAAGAAGCTGCTTCCGGACATCAGAAGATTCATCGCCTGCGCCAGCTTGGTCTGCGCCTCCATAGTATCGCCGGAGTAATACCCTGCGCCCCTTCCCATATCATGGTTGGTGTAAAACGGCGCATCGATATAGCTGTCACTGTAAGTTCCCAGCGCGTCCTGCAGCCGCACGATCGCTTTTCCGTAAGAAGAGGCACCGCTCGTTCCCTTGACCGCCTTCGCAATCACACCGTCCTTGTCTGCAAACGTAAAGTCAAAGCTGCTGTCAATTCCGCTCTGGTAATACTGTGCGTATGTCTCCAGATCCGACCACACCTCTGTCACAATATACGTATCACTCTTCTTTTCTTTTACCATATTATTAAACCAGGATAGAATTTCTATGTTCGAGTCGATGCTTCCGGTCTCATACTCTTTTGCCGCATCCAGACGGAAACCATCTACGCCCTTTTCCAGCCAGAAGTCTGTAATCTCATCAAACTCCTGCCGCACCGCTTCACTCTCCAGATTCAGATCCGGCATCTCGCTCCAGAACTGTGCCTCATAATACCAGTCCGTCCCTGCCAGCTGGCAGTATCCGCTGCCTTTCTCCCTGGAAAAATGATAATAATCCACATACGGGCATGCCTCTGTATCCGGCTCCATTCCCTCCGGCAGATCCTTCAGATACTCTGCCGCCGTCTGAAACCACGGATGCTGAGACGAAGTATGATTCATCACAAAATCAATCATGACACGGATTCCCCGCTCATGGCATGCGTTCACGAATGTCTCGAAATCCTCCATTGTGCCATACTGCTCATCGATCGCACAGTAGTCCGTCACATCATATTTGTGGTAAGTCGTCGCCGGCATCACCGGCATCAGCCAGATCCCATCACATCCCAGATCTGTATCCGTTGCCGGATTACCGTCATTGATATAGTCCAGCTTCTCCGTCAGTCCCGGAAGATCTCCGATGCCATCCCCATCGCCGTCATAGAAGCTGTAAACGAACACCTCGTACCAGCTCCGGTAGAGATCATCCGTTCCTGCAGCTTCTGCCGGGTTTACCTCCCGCATCAGAGACAGCGCCGTCTCTTCCATGTTCTCCTGTGCTCCCGTCTGCGCATCCGTGCCCTGCCCGGCTGCCGTCTCCGTGTCCTGCCCGGCTGCCGCTTCCGCCGTACCTGTTGCCGCGTCTTTCTCCCCGGCATCCGCTCCGCACGCCGCACTTCCAGCAAGCAACGCCACTGCCAGCAGTGCCGCCAGTTCTCTCTTTCCTCTTCGTCTCATCCAAACGCCCCTCTTTCTGTCAGATTTTCTGTATCCTTTTTCCTTATCATACAGGACTGGTAACGTTTTCACAAGCTGTTTCTTCCTACTTTTCTCTGTCAAACACTTCACCCACCACCTTGAAGTTCTGAATCACGAACGTCGGCAGCACCGCCATCACACCGACACAGCCCAGCTGCATGCCATTCATCGTCTCCACCTCAAAAAGGGTTTTGAGTGCCGGCACAAACAGAACGAGTGCCAAAAGCAGCACACCGAGCGCAAAGGCTCCCAGACTGTACCGGTTTCTCCGGAATCCGATTTTTACAATGGAGTGACGGCTTCTGCAGTTAAACCCGTGGAACAAGCGTGCAAGTGTCAGTGTCGCAAACGCCATGGTGCTCGCCAGCGCCGCACTCTCTTTCAATCCCACCTCAAAGGAAATCATGGTACAGACGGCAATCAGCGCCCCCTGCCCCAGAAGCAGCGCCATAAAGCGCCTTTCCAGAATTCCGCCTTTTGGATTGCGCGGTTTTTCGCTGAGGACATCTCTCTCCGCCGGTTCCATACCGATGGCAAGCGCTGGAAGGGAATCGGTCAGCAGATTGATAAACAAAAGATGCACCGGCTGGAACGGGACCGGAAGTGCTGCAAGCGAGGTGTAGAGCACCGCCAGTATTCCCGCCATATTTCCGGAAAGTAAAAACAGGATTGCATTTTTAATATTCTTGTAGACATTTCTTCCGTTCGCGACCGCCTTGATAATCGTGGCAAAATTGTCGTCGGTCAGGATCATGGCTGCCGCGTCTTTGGACACCTCGGTTCCGGTGATTCCCATCGCCACGCCAATGTCCGCCGCCTTCAGTGCCGGTGCATCATTGACGCCGTCTCCCGTCATGGCGACCACACTCCCCCTGCGCTGCCACGCTTCCACAATGCGGATCTTATTTTCCGGGGAGACGCGGGCAAACACGGCGATGTGTCCGATCAGATGGTCCAGCTCCTTATCCGGCATGGCGTCCAACTCGGGCCCGACCAGTGCGATATCCCCCTCCCCGAAAATGCCAATCTGCTTTGCGATCGCCGTCGCCGTCACTTTATGGTCCCCCGTAATCATGACCGGTCGGATTCCCGCTCTCTTCGCATCTGCCACAGCCGCCGCAGACTCCGCGCGCGGCGGGTCGATCATCGCCACAAGTCCAAGAAAAATGTAATCACACTCCCCGGAAAGCGTCAGCTCCTCGCTCTCTTTCAGTTCCCGGTAAGCAAACGCCAGCACACGAAGCCCCTCCCCGGAAAATCTTTGATTCTGCTCTAAAATCTCCGTACGGTCTTCCTCCGTCATCCGCCGGATGCCCTGCTTCTCCCTAAGATAGACCGCGCGCTTCAAAAGGACGTCCGGCGCCCCTTTGGTCAGCAGTGTCGGTACACCGTGCAGCGCATAGACCGTGCTCATCAGCTTGCGGTCCGAATCAAACGGCAGTTCCTGCTGTCGTTCCATTGCTCCCCGTAAGAAATCATCATCCACGCCACATTTCCGCACCATCTCGAGCAGTGCTGACTCCGTCGGGTCGCCAATCACTTTCCCGTCATCCATGCGCGCATCGTTATTTAAAATCGCATCATACATCAGATAACGATGAAGCTGATCGTTGATCTGCAGCGCCTCCGGCATGATCGCCGTATGATCCAGATAAATCTTCTGCACGGTCATTTTGTTCTGTGTAAGCGTGCCTGTCTTATCCGAACAGATTACCGACACACAGCCCAGACTCTCCACCGCCTTCAGATCTTTGATGATCGCATGCTCCCTCGCCATTTTCTGGGTTCCCATCGCCTGCACGATCGTCACGATCGAACCGAGGGCTTCCGGAATCGCCGCAACTGCAAGCGCGACCGCAAACATCATCGCATCCAGAAGCGGCATATCCCGGTACATGGACAGACCAAACACCAGCGCACAGACAGCCAGAATCAGATATGACAGCTTTTTTCCAAAATCATCCAATGCAATCTGCAGCGGCGTCTTTTTTTCCTTCGCATTGCTTAAAAGTCCTGCGATCTTACCGATCTCCGTGTTCATCGCAGTCTCCGTCACAAAAACCTCTGCCCTTCCGTAAGTCACCAGACTTCCCGAATACACCATGTTCACGCGGTCGCCAAGCGCCGCCTCCTGTTCGATCACACCTTCTCTTTTCTCAACATTCGTCGATTCTCCCGTCAGCGAGCTCTCATCCACCTGCAGTGAATAGCTGCGCCGGATTCTGCCGTCCGCCGCCACCATGTCTCCCGCCTCCAGCAGCAGAAGGTCTCCCGGCACGACTTCCTTCGCCGGAATCTCCACCTTCACGCCGGAGCGCAGCACTTTCGCGTTCGGCGACGTCAGATCCTTCAGACTCTCCAGCGACTTCTCCGCCTTTACATACTGGACCGTTCCTAGCAGCGCATTGAGCACGATCACAACCAGAATGACAAAGGTGCTCTCCGGATTCCCCGAACAGGCGGAAATCACGGCTGCCACAATCAGAATTCCCACGAGAAGATCCGCAAACTGTCCGAAAAAAACCGCAAAAACACTCTTTTTCTTTCCCTCCACCAGCACATTCTCCCCGTATTGCGCCAGCCGTTTTGCCGCCTCCTCCGTTGTGAGTCCATGTTCTGAGGTCTCCATCTTCTTTTTCACTTCTTCCGCTGAAATCTGATACCACTCTTTCATTTCTGCCTCCTGTTTTCTTAAAATTAAAAAAGAGACTTCCAGCACGAAATGTATCTCTGCGATACTTTCCGCGCTAAAAGTCTCATAACCACGGGTAATCTTCATGGTACACAGCGCCAGGTCCAAGACCGCGTATGTTGACGCTGCAATTTAAAACTACTCCCCTTTAGCAGTTCTGTTATTTAAGATTGTATGGAGTATAACAGTCCGACGCCGCCTTTGTCAATCCTCTCCCTGCAACCTTAACGCATCCTTTACCTCTCCCGCGCAGGAAAACAGCACCAACAGTTCATGTGCCAGCAGCGGCATTGCCGCAAGTCCAAGCAGCTTCGTCCACTCCAGAGCGGTAAGTCTGCAGGTTCCAAACAACTGTACAAAATACGGTACCTCCGTGACCATCAACTGAAGACCAATTCCCACCACAAACGCCGCCAACATCAGACGATTTTCCAGATGATTCATGCAAAACACCGAAGTCTCCACATCGCGCATGCCGACCGCATGGAATAACTGCGCCATGCCGAGCACGGTAAATGCGTAGGTCTGCGCCCGTGCTAACACCTGCACGTCTTTAAGCACCGCCTGCAGGTGTGGAAGTGTCAATGTCATCCCGGCGCCTTCGATCATACCGACCGGCACCTGCAAAAAGGCAAGCATACTGATTCCAGCGATCAAAAGACCATAGAAACAGGTGCATCCCCAGCCGCCTCCCGCAAACAGGCTCTCATCCCTGTGTCTCGGCGGACGGTTCATGTAATCCTTCTGTTCTTCCACATCCACCCCGAGCGCCAGTGCCGGCAGCGAATCCGTAATCAGGTTGATCCATAGAATATGGCTTGACTTTAGGGGCGATACCAGCCCCATGGCAACTGCTGCCAGCATTGTGATAATTTCTCCAAAATTGGATGACAACAAAAACAGCACCGACTTGCGGATATTTTCATAGATGCTGCGTCCCTGTGCAATCGCTCCTGCAATCGTTGCAAAATTGTCATCCGCCAGCACCATATCTGCTGCATTTCTGGCAACGTCCGTTCCCGCCATTCCCATGGCAATTCCCACGTCCGCAGATTTTAACGACGGGGCATCATTGACTCCGTCCCCTGTCATAGCGACAATCTCCCCGTTCTTTTTGCATGCGGACACGATTCTGACCTTGTGCTCCGGGGATACATGGGCAAACACCCGGGTTCTACTGATCCGCGCCGCCAGCATCTGTTCGTCCATCCGCTCCATCTCCTCGCCCGTCACACATTCATCCCTCCGCTCGGCAATGCCGAGCTGGCGTGCAATCGCAAGCGCCGTGTCCGCCCTGTCCCCGGTAATCATGATCGTCCGAACTCCGGCACGTGCAAACTGTTCCACCGCCTCCGCCGCCTCGGGGCGTACCGGGTCTTCCATTCCTGCCATCCCCAGAAACGTAAGCCCGCTCTCCTCCATCTGTGCCGCTTTAGGATGCATGCCAATCGCCAGCACGCGAAGTCCCGCTTCCGTCATCTCGGCAAGTCCCCGTTTTGCCTGTTCTCTCGCCGCCGCAGAAAACGCCGCCGTCTTGCCGTTGCTCCACACATACCGGCACCGCTCCAGGATTTCATCCGGCGATCCCTTCGTGAAAGAGATTCTGCCGTCCAACGTCTCATGCAGTGTCGTCATCCGTTTCCGCTCTGAATCGAAGGCAATCTCGTCGATCCGCGGCATGGTGTCCTCCAATGTCTCCCGCTGTATGCCGAACGCTGCCGCCATATCCAAGAGCGCTAATTCTGTCGGATCGCCGCGGCGTTCCCCTCCGTGGAGGGATGCGTCGTTGCAGAGAGAAAATCCCTGCAAAAAATACCGGTCGCCGGCCGGATGCAGTTCTTTTACCGCATGCACTCTGCCGTTCACGTAACATTTTTTTACAGTCATGCGGTTCTGTGTCAGTGTTCCCGTCTTATCCGAGCACACAACGCTGACACATCCCAATGTCTCCACGCTCGGCAGGCGCTTTACAATGGCATTTGCCTTCACCATCCGCGAGACGGAAAGTGCCAGCACCATCGTCACAATGGCGGGAAGTCCCTCCGGCACCGCCGCCACCGCAAGAGAGATCGCCGTAATCAGCATCTCTCCCACATCCCGTTTTTGCAGGATTGCCATGCCAAAAAGGAGCACACATAAGAATACGGACACCGTGCCCAAAATTTTACCGAGGTCCGCCAACCGCTTCTGCAACGGTGTCAGCTCGACCTTCGCCGCCTTCAGCATCCCGGCAATTTTCCCGATCTCTGTATCCATACCGATGGCAGATACTCTCCCCACGCCGCGCCCGTAGGTCACATTTGTCGACATATATGCCATGCGGTTCTGCGCCGTATCCTTGTTGACCGGAACAGACTCGCCGGTCAGTGCGGATTCTTCTATTTTCAGGTTCACCGCTTCTGTCAGCACAAGATCCGCCGGAACCTGACAGCCGGCTTCCAGCACCACAAGATCGCCCGGGATCAGATCGGCAGCCGGAATCTGCCGCACTTCATCCCCTTCCAGAAGCAGTGCATGCGGGCTGGTCATCTGTTTTAACACCTCCAGCGATTTTTTCGCTTTTCCCTCCTGTATCACTCCCACCGTCGCATTTAACAGCACCACAGCCAGAATAATTGCCATATCGCCGTATTCCCGCAGCAGCAGGGAGATCGCCGCCGCCACAAACAGGATAAAGATCAGAGGATCGTTTAACTGTTCCAGAAAACTTTCCGCCCAGGATTTTTTCTCCTCATCCTCGAGCACGTTTCTCCCTCGTTCTTCCGTTTTTCCGCGATAATATTCCTGCATATGCGCTGCCCCCATCCATCGAGTTTCCCACAAAGTAGCACGTCCACCGCTTTGCCGTTAACTCATCCTATGAAAATGTGGACGGGTTTATGCCTGTCTGCGTGAAAAAGGGTATGCCGACGTGATTCCGATGCACAACATCGCTCCAACATCTGCATACCCTTTTCCCTGCAAATCATATTTTATTTACTGTAATACAAACTGGCTCACAATCTCACGCAGCTTCTCCACATAAGTATAACACTCTTCCACCATGTCGTGCGTGGTGCCTGTCTTCTCCACCATGTCGCTGGTCTTCTCCGCAATATCGCTGACGCCGATCGACGACTCGCCCACTGTAGAGTTGATTCCGCTAAGTGCCTGTGCAATCGCGTCGATAGAATTGGCAAGGCCAGCCATCGCATCGCTCACGTCGTTCATACTGGTCTTGAAAGTATCCGCATCCTCCTGGTACTGCTCGCTGACCTGCTCAAATTCCTTATACTCCGTCAGCACGGTATTCTCCAGGAATCCGGTGGTCTCTTCTAAGCATTCTGCCATATTGGAAACTGCTGCGTTGACAGCATCCACAATCGTGCCGATATCCTTGATCGCCTTGGACGTCTGATCCGCAAGGCTTCCGATCTCCGTTGCAACCACCGCAAATCCACGTCCTGCCTCCCCGGCTCTTGCCGCTTCGATGGAAGCATTGAGTGCAAGCAGTCCGGTCTGGGATGAGATCTCCATGATCGTGCCGGTCAGTTCGTTGATCTTATCGACCGCCTTCGATCCCTCGATGGCTTCCTGAGCCTTTGTCTTGACGTTGTTGTACATCGTCATTGTCTTGGTGCTTGCCTCAACTGTCTTGGTGCGTAGATCATTTGCCCGCATCATGATCGCTTCCGAGGTCCGTGCGCCCTCCGTCGCCATACTGTTAATATCATCCGCTCCGCTCTTGATAACCTCGATATTTTCGTTGATTGTTACTGTGGTTGCCGCCGTCTCCTCCATGCCTGCCGCAAGCTGCTGGCTTGTCGCGGAGTTGTCGGAACACATGTGATCCACCGTGGTGGTAATCTCCTGCAGACCATCCACATTCTGTGTGATCTGGTTACTTGCGGTATCAATATCGCCAATCATGGAACGCAGGTTCCTGCGCATCACATGTACCGCATTTGCCATCTCTCCCGTCTCATCCCGGCGGCTGCGCAGCTTTGCGCCGTTCGGATTTGATCTGAAATCCAACTGTGCGGTATCGACAATAATCGTTGTAATCTGCTGAATCGGTCTGCAGATAAACTGGCTTACTACGTATGCCAGAACAATCGCTGCAGCCAGTATCCCCAATGACAGCAGCATAATCTTACTTACTATCTGATTCAGCGGCTTCATGATCTCGTCTTCATCCGCCGTCACCACAACAATCTGACGGTTCGCCGTGATCGCGTAAGCCGCATATTTGGTAACGCCCTTAAAATCATACGTCACTGTCTCATTCACCGGTACCTGTCCCTTGGCAAGCTCTGCAACGACGCCAAGCACGACAGCATTCTCCACCGGCTGTCCGATCTTTTCCGCGGTCGGGTGATATAACATGGTGCCGTCCGTGTCAACAAGATAGGCGTAGGAAGAATCAATTCCCTCCATACTGATATCCGCTAAGGCATTCTCATATGCTCCTGCATCCGCCTCCTGTGGAAGATTGTTCACAATCTCCACTCCCATCTCCGCCATGCTTAAAATATAATCTGCACTGACGTCTCCGACAACCTTCTTTGCTCCCGCTTCCGCCCGGAATGCGACGATCAACACCGACATAACCACTGCAAGCACGGTCAGCAGCATGATCTTTGCTGAAATTGAGTGAATAAATGATACTTTCTGCTCCTCTTTCATGGTACTTCTCTCCATTCCCCTTCGTAATTGCCGGGAAATTTTACTCCCAGCTTATATCTGTTATTTTACCACAACATACAGCCGAAAGAAACTCTTCTTCTACAAAATATTGCAAAAGAAATTGTTGCAATCAGCATAGACCGCTTTGGGATGATAAGTAATATTATTAGAAGACCAGAGAACAAAAAAGTTCCAGAATAAACAGACGGCGGGAAATTCTTTGAAGCAAAATTCACGTATTTCTTCCATGCCGTGGCTGGCATCCCATTCCGTGTCTCTTCCACGTTTGGACACTCACGGAGTGTGTCCGACAAGCCGCAGACAATGAGCGGACTTTCTGGTGTCCCTAATGGCACCTCTTCACAGACAATATAAAAACCGCGCGAACCGAAACTCGTTGCCATCTGCTATTAAAAATATGGCAGATGGCAATTCAAACATCAGCTTCGCGCGGTTATGTTTTGTTCGACATAAAGATGGCATTTATGCCATCTGTTGTCTGGTGCCGCAAGGGACACACACAAAAGTTCTAAAATTGTCTGCTGGCTTGCGGACACAGTCCGTGGAGTGCTCCAAACTTGGAAAGACACGGATCATCGAGGATGCCAGCTGCGGCATGGTTAGAAATACCGGATTTTGCGGTCAGAATTTGCCGCCGCATGTTTATCTGGAACTTTTAAGTATCTATTGTTCGTAATATTACTTATCGACACAAAACACAATATGCTGATTTCGACAATTCTTTCCTCTATTTGCTTAGTCCTCAAACGGGATAACAGCTCCGTCATAGGTGTCGTTGATGTACTGCTTGATCTCATCAGACTTTAATACTTTTACAAGTGCCTGGATGCCAGGGTCATTCTCATGTCCCTCTTTTACTGCAATGATGTTCACGTAGGTCTTCGCTGCCTCGGAATCGGATGCCTCGTAAGCCAATGCATCTTTTGCAACGGAGAAGCCCTGCCTGTAATGCATAGTTACCGTTTAATACGACGAATGCAACCTCCGGAGCCACTCTTGCAACCTGCTCTGCTGCCAGCTCCTCGATCTTGACGTTGTGCGGGTTCTCTGCGATATCATTAACAGTTGCCTCTAATCCGGCGCCTTCCTTTAAGGTAATGATGCCGTTATCCTGTAACAGAAGAAGTGCTCTCGCCTCGTTTGTGGTATCGTTCGGCACTGCGATGGTGTCGCCGTCAGCCAGCTCGGAGAGATCGGACTTTGTTCCCGGATAAATGCCGAACGGCTCATAGTGGATGCCGCCTGCATTGACCAGATGGGTTCCCTTCTCTTCGTTAAAGCTCTCAAGGTACGGAATGTGCTGGAAGTAGTTTGCGTCAAACTCGCCGCTTTCTACCACTTCGTTCGGCATTACATAGTCGTCGAAAATCTTGATCTCCAGATTCCATCCCTCATCGGCAAGAATCTTCTTTGCTTCCTCAAGAATCTCTGCGTGCGGTGTTGCGGATGCAGCCACTTTGATGGTGCCGCCTTCTGCTGCGGTATCGGTGCTCTCTGTGTTCTCAGCACTCACAGCCTCCTCCGTTGCAGCTACGGGCGTCTCTTCCTTTGTTGCTGCACTGGTGTCTGTGCTCTCCTCCGTGCTGCTTCCGCATCCTGCGAATGCGGATAATGCGAGCACGCCTGCCAGAATCGTTGACAATACTTTCTTTTTCATAATAGTGTCCTCCTTAAAACTTAAAAATATATGCAAATTTGTTATTGCTACTTTCTGCGATCCAGCCGATTCGCAATCTTCATTCCGATCGTCTGGAAAATCTGGAATAAAATTACCAGAAGCACCACTGTGACAACCATGATATCGGTCTGCCATCTGGTGTAACCATAGCGGATGGCAATATCTCCCAGTCCGCCTCCGCCGACGGTTCCTGCCATCGCGGAATATCCTAAAATCGTGCCAAGGGAAATCGTTGCTCCGACAATCAGAGACGTTCTCGCCTCCACCAGCATGACCTTGGTCACAATCTGAAAATCGGATGCTCCCATGGAGCGCGCTGCCTCGATGACGCCTGCATCCACCTCTTTTAATGAGGATTCTACCATTCTGGCAATGTAAGGTGCCGCCGCAATCGTCAGCGGGACGATCGTCGCCGTCGATCCGTAGCTTCTTCCCACCACAAATCTGGTGAACGGAATCAGCACAATCAGCAAAATAATAAACGGAATACTGCGCAGCAGGTTGGAAATCACATCCAGCACCTTGTAGACTGCCGCATTCGGACGGATGCCGTCCTTGTCCGTGACAGTCAGCACAATTCCCATCGGAAGTCCGATGATATATCCAAACAATGTGGACGCTAAGGTCATATACAGGGTGTCCCGGATTCCCTCCAAAAGCATGATGATTACCTGACTATTCCACATCTCCGGTCACCTCCTCAATCTCAAGTCCCTTTTCCACCAGATAAGCCTCCATCTGCTCCTGCAGCCCGGCGTCTGACGGAAGTCCCAGAATCATCTCACCCTTTGCCACTCCGCCGACATTCTTGGTATCTGCGCGGAGGATGTTCACCGGCGTACCGAACTTTAACACCATATTGGCAATGACGGGCTCAAATGCGGAATTCTCTGAGAATACAATACGAAGCTTCTTATCGTCGCCGATGCGGTCCCGCTGTCTGCTCTCACCGCTCCATCCGGTCAGCTCCGCTCCATCCGCAGTATCACCTTCCGCCCCGGAATATGACGCGGCATCCGCAGCACGGTCGCTCAAGATCAGGCTTCTCGCCACACGGGATTTCGGATGGTTGAAAATCTCCTCGACCAGGCCGACTTCCACGATGCTTCCTTTTTCCACAATCGCCACATGGCTGCAGATTTCCCGGATCACGGACATCTGATGCGTGATAATCACAATCGTGATGCCGAATTTCCGGTTGATCTCCTTTAAGAGTGCCAGAATGGACTGCGTTGTCTGCGGATCTAAGGCACTGGTTGCCTCGTCGCAGAGCAGAATCTTCGGATCCGTCGCAAGAGCTCTGGCGATCGCCACTCTCTGCTTCTGTCCGCCGGAAAGCTGTGCCGGATAAGCGTCCGCCTTGTCGGCAAGTCCGACAGTCTCGAGCAGCTCAAGCGCTCTTTTCTTCGCCTCATCCTTCTTTTTCTTCGCAATCTGCATCGGGAAACATACATTGTCCAGCACACTCTTTTGCATGAGAAGGTTGAAATGCTGGAAAATCATTGCGATGTCGCTCCGCTGCTCCCGCAGTTCTTTCTCGGTCAGCGTTCCCAGATCTCTACCACCGATGATGACCTCACCGCCCGTCGGCCTCTCCAGATAATTCAGGCACCGCACCAGAGTACTTTTCCCGGCACCGGACATTCCGATAATTCCGTAGATGTCTCCCTCCTCAATGTCGAGCGAGATATCCCGCAACGCTTCCACACTGTTTCCCTTCTGCTCGAAGGTCTTTGATAAATGACGTATCGCAATTGCTGGCATGCACTGCCACCTCCTAAAATGTTATTTCAAAAACATAGAATTAAAAAGAATCTCGCTTGCGAGATTCTCCGCGCGCGAGCGGTTCGCAAAGCAATATTTTCCTTACCGCGAGCTGCGCATCCTCGCGGAGCGTTTTTTATTTCATAGGAAAGTTCCACTTTCACACATGAATGTATCACGGTATTTCCTATGAAATAAAAAAAAGCAGCCCTGCGGCTGCCCCAACCTGCGCTCCATAGCGCCGGTATCTATCTGTTCTTCCAAAGGTCTGAAGAATCCGGGAAAAGCCGCACAACATTCACATCCATGCCACCATACATGGACATCCGACACATCCTGTCACACATCATCGCTGTTCTCATCTGCCACGCTGTGTCTCTCATACCCGTTTCCTCCTTCCTGCTTTTTGCTCCATGCCATCTGTTATCTGCATGTTTTTTTTGATTACATTGCCTATTATAACAGGCAGTTTGGGAAAGTGTTAATACAGGAAGCCGATAGTTGGCTATAGGTGAAACCTATAGCCAACCACTACATAATTTTCTCTTTATATTTTTTCAATTCTTCGATATAGATCTGTCCGATGTGACTGATTGATGCCCCTTTGCGCTTCACATAGCCAATCCGCATCTTTTCCGTCTCCTTGAGTGGAATTGCCATGTAATCGCTGCCGTTTAGCTCCTCGCAGATAATTCCCGAGCACAGCGTGTACGCGTTCAGCCCAATCATAAAGTTTAGCAGTGTTGCCCGGTCGTTCGCCTTAATCAGCCGCTTATAATCGTAGGTGCTCTTCATCTCTTCCGCGAGGTAGAGCGAGCTGTTCCGTCCCTGGTCAAAGGACAGGCACGGATACTCGTCCAGTTCTTCCATGGAGATCACGCTCTGCCCTGCAAGCGGATGTCCCGACCACAGATAGACATAGGTATCGCAGGCAAACAGTTCCTCGAACTCCAACCCCTTCTCCCGGATGATCTTCATCAGCACCTGCTCATTAAAATCGTTCAGATACAGAACGCCGATCTCGCTCTTAAAATTGCGTACATTCTCCATAACGTCGTATGTGGTCGTCTCGTTCGCCGCGAATTCATAGCTGTCCATCCCTGCTTTCTTTACAGTCTCCACAAACGCTTTGACTGCAAACGTATAGTGCTGCATGGACACACTGAACTTTTCCTTGCGCTGCTTCTCCACATAGCGCGCCTTAAGGATTCCGTACTGGTCGATCACCTGTCTGGCGTACCCCAGAAACTCCTCACCCTCCGGTGTGATGATGATTCCCCGGTTCGAGCGCATAAAAATCTGCAGCCCGATCTCCTGCTCCAGTTCCTTTACCGTCTCGGACAGACTGGGCTGCGATAAAAACAGACGCTTTGCCGCCTCATTCATCGATCCGCAGCCGGCTATCGTCAGTGCATATCTCAGTTGCTGTAATGTCATGAATTCTCCTTTTCCAGATAACGCTTTTTACTTGAAAAACCGCGGCCGGAAACCTCACTGACACGATTGATCACAACAAATGCATCCTCATCCACCGAATGGATCAGCTTCTCCGTCTTCGCCAGTTCCTGTATTGACACCACCGTAAGCAGCATCTCTGTCTCCCGCTCCATGTATCCGGTCTCACTTTTTAACATTGTAACACCGCGGTCGATATCTGTTAAGACTGCTTTTCTGATCTCATCGATTTTCTCACTGACTACTTTGATCTGCATCTTTGCAGTTCCAAGCATCAGGCACTTATCCAGCACCACGCTGTAGACAATCACCAGCAGAATACCATAGAGAAGCTGTTCTCCTGTACTGTCAAACGCCTGGAGCAGCAAAATCAGCATATCGAATACATAAATGGACTTTGACACCGGTATCTTAAAATAACGGTTCAACACAAGCGGCGGTATATCCATGCCGCCAGTCGATGCGCCCGCACGGATCACAACGCCGATGGCTCCTCCGATACAGATTCCTCCAAAGATCATGCAGAGAATCATATCGTCCGTGATCGCATAGCCGTGCAGAAGCCGTGTAAACAGCTCCAGCGCTACCGGATAGCTGAAGGTGCTGACCAGTGTGTTTGCTGCAAATTTTTTCCCGAATACCGCAAATCCGATCAGAAACATAACCGTATTGAACAGCAGTACAAACACGGAGACGGAACAACCCATCATGTGGTGCACAAACAGCGCAATTCCCGTCGTTCCGCCGGTAATCAGTCCTCCCGGCACAATGAACATTGCCACACCGAATGCATACAGGCAGTTCCCCAGAATCACCACGCACGTCTCGAGCACTCTTTTCCAAAATTCATTCATCTTTCCTGTCTCCTCTGATCAGATTTCTTATCAGCTTATAAATACCCCGCACAACCGAGAACACAAGGAACATTACAATGAATCCGAATACACCCATCACAATGTCTGCAAATTCCATATTGCCGGTGCCTGTTACTTTCTGCCCGATCTCTATGGCAAACGTGATCACGATAATCAGTGTCAGCACATAAATCCACGCAATTACCATGACATGATCATGCTTTGCCAGCCATTTAAAAACAGGATACACGACAAAAATGAATCCCATTCCCATCATACCAATGACGAGAAAATGCAGTTCTTTATCTGTAAAATTGTATTCATACGCATCATTCAGACGAAGAATGTGGCTGTGAATCTTCGCAATCCATTCCACAATCCAGTACAGCAGCTCTTTCATAATTACCTCCTGCTTCTAGTTTTTGGAATAAGATTACTACGAATCTCAGCCACATGCAAGTCAGCGTATTAGCGGAATAAAATCTCAGCACAGTGTATTTTTGTACACCGTTCCCCCTTTCATAATCAGGCGCAGATGATCGGTGTCTGCAAGAACCGATACACTTTTTGTCGGATCTCCATCCACCAGAAGCAGATCTGCATAGGATCCCGCCTCCAGCACACCGATCTTTCCCTTCGGGTAAGGATTCTGGTAGGTCGTAAGTGCAAACACCTCGTTTGCAGTGCCCGTCAAAGCCCTCAGCGCCCGCATTGTGCCGAAGCGCTTTTCGTAATACCGGATATCCTCGCTCTGCTCCACCTGATAATCCGGTCCCGTGATCATCATATCCGTTCCGAACAAAAGCCTGATATCCTCATGCCGGTTTAAGATCTCGGTAGCCGTCGCCTCCGCACAGCACACCATCTCGTCTTTCGGCGGCATGTTCTCTACACCGAGCATGTCCTCATACTTTTTAAACTGAGGCATGGGATTTAAAAATGCTCCTGCCGCCGCCACCTGCTCTGCCGCCGTCTCGTCGATGAGATGTGCGTGCTCGAGACTCCGCACGCCCGCTCCCAGCGCGCGCAGGATCGCCTTCGGCGTATACAGATGCGCCATGACGTAGGTTCCGTAATCTGCTGCCACATCGCAGGCGGCTTTCATCTCCTCCGCTGTAAACTGTACGGTCTCAATCGGGTCACAGCTGGACATGCAGCCGCCGCCCGCCATCAGTTTGATGTGGGATGCACCGCGGTAGAACTGCTCGCGCACTGCCCGGATGATCTCCGGCACCCCGTCCGCCAAAACGGTGCTGGACGGATGCCTGTACTGGATGTCGCGATAGGTATGCGCATACTCCGAATCCCCATGCCCGCACGTCTGGCTGATGTAGGCACCGCAGGGATAGATGCGCGGACCTGGAAGCACACCCTCGTCAAACGCCAGCTTTAATCCCTCGCTCACACTTCCCGCATCACGGAACGTGGTAAACCCGGCCATCAGCGCATCCTTACATTTTGCGACGGTCAGCACCGTAGCGTAATCCACCGGGAATTCTCCCTTTGCGAACAGACAGCCCATGTGAACATGCGCGTCCGTCATTCCCGGCATCGCCACCATGCCCGTGCCGTCAAATACCTCGTCAAAATTTTCTTCCGATACTTCATCCCCGGTAATCTCTGTGACAAGATCGTCTTCAATGACAATCTTTTTCCCATGCGCCAGCCCACTGCTGTGCCCGTCGAATACCGCTGCGTTTTTGATCAGTTTTTTTCTGTGTTTTTCCATGCCTTATCCTCTGTGGCACTGTGCAGTCTTACGCACACTGCCCGTCTTATGAAAATTTATCACGCACCACTTCCGCCAACAGTCTCGCTGTCATATCGACTCCCAGAGTTGCGCTGTTGACCATCAGATCCATATGGTTCATATCGTTCGGCAGATACCCCGCATACCGCATATGGTAGGCATCTCTCGCCTTGTCCACATCACGGATCATCCGCTTCGCCGCCTTTGTGTCCATGCCGAGATCATTGACACAGTTGACAATGCGGTCTTCGTACGGCGCATAGATAAAAATTCTGATCAGATGATCGCAATCCTCCAGAATTGCGTCCGCGCATCTGCCGACAATGATGCAGGATTCCTTCACGGCAAGTTTTTTTATCATCTCGCTCTCCGTCTTAAACAGGGCATCCTGCGTCGCCGTGGTTCCGCTGCCGAGTGGGAAACTCATGAACAGATACTTTGCCGACTCCTCCAGATTGCTCGCTTCCTTTAACGGAATGTTGTGAACTTTGGATGCCTCCTCCACAATATCCCTGTCATAGTATTCAATTTCCAGAAGTTCTGCCAGTTTCTTTGCAATCGGTCTTCCCAGACTTCCGAATTGTCTTGAAATCGAAATCACATATTTCTGCATATCTTTCTCTCCTCTCCGTCTTCGCACACAGCTATGACTCTTCCTTTAAAATACGTTTTAAGAATTTTCTGGTTGCCTCCTCCTTCGGATGGTCAAAGATCTCCTCCGGCGTTCCTTTTTCCACAACCACACCGTCTGCCATGAAAATAACCTGGCTTGCCACTTCTCTTGCAAACTGCATCTCATGTGTTACCACAATCATTGTGACTCCCTGTTTTGCGAACTGTTTCATGACATTTAACACCTCACCCACCAGCTCCGGATCGAGTGCGGACGTCGGCTCGTCGAAAAGAATGACCTCCGGATTCGCCGCCATTGCCCGTGCAATTCCGACACGCTGCTGCATGCCGCCGGATAGCTGTGCCGGGTAATAATCGTACTTTCCTGCAAGACCAACCTTGTCTAACAGTTCTTTTCCGATCTTCTCCGCCTCTTCCTTTTTCATATGGCGTCCCACGGTAAGCCCCAGCGTCACATTAGAAAGAACCGTCTTGTTCACGAAGAGATTGTAATTCTGAAAAACGAAGGAAGTATTTCTCCGAATCTCCAGCTTTTCTTTATTTTTTACATTTTTTAAGTTATATTCTCTTCCGTTTAAGACCATCGAGCCTTCATCCGGTTTTTCCAGAAGATTCAGGCAGCGCAAAAAGGTGGTCTTACCGGAACCGCTCGGTCCGAGTATGACGATGACGTTCCCTTTCTGTACATCAAGATCGATTCCTCTTAAAATCACGTTATCTCCAAAAACCTTTTTTACATTTCTCACTTCTAATACTGCCATAGCCCTGTTTCCTTCCTATTATAATAATGTACGATGCCGTACCGCATCTCAGCCTGCCAGTGTCTTAACGCTTTTTGAAAATTTCCGCTCCACATAGTGGCTTAGCCGCTCTAACACAATTCCGATGCCCCAGAATACCAGGGCTGCCGCCACATACGCCTCCAGGTAAGAGTACGCCGCGCTTGCCGCATTGATGGAATCCGTCAGAATATCCGACACTCCGATGACCGACACTAACGCCGTTCCCTTTACCAGGGAGAGAATATCGTTCGTGAGCGGCGGAATGACCGCCCGCACCGCCTGCGGCACAATCACATGGAAAAAGGTCTGTGCTTTTGTCAGTCCCGAGGCATATCCCGCTTCATACTGTCCCTCTATTTTTAACGCCGCTGCTAAAACTGATGGGCGCCTCCGGCAATCTGCTCACCGCTGCGGAACAGTACGGCAGAATCATGATTGCAGGCGGCGTCATCCAGGTTTTATCCTGCGGACTTGCACCTATATTAAGGAATGAGAACCGGCAGGTCGGTGCCATGACCATCATGGTCCTGGGGTTCCTCTTTAATCTCACGATGGATTTCGTACTGCTTTACTTTTTCCATCTGGGAATCGGAGGCGCCGCTCTGGCCTCTTTGGGCGCGCAGCTGCTGACCACCGCCCTCTGTTTTCTCACACTTTTCGGTGTCACAGACCGCCTCCGCGCGCGGCTCGGCCTTCCGGGCTCTGCCGGCACATCTCTCTGCCCCCTGCACAGGGAGCAGTTCGTCTTTGAGAAAGACTGCTGGAAGCGCATTTTTTCCATCGGAATCTCTCCTTTCGGAATATCACTGACGCCGTCGCTTTTAATTCTCTATCACAACATCGCCTGCCTGAATTACGGGGATCTTGCCGTGAGCGCATATGCGCTGATCTCCTCAACCATCGGCTCGTACCGGATTCTGCTGATCGGCGTTGCGGAGGGAATGCAGCCGCTTGCCAGCAAAGCCTACGGCGCATCGCAGAACGGAAATGCCACTCCCGCAGAGCGGATCGCCGCCTACGACGAGATCCGGCATATCCGTAACAAAGCCATCCGGACTGCGATTGCCGCCAGCGTTCTTCTGTTTTTGTTCACCATCGCCACCGCCTCCTTCTATCCGGCTCTGTACGGCTATCAGGGAGACGCTGCTGCTGCCGGCTATCACGCGGTTATGCTTACCGCTGCCCAGCTCATCTTTACCGGCATCGTGAGAGTAACCAACAGCTTCTTCTATGCCGTAGGAAAGAACCGCTATTCTTTATTTATGATCTATTTTGATCCACTCTGTCTGACTCCTGCAGCATTGGCAGTGCTGCCGCATTTCTTCGGGACGGACGGAATCTGGCTGACTGCCGTGATTACACAGTTTCTATTAAACCTTGTCGCCGCCGGCATGTTTGTGCGGCACAATGCGCAGATGAAACGTGAGCAGGCAGCTCTGACAAAAGGAGTATAACCATGACACTACAACAAATGAGATATGTGATTACAACCGCAGAATGTTATTCCATCACAAGTGCTGCTGAGAAATTCCAGCTGTCACAGCCCAATCTGTCGAACGCGATCAAAGATCTGGAGCAGGAACTCGGCATCCAGATCTTCGAGCGGAAAAAAAGTGGCGTCTCTTTAACCCCCGACGGCGCCGAGCTGGTTCGCTCGATCCAGCCGATCTTAAACCAGGTGCAGCGCCTTGAGGACACCTACAAACAGCCGAGCAGCCACAGGATCTCTTTTAGCGTTGCCACACAGCACATTTCCATTGTGACAGAGGTCATGATTGCCTTCATGAAGGAGCAGGACCCGCACTTTAACGAATACAATTTCCAGTATCTCCAGCTGCGCACCAAGGAGATCTTAGATTACGTCGCATCGGAATTCTGTGAGATCGGCGTTCTGTTGAAAAACCGTGAGAACCGCGTTCTCGACTGGGAGATGGAGCAGCAGGAACTTGATTTTCATCTGCTGGCAACCATGCGCCCCAAAGTCTATGTTCCCAAGCAGCATCCGCTCGCCGGCAGGACGAAGGTATCGATGGAAGACCTGGCTCCCTATGTCTACAGCCACTATTTTCAGGGAATCGACAGTTCCAGAGACCGCTTCTTCTCCGAGGAGCTTGTGGAGAATACCGTCGCAAAAAAAACAATCACCCTCACGGACGAGATGGCAGATGCCAGCATCGGCATGGAGATGAACACCTATACCATCGGTTCCGGCATGTCCGGTGAAAATCTGCTGGAAAAAGATTACGCCGTCATGAATCTGGACACGCATCAACGGATCGAACTTGGCTGGATCTCCCGCAGGGATCACGAACTAAGTAATTTCGGCAAGCGCTTTCTGGATCTGCTGGCAGAAAAACTCAACTCCATGCAGTTGGATTAGCGAATAGGTAATCTTTGGACACGTTTTTGTGTAATAGGAACGAAGTTTCCTATTACAGTCGCCGCCACCCTTAAAAAGGGTGGCTCGGGACGCTGGGTGTAACCCCTTGGTACCCGACAGCGTCTCAAGGCGCCCTAGACTTTCTCTTCGTTCAAGTCACTATTGCACTTGACGCGTTGCTTATGCCCATGAATGGGCGTTTGTACTACTTCGACTTAACCCTTAAAAGGGTCTTCGTACTCCTTCACACTTAATTTATCTTGCATGATATCGTACTTTTCTTGATCTTGAATATACTTTTTTATTGTCGCTTCATTTAATCCTACGGTGCTGACATAATATCCCTCTGACCAGAAATGTCTGTTTCCAAATTTATATTTGAGATTTGCATGTCTGTCAAAAATCATAAGCGCTGACTTTCCCTTTAAATATCCCATAAAACTCGACACGCTCATCTTTGGCGGAATACTTACTAGCATATGAATATGGTCAGGCATGAGATGCCCTTCAATAATCTCCACGCCCTTATATGCACATAACTGTTTCAGAATATCACGTATATCCTCTTTTAATTGATTATAAATAATTTTTCGTCTATACTTAGGAGTAAATACAATATGGTATTTACACATCCATTTTGTATGGGCGAGATCATTAGACTTATTCGCCATAAAACACCTTTCCTTTCTTGCAATAGTGACTGAACAACTCTATTGTAACGGAAAGGTGTTTTTCTGTATAACGATTTGACTCCACCCGCATAGCAGGTGGGTTTTTGCTTTATGCGTACTTCGTTTCTCTGTTGAGAAACTCGTAAACACGCATTCAGCAGGCTAAAGCCTAATGACGAAAAAGGGACAGGGGCGCACAGCACTTCGTGCTGTGCAGCTCCCTGTCCCTTTTCTCCTGTCATCTGCAGGCGTATCGCTTAGTAAACATGCTTTTTCGACTTGTGGGCTTCTCTCGCTTCCTCGACCGCCTCATGGTCTGCCATATTCACCTTTGCTGCTACTTTTTTTCTTCTTCAACGGATGTTTTGGATTCTTATCTGACATGATCATACGCTTCCTTTCTCTCTGTCATCCTTATCCTTCAATCGCAATGTATTTCTTCTGCTCTACTGCAGGCTTTGCTTCCTTCTTCGGAACAACCAGCGTTAAGATACCGTGCTTGAACTCAGCCTTGATATCCTCCTCGGTTACGCCCTCGCCCACATAGAAGCTCCGGCTGCAGGCACCTGCATAACGCTCTCTGCGGATGTAACGTCCGGATTCTTTCTCCTTCTCGTCCTGATCCAGTCCCTTGGCGGCACTGATGGTCAGATATCCGTCATCCAGCTCTACGGTAATCTCATCCTTCTTGAAGCCCGGAAGATCAACTTCCATCTTGTAGCCATCCTTCATCTCCTGAATATCTGTCTTCATCAGGTTACCGGCTCTTCTGCCGTACAGCTTCTTGTCAACCTTGCGCAAATCTCTGTCATCGAAAAATGGAAAATCATCAAACCAGTCATCAAATAAGTTCTCTCCAAAAATACTAGGTGTTAACATAAGTCATCTCTCCTTTTCTACTTCGTACCTGCCTTCGGCAGATACACTCATGCTGTTTCCTTGTTTCTTTGGAACCGGGATGTTCTGGGAACTCATAGAACTCATTTCCTGTTCTCCTTTTGTTCCTCTCCTTTGTTCTGACTATGTTATAACACCGTTTATTAGCACTGTCAAGTGTTGAGTGCTAATTTTCTGTGAACTTTTTGTGAAATCCTGTAATTGCTTGATTTTACAGCATTTCAAGCGTTGTTATCGTCCAACTACGCATCATTTTCCTTGATTTCCCATGTTTTCTTCCCAAAGTACCGGCATCCGGAAGATCTGCACGACGAGCGGAATTACCATGATAAACCACACGAGCGGCTCCGCCACAATGACACCGGTGTAGCCTAACATCGGCACAAGCGTGGCGGCGATCACGATTTTCCCGACCATCTCAAGCGAACTCGAAATGAGCGGCGTGATATGATCGCCCAGTCCCTGCATGGCGTTTCGGAGCACGCAGATCACCGCCGTCACATAGTAGAACAGCGTGTCGAATTTCAGGTAGTTGGTCGCATTTAAGATCACAACCTCATTCGTGCTTCCCGTCACAAGATATACCAGCCATCTGCCAATCGTGTAGCTCGCCACCGCGGAAAGCGTACACCAGATGCAGGTGTAGAAAATGCCGAGCCGGATGCCTTTTTTGACCCGGTCGATCCTGCCCGCGCCCAGATTCTGTCCGCAGTAGGTCGCCATCGTCTGTCCGAAGACGCTGAACATCGTCATAAAAATCTCGGAAATTTTCCGCGCCGCCGTGTGCGCCACGATGATGTCCTGCCCCAGCTTATTGATCGCCGTCTGGAGTGTCAGCGAGCCGATATTGACCAGCGAGCTCATAAAGCCCATCGACAGCCCCGATCCGAGCATGTTTTTCACCATCGCCGTATCCGCATCCCGGAAATCCTCCTGTGCAAGACGGAGCATTTCATACCGTCTTAGCATGTAGATCCAGCAGATCACAAACGCCAGAATCTGTGCCAGAACCGTGGCGGCGGCAGCTCCGCGCACACCCGCCTTTAACACCAGCACGAACAGAAGATCTCCCGCGATATTTAACGCCACCGACACTGCCAGAATCACGAGCGGCGTGACGGTATCCCCGAGCGCCCGAAGTGCTGCGGCACACGCGTCATAGAGGAATGTCGCAAGAAGTCCCGCTATGATGATAAATATGTAAGGTCCTGCCACCGGAATCAGATGCTCCGGCACATTTAAAAACCGCAGGATCGGCTGTAAAAACACCAGTCCTAGCACCGTCAGCACGACCGAGATCACCGTTCCGAGCACCAGGGAAGCGGCAAACGATTTTTTCACGCCCCGGATATCCTTCGCGCCGAACCGCTGCGCCGTGATGATGGCAAACCCGTTCGCCAGTCCGAGCAAAAAGCCGATGATGAGATTGCTGAGTGTCGTCGTTGCACCGACTGCAGCGAGCGCATCCTCCCCGAGAAAAGAGCCGACAATTCTCGTGTCGGTCACACTGTAGGTCAGCTGCAGCAGATTCCCCAGAAATATCGGCAGTGCAAACGCAAGAATCAGCGTTGACGGTTTTCCTTTTGTAAGATCTTTCATTCGACCGGTCTCTCCTTTTTCGCTACCGGCTTGCGCCGGATTCTGTGATACTGCGGGCGGAGCGTCACCTCCGACACCGCCACGCCCTCTCTCTGCCCCACGATATACGCCACCGCCTCCGCGACGTCCTGCGGCAGAAGATAGCTCTCCGTCTCCTCCCCCACCGTAAAGTCTGCATTGCGATACAATTCCGTCTTCGTCATATCCGGGGATACCGTCGCCACGCGCACACCGTATTTTCGCGCCTCGTCAAAGAGGCTGCACGAAAAGCTCGCAAGTCCTGCCTTTACCGCGCCGTAGGCACAGCCGTGCGGATTCGACTGCTGCGCCGTCACGGATGCGATATTGACGATGCAGCCCTTGTTTTTCTTAAACCCGCGCAGCAGCTGCTGGCTTAAAATCATCGGCACTTCCAGATCTGTGCGCACCATCTCCTGAATCTTCTTCGGGCTTAGTTCCTCGTGCAGTCCGTAGTACGCGCTGCCGGCATTGTTGACGAGCAGCGTTACCCCGGCTTCCGCCACAATCCCCCGCACCAGCTTCAACATTTTTTCCGTGTCCAGAAGATCGCAGACCACCGCATGAAACAGCGGATTATCTGCAACGTCCGGAAACTGTTCCGCGAAACTGCTGCCGAACGAGCGTCCGATGCCAAACACTTCATATCCCATTTTGCACAGTCTGGCACTGATCGCCGCCCCGATCCCGGAGGACGCCCCCGTGACAATCGCCGCCTCGTTTTCTCTACACTGCTCCATGTATTCTCTCCTTATTCCTTCCACTGGAAAATCCGCTCTGCCGGAAGATAAGCGGCAAGTTTTTCCGTCATATACTGCTCCATCTCCTCCATGAGCGCCGTCGGGTAATGGTACACCCCGCCGTCATTCTGGTAGGGGAACTGCACCACCGCCGAGTCCGGCTCATTTTTCCGCATCTTCTTCAGATAATCCTGGGAGATGCGGAAGGTTCCGACGCTGACATCCGCCAGTTTTTCCAGGTCCAGCGTCCCGCAGACCTGCGCAAACATCGCGTCATAGTGCTTCTTCCAGTCGCTGCAATAGATCATCGGGTCAAAGCAGAGACGCACCGAAAAGCCTTGTTCCATCGCCGCTTCCGCTCCTGCCAGCCGCCCGGCGAGCGAAGCCGTACCGTGCTCATATGCATCAATCACCTGCTGCGGTGAGATGGTAAACGCACAGATGACACCTGCCTCCGGCCGGACCGTCTGCCACAGGCTGCCTCCGGTTCCCTTGGTTCTAAGCTCGATGCGCAGCCGCTGCCCGCCGGTGTTCATCCTGCGCACAAACTCAATCCAGCGTGCCGCATAACCGGTCAGATGCTCTAACGCCAGCAGATCCGTGTCGTAGGACACGCACAGGTAGACCGGGTGCGCGTCAAGTCTCTTTTCCACTTCCGCAAAAATATCCTCAAGATTGACGAACACCACCAGGTTGGCGGACGGATACATTCCCTTCAGATAGCAGTATTCACAGTCAAACACGCAGTTCATCACACAGGAGGTGTAGTAAAAATGCTCATTTCCAAAGTTCTGGCAGACCGGCGCGCCGGGGTAGAGCAGCTCACCGTGCTTCGCCGCCAGAATCAGATTCTGCGCCGCATGCTGCCTGACATAGTCCTGCCTGCTCCGGCAGAAAACATCCTTATAGTGGTCGATGTCAATCACTTCCGCCTGCGGAAACTGCGCAAGCATCCGCTTAGTCTCCGGATCTTCCGCCACTTCCCGCTCCACATAAATATGGGAAAACGGCGGATTATAATAAGACCTGTTTAAGTTCTTCAAGCCGCACCTTCCCTTCCCGCCTGTCTTTGCACGGGAGCAGCCCCCGCGCATACCATTCTTCCAGTTCCGCTTTCCAGTCGTATCCGGTAAGCGCCGCATACGTGATATACTGCCGCGCCGACGCCCGCATCGTCTGCGAGCAGTGCAGCGCCGCAAAAAGCCGCTCCAGCACCGTCTCGTCTTCCTGCAAAATACCGTCGTTTCGCAGCGTCTCCTCCTCGTCTGCCGCCTCCCGCAGATTTGTAAGAAATGCCACGACCTCCTTTACATGCTGCTCCAGCAGCCCCGTGAGCGCCTCCGCCGTCATTCTCTCCTGCCCTGCAATTCCGAAATCCGATACCACCTTCAAAAAAAGCATCCGGTCCGGAGAAAAAAAGCGGATGCCTGCCTGATAGACGGCCGCCGCTTCCATATCATATAAAGCTCCGTGTGCCGCTGCTCTTTGCAGCGGCTGCATCCCGGTCACAAGTTCACGTTCCTTCCACGGGTGCCGGTACAGAATATCCGGATAGAACGTTTTCCCGGTCGCCTGCTCCGTGATCTTGTGACACACGTACAGGTCTCCGATCTGTGCGGCGTGTGCCGCCCCGTATCCGCTGTCCATGCCACTGTCTACAGTTTCACAGCCACTGTCCGCGCCAGCGTTTGCTGCCGCGCAGCAGCCGATATTGATGAGAAAGTCTGCCGCATCAGCTCCATCCTGCGCACAGACTGCGGCGACCACCGCGGCCGCCGCAATCTCCCCCACACCGGTCACAACCAGCCGGATGCCGGCGTTCTCATTGTCAAACACCTCAAATGGCGCATACGCCGTGTTCTTTTTTAATTCCAGTTCCCGGATGAATCCGTGTGCCTCCTGATAGAGCGCCGTCACCACATAAATCATCGTCTGTCTCTAACCTTTCCAATACGCCCGGATGGCGTCTTCCACAAGCTTCTCTCCGATCACAATCAGAACGTCCTGCCCGTTTGCAATCGGCTTTCGCGTGATCTCCTGCTGTGTTGCATTGATCTCCAGCCATGTGCCGTCCGAATTCTGCAAAAATCCCTTCACACGGAAAATATGTCCGCACGACGGATCTTTCAGCATCTTCTTCACCGCCGCCGTAACCGCATCCCCGTCCAGGTGCATATCCAGAAAATACAGCGATTCAAACGACTGTCCCTTCGCAAAGTCCGGCTTCTCATAGCTTGCGATGTGATAACCGCAGGAGAGAATTGTGGCAAAATCCTGATCCGGGAGCGGTTCTGCGCCCTCGCACAAAACCTTCTGATCCGCCCGCTGCTTGCAGCCGAGTGCTGTAAGCGACCGCTTCAGATGCGCGATTGTATTCCGCCGCTGCTCCTCTGTCGCCGTGTCGCACTTGCTTAAAATCATACAGCCGGCATTTGCCGCCTGCGATGCCAGCAGGTACTCCGCCTCCGGCGAAAGCGCGTCCTCCAGCCGCGCGTCCACCACAGCGATCACATTGCCGATCTCATACCACCGATCCAGCGGCTCCTCGTGCAGCACGTCAAAGAACTCGTCCATGTCGTAGATTCCCGACGGCTCCACGAGCACGCGGTCATACCCGCACATTCCCATGGCGATCAGCTTGGTGCGGAACCTTCTGCGGTGCGTCTCGGGGTCGCAGCCACCGGAGATCATCTCCAGCTCGCACTGCTCCCCCTCTAACTCCTGCAGCAGCATCATATCGACATTGACCGCGCCGAAATCATTTTCCAGGATTCCGATATTCTGCCCCTGCTCCATCAGGCGTTTCGCATATTTTTTCAAAAACGTCGTCTTCCCAGATCCGAGGAAACCCGTGATCAGATCAATTTTTACCATGGCAGTCCTCCCTATGCATCCGATCTGGAATATGCATTCTTCATCTGGCCGCTAAGTTCATATAAAACCTTGTCCAGGGTATCTGCCGTCTCCTTCTGCAGCATCTTCGCAATACTGCGGTTTGCCTCCTCGCGAAGTCTTCTGCGCATCACGGCATCCGTCTCCTTGGAGAGGAGCGCGTCGTAGTGATGGATCAGCTCGTGTCCCTTCGCCATCACATGCTCCTGATAGCGCTCGATATGGAACACCGAGCTCCGGTAGGATGCGTCTGCCATCGCCGCAATCAGCCGGCTCGACCAGTAAAAGTTCTCCGTGGACACCTCGCCCGTCGTGTTCGCCAGATATTCCGGTGTCTCCTCCACATCGGCATAGAACGGCACCAACACGTTAAATGCGTTCGACGCAAATGCCAGCCATTCAATCACGCCGTTCTCCTGCTCCATCTGCGGGCGCATCTGGATCACTGCGAGAAAATCGTTCCGGTTGATGCCGATCGAGCGGTATGCACCGCGCAGGGACTTATCCCCGTAAGCGGCATACGGATCATACGGCGTTCCCTGGAAATGGGAGGACAAGACGTATTTGACGTCCTCCACCGTCACCTTTTTCTCCGGCACCATGCACCACGGAAGATCATCCGAAACCGGTGTGAAATCCGCATGCGGTCCGTCCCACACCTTCGTGTGCGGATTCAGATAGCGCTCCATGAACCACGCACGCGGCGTGTTGTATACATGATCCGCATCGTCATGGCTGCCGAACGCGTCGCGCGGATGAAACTCGCCATCCTGTGAGAGATCCAGATGATACGTCTTTACGAATTCTTCCAGATCCGCCGAGCACATATATTCCTTCTGCTCCCCGAGGGCATCGGAAAAATCAAACCGGTCGATTCCAAGCTGGTTCGGCATGACCACATAGACATCATCCGGCACTCTGCGCGCCATCCAGTGATGTCCGCCGATTGTCTCCAGCCACCAGATCTCATCCTGATCCTGAAATGCAATGCCGTTCATCTCATAGGTGCCGTACTGCTCCAGCAGGCTTCCCAGACGTCTGACACCCTCTCTGGCGCTGCGGATATACGGAAGTACAAGACACACAAGATCTTCCTCGCCGATCCCTCCACATATCTCCGGCTGACCATCCTCTGCCTTCTGGTATACCACCAGCGGATCTACGCCGAGCACGCGCGGATTCGAGGTGATCGTCTCCGTCGCCGTCATGGCAACATGCGCCTCATTCACGCCGCTTGCCGCCCAGATACCTTTCCCGTCGACCGCATTCGGCACCGCCGTGTAGCGCATCGGCTGCTCCGGCAGCTCGATCTTCACATGTGAAATCACAGACTCGTAGTGTCGCGGCTGCTCCTGGGGCTGCACGACCACAAATTTCTTCGGTGTAAAATGTCCCGAACCCGAATCGTCGTTGCGCGCAATCATCGTTGATCCATCATATGATGCTTTTTTTCCCACTAAAATCGTTGTACAAGCCATTGTCCATTCCTCCTTGGTATGTCTATCTGATTTTCCTGCCTCTTCGCCGGAAGCAGAAATTCCTGAAAGCATATTCCACATTGCATAAGAATCATAGCACTTTTCGCTTGTCTTCTACAAGTCCCATCTAGGAACCGGACGGAATCCGCACGAGAATCCGCTTCCCGCCGCGCTCCGCCATGGCAAGCACCGGCACGTGCTTTTTCCGGAGCAGATGCACCACCGGATATGCCGCAAATACATCCCCCTCGACGTAAACGGCCTCCGGACGGCACTGCAGGATCTGTTTCACATAATCCTTGTTCCGAAGCTTCCAGTCGGCTTTTTCCATCGCCACTTCACCGTAACTGCCGTCCTGTTCCAGTTCCGGCAGCTCTGGCAGCGGCATGTGATAGATCTGCGCTTCCGCCATCCCCGGCAGTTCTCTTAAAAGTTCATCCGCTGTCTCTCCGCCGCCCACGTTTACAAGCGCCTTCTCCTCCTTAAAGCTGTCCAGACTGATCCGGCATGCCTCCACTGCATCGGAAAGTTCCCCGACCGTCATGAGAAAACCGCCCTTATGGCAGAAAACGGCGCTCTCTAAACCTGATGCCTCCGCCAGTTCTTCCTTTTCCAGTCCGAGCCAGCATTCCGGGAAGCTGCACTTATAATGGAGAGAATACTCCCGCTTCTGCGGCTGGATACAGTATCCGCCCCGGTTCGACGGGAAAATCACAAACGCAATCCCGGTCTCCGACAGGCGTTTCTGGCACGGGATAAAATAGGGCAATATGAGAATCGCGGCATCGCGCTCCGCCGTCTCCCCGGACACTACGGCACGCTCATGCGCCGCCAGCACTTCCTCGATCTGACGGTCGGCGCGCTCATTTCCGCGATAGCGCTCAAATTTATTTTCAAGAATCATGCCTGCCACGCTGACCGCCTGAAAAAAGGCGGCATCGCTTCCGCCCTGCGCATCCCATGCCGGGTTAAAATTGCCAATGAGCGTCGCCAGCTCGTTTTTCTCCCCGGTGTTGTCGTTATTATCCAACGGCTGTACAAACGCCTCGTCAAATTCCGCCGCCAGCTCCTCCCCGAGGATTGCTCCCCCGAGTTCCTCCCACAGCAGTCCGAACGCCGCATAGGGCACACCGTTCTCCCGCACCCGGCTGTCTTTCTGATGATGGTCGTACCGTCCTCTTCCGATGTCAAACACGATCCCGGCAAAATTCTCCGGCACCCTGTTGCCGCGCGTAATTACAATCTCCGGATTCAGGTAAAGCAGCAGCGCCGCGGAAAACACATCGTCTGCATGAAATTTCCCTCCGTGTGTAAACGCCGCCGCGTCTTTTCTCTGAATCTGTTCCAGTAAGTCTTCCGTCATTCTTTTTCTCCCTCATTTGCTTCTTCCATCACAACACTCGCCTCCGGCGCGCTGCCCGCCTCCACATAATCGAACCGGAGCACCGCCTGCTGCCAGTTCACACTGACTCTGGCGCTTTTTTCTCGCTCCCTGCCGGCCGCGGAAATCTGTTCTAACAGTTCCCCCAAGACCTCCCTGGTGAGATACCCGCCCCTCCAGTGAAAGGTAAACGTTTTTCCTTTTTTTGCTGTCTGAAGCGCACGTTTATAGACATCCTCCATCTTCGTGAAGGAAAGCTTTTTCTCCCGATAATAAAAATGCTGTGCATCCGTACATTCCGGCGCAGGCGCGATCAGGGGCTGATGATCCCGGAATACGCTCTTGTCGCAGAGATTGAAATAATCGTACCGGATCTGTGCTCCCGCACCGAGCGTGTTGTCAAATGTGGCATCCAGATGATAATACTGCCCGCCGATTTTTACAATGTTCCACGTATGGCGGTATTTGATCCCCTTCTCTGGGCAGTTTCCGCACAGAGCAATCACGCACCAAACGCCAAGCGCATCGCAAAGCACCTTTACTGACTTTGCGATTCCCTCACAGACGCCCACACCCTGTCCGAGAGGACCTATGATCTCATGGGAATACGGCTTTTTCAGCTTATCGTAGTGCACGTTTTCGCAGATAAAGTCATGGACGTATTTTTCTTTCTCCCACTCGGAGAGATTCTGCGCCGCGCGCGCCAGTTTTTCCACCCGCGCCTTCATCGCCTTCTGGTGCTCTCTGATCTTGCCTTTTTCAAAGAGGTATTCCGGCAGGAACACAAGGTTCGCCGACTCCGGATAATACCGGTACTTGTAGCCGGTCGCCCAGAAAATCTCCGGATGATCCAGCCGCAGCAGGAAAAATACCTGATAGAGATCCTCCGCCTCAAGGCGCGGCATCGGAATGGCATCCTCCAACGCCAATAGTCCCTGCAGCATCGCATGATATGCCGCCTGCTTTGTTTTGTCCATTTTGCTGTAATAATATGCTTCCATCGTTGTCTCCGTGTAGTTATATGAGCTGGACTATGAGCTGGGGTTCCTGTCGGATTCTGGGATTGGGCTTTTGCCTCGATCCGGCAGAGTTCCGACAGATGACCTGTCACTTTCCACTGGGTTTCCTGGCTGATTGAGGAATCAGGCTTCCTGTCCGGCGAGCGCCTGACTTCTCCGGTGCACTCTCCGTCTCACAAAGTAAAAACAGATTACCTGCAGGACAATCGTGATAATCCACGACGCTGGATAAGATATAAACAGAATCGCCAGTGATCTGTGGTATGGAAAAATGCCAAAAATCCACACCACTCTCGTACCAACCGTTCCGATGACCGACAACACCATCGGCACCGCGGAATATCCCATGCCGCGCAGCGCCCCCGGGAACAAATCCATCCAGCCGCAAAGAAAATAGGTGATCGTCGTGTATGCAAGGATCTCCATACCGCACGCAATTACCTCGGCATCCTCCGTGTAGATCTGTAAAATTTCCGGTCCGAACCCATAGCAGATGCATCCCAAAACCACAGCGACCACGACCGATAAGATCATGCAGTCTGCCAGCACACGATCCATGCGCTTTAATTTTCCAACGCCGTAATTCTGGCTGGTAAAGCTCATGCACGCCTGTGTGATGGAGTTCACCGAGACATACAAGAAGCCGAGCAGATTGTTTGCCGCCGTGTAGCCTGCCATCGCCGTCGATCCGAACGAATTGACCGAGGACTGCAGGAGCACATTGGAAAAGTTAATGACCGTACTCTGGATTCCTGCCGGAACGCCGACCGAAAAGATCTGCTTCAAGTAGTACCCTTTCATGCCAAGCTCGGAAAACCGCAGCCGGTAACTGCTCTCCGACCGACAGAGGCACCGCAGCACCAGCACGCAGGAAATCATCTGCGAGATGACCGTGGCGATCGCCACACCGGCAACGCCGAGCTTGAATACAATGACAAGCACCATATTCAAGCACGCGTTGATAACTCCCGCAATCATCAAAAACAGCAGCGGACGTTTTGTGTCCCCGACGGCGCGCAGAATCGCCGCGCCATAATTGTAGAGCATGAAAAACGGCATTCCCAGAAAATAAATCCGCATATAAAGTGCCGACAGTCCGATGACGTCGTCCGGTGTCCCCATCAGCGCCAGCGCTCCCTTGGAAAAAACAAGTCCCACCAGCGCCATGATAATTCCACTGACCAGTGCCAGGGTTATCGCGGTATGTACGGTCTCAGACACCTCTTTCTCACGCCCCGCCGCATAGAAACGCGCCGTCAGTACATTTGCCCCCAGCGAAATTCCGATAAACAGATTCGTGAACACGTTGATGAGCGCACTGGTCGATCCCACCGCTGCCAGCGCCTGGCTGCCGGAAAACCTGCCCACCACGATAATATCTACCGCATTGAACATCAGCTGTAAAATGCCCGACAGCATGAGCGGCAGCGAGAAGGAAATCAATTTGTCCATAATCGTTCCATTGCACATATCAATCTCATATTTATTCTTTTTTGCCGTTGTCTGTTCCATCTCTGTCACCGCTCCTGTTCTGTGTCTTATCTGTTTCATCCACTTCCCGTTCTATCTTTTCTTAAATCCAGTTAAAGTCTCCGCCGGTAATCGCAAGACTTAAGAGCGCATCCATTTTCGCCACTTCCTCCTCGCCCTCGATTTTCTGCAGAAGCACTGCCGTATCTGTCACGTCCGCAAGCGTTTCATCCGGCCCGATCTCATAATCAACCTCCGATGCACAATCCGGACAGGGAATCCGCGTCATCGTCTGCAAGGACAGAAACCGATTCCCGCACTTTTTACATTCATAATATCCGCACTGCTTTGTGCCATCCGGTACATAATACATGGTAAAACCTCCTTTTGCCTGTCACTATGTATCCCATTTTAGCATGATAGCTTTTAAAACACAAATGCAGGGTATGTCTTGAGGGCAAGACATACCCTGCATGGGAGAGTCGAAAGATGACGGCAAATGACAGGGCAATGGTCTATCCTTACCAAATTGATTTTATTTGAATTACAATTTCTTCTCCACCTTCTCCAATTCATCCAACAATGCCGGTTTTCTTGGATATCTCTGCTTCAATTCCTCAATTAAAGACTTAGCGGTATCATTACCCTTCCATTTTATAAGCTGTGCCATATTCTTCGTTATCTTCTTATATTCTCGTCTATCCTTTGCCTGAGCACAGCTTTCACTTATTTCCTTATAACACAACTCATATATCTGCTCTGGATATTCCTTCACCAAATATTTTCCATAATAAAACAAATCATACGGATTCTCCATTACATCTTCAAGTAATCTCTTCTTTTCATTTTCTGAAATAAGAACACTGCGGTAGCAAACAGTTCGCTTGCTATCCTTTAATTCATCCAATAGACTCTTGTAATTCTCATTCCATGCACCACACTCTCTGTAAATCTGTTTCAAAACACCCCAGAACTTCTCATTTCCCATTAATAACAGCTTTTTTGCCTGTGCGATTTGCTTTTCCCTGTTGTTTGCTGTCTTATATATGTCATATAGCACATTATTCCAATCTTCCGGATCACCACTACGATAATGCCATGTATTTTCTGCATTTGCCTTCTCTAAACAAAGCTTCTCTGCTTCATCATAATTCTTCTCTTCCATAGCATCCTTAATCGCTATAATACAGAGTTAATTTATCAGAATATTCTGATATAACTCCTTCTGCGTATTCTCTTTGCCATATAAATGTCTATGTAAAAGATATCTTACAATCAAATCTTCTTTTTTCGTGTATTCTGGAAAATAATCCTCCCGCGAAATTTCCAACAAAGTATCCAAAACTTTTTCAAGTTTCTTTGCACTCTTTTCATCACACAGGCAAATCCCACTTTTCAGCAGGTTATAGCGCCAGTCAGTCCAACCATCAAACACACTCTTTTTTGCCTCTTTTATAATTAATGCAAGTGCTTGATCCCGCATTTGTTTGTCTTCTTTTTCGATTTCTTTTGTGCATTTGTCTATCAGTTCGTATGTACACATGATAACATCTGTAAGCATTCCCGAACTACTATCCGCATGAGATGCTAACTTAACGCTAGATACCAAAATGTATGCAGCCGCCTCAAGTGCAGCCATATAGCCACGCATTTCTAAGGTCTCAGCACACATATCAAGGCATGCATGCATATCCATACAAATATTATCACAGCTGCTCCAACCAATGTATCCCCGATGGGTGTTACATTTAATTGATGCAGCAATCGTTTTTTTCACTATCGGCATAATATCTTCTGTGGGTATCATAGCAGCTCTTTTCTTTTATTCAACAATATCAATCTTATGCCTTTCACACCATTGCCTTGCGATTTTTTTATAAGCTTCATCACGACGTATTTTTTTCATCGTGTCAGGCGCAATTTCTGCCTTTTACGCAAATCAGATTTGCTCATTTTTTTATCCACTAATAATTTTCATAATTTGTTATATGACACAGCCATAGCAATATCTCCTACTCCCACTCCATATCGTCTATTTTTTACACATTTATTATATCAATGAAACTCGGAATAAACTCTCTGAAGTACCTTCTATTTTTCCAATCATTTATATTACCAATAAATGCTATTCTATATTTTGCTCTGGTGCATGCAACATTAAGTATATTAGCTTTCTTTACCACCCAATTCATTGCACCTGCACTTTTATTTGAACAACCTAATACCAAAAGTACCTCATTCGCATCTTTCCCTTGAAAAGTATGTACTGTACCAACACAATTTTTCGTCCACTTTGACAAAATTTGCTTATCATATCCTTTTACTGAAAAGTAGCTAATGATAAACTTACGCATTGATTCTGCAACTGTTCTAAAAGGTGTAATTATAAAAATCTTATCATCTGTCTCAAACAAATCTGAATATATATGTACTGCATCTTCCATTAATTGGCATACTCTCTCTGCTTGATTTTTCACAAAATGATCCTTACCACCATTTTCTTCCCCTTCCACATTAATCCATCCAGATTTTTTTATCAAAAATAGATTTTCCGGTTTCAAATATTCTTCCTTCTTATTTGTTTTATTAAACATTCTATTGTCATATGAAATCAAATTTGAAATAGAAAACATTGGTTCTATGCACCTTCTGTGAACAACCAACGGGCAACCAACCTGGCGTTCCCCGATCATACCATTAAACTCATTTATATTATCAGAAAAAGTCTGAACTGAATTTTCGATCACCTTATATGCATTTGCTACGCAAGTACTATCAGCTAGTATATCAATTAACACTTTAGGAATTGTTACAACAGGTTCTACTTGCAACGGATCTCCCACAACAACAGCCCGCCTTGTTCTATAAATTGCTCCTAAAGCAGACTGTGGAACTGCCTGTCCGGATTCGTCAATGATAAGCATACCTAAACTCATATTCCCAGCATGTTTTAAAAATCTTCCCACCGAAGCAAAAGTAGAAGACAACACAGGTATCACTACTGACAATGAATTAAACAAATGTGGAAACATCTGTTGTTTTTCTGCTATTGTGTATTTTCCATTGTTATATGCTTCATATACAAACAGATTTCTTTTTATATATGGCGATTCTAAAATAAACGCTTTTCGCACTTGTAATGAAGCATAAAACAATGCCTCCCTCGCCATATCATATTCCTCAAATGTCCATGGACACGCATTCTGCGAATCCTCAGATTCCTTAATATTTTTATAGAAATTCCTATCCGCAAAATTATTTTTGTATTTGTTTTTTAAAGACTCCTTATCTCCATATATTTTTTCTTCAAGTATCTGTACCTGCTTTTCTAAAGTAGAGATTATACTATATTGCTTTTCAATTTTTGTACATACTTCTTCTGTATTTTTCACAGCCAAACTATATCTATGTTTAATATCTTCGTGCTTAATTATTAACCCATCAATATATTTTTGTTTTTCAGCAATATGCCTGCCTATTTTCCCTATTCCAAAAAGGATAAGTAGTTTCTTAAAAATAGAGCTATGTTCCTTAATATACTTAATTTCCTCTTCCTGCTCTAAAGTCAACTGTTCATTACTTTCTAATTCCGTTCTTACCTCATTTAACTTTACATTTAACTGCTCCTTTTCTATGAGCAACTGTTTTAAATCCAATTTACTCTTCGCAAAACTCTCTCCTTCTTTATAAAAATCATCCAAGAGTTTTTGGTCCTTTTTTATGCCTTCTCTTAATAACAAAACCTTTCCTTTAGCTACATTAAACTTATCAACAGCTTCCTCCCACGAAATACTATCTTCTCTTGCAAGATCTAATGTTACTTTATCCGAAGCATCATTTTTTTTAGCGAATACACAAGATTCTAAAACTTCTGTAACATAGGATTTTCTACCCATACGAGCTGATATTAATCCCCATGCACCGCCCTCTTTACCTAAAAGATTATCTGCTACCGCTGAAAAATACACTTCTTTATTTATTTCTCTGTCAAAGTAATCTGTCCTAGTTTTATCCTTTCCCATATCGCAAGATTTCGGTAAATCGAGTGTGACATTTTCTACAGCTCCATTATTATTTGATACCACAAGAATTCCATATTTAGAAATTTCTTCTGGTATTTCATAATATTTTTCTGTATAACTAGCATTTGATGCAGATTCAACTTTCCTAGGAACAAAATTACTACCACCTATTCCTTTTTTAATTAAAACTTCTGCTAGTTGGACAACATTTGAAGCTATTATTTCTTTCAAAAGAGTTGTTTTTCCCGTTCCTGGTGGTCCATTTACTGAAAATATTTTTTCTTTTCTATCCTTTTCTGATATAGCTATGTTTATAGCTATTTGCTGCATTAATGTCGGAGAAAACTTTGATGGATATTTTCCCATTGGAAATCTATCTACTTCCAACCATTTTTTCATGGAACAAACATCGCTATCTATCATTATCCTTTTTTGTTTTTCTTCCAATAATGAAGTGGTATATTTTATCAAATTCTCATTATTCTCATAGTTTTTCTGAACATTTTCTATTTCGTCCAAATAAAAACTGGTAAAGTCACTTGTTTCATCTTCTTTTTTCAAACCTTTGCACGCATATACTTTATCCGAAGCACTTTTTAGCCCAATTTCATTTTCAGACTTAATTCTCAGTTTATCAAATATAATATTTTTTACTATTGTTACATCTTCAAACTCCAATATTCGTACATTATTTTGTTTAAGTATTTCATTTACTTCTTCATCTAGCTTCCATATATTTTCTTGCATAATATTAACATTTATGCCCTCGGCTTTTATCATGCAAAGTACAGCGTAAAAGAACGGGCTGACTTGCAAACCCTCTTCTGTAATTTTCCCATCTAAATCTATCTGAACAGAAAAAGCATAAAACCGTCCTGTCAATTCATTTATCTCCGCATATTTTTCCCTATCCAATTTGCATTTTTCAGCCATTTTTTCAACAAAATCTTTAGTTCTATAACAGCCACAATAAATATTTGCTCGATTATATAAACTCTCATCAGATTTGTTCTTCTGTCTCAAATACTCATTATGAGCCTTGTATCTTTTTAATGGCAAACTTCTGATACTGTGATCATTGTAATACGCATCAAACGGAATATTCTGTTTTCCCTCTTTTATTGTTAAAACCAATGCCGGATAATCTGATGGTGTAAAATATTCTTCTAATTTCCAAAAATTAAATATCTTATTACATTCCGCTGTTAAAGAGCTGTTTATCATTATATACCTACTTTCTAATTGGAACACACATAGCTATGCTTCAGCTTCAGCTCCATTTCATCTTCCATTTTTACAAATCCATACTTTTCATATAACGGTCGTCCCATCTCTGTCGCCTCTAAAGCAATCTGTGATACGCCCTGTTTCCTTACATCCTTTACAAGTAAATCTAATGTATGAAATGCAATCCCCTGTCTCCGATATTCTGATGCCGTATACATATTCATAATGTACGCCTTTTTACCAGTTGGATTATGATATGTTGGCATAACCTGATAAAAGCTGACACCGCCGGCACCAATAAAAGTTTCGTTATCATACACAAGATATGCAATATGCTCACCATTTTCTAATGTTCGCTTATAATACTCATAGGATTCTTTTTCCACCAATGACATATCCACATCATCCGACAGTTTATTGGCAGCACGAAGGACAATGATTCTTGTTCTTACCAGTTCATTGATATCTTCTATCGTTGCTTTTTTGTATTCATAGATTTCTTTCATCCTACACCTCTACCAGCAAAGACTCTCCCTCAGAATAATCTCCGCTAGTCCATTTCCATTTCTCCGAAAGTTCCATTTTCCCTTTCTCTAACACCATTGGTACACTATGACACTTACGTTCCAGATAAACTTTCATGCTGCGGTAACCAGCGACTCCCTTGTGCGAGTGGTAGATCTTCTTTTATTTGATTCTGTACTTCTGATTTACGGGTATAACAATCAGCTTTCCTGCGTTTTAGGTAGTTATAGTAAGCATTTGGACAGATTTCCAGCCTTCTGAGAAACCAGCGCCGGCCAAATTCAATATGATGTTGTTCTGTGAATCGATAAGCCTCTAATCGATTTCCTTTGCAAAGAATGCCGCTGTTTTTTTAGGAATAGATTCTCTTTTTTGCTTCTTCCAGTTCTTTTCGTAACCGGAGATTCTCCTTCATGAGTTCCATTTCATTTGGTAAATCAGGATCTTCGTGAGCTTTAGCTTGACATTCTTTGCTTAATTCGCTGCACCACTTGGAAATGCTGGCTTTGGATAGCCCATACTCAGCAGTGATGCTTTTGCAGGTACATCCTCTTCCGTATGAAGGCGTACAATTTTCTTCCTAAATTCAGGAGTGTAACTTTGTGGCATAATATAACCTCTTTCCTCTGTTGAATTTATTATATCATCTTTTCTGCGCTGTTTTCTGCGCATTCGAAGTTCCGCAGGAACTTCGAATATGAACTCGTCAGAGTTCATTATATCTTATCAGCCACTCCTGTTACAACATTAGTATAGCACAATATATCAAAATAAAATTTTATACCCAATCGTACCCAACGCCATCAAAAAATCCCTACAAAGCCCATAAAAACAGGCTTTGTAGGGATTTACCTATTTATTCAAACTCGCAGAATCTAGTTTGATTTAGGTTATTTCAATATGGTTATCTATACTGTTTTGTATTGATATCCTATGCCTTTTCCACACATTATTTTTCGTTTCACATATTTTTAGTACCAATCCAGTACCATTGCATTTTTTCATTATTGTGTGTAGTTCCGGTGGCTTGCAGGTTTGTTTACTATTCACAAAATAATATTCTGTCGGTTTGCTTGTCCACCTATTGAAATTATAATCTCCAAGCGATATTTCAGCAAGAAAATATTTTGTGGTACTAATCGTTAGTACCACGATTGTTTTCTATGTACTGAGCAAAATCAATTACCTTTGCTGGCTCTCTCTTAGCAGCAATCCCTAATCGTTCCATGTCTAATTTAAAAAGTTCACTCGGATATCCATACGCATCAAATCCCTCTGGCTGGCAAATATCTCTGTTCAGATACTCACTAAGTTCCCATTGATACTTTGCTTCTTTCTCCAGCTTCTTACCAAAATACTGTGCATCCATTACCATTCTGTTAATGCCACCAACCGATTTCCTACCATGAGTTTTTGTTACAGTTGTATCGTCTGACATTTTAAAATACTGACCTATCTGATCCTCGGAGTATCCCATTTCCTGCATCACGCCATGAATCACACTGCGGATAAACATTGTATAGTAATTCCAGTTTCTTGGTTCAATATCTGTCATTGCTATTGTATAACGATTACTGGCATTCACAATAAACAAGACATTTCTTCCTTTTATTTTCGTCAAATGTGTGTCCCAGCAGAACACAAGTGAAGCACCTTTGCTTTCTTCAATTTTTGTTGTTTTTAGTCTATCTTGAACTGCTTTTGTTGCACCAATCTCCATATGTATCACCTGCTCATCTCAAGTATTCTTTTTACTTCATTCTGTAATTCATCACTAAAGTCTGATAAATCATCATATGTAGTTACTTTCAGTCTAATGAGACGAACGATATCCCATATTACCTCTGATTTTTTCAGTTCCATGACAACTCCCGGATGACGTTTATCTTCTTTTATCCGTTTTTCAAGTTCCCAGAATTTCTCTGATGCAGGCTTTTTATCATCATTCAGAAAATTTGCATACTCTTTAACAAGACCTTCCATATAATTTTCCTGCCAGCCTGATAATCTTTCTCGAAATAGCTTCCAATCTTTTTTACTTATGTCCATGATTTTGAACCTCCTCAGTCTCATGTTAGTCTCAACAAACAGTGTCAAAAATAAGACCGATTTGAAATTGTACTCATACGAATCAGCCATAAATTCCGATTTTATCGCATTTTTGCCATATTATGTATTCTCTCCAAATCTTAAATCTCATTGAAAGCAATATCACTCTTTTAACGAGACTTTAATTTTTTGTAATATTAAAAATCCTATAGATTGGGGGTAATTTCTTCTGTTTCTACATCCACACATTCGTTTTTCTCAACTATTTCCTCTCCGTCATTCGTTTGTAAATACTTCATATCATTAAGCTGTAAAATCACTGGTTGTTTTAGCCCGATACCTTTTCCAATAGCAATTGCGTGTCTTTCTTCCAATGTCGGCAAAGTATCCGAATAATCCCTACCAATATAGTTTTCCAAGAAAGATTTTCCTGTATCGTCAAATACTCTTAATGCAAAAATTGTATTGCATTGGTTCAATATACTCTTGGTTACATTTGCCGTACGCTGCGTAACTATAATGCAACCAAGTCCGTACTTTCTACCTTGCAAAATAACTTTTGCAGTGCCATTCGCATGAGAGTTATCATCTTTTACTACAACTGAATTAAACTCTGGAGTCAATGAATGCGCTTCTTCATAAACAACACAACATCTCGCCCTATCTATTTGTCCCAAATCCATACACTTTTTAAGAACTATTTCAGAAATAATTTGAACCTTTTCAACCAAAGATACATCCTTCAGCTCTGTAATTCTAAAATCAGTTGCAGCTTGTCTAACAATATATTTTTCAGGATTAAGTACCATCACAGATTTGTTGTTAGCATCCATAAATCCAGACACTGCCGATTCCATCAGCTTTTTAAAATTCTCAACATTTCCCCACGAAGATTTTGAATCACTTGTACCTGTACGCATTGATTGTGACTCAAGTTCATCTATTTTCTCCTGCAGCAAATCACTTACTATTTGTGCTTCAGGAATATATTTGTACAAACCATTATCACTTGCATATTGATTTGTAATATCTAAACATATAACTTTTATTCCAGCAGCAACAATTTTTTTAATCAACTCGAACGTTAAACAAGATTTTCCAACTCCCAATATTCCTAATACTGCTGTATTATGAGTTACAAGAGCATTAATATTCTTTATAGGTATACTCATATCAGATCCCGGTAACCGACCAATAGAAGTTTTTGCTATTTCTTGCAAATCAATATCTCGATTTACTTTGCAAAGGTATACAGGCTCATAAACTTTCGGTGTCCAATTAACATGTTTTATCTCATGATGTTCGGCATCATAATGCCCCAATTTTCTTGCTACTGCACACATATATCCATACTCGCTATCCGCACTGTTACTAGCTATCTTTGTAATGCCATTGATTACTTGGTAAAGGACTTCACTTCCTGCAATATGTGTTTTAACTATTGTTCCTTCTGTTAATCGCATTTCATCTATTTTGCACGTATTAAACCTGATAGTACTAACATTCGATTCAGGAAGAACAAATCCTATAAAATCATCGCGTTCCATAAAAATAGTTGATGATTTCAACTGTTCAAGAATTGATTGTTTTATTTTTCCTTCATTCAAAACATGTGCAGCTCCTAAATTTTCCGTATAATTAATGTTAATTCCTATATCTTCCAAATCACTTAGTGTAATTTCCAGCTCTGCATTATCCAATAACATTATGCTTATCCAAATTGAATCAATAAGGTTCTTTCTTTGTGTTTCTATCCCCAAACAATAAGAATCAGAGTCTACCTTTACAGCATACACAGAGTTTCTACTTGAAGATACAAGTTTTTCTTTTTCATCTGTTTTAGGAACTGAAATTGTATATAAGTTTGACTCTGAATTTTTTATAGCTACTCCAATACACGAATCAATATCTTTTTCTTTTATTATCCCCATCAACTGACTAAATTGGGCAATAATACTTTCTACAAGTCCAATTGGTACCATACATATCCATAAAGCAATCGCTGCGAATAACATAGGTGTATTATCTCTAAAAAACGAAAATGCCGAGACAAGATACACCACAGAAAACATCGTTTTAGAACTTCCTAAATGCTTTAAACACCAAAAACTAATCCTCTTTGCCTTTTCATTATAATTTTTTACAATCATATGAAAAATACTCAATATAAACATACAAACTGCATAAACAAGTAATTCAACGTAACCATTCAATTCCTGCCGATTTGTTATAGCTAGTAAAACCAATATCAACGAAATACTATTAGATAATGTGTCTGTTGGCGACGAAAAATATGGTTCAGTTACATACATTCCCATTATAATCAATAAAATCCCAGAGAAAAACCAAACTGATGCAGCCTCCGACTGATTCAATATATCCGCTATTCCCCCATTTAGCAATCCATCTATCATAACAATTATAAAAATATATATTCCCGCCACAAGTAATCTCTGCAATTGTGACAATTGTCTCTTCATTTATCATTCTCCTTTTTTAATTTTGTGATAACTTATCTGAACTATTATCACATTGGATTCTTTGCCATAAAATATGCCTGCTTAGTCCCCTTTAATCTCCCAGTGCCCACTATACCCACTTCCAACATATACAATATTCGTCATTTGCTTAATTCTTCTCTTCACAGTCCTTACACCAACACCTAACTTTGCTGCGATTTCTGATGTGGAAATTTGAGGATTTTCTTCTATCATATCAAAGATTTGTTTCTGCAATTTGTCTTGAGTGCCATCTTGGGTGCCACCTTGAGTGCCACCTTGAGTGCCATTCCTAGTATCATTAACATTCATCACATAATCATGTCCATAATTCAAATTATACAAAGTCAATGTAAAATCATCATTATCTGCATCAAAGACAGGCATCTTGGACTCATCAAATTCAACCTGACCCTCATAGTCTGCCAATATCTTCTTAAATCCACTGCCTCTACGCTCCATGTATTTCAAACGGCTGAATATATCAGCTAATATCGGATTTCTTCGCTTTGATGGGATTTTCAATAAATCTTTTCCCTCTAAAGATATTCCACTTACCATTCCACCCGGTGAATATATTTCAATTCTGTCATCAAACATATCTATATGAACTTCGCTGCCTATCTCTATATAATTTCTATGAATCAATGCATTTACTACCCCTTCAAGCACTGCACGATCCGGATAATCAGGCATTTCAATTCTGCCGTCACCTACCTTACGCCATGCTTTCTTGGAATTATTTCTGACAAAATCTGTTCCTGCCTGTAATAGTGTGACAAGACTTCCCGTATATTCCTTATCATCAAGTGCATCTACAATTCCAGATGCCTTCGTAAGTCCATTCCATCTTGTACAAAATAATCTGGAATGACGAACCGGAGATTCATCTGCCAGAAGTGCTCCTGCATTCGTCAGATTGCCTTTCTCATCAATCAAACCAAAAGATTCATAATCTGTATCTTCAAATGCATTTCCTGTTCTTTGCTTATATACCGATTTTAATTTTGTGAAAGACATATTGCTAAAATCATATCTTGACTTCAGACTATCATAACTTTCACCACTTCCACGAAGTACCAACTCTCTTAACTGTGAAGGTGTTGCTGGAACACTTTCATTTCCAATACGCATAAACGCAATAAGTTGTCCATCGCCTTCATAATAGTATGGTGTCTGCTGCCCTTTCATAACTTCCACAATAACAAACGTCTTGTCTTTATCTTTTTCAAATGAAAGCTCAAACTCTGGTATTGGATTAAGGTGTGTTTTAATTATCTCACTAATTTTTTCTGCATCTCCTTCAGCATCCGAAAGACCAACCAACGCATCATCATTTGCCACACCAAATACCAGCTTACCACCATAGCAATTTGCAAATGCACTTATACTCTTGCACCAGCTTTTGGGTTTCTTTATCTCAAGTGCAACCTTTTTATCGTAATCTGTGGTTTCGCCGATTAGCTGCTTTATATCCATAGTTCTCACCATCCTTCTACATTAAACAAGTGCCTATTTACATCACATGGGTAACAAAGCTTCTTTTGTAATTCCCTTTTCTTCCAATTGTTTCATTATCACATTTTTTAATCTTGCAGGAATGACCACCTTTACCAAAAAATTACCTCCGTCCAATTCTTTAGGCGCTTCCGGCTCATGCGGGCACAATATATTATTCCCCGCATTAACACTTGTTCTCATTTTATCAATCGGAGTTTCAAATTTCACACCACAAACATATAAACACCCTTTTTGTCTTTGTATTCTCATATTTTCCAAATACGGATTGCGTGGTTGCATAATCATAAAACCATGATCCAAATAAGAAACTAAATCAGTATAGAAATCCTTTTTATAAGTACAATTGTCTTTCAATCCCGGATATTTCTGCAAAAGTATCTCTGCATATTCACTTACACTTATGCGTTGCTTTTTAACATTAACAAGTTCACACTGTATCTTTATTCTTGTCCATTTAGGATCATACGGAGAATATGACCATATAAATATAGCCGCATCTTTTTCAATATTTTCACAACAAGCAAAAAACAATGCTACATTTATATCCATTGTAAAGTCAATTAATCTTGTAGCATGTATATAATGCTGATTATATGCCATTACTTCAAATAGTAAATCTCCAGATTCCAGTATACTCTCATCCACAGATGTATCTCTGCATATACTTGGAGTGATTTTCCAAGAAGAATCGCTTTGTCCTCTATAAAATGCCTGTAAGTAAGTTCGTTCATCACCTGGGTCACCTCTACCTGATCTTGGTAAATCATAGAACGAATTATAATCATTTGCAATTTGATATATCTGCGAAATATCTTCTACCATAATTTCCTGATAATCATATTTTTCTTCAAAATCTGACATATAGCCACCTCTGCTAAAACTTGCTAAATCAATCGTAACGCTCTATCCATCATTTTATATTCTTTTCTAGTTATTATTGGCATATATACATCAATATAGTTATTCTCCGCCCATTTAAGTATCTCATCTAGATCAGCATACATCTCATTCTCTTTTTTATTATGTAACATACGATTATTGTTATTCTCAGCGACTGTTTCCTGCTGTCTACATCCAATATATATTTCTCGTGGCAAAACAAAATCTTTTATTATCCCTGATTTTCCCATATTAATATCATCTTTAATTACTATCCGCCATTCCTTTTCATGAATCCACTCATCTGACTTGGTTAATGTATTAGCCAATATGTTTTTTTCAGAACTATCTTCTCTGTAAAATATTAATTTATCGCTATAGATTACCGGCATACATTTGTATTTCTTAACAAGCTCATAAAGGTTATATCCTAAACATATTCCCTTGTGATCTGCCGCATAATATCCCCACATAGGAAATGAATTATTAACTTCAGAAAAACAAGCAACAAATAATGAACTTCTCAATGCTTCTGTTTTCCTATTTTCAGTTTTCTGTCTCATATAGGTTTCCATAGCTTCTTTTCTCTGGCTCTTCGGATAACTGGCTTTCAATCCGCAATCAACTGTAACTAAACAATCATATGGATCGTTGAAATTAAATGCACTACTTAACCATAATTGATGATTTTCCAAATTTCGCAAATCCCTATTCAAACCTCTGCTATACCGATAAATCATTTGAGTCTTATCAATATTATCTAATATCACATTTCTTGCTTCTTGCATATTATTTAATGAAATCTGCTCTTTATAATCTGAAAACCATTCTTTGTTCATACACTTAGTTTCCTTTCACAATCTGGCTCATCCAACCATCATAAAATCTTTTGCAATTCAGGTTGAATGAGACCCGTTTTAACTAAATCTTTGCTTTCCCTTCCATAATGTCTGTTCCTTTAAGCATTTCGTATTTCATTGAACTCTCTACTGCAACCTCCTCAGCCGCTGCTCCTTTCGCCTTTACTACCGGATCGTCTATCATATTGTCACCTTTTACTTCCAAAATCAAATAACTTCCATCATCCATTTTTACTAAGAAATCTGGATAATACTTCCTTAACCTATTCGATTCCGGATCAATATATGGAACATAAAAATCAGTCTGGTCAGCAGTAAACATTCCCGTGAAATAGGCTTTTTTTACGTGCTCATTTGCAAGCAACTGTAAAAATAATTGTAACTCAGGCTTCGAATCAAAAACATAGGTATCTGCGTGAAAACTCTTGTCTTTATTTTTCACAACAACAGAATCCTCTGAATTCTGCATTATAATCAAATCCTCATTTCCACTAAACTCATAATATCCACCTTCTTTAGGCTTCTTAAGTAATTTAACATCAACATTTTCTTTTACAATCTCTTTGTTAACCCGGTATAATGCCTCAAATATGGTTGGCACAATTTTATCATAAATAATATCATTATGTTCATTGACAGCTACTAATATTTTATCAATACCTTCTTCTGATTCCCTCAGTATCCTAGCAACTTCTGTGCATCTGATATCAGGAAAATATTTTGCTACTTCTGCCACCAACGTTATCTCAGTATACGCTAATTTACTAACCATATAGTTAACATTGCTTTCACACACAACAGACGAAGTTGTAAGTCCTTCTTTAACATACATTGTCGCATCATAATTTTCTGTTTCTATTTCTTTCAAACCAAACGATAATCTACTATCATAATGCTTAGTTTCCAAAGAATATTTATAATGCAATCTGTTCATGCGCAATGTTCTAGGTGGTTCTTTCACACGTACAGGAACTTTCTTACGTTTTTTATCCTTCTTAACTACAAGTTCCTCTATGCTAGTTCTAAAATTCTTTTTAAGCTCATCATCCAATATATCCATATTCTCTTTTGACAAGTACACTGTGGCCATTAGTTGTTCATCTGTAATTTTTCTCAAGCATCTCATTGTTGCTTGAAGCACAAAAACTTTTGACTTTGGACTTCTAAAAAGAGCCACGCTAAATAATGATCTACAGTTCCACCCCTCTCTACCTTTATTAACAAGCAATATAAACTGCTTCTTACTGCCTGCTGTTCCAACTATATCAAGATTGTTAAAATCTCTTATGTCTTCAGATTTAGTAATCTTTTCGTCTCCAACATTAACTAAAATTTTATCAAGAGGTATTCCCAATTCAGATAGTACTTCTTCAACAACTGGCCTGATTTCATCACGAACTTCTGCTATCTCTGCACCAAAAATAGCCATTTTAGGTGCTAATCCTTCATATTCTTTTCCACCATACTTTGCCCAGAAATCGGCAATAACAGCTTTTAGGAATTCTTTGCTTTTTACGTTACTATAACCAATAACACTAGTATCTTTTAAGAAATTATTTCTAATTGCCGCCTGCAATCCATAAGCATATATAACTTCCGGAAGAATCTTATTATTGACGTATGGTGTTCCTGTAAAATTATAACAAGCAATCACTTTACTTCCATGCTTAGATAATTCCTTAGACAATTCATTTATAGTATTACGCAGGCTAGTGCCCTTACCATTTTCGTGCAAAGCCTTCTCCAAGTCTGCTCCAAACATATGATGTGCTTCATCTACATAAATACCCATTTGTGAAAGCCTGGTAAGTTTCTCAAAACGTTGATTTGACATCAAATCATCGTTGTTACTGATTTCCTGTAATATTCCAAGAACATCATCCAAAACGGATTGTCCTGGTATCTGATCACTAAACAACTTATCTACAGAACTTTTTTCTTTATGCTGAGCCTTTAATATGATTTTCTGTGTATTAGAAATAATTATATTATACTTGGAACCATCTAATGTATTTAATGTGGTTCCACTATCTTCAAGAAAATGCACCTTAATATTTGTATCTAATACACCAATATATTCCTGAGGTACAACCTTACTCTTATCAAAAATTACTATTTCTTTTAACGATTGTAATACTGTTTTGTCCGGCGCAAAAACCAATGCATTATGACAATACCTATCATCACGAGGCCATTTTGATGCAAGAAGAAACTCATAAAAAATACATGTAGCCATGAGAATTGTCTTACCTAGTCCCATAGTTAATGCAAAAATATAATTTGGATAATCTTCCGCATATTTCTTTATCTGCAAAAAATAATCATGATACTGCTTTGGAGAATAAACATCATATAATGTCATCTGCCCAGCTTCATCATAGAATCGTCTATCTGCAAACACACCATTTCTCTTTGACCAGTCATCAAACATCTGATACATCTGCTGATTATTCATAAATTCTTTTACAAACACATACATTTCTAAGGCTTCAAACTGTGGGGTTCGTAAAAATGCGTCTGGGTTCTTTTCCTTGTCATTGTAATCCAGATATTTCTTAGTTATTTCACGATACCTATTTCTTATAATTCCTCTATTATCTACATAGAATGAACGAAGGAACTCAAAAAAGGCAAATTCCATTCCAACTTCTTTTGCCATATCTATACCTCCAGCTCAAGTGACTCAGATAACAAATCTGTTATCTTTATTTTAATTTTACCTGCTGAAGCTGGAATTTTATATATACCAGATACCAACTCATCTTTTGCAGGAATATCACAAATTGTCGGCCTCATTGTCTGTCCATCATAATTCCAGTCAATATAGATAGATTCTACCAACTGCCTCCAATCTTCAACTGATTCTTTCTGCATGCTTAATTTCTGTAAAAGGTTCATCGGATAAAATTCTTTTATTATAATCTGATCGTTTTCTTTAACAACATTGGCATCTGCTTCTCTCTTAAATTGTAAATCTTTCTTATCCCTAAGGATATCAACTATCTCTATCTCCAAATTATACGAAGAAAGTTCCTGTTCCAACGATGCCTTTAAATCAGCCTCATGTCCCATGCAAATAATCTTAATTTTTTCCACCACGCCATTCGGATTTTCTTCCTTACGCTTTTCAAATGTATGGTATGGTAAATTAGCCTTGAGTTCTTCTAAATCAGCCTTAGTTGCAATACGATTTGTAGGCATTATTTTAACCATCCAACCATCTAATTCGCCGTCATATACTGTTGATGAATCAAATTTTTGGATACCTAATGCATCAATAATTAATTCTTTGGCTTCTACTGGATTTCTAAAGAAATCATAATTATTTACATTATAAACTTCAAATCCTGAATAACATTTATCATCAAGTTTTTTCATTGCAGAAATCAAACGCTTAGTTGTAGTTTGAATTGCACCTAAATTAATATCTGCGCCAATAAACTTACGTCCTAATTTCATAGCTACCGTTTGTGTTGTTCCTGACCCCATAAAACAATCAAATACCAAATCCCCCTCATTTGTAAGTGTACTTATTATTCTTTCAAGTAGTTTCTCAGGTTTCTGTGTCGGATATCCATTTTTTTCTTGATTCATCGGACCTGTTGGTACTTTTATATCTGTCCACCAATCAGTAACTGGAGTTCCTCTATCTACATCTACCATAACTCCTTTATGTATACTTCTCATTCTTAATGCTGTCTGTTCATTATATGGTCTATACTCAGTATTAAATGTCCAACCTGTATTAGATTTTACATACCGTAATAAATTATCATGTTTTCTCGGCCAATCTTTCGGTGGTAAGGCTCCACCATTATATGTCCATATTATTTCGTTTCTAAAATTATCCTGTCCAAAAACCTCATCCATAATCAATCGTATATGATGGCATTTATGATAATCCAAATGAACTATAATTTGACCGGTATCTGACAATAATTCCTTTAAAAGCACGAATCTCTCATACATAAATTGTAAATACTCATCATTTGTCCAAATATCACTATACTGTTTTTCTTCGAATGATGTATTATCATTGTAGACAACTACTCCTTTTTTCTTAATTTTTTTCTTATAATCAGCCTTACTATCAAACGGTGGATCAATATAAATTAGATCTATCTTTCCTCTATAATCCTTTAACATGTGGCTCATCACCTGAAGATTATCTCCCCAAAATATCTTATTCATCCAACCATCCTTAGGTTCTCCATATGATTCCTTAAGCTGTGCAGGATAATACTGTGTCGATGTATATGGCCTTTTCCCTGTCCAGTGTAACTCCGGATATCCTTTTATTGGTTGTCTTTGTTCAAATGTAAATGAAATCTGTCCATCCATTAGCAATCTCCTTTTCTTCTACAGTAATGTCTCATATCACAGTTGGCACAAAGATTTTTATCTTTGGCTCTACCACTAAAATCTTTACTTTGTATTTTTTCAACCACTGCATCAAATTCTTTTATTGTTTTATCAATCATTTCCGTTGACTTATTAAATGTTACTGTTGGTACACCATTATCCTCACCTGTATAATACAAATGCATTTTACTTACCTTTTTACCTGTCTTTTCCTCAATAAGATGAGCATACACTTCAAGCTGTCTCCTATAACGATTCATCTCCGCTGTTTCAATTAAAACATCTGGTTTCTTCTCGGATTTAAAGTCAACAATCTCTACTGTATCACCTTCGCCCCTGATAAGGTCAACCTTTCCAAGCAATATATAATCAGGCTTTACTAAACTTACTTCCACCTCTGCATCTTGAATTCGACTCCAGTCACTCTGATTTCTCTCAACATACCTCAAAACCTGTTTATACGCAGCTTCTATCTGCGGTTGTCCTAAATAAGAATGCTCACTTTTCGATAATGTCATATAATTTGTATCAAACCACTCTCGTATTGTTTCCGGCACTATTGTCTGTTCTTCATGACGCATAGCTGCACGATGAATGTCTTCTATTGTCTCATGCACTAATGTTCCAAAGAGTGTTGCACCTACTCTTACCTGCGTAAATCCAAGTTCTTTGAAAAATTTATACTGTAGTGCACAATTCTCATACAGAGCAATGTGCGAAGTAAAAGAATATGTATCCTTTATATTTACAGGCTTTACCTTTTCTAACTTTATTTCAGAAAGATTTACATCTTCATAAGCAGGTAGCTTCTCATAGCACTCTTCAAAATATTTGCTTGGTGTGGCTCCATGACCTTTCTTTTCACAACAAGAGAGTACCAATAAATTTTGTGCTCTTGAAAATGCCGTATAATATAATCGCCAAAAATCAAAAAATTTTATATCTTCCCTCGTCTCAAAAACTTTTCTATGGAAATATTTATTTTCTATTTCTTCTAGCAAATGATTTCCACTACTTCTCGGTGTTCCATTTAATGAATCAACAATCACTATTGGAAACTCCATTCCTTTTGACTGATGTATAGTCATAAATGAAACGCACCCACTCGGAGCATACTCCGAATCATCTTCATACTCTGTAATTCCTCCATCAAATAAAAAGCGAAAATACATATTAAAAAAACGTTCTACCGACTCTATAATATTGTTTTCCGTGAAGACATCTATCCGATGTAGATATTCGTACTTTCCCAAAATTGACGATAAAATTGATAAGTTTCTTGCAGGTCTTTCATCTATCACCCCTGATTTCATATCTATCCCTAAGTATGTACTAAATGGTTCAAACTGCAATAACTGATACAGTAATCCTGTAAATGCGTAATCTGCATTATCCTTTTTTAGATTAGCGTGTTTATGCATCTTCTCTGCAATCCATTTACCCAATGTATCTCTATACTGTAAAATGAGCTCTCTTGCAGCAGCTATACATTGAGTATCGTAATATTTATAGAGATTTTCAAAATCATACGAAAAATCTCTTTGTTGTAACTTACGAACATACTCTGGGAAACATAAGATCATACACCCTATTACCTGTTTTATCTCTTTTCTTTCAAAGAACATTTCCGAACGAGGTGAATAAACTTTAATACCATGTTCCTCAAGATATTCAACCATACCTATGATTTTATCCCCTTTAACAGACTTGCAAAGAACTGCAATCTGATTGTAATCAGTTAGTACACCACTACTTTTTAATTGTGTAATAAATGAATACACTTGTTCATACCAATCATCTAACAAATCTTTTCCCGAACATTTAATAACGCCTACTTTAGCAGCCTTTTTCCCTTCCGGCGGAACAATCTTCTTCTCAAACCTAAAATTCTTCCACATAAAATCATATGCTCTACCATCTGTTGTGCTCATCCACTTATTGTAAAAATCAATAATTTGTCTCTCTGAACGATAATTTGTAACAAGTTTAACCTGCTTACATTCTCCTTCTGCAAAATGGCCTGGAAATTCCAATATATTTCTTATTGTTGCTCCTCGAAAACGATACAAACCTTGATCATCGTCTCCCACAACACATATATTTTTATTTTTTCCGGCAATCAAAAACACAAGTAATTCCTGTATGTAATTTGTATCCTGATATTCATCCACCATCACATATTTAATTTTCTGCTGTATTTCTTCCAATATACTTGGTTCTTCGATTAATAATTTATATGCTTCTGTTTGAATACTTGAAAAATCAATTAAATTCTCATCTTCCATCAAGATATTGTACTGTTTCATAATATTTGCAACAGCTACAATATGTTCATCCGCGTCTCCCTGCATTTCATCAATATCAACCAATTCTTCAGCAAGATTATTAACATACTTAACTATTTCTCCGGCTTGTCTCCAAGCTCCTTGCTTTTTATCAAATATAACATCAAAATAAGGTAAGTTCCTAAATCTATTAATCTTTTGAAACACCATATACTGTTGATCAAAATTATCCAGCATCCTATAATTTTTCTTAATCCTTGTATATTCAAGATGATCTTTAAGAATTCTCAGACAAATTGAATGAAAAGTACCAATATACATTTCATTCAGATTTACGGATACTCCTATTGCATACAATTCATTTGTGATACGTGTAATCAGTTCTTTCGCAGCCTTTTCTGTAAATGTAGCAATCATTATTTCCTCAGGAAGCACATCTTTTTCAGTTATAAGATAAACAATTCTCTTTACTAATGTATATGTTTTCCCTGTACCAGGGCCTGCAATAATCAACAACGGACCATCTGTTGTTGAAATAGCACTTCTCTGTGCTTCATTTGCGTTTTCAAAATCAAATGCCATATCAGTACCCCCTCTGCATTTAATTATATATTCTCATATATTTATAAATTCTATTTCGTATTACATCTTACTTTTCTGACTTCTTCTTGTATCGTCCATCAGCAGGCTTTATTGCATCTGAAGGAATTAACCATGTTTTTCCTTTTTTTATTGCACCTTCAATTCTTCCTTCTGCACATAAAACACCTATTCGACGTGAAGTGATATTCCACCTTTCTGATAATTCCACAGTCGTTAAATACTCCATAATCTTACCTCTTCAAAATCATACATAAGTAGAAACATAAAACTAGTTTGATTATACATCGTTTATCGGAATAATACAAACAAAAAAGAGAAGGATCTCTCCCCTCTAATTCATTACTCCAATACCTCATCTAACATATCATTAAGTTTCATATACTCTATACCTAATGATTCACATACCATTGGAATTCCATTATTCTTGTTTCCTTCATCAGTTACTATAATCCCATCTTCTAAAATAGCTGTTGCAATCAAAAATGGATCTCCATTTGAGCTTCCCTTTGTTTGAATTTTTATTATTTGTGGAAATTGTTGTAATATTTCTGTAGTCTTTAACTGTACTTCCTTTGATAAAGGCAAAAAAGCATCTTTGTGTTCCTTTGCCCATTTTACAATATCATCATCTTTTAATTCTTCAAATATTTCCGAACTTGAAATAAGTTGTCCATTTTCTACAAGTTCATTAAAAGCCTGCCATATATGTGAAAATGAATGTCCTTAAGGACACCGCCTATCCTGTTCGCAGAGAGGATAGGCATTTTTATTTTCGCCTGCTCTTCCTCGAAAAGTTTTTCTCTTTATCGAGAAAGGCAAGCAACGCTATAATCAAGCTACCAAAGGACATCAACAATGCTAATATCCCAATGAAAATCGAAATGATCTCATAAGCCGTCATCGGCGCTAAGCAAGCACCCCCAGACACTTAACGCCCTGTCATGGGTACTTTCCTTAAAGAGTACCCTAACATATATCATATGTTCTGCAATATTGTAATTTGAATCTTATTTTATAGACTCATCCCCTATAAATATTTTAATACATCAGATAAGTTATTAATTTCCATATCAGCTTTTTCACTCTCATCTGTTATATTCCACAAACTTCCAAATCCCTGTTTTACCCATATAGTTTTCATACCCAACTGTTTTGCGGGTACAATATCATTATCAATACGGTCACCAATCATGACTGCATTCTCTGTCTTACAACTGCTTCTTTCCAATGCAATTTCAAATATGCACCTATCTGGTTTTGAAACGCCTTCTTCTGCTGATGCGATAATCAAATCAAGATATTTTCGTACTCCAAGATTTTCTAATCTCTCAGAAGTTCCTAATGATTGGTTTGCAATTACACCAATTTTATAAATTCTACTTAACTTTTTCAAACAATCTTTAGTATCTGTATACAGCCTCTCGTATTGCGATTCCCATTTAGGTAATTTCACCCCCAATTGCCTTGCTACCTCTAAATCTCCTTTTTTGTTTTCTTTATAAAACGACATGGCATATTTATAAATTTGCTCGTAAGTTAAACCTGATAAATCCGCTATCCTTTTCATCCTGTCTTCATAAACTTTGCTTTCATCAACCAATGTCGATCCAACATCAAAAAATAGCCATTTTATTTCGTCCTTTTTGGGCAAAATCCTCTTTTCCTTGCTTCTTCCAGCAGTTTGGGTTGAATTTCTGGGTAAGTCCAATTAATCGGTAGTTCATCCATAATTACTATTTTTTCAATTTCACTGTGAAGCTCTTTTTCAAATGTATGTATATCTGAGAAGAATAATTTTCCAAAAGTCTCCATTCCATCGAAATTATCTGGTGCAGTCACAGAATATATACAAATTGGAGTAATATCAAAAGTTATTGCCCCTGTTTCTTCATATAGTTCTCGTTTGGCTGTTTCAAGAATATCCTCACCATCTTCTCTATGTCCCCCCGGTGCCTCCCATGTATTTCTTTCCTTGTGCTTGCAAAATACCCATTTACCATTATGTCTGGCAATAATAACTGCAAACTTCAGCATTGAATCATTAACACTATCATAAAAATTCACTTTCGTCATATAATGCTCCTTATTAGATTTCATATATTTTCTTGCCATTATTGCGCCCACAAATAGAGCCAAACTAGAGCCATTTGATAAAACAAATGCCGGAAACCCGCATAAATACAGGCTTTCGGCATTTTAGTCCGTTATTCAAACTCAATCGTTCCCGGTGGCTTACTGGTCAGATCATAGAATACTCTATTCACCCCGCGCACCTCATTGATAATCCGGCTCATCACCGTCTGCAGCACCTCGAACGGGATCTCCGCCGCCTCCGCGGTCATGAAATCCACCGTATTCACAGCACGCAGTGCAACTGCATAATCATAGGTTCTCTCGTCTCCCATGACGCCGACGCTTCTCATATTGGTGAGCGCCGCAAAATACTGACCGATCGAACGGTCCAGTCCGGCTTTTGCAATCTCCTCGCGGTAGATGGCATCAGCGTCCTGCACAATGCGGACTTTGTCTGCCGTCACCTCGCCGATGATGCGGATGCCGAGTCCCGGTCCCGGGAAAGGCTGGCGGAATACCAGGTTCTCCGGAATGCCAAGCTCAAGACCTGCCTTGCGCACCTCATCCTTGAACAGATTGCGCAACGGCTCGATGATCTCCTTGAAATCAACATAGTCCGGCAGACCTCCGACATTGTGGTGCGACTTGATGACTGCGGATTCCCCGCCAAGTCCACTCTCCACGACGTCCGGATAGATGGTTCCCTGCGCCAGGAAATCCACTGCACCGATCTTCTTCGCCTCTTCCTCAAAGACACGGATGAACTCCTCACCGATGATCTTGCGCTTCTGCTCCGGCTCTGTCACTCCTGCCAGCTTCGCATAGTAGCGCTCCTGTGCGTTGACGCGGATAAAATTCAGGTCGAACTGACCGTCCGGGCCAAATACGCTCTCCACCTCATCGCCCTCATTCTTGCGCAGAAGACCATGATCCACGAACACGCAGGTGAGCTGCTTGCCGATCGCTCTGGATAAAAGTCCTGCTGCGACTGAGGAATCCACACCGCCGGACAGCGCAAGAAGCACCTTGCCGTCACCGACCTTCTCGCGGATCGCCTCGATCGTGTGCTCCACAAAATGATCCATGCGCCAGGTTCCGGCACAGCCGCAGACACCGCGCACGAAATTGTGCAGCATCTTAGTGCCCTCTTGGGTGTGAAGCACTTCCGGATGGAACTGGATTGCAAAAAGCTTCTTCTCCCGGTTCTCCGCTGCCGCCACCGGACAGTCTGCCGTGTGCGCCGCAATGGAAAATCCCGGAGCAACTTTTGAAATATAATCAAAATGGCTCATCCAGCAGATCGTCTTCTCAGACACATCGCCAAAAAGTGGCGATGTCGTATCGACAAACACCTCTGTCTTGCCATACTCACGCACCGGTGCCTTCTCAACCTTTCCGCCCAGCACATGCATCATAAGCTGTGCGCCGTAGCAGAGTCCCAAAACCGGAATTCCAAGTTCAAACAGTTCCTTCGTGTACGTCGGAGAATCCGGCTCGTAGCAGCTGTTCGGACCGCCGGTTAAAATGATACCCTTCGGATTCATCGCCTTGATCTGCTCGATGTCTGTACGGTAGGAATAGATCTCACAGTAAACATTGCACTCTCTGACACGTCTGGCAACCAGCTGATTGTACTGACCGCCAAAGTCGATGACAATGACTTTTTCCTGTGAAAAATTGTTGTTCATTTCCACACTCTTTTCCTCCTGATGTTTTTCCGCCGCAAAGGGCGGTTTGCTCAATTGCTACTATTATAAGATACGCTCCCGCAATTTACAAGGCGCATTTCTATATTTTCCACCATTTCACAATTCAATAATTTTCAATGTTCCGGTTATACTATCTCCATGAAAAAACATGACCGTCTTCCGGATTTTTCCAAACTCTGCGCACCGGAGCAGACTCCTATATCGTTTTTCCTCTCCCAGCAGATTTATTTCTTCTTTCTCGGCTCGATCGGCGGGTTTCTCTGGGAGGTTGCCATCTTCCTGTATCGGGACAAAACCTTTGCCAACCGCGGCTTCCTCTACGGGCCGTGGCTTCCGGTCTACGGCATCGGCGCAGTGCTTTTCTATCTGCTGCTGGGATGCAGGCGAAAAAAAATCCACCCGGCCGGCGTCTTTTTCCTCAGTGCTGCCATCGGCACCGGTCTGGAACTCCTGATCGGATGGTTTCTGGATACCTTCTGGAATCTGCGCTACTGGGATTACAGCGGCTATCCTTTTCATTTTCATGGCTATATCTGCCTGTACGCGGCGGTCGGCTTCGGCATCGCGGGCGTGCTCTGGATCTGTGTGCTGGAGGCGCCGCTCACCAGGCTCTGGAAACGACTCACCCCCAAAGTGCGCCTTGGATTAAACACCCTGCTTCTGCTGCTCTTTGCCGCGGACTGCGCGGCTGCGCTCATTTTTCCAAACCACGGAGCAGACATTACCTTCCCTTAAGATAGCGCTCCATCTCCGCCCGAAGCTCTGCGAACTGCGCGTTTGTCACAGCGTTGCGGCTCTCAAAATGCAGCAGCTTTTCCAGATAGCCCTGCTCTTTTACAATCCGCACACTCTCCGGAAATACCAGTTCAAACACCAGCGAAATATGCCCCACCACATGATCCACCGGCGTGCGCTTGATACTGCGCAGCGTCGCGTGATGTTCGTAAAAGCTATCCATCACTGCCGGTGTGACGGCTGCATTGCGCAGTTCCTCCGTCGTGGTATTATAAATCTCCTCCAGCGGCACATCCACATTGACCCGGAGAATATCGATCTTATCGGCGTCCCGCAGGATATGGCACAGCTTTTCCGTGCGCGGCGCAAGCCCCTCCGGAATCCGGTAGGCACTGTGCACTCTTATGGCAGTCTCAATCACCTCATCCTCCGCCGCATCGTCCACATACGTGCGGATCAGACCTTCCCCCGCAGACAGCGGACCACCGAACAGAATATCCGCTCCGAGTGCCGCGTGGTCAATGGAATCTGCATCACTGAATGTTCCATATCTCCGAAGCTGCTCAAATCTTCCCACATCGTGCAGCATTCCAAGAAGCCATGCCAGATCAACCTCTGTCTTCTCCATCTGCTCTGCCTTCGCGATCCGCTCGCACAGTTCCGCCACCCGGTAAGTGTGGTCAATTTTCAATTTTATTTTCTCATCGGTCGCATCATAAGCATCCGTATACTCCCGGAATGTTTCTCTGACCCGTTCACGCTCGATTTTCATCTGCCGGTATCTCCTTCTGACTTTCTTATTCTTTTCCCCTGCCCGGTTGGAAGCCTTTTCATCCTGCTTAGGTGCGGTTCGCCTTTTTCGCGGTCTTCTCCTCATACATGATAGCATCCGCCTCACGCACGTAGTCGTCCAGATCGCGCACGGTCGTCATATCCGTGTGGACACATCCCGCACTGACCGTCAGCGGAAACGGCAGTTTCATCTCCGCCGAACGTTCCCGGATCTCCTCCCGGATCTCTCCGATGATCTTCCCGATCTCTGCATCCGCAGTCTGCTCCAGCACAACGAGGAACTCATCCCCGCCACTCCGGACCGCGACCGCTCCCTCCGGAATATATTTTAAAATCGCCGACGCAATCGTCTTGATCGCCCAGTCCCCATGGATATGCCCAAATTCATCGTTGATGCTTTTGAGCCTGTCCATATCCATGAAAATAATTGAAAGATTCTCCCCCGTCAGCTTCTTTTTCTCAAACATACGACACGCCAGCTTCTGGTAACCGAGCCGGTTGTACATTCCCGTCATGGCGTCCTTCACGTACAGTTCTGACAGCACCTGATTCAGATAGGCAAGGCGCTCCTTCTTATGCAGATTCTCCATCGCAGACGTCAGCACGTTGATAACCTGGAACAGATACTGCTTCTCCATCAGATACACAGCATTCCGGATGACAAAATATCCCACCGTGTGTTCCCGGAAATGAAGCGGCAGAAACAGAAAATCTTTTCCGCCCTCCGTGTAATCGAAGGTCGGGAAAATCCCCTCCACGACCGTCTCCTCGCTCTCTTTTACCACACCGTCCTCATAGGCGAACTCCATCTGCATTTTCTCCGGATAACCGTGCACGCAGAACTCTTCATCCTCAATCAGATGTCTGTCATAATAATCGCTCAATTCCCGGAAATCATTCATGTGCTCATCCATGATCAGATACATCGCGTCACACCGCATAGCCGGAATACATTTCGGAATCCAGCGCGACATCTCACGCACCGTCTCGCACTGCAACAATTCATACTCCAGCGAAAGCACCTGCTCCTCAAATTCGTCCGTCTCGATTCCATAGACAATCTGCGCCCTGGAATGTTCTGCCTGATCCACCGCAATGCCGGCGTCGCAGCCGCAGCTTTCCCAGAAAATGCACTGGTGCCCCGTATAATTAAACCGCGGTACCATCTCGCCCCTCCACAGCCGCAGAAGAATATCCGCACAGTGGTATCCCACCTGCTCGCGGATATGTCCGACCGTTGTGATGTGCGGTGAATAATAGCTCGCCTTGTCAAAATTATCGAATCCGGTCACCAGAAAATCGTCGGGTGCCTTGTAACCGTGGGCTGCCGCTGTCTCACACACGCCGACGGCAATGTTATCGTTGGCACAGATAATGGCATCCGGAAGTTTCCCGTGCAGCGTGAGCAATTTTTCAAATCCATGCACTCCACACTTGTATTCATAACTCTCGCAGTAGAGATCCCTGGCATCCCACAAAATCCCGTGTGTCTCTGAAAAATCGCGCAACGCAGCCACACGCCGGTTGCTCTCGTAATTATCGTCCGGTCCCATGACATACCAGAAGCGTCTGCAATTATGCACCTCATAGAGATGCGCCGCTATTTCCTGCATGGCGGAATAGTTGTCAATACCGACATAGTAAAAATCCGCAATCTCATTTGCAATAGAAATCACCGGCTTCCCGGTGGCCTTTGCCGAGGAGATCACATACTCCCGCACCTCGGAATAGCGGATATTGTTCAGATCTACAATAATGCCGTCGAAATCGTTTAAGTCCGGCAGCCGATAGATGTTGTACTCTCCGATATTGTAATCCTCATCCCTGCTCCAGTCTCCGGAACTGTTGAAAATATACAGATTCACGTCCTCATTCGTCTCTCTGATACGCTCCAACACTCCGGCGGGCCATGCATATGTGAAGAATCGCTTCCATCCATCCATGATCAACGCTATCTTCTTCATCTGCGCTTATCCTCCATCTATCCTGCCGTTATCTTCTCCTATTATATAAAAACGTTTTCATGCCGTCAAATGCTTCTGCGTTTTCACACATGCTGATGCAGATACTTCTCCTTTGTCGCCATCCCGCCGCGGATGTGCCGCTCGGACTTGTTGATGTCCAGCACCTTGCGCGTCTCCGCCGCGAGCGACGGGTTGACCTGCGCAAGGCGCTCGGTGACGTCCTTATGTACCGTACTCTTGCTGATCCCGAAATGTTTTGCCGCCTGCCGCACGGTCGTGTTATTGTCAATGATATATCTGGCAATCTCCATAGCTCTTTCCTCAATATAACCTTTCAAACGAAATCCCCTGCAATACTTGTTTTTACATTGTATGCAGGCTTATTTTCGTATATACTATCTTTATCAGATGTAAAGGAGGATATTGCCGTGCCATTTATCAATACGAAAACCACCGTTTCCCTGAGCAAATCCAAAAAGGATTCCCTGACCGCAGAGATCTGCCGCATTACCAGGGAGTGTCTCGGCAAGGGAGAGAACTGGGTTATGACTGGTTTTGAGGACAATGCCAGCCTGTTCTTTCAGGGGGATTCTGCCGCTGTCGCTTATGTGGAGGTCAAAAGCTTCGGCACGCCGTCCGCTGCAGGCACCAGCCAGATGACCGGAAAGCTCTGCCATCTGCTCTCCGGCGAACTTTCCATTCCTGCCGACCACATCTACGTGGCATACTTCCCGACTGACAACTGGGGCTGGAACGGAAGCAACTTCTGACTACAGCAGAAAAAATGCGGGAATTCCCGCATTTTTTCATTTTCTCTCTTCCGCCTTGATCGCTCTCTTTTTCTCGTACATCTTCACATCCGCACGGTTCCTTGTCTCTTCCATATTTTTATCATACTGCTCGTCAAAGATCGCGTAGCCGTAAGCGATCCGCATCGGGACGTCCGTTTTCCCTTCATTATATTTCCGCTCGAGACATTCCAGTCTGCGCAGACGTTCCTCGACCCACTCACTTCTGGCATGGCGGATCACGGCGCAGAATTCATCCCCGCCGATCCGGTAGCACACCCCGGCAGGTTCAAACACTTCTGCGATCAGCTTTGCCGCATCCTGAATATACTTATCGCCCGCCGCATGTCCGAACGTGTCATTGCAGTACTTCAGATCATTCAGATCGAACGTTACAATCGCCGTCTCTCGGTCTCTGGCATTTTCCGACGCCCACTCATCATAAGCGTTGCGGTTGTACAGTCCGGTCGGCATATCATGCTCCGCCAGTTCCCGGTAGATCTCCGCCTTGCGTCCCTCATCAATCTTCTCCATCGACACCGCAGTCGCCTCTCTCGCCAGCAGGCAGATAAACAACAGGAATCCAAATCTGCCGATCACATCCGTTCTTCTCCATCCGATGTAGTACGCCGACATGTCGACCGCGTAAGACACTAGCAGAATTACAAGTCCCCAGATACAGACACGTACCCGCCGGTCCATTCCGCGCGCCCGGTAACGCTGCAAGATCACATAGAGCAGATAGAGCAGGTCACATGCCATCAGAAAATGCGTGCAAAATACCGTATTTTTAAACTCGCAGATCCCCGTCATGTGGAGTACGGTACACACTAAAACATTCGCAAATGAACAGATGCAGATAATATTTGATATATACTTCTCCTCCACCTCGGAGAACTCCTGCAAAAATGCTGCAAACGGCGCAATCATCAGCATAATCAGCATATAACCGGCGTACGAGGCCGCCGTCCGGCTTTTTACCATGTAGGCAACCAGCTCCGCCTCATTCATGGACCACATTCCCATCATCAGGGTAAAAATGCCAAAATACAGGATGCCCGGTCCCATCTTTACTTTGCGTCTTGCAATTGCATAATAAATGAGCAGCATAATACCGATCGCTCCGTCAACTGTGCTGACCATGATCTCCGGAACCGATCCTCTCATCGTCTGATAGACCATCTGTCCGTCATTCTCCTGATAGAACCTCGTCACATGATCCCGCACTGCCGGGTACACCGCCTCGATCCGCACACTGAAACTCTTCACGCCCTCCTGCAGCTGGATCGTATTCCATCCGGTTCCGGGCGTCCTCCCGAACACCGTACTGCTCTTTTCCAGCGAATAAATCTGCTCGCCGTCCGCATACACTTCCACGCACTGATGTACGCTAAAAAATGTCAGTTCCGAAAACTCCGACTGCATCTGATTACTGTCGAAATAATACTCCCTGACATCTTCACTCACTTCCACCACGCGATCGGGCTGCAGTTCGATTCGTCTGGAATCCTCCGCAAAGCTTGTATTCTTTTTACCTGCAAACGCAAAGCTCAACGCCATCAGAATGAATCCGATGACAAGCAGCACTCCATAAACGATCGATACTGATTTTTTCATTTGTCCTCACCTGTGGAAAATTCTGGCAAACAAAGATTTTTTCGTATTCTCTGCACTGGTTGTTATCTCCGCAGCGGCAAGTGCCTCTTTTCCTGCCTCTTCCTTCGTCTCCGGCAGAGCCTCCTCGAGGAAGAACTCGTCAAACACATCGTCCCTCTTGTTGATCTTCTCGCACATATCCTTGGTGACCTCCATCATGGTCTCCATCATATGTCTTGCATTCTGCCCCATGCGGTCTTCAAAAGTCATCCCCTGATCCGGTGCCTCCTCGCCCCAGATACAGTCATCCCCCAGCACACGCAGCTTATTCAGCCGGTCGCGCTGCTCCTTGCGGACGACGCTCAGAAAACGGCTCACCATCACGTTGTGCTCGTTTTCGTCCGTATAACACAAAAACTCTTCCAGCGAAGCGTTCCCCGGATAGCCGATTTGATAATATGTATTATAGATACGACAGATCCGCTCTGTTGTCTGGCGCAGAATGATGCCGCATTCCTGCGGTTTTCTCCAATAATAATGCTCCGCGCGCTCCAGTTCCTGCAGAACATTGTCATACATCGCCTGAAGCTCGTCCGACTCCAGCCTGCACTCTCTTATAAACTCAAAATTCATCTCCCGCTGCCCCTCTTATGATCTGTCTTCTACCGCTTTCAGGATCTCCTCACTGATGGCATCCACGTCCTTGCCGTCCGTGTCCACGCAGATATCCGCCACCGCTTCGTAGCGCGGCCGGCGCTTCTCCATGAGTTCCCGGATATATTCCACATTCATATTCCCGTTTAAAATCGGGCGGTTCGTGCTGTCCTTGACTCTTTCGTAGATCGTCTCCGGCGTCGCCCGAAGGAACACGATACAACCGTTCTCCTTCATCAGCGCCGCATTCTCATCCCTGAGTACACTGCCTCCGCCGCAGGATACCACATATCCTGTGCTCTCCGAAAAAGACCGCAACAACTCTGTCTCCAGGTCGCGGAAATAATTCTCCCCATGTGCGGCAAAAATATCTGTGATTGCCATCCCCTGTTGTTCCTCGATGAGCTGATCCATCTCGATTCGCTTCGACGGACATTTTTTCGCAAGCGCTCTCGCAATGGTACTTTTCCCAGCGCCCATAAAGCCGATCAGATATAAATTCTTCATGCCGCAGTTTCACCTTTCTAGCTAAAAAAACGCTCTTTGACTTCCTCGACCGGCATATCTTTTCCGGTATACAGTTTAAAGGCAGCCACGCCCTGCCACAGCAGCATTCCCTTGCCGCCGATACAGGTTGCTCCGGCTTCCTTCGCCTCCCGGAGCAATCTCGTCTCCTCCGGGTTGTAGACGGCATCCGCCACCACTAACCCCGGTCGGAATGCAGAAGTGTCCTTTACCACACTCTCATTTTCCATCGGCTTCATGCCTACAATCGTTGCATTTGCAAAAATATCGCTGGACGCGATCTCCGCAGTCATCCGCGCAGTATCCGCAATATCATAGACATTTACCACGCACGACGGAACCGCCGCACGGATCTTCTCCGCCGTTTTCAGCGTTCTCTCAAAAAAAGCATCCTTGATATTGAAAATAGAGATTTCTCTTGCACCGTCAAGCGCGCACTGCACCTGAATGGCAGTAGCGGCACCGCCTCCGCCTGCAACCGTGATCTTCTTGCCCTTAATATCGATCCCGTGATTCTTCAGATTATGCACAAATCCCTCGCCGTCAGTAATATGGCCGGTCAGTCTGCCGTTGTCATTTACGATCGTGTTGACCGCTCCGATAATCTGTGCTGCCGGAGACAATTCATCCATGTATTTGACAACCTCTGTCTTGCACGGCATGGTGACATTGCAGCCGCGCATTTTGAATGTGCGCATGGCGGCAATGGCGTCTGCCACTTCCTCCACCTTGATATCAAAAGCAACATACACATAATCCAGTCCCAGCCGCTCGAAGCTGTAATTATACATTGCCGGCGAACCCGAATGTCCGACCGGCGAACCAATCAATGCCAATAATCCTGTGTGTCCTGAAATTCTGCTGTCCATATTTCCTCCATGATCCGGCGCCCTTTTTCTCTCTGCGCCAATAACAGTATCATAGCTGTTTTTTCTTATCATTTCAATACACTAAAGCAAAAAAGCATCCCTTTTCTACTCTGTAAGTATCGGCTTAAAATCTTCCGTATCGCCGCAGAATATGCCGCCGCATTCCTGTAAGATGTGCCGCATTACAGGCAGTACCTTTTCATATTCCTCCGCAGAAAATGTCACCAGATACACTCTGTCGCAGTCATGTTCCTCTGCAAATGCCGCAGTCACCTGATCCCGGGGATGTATTTTTCCTTCCTCCATGTCCATGGAGGCTTCTCCGCCGTACATAATCTCAAGTACGCCTGCTTCCTGCCAGATTTCCATCTCACAGGTTCCTTCCAGCACGTCTGCAATCTGCCGCACGCCCACAGTCTCCGGTGCAAGATAGAGCCATTCGCCCGGCACATCTGCCTTTTTCTCCTGCGCGGCCTTGTTCGCCAGAACCGCTGCTTTTCCCAGCGTTCCGTGCCCCGCCTTCTTCATCGAAGCCGCTTTTCCCGCTGCTCTGTGTCCCGCTTTCTTCATCGAAGCTGCTTTTCCCGCTTTCTTTCCCAGCTTTTTCATCCTGCCTCCTGCTTACCAGCAAAGAACCTCGTGACCGTCCTCCGTCACAAGCACCATAATCTCCCACTGTGCAGACGGAAGTCCGTCCTCCGTGTAGACCTCCCAGTCGTTTGCATCATCGACATAGATGTCCACTTTTCCCATGTTGACCATCGGCTCGATCGTAAAGATCATGCCCGGCACCATCAGCATCTCCTGACCGCGCTTGCTATTATAGCCGACCCACGGCTCCTCATGGAACTCCAGTCCCACGCCGTGTCCGCCGATCTCACGCACAACCGTATAACCGTTTGCGAAGGCGTGATCGTGAACCGCCTGCCCCATATCGCCTAAAAATCCCCACGGTTTTACCTCTGCGAGACCTTTTTCCACACACTCCTTCGTGACATCCACGAGACGTTTCTTCTCCGGGCTGACGTCGCCGATGCAGAACATTCTGGAAGAATCGGAAAAATAACCGTTCAAAATCGTGGAAACATCCACATTGATAATATCTCCCGACTTCAAAATGACATCCTTTGACGGGAATCCATGGCACACCTGATCGTTCACCGAAGTGCACACGCTGTACGGGTAGCCCTGATAATGCAGCGGTGCCGGAATACCGCCCATGCTGGTCGTCATGTCGTAGACAATCTTGTCGATTTCCGCCGTATTCATGCCCTCATGAATGTGCTCCTGAATATAATCGAGCACCGCGATATTGATCTTGCAGCTCTCCTTAATCCCTGCAATCTGATCTGCATTCTTGATAATGTCATGGGTCGGGACGATATGTCCCTGCGCAGCGATCGCTGCAATCTTCTCGTCAAATGCCTGATGGCATGCCTTGTATTTCCGGCCGCTTTTGCACCAGCACGGATCATTTCTTCCAATTTTTACTGACATATTCTTCTTCTCTTCTCTATTTTATTTTTTATATTATATTCTGCCTGCCGCAAATGCTTTCTTCACATATCGGCGCATATCCTGCTTCACGCAATGGAAAATCTCTGTCTTTCCCTCTTTGTTCAATGATCTACCGTGATGCTGCCGAACGGCACGCGGTCCCAGGTAGTCTCGTCTAACTCACAGGTATGCTGTGCCAGAAGTTTTTCGTATTCCGTGCCGCCGATGGAATAATCCTCGTAATCGACCTGTTCCATCTCCGCAAGAATACTCTGATATTTCTGCGCCAGCGCCATTTTTCGCATGGATGCATCAATCGTTTCCTCATCGACACCCAGGCGCGCTCTCTGCTCCTCGGTAAGGTCACTCCAAAAATCCTGCTGATCATTGGCAAGATACTGTTCCTCCTCCTCTGAGAGCGTGATTTTCTCTGCTGTTGCCATCTGGTAAAACAGCGTATCATGAATGGTCATATCCACCACTGTCTGTTTCGCCTGCTCCCGTAGGAACGTATGATTGATATACAGCTGCCAGTATTCGTCCGTATTATCCGGATTATAGATGATGGCCGCATCTTCCATATTGCCTTCCTCATATGCGATATAAAATGCCATCTCCCGCAGAGTTACCGTCTTCCCGTCCACCGTCACCACCACAAGATCCAGTGATTCCGGAAATGACAGCTTCTGCCGCTTTCCCTGTTCGCGGTAGGATGCTGTCCCCAGAATGATGACCAGAACGACCAGAACAGCAGTAAATCTTAATTTCTGTCTCATGCCTGACAAAGCCCTGCCACCACCTGATTGATCACGCTGCCCTCTGCCTTGCCTTTCAGTTCCGGCATAACAGCCTTCATGATCTGTCCTTTGTTGTGGCTTGCTACCACGTCCGCGAACTTCTCTGTGATAAACGCCTCCACCTCGTCAGCCGACATCATTTTCGGCGCATATTCCATAAAAATATCGTAGCGCGTCTTATATTCTGCAAGCAGATCTTCTCTGGATGCCGGGCAGGTATCGATCTGTTCCTTCACGGACTTGATCTCCTTTAAAATGACCCGGTCCACAAGTTCTTCCCGAATGTCATCGCGGCAGCCCTCATCGATTGCCACCTTCTTCGCAGCCGACACCAGTGTGGAGATTGCATCCTTGCGCACCTTGTCTCTTGCCTTCATTGCTGCGATCATATCATCCTGTAACTGTTTGAACTGCATTTTTTATTCCTCCATCTCTTATTTCATTTCTATCCAGATTATAGCATTTTGCTTTTGAAAATACAAACCTACAACACACGCCGTACCGAAGTGATCGTACGGTAGGTTGCATTTCCGTAGCAGATGCCGGTTCTCGGGTTGGACGCATGGATAATCCGTCCACCGCCGATATAGATTGCCACATGTCCCGGATAGCAGATAATATCGCCGGGCTGCGCATTTTCATAGCTGACTGCCTGTCCACAGCCGCTCTGCGAATAGGAAGATCTCGGCAGGGAAATGCCAAAATGCTGGTAGACCGCCATGACAAAATAGGAGCAATCCGTTCCGGATGTCAGGCTGGTACCTCCAAGGACATAGGGATTCCCCAGAAACTGGCTCGCATAGGACACGACGTCACTGCCGCTGACTCCGGTCGTGTAGGACGGATTTAGTCCGCCGTCCGTCAGACCTGTGGAAGAGCTGCCGGAGGTACTGCTGCCCGAAGTCGAGGTATCCGTCCCTGTCGAAGCGGTATTTCCGGTCGTATTCGAGGTCGTTCCGGTGCCGGCTGTCGAGGCATCCGTTCCGGTGGTGCTGCCGGTCGTTCCTGCCGCAGCAGCCGCCTGCGCCGCCTTTTTCTTCGCCGCCTCCGCAGCCGCCTGTTTTGCCTTCTCCGTCGCGATGATCTGGTTCTGCTGCTTGATCGTCTGCGCATACTGGCTTGCAAGACTCTGTGCATTGGCAAGCTGGCTGTCAAAATCCGCCATCTCCGAACGCTTTGTCGCAATCACCTGCTCCAGAGAACTCTGCTGCTCCTGATAGCTGATCTGAAGCTCCTCCATCTCCGCCATCTCACTCTCAAGCTGTGCCGTCAGATCTTCCACCTGCTGCACCACTTCCTGATAGTTCGTCAGCATATCGCGGTCATACTGGTAGACGTCCGAGACATATTCCACCCGGTTCAAAAGATCCGTAATGCTGTCCGCGCCGACTAACGCCGTCAAAAAGGACTGGTCTCCATTCTCATACATATACTGAATCCGCTGCTTCATGGCGTCATACTGCTGCTGTTCCTCCGCTTTCGCATTTTCCAGATCCGCGTTTGCCTGTTCGATCTCCTGCTCCTGCGTATCCATATCGCTCTGCAGGATGTCCATATCGGTAAGCAGGCTCATGAGTTGATTGTCATAATTATTCATCTCTGCCTGAAGGCTGTTCTGCGCCGACTGGATATTCTGAATCTGCTGGTTCACCTGATTCAGTTCCTGCTGTGCCTCATCCTTTTTATCCTGTGCATCCTTGATTGCCGAAGCAGACACAGACGCATAGTTTCCGATTCCGACTGCTCCCGCCAGAAGCAGTGCCAGAACACGTTTCTTAAAATGTCTCATGCGGTATCTCCATCCCAAATATCTGAATTATCTTTCATTGCGTACAAAAAACGGGTATGACTCTGTTATCATACCCGTTGATTATATCATACTTCCTTATAAAATTGTCACAGTTTCCATAATTTTTCGATTTTTCGGAAATCAGATCAATCCCATCCGATATACATCAGTTCCAGATCGCTCAGCTCGCCATCATAGAATGTTACGGAAATGGAGTTTTCATCCATATCCTCGTAGGTGTCGCTGTGGCTGTACCACTGATAAGACTGGTAGTCGCCGGTATCCGACTCATACTCATAATCCGGCTCGCCGTAAGCAGTCATAAAGTCGTCGTTGACCGCATCCTTTGTCAGACCGTTCGGCAGAAGGATCTCCAGATCGTCATTGTAGTCCATGCTGGTGAATGAGAAGCCGAACACCGTTCCGTCTGCAAGTGTCTGCGGATCGTCGGTTACATTTCCAATGTACACCTCTCCCAGTTCATTTCCCTGTGCATCGTAGAATGTCGGATAGTAATATTCATTCTTGTTGGATACATACTCCTCATCCTCGGAGTCGATGGAAAAACCGAGTGCCTTGAAATCGCTGTAGCTCATAGGAAGCTGCACCAGGATACCGTTGACGGTAATGTCTCCGCTGTCGAACGCATCCCCTGCTGTCACGTCAAGCGGAGCTGCCGTTTTGGCATCCTCTGTATCCTCGCTGTCATCGGCAAGAAAATCGTCGGTGTCGTACTCTTCATCACCGGAATCACCCATGAAATCATCCGTGTCGTAATCATCGCTTACACCTGCGGCCTCGTTATATCCTTCCATAAACGCATCCTCGATGTCGTTGCTGTAAAGTACGCTGAAAATAATGCTGAAGACCAGCCATACCAGTGCGATCGCAAAACCGATCCACAGGCAGATTGTCGCCGACTTGCTGTTGCGCTTATACTCCTGCACATCTCCGGACTTGTAGGCACTGTTCGCCTTGCTCGTGAATACGCATCCGATAATACCCATAATCATGGTAATCAGGTTGCATCCGCAGCAGCACAGAATCTCAAGGATGGAGAATGTAATCTTCATTCCGAACGAGTTCTTCACTGGCTGACCGTTCTCGTCGTTGAGCACCGTCGCCTCGCCATAGTTTACGCCGGCATATGCATTTCCCGCATACTGGCCGTTCGCCTGACCATACGCCTGCTGACCGTTCGTCTGCTGTCCATAGGCATTATTCTGTCCGTAAGCGTTATTCTGTCCATAGGCGTTATTCTGTCCATAGGCGTTATTCTGTCCGTAAGAATACTCTCCCTGGCCGTTCGTGCTCTGCTCTCCGTAATTCTGCTGACCGTAAGGCTGGCTCACATTCCCCTGGCCGTTCGCATTTTCTGCCTGACCGTAGTTCTGACCGTAAGGCTGGCCTGCATTCTCCTGTCCATAAGGCTGACCTGCGCTTTCCTGTCCATAACCGTTTCCCGGCTGGCCGTAAGCATTCGCTCCCGGCTGGGCATCCGGCTGCGTCATTCCGCTATTCGCTGCCACGTCCGGCTGACCGTATGCACCCTGTGCTCCCGGCTGACCGTACACATCCTGCGTTCCCTGCTGATTCTCTGCCCCCGCAGATCCCAGCTGTGTCTGTCCCGGGTCGTTCTCTAAATTGTAATTTTTGTTCTCATTCTGATCCATCTTTTGTCTCCCTGTTTTCAAAATTCTTTCAAAAAATAACACTCATAACCACTTTAGTATAACAGAGCGTCTTCTATTACTCAAGCAAATCTGTGCAAATAGTACCTTTATCCTATCTGTTTGACGATCAGCACCGCATCTCCCGGCTGCAGATTTTTTTCCGTCCAGCCGTTGGTTTCCAGAATATCCTGTATGGTCGTATGATTCTCCTTGGCAATCGTCCACAGATCATCGCCCGCCTTTGCAATATAGCCCACCAGACCGGGGCGGTTCTGTAATTCTTCCATATCTAAAGGCTCTTCTGTAATCTCTTCGATGTTCTGTATTTTCTGCGGCAAAAACGCCATCAGGTTTAACTGGATCACCGCTTTGATCTCAATATGTTCCTGATCCATCATCACCGCGGACAGCTGCTCTAATCCGCAGTCCATCTCCGCCTCCACGTCCGGCTGCATATCGGGAATCTCAAGGATCTGGGAAAACGGATAGATTTCCCTTGCCGACTGGATCGGCATATTGTCATCCGTTGTGATATAGAGAAGTTCCGCCGTGATCGTTCCCTCCGCCCGGATTCCGTTCTCCACAGGCTCGTATTTTTCCAGGCGCACCGTTCCCTCGCAGGCACAGATCTGCAGGATTTTCTCCTGGCTTTCCGGAATTTCCAGCTGTTCCGTTACCCGGCATTTTGCCGCATTTTTTACAAGGAGTCTCTCACCGATCCGCTCCCTGACTACCGGAACGGCTTTTTCCCGGAGCGAGTAGAGATCGGTCAGAAGTTCCATCTCTTCTTCCCGCCACACGCGGACATCGACCGAGACGGAGAGTTCGAGCACAAGAATGCGCTCCTCCCCGTCGTAATCCGGCTTGATCTCCAGTTCCGCCGACAGCGGGACAGCCGATATTTTAAAAATGCAATTCTCCCCGGCAGCGTCACAGTCGGCCGCACATTCCAGAGGAACCGTCGTCTCATACCACTGCAGGCGCTCGCTCTCCTCTTCCTCACTGTAGAGCACCGCCGCCAGAATCTCACCTGTGACGACCGCCTTCCCATCCTCCACATGGCTTTCGACGTTGCGGAGTTCTACACTGCGCCACAGAATTTCCCGCACATTGGGTTTGTTCGACGGCAGAACAATCTCACTCTTCTGCCGGCAGACATCCCGGCAGGATGCGAGCAGATTGAGCGCTCCCCAGGTTCCCGTCTTCTGCTGGTAATCCCCCGGCAGTTCCAGTCTGGACGTAAACTCCTCCAACACCTGTTCCTCCGCCGAGGCACGCAGCACAACCACCGCACGGATGCTCAATTTTCTCGAATTGATTACGCCGACTGTCAGATCCTCGATCTCTCCGGCGGCATGTACCTCCCCGTTCTCCTGCAGCCCGTCTATATTGAGTTTCTCCTGAAACGGAATCTCTCCTTTGAGGCAGCTGATTTTTCCATCACTCTGCTCACACCGGTAAAGAATGTGAAACACCAGGCTTCCTTTTACCCACACCGCCTTGTTTGCCGCCTTCACCTCGTCAAACCGCAGTTCGCCATTTTCTTTCAAAACCTTCATGATGTCCGGCCGGTAGTCCGGGACATTATAGTCATCATCCAGCGTGATCTGGCTGACCGCCGTGCCATTCTGCTGTATTCTATGTATCTTTACTTTTTCGAGTTCCAAAAAAATATCCCCCATATCCGAATCTTTGAAACATCTTATTCGAATACGGGGAATATTATACCTGATACCTTATGTTAACATAATTTCATCCGAATATCTCTTGTAATGATATCCGAATAACTGAATGAAAGTAACTGAGGCGGATTTTCTTCCTGCTCGTCATTCACCAGTATTGTAAAAACACTCGGATATGCGTTCTGAATGACTCCTTCCTGGATGTCGACCTTGTTGCGTCCTCTGTCAAGCTGAATCAGTACCTTCCGTCCGCACTGCTGATACACGGAAGCGCGTACCTTATGGATGTCTGCCTGTTGCATTGTCTACCTCCCTGTTCCGGCTTCTTATCGTCCTAACACCGAATACCATTCCGCTTTAGTTTATCACTGTACTAAATTTTTGTCAAACAAACCGGAGAATTTTTTAAAAATATCAAGAAAATTCACTCAAATATGGTACTTTCGTCACGTTTTTCGGTCTTTATTACAATATAAGGATAACTCGGTCCGCTGCTTACCTGTTCTCCCTTTCTCGGTCCCACAAGTTCCGTATCGAACAAAATCGCATTCGACGTCAGATACAGATCCCGGATGCAGATGCTGTAACCTCCCGTCTCCTGTTCTCCATACCCGCGCACTATGTACAGATCCCCGTCGAGTTCATAGGTCGTTTTAAAATCAGCCGCCTTTTTTTCCTCTATCACAGCCTTCACTTCCTCCGGTATCTGCGCCTCCTCCACAATCTCATAGTCAAGATCGGCAACCTTCGCTCCGTTTGTCGTCTCAATGCTGCACCCGGCAGCAAGCAGGGCCGCCGCTGCCAAAAAGACCAGACACCCCTTCTTCCATCTCTTCCCATACCAAAACATCTGACAGTCCCCCAAATTTTCGGTTCTATCCAAAGTATATGCCGCGTCTTTTTTAAATATGCCTGCGAATTCTCTTTTCCGCGTCTTGTGTTTCCTCTTTTCAGGATTTATAATAAAAACTATGTAAAAATCTACGGGGCGCTTGCCCGGAAAGGACCTTCTTATGTTACGAGCCATCCTTGCTCTGCTGTTTGCCATTCTCTATCTGATCATCGGGATTCCCGTCCTCGGAATCGAATGGATCATCAGCAAGTTCAACCGTAAGGCTGCCGACATCAGCCAGCTGCGCATGGTGCAGTGGGCGTTTCGCGTCATTCTGTTCATCTGTGGAACCAAAGTCACCGTTATCGGCGAAGAAAATGTTCCAAAGGACGAGGCTGTTCTGTACATCGGCAATCACAAAAGCTACTTCGACATTATCATCACCTATGCCAGATGCCCGGGTCTGACCGGCTACGTCGCCAAGAATGACATGGCAAAAGTTCCGCTTCTTTCCCTGTGGATGAAGCGTCTCTACTGCCTGTTCATCAACCGTGATGACGTCAAGGAAGCCTTAAAGACCATTCTTGCCGGCATCGATCACATCAAGAACGGCATCTCGATGTGCATTTTTCCGGAGGGAACGCGCAACAAGACCGACGACCTGATGCTTCCTTTTAAGGAGGGAAGTTTCAAGATGGCAGAGAAAACTGGGTGTGCGATCGTCCCTATGGCAATCACCGGTTCCGCCGATATTTTAGAGAATCATTTTCCGAAGGTAAAAGCAACGCACGTCATCTTAGAGTACGGCAAGCCGATCTATCCGAACGAGCTGGATAAAGAGACGAAGAAGAAAATCGGTGCCCACTGCCAGGGCATCATCGAAGAGATGCTCGTAAAGAACGAAAAGCTGCGGTAATGACAGACATGCAGCAGGAGACAGCAGATCGTCGGATCGCTGTTGCTCGTTAAAGGGCATAACGCGAGCGTTCCAGCGAAAAACAGGCGGGAGGATTCTGATCACAAAATACGGAATTTCTAACTCCGCCGTTTTTGCCAGCTGTGATGATCCGTGTCTTTCCAAGTTTTGAACACTCCGGAGGCGTGTCCGCAAGCCGCAGACAATTTTAGGACTTTTGTGTGTGCCCCTTGTTGGCACCGCTAAACAAAACATAACCGCGCGAAGCCGATGTTTGAATTGGCATCTGCCTTATTTTCAATAGCAGATGCCAACGAGTTTCGGTTCGCGCGGTTTTATATTGTCTGTGAAGCGGTGCCGCTAGGGGCACCAGAAAGTCCGCTCATTGTCTGCGGCTTGTCGGACACATCCTCGCGGAGTGTCAAAACGTGGCCAAGACACGGAAGGAACTGGCAAAAACGGCAGAGAAGAAATTCTCGCATTTTGTTTCAAAGAATCCTCCCGCCTGTTTTCGCTGGAACACCGGAGTTACGCTCTTTAACGAGGATCACCGGTACAGCCAATCTTCGCTGTCTCCTGCCGCAATATCTGTCATTGCCGCAGCTTTTCTTCTATTCCGTCGCACTCTCCGTGACGGTCTCAGTCTCCGTATCCTCCACCGTTGTGGTGAACAGGTTGTCAAATGTTACCTTCGCCCACACGGAATCCTTCACGATCCAGTCATGCTCATCTTCCCAGCCTTTGAGCGTCTCGTCGTACAGATCGCTCTGGCGCTGGCTGATAATGTTCTGTCTGGTCGTCTCGGTTGCATCCGCATCCGTCTTCTCATCCAGACGAACTACATAGTAATCGGTATCTGTGTCGATGACATCCGACACCTCCCCTTCGTCCAGTCCCTGCAGTGCCGTAAGAACCGCCTCATCGAGTGTGCTGTCATCCGCGGTAAACGTTCCGCTGCTCACCGTATAGTCATACTGCTCTGCCGCATCCTCCAGCGTGCCCGCCTTGGCGTCCATGTCAAACATACCGACCGTCTTGCCGAGCAGTGTGAGCTCGGTGTCGGTGTACTCCACGGTATTGCCATCCTCATCCGTATGGGACTGCTTGGACACCTTGACATAGCTGTAGGAGCTTGTGTTGGCTTCCTCATCCGTCACATTGGTATCGGCATCCGCAATGATCGCCGTGTGCATCCGGTTCTGGATCGTCGCCAGTGTCAGATAACGCTCCACAGTCTCTTCATCTGCACCAAGTGCATCCAATGCATCCTTGCTGTTGTCTGCAATAAACGCAGCCGCTGTGTCTGCGATCTCCGCCTTGTCATCCTCCGTCAGCTCCACATCGTACTCTGCCATGTGCGCTTCCAGTGTATACATATCGAACAGTGACTGCATCACGCTGTCCTTGATATTGTCCTGCATCGTGGTGCCGTTGTTGTACAGATCGGATGACCATACGTCCTCGCCAAAATATGCCACATAAAAATCATCATATGTTGCCTGCAGAAATCTCGCTGCAAAATTTGCTACTCCAAGCGGCACTTCCGTCTCATCAAAAGTTGCCACTGTCTCATTTTTATTCATTCCACATCCTGTTAACATGGATGCTGCCATAACACCGCTAAGAAGCAGTGCGCTCCATCTCTTTGCTCTCATAGGTTCCTCCTGGTATATGCCATGACAGCTTGCCATGGCAGTCTTGCTCTATTATAGTGCAATTTTCTCCGGGTCGCAATATTTTTCATACTTTTTTCAAGCTTTTCCGACGCCGGAGAGCCGGTCCACCGGTGCCCGAAAATTGGCTTTCTACACCTTTTTACCCTTCCTTTGGTGCTTCCCGCTCCGCCAGAAATCCTCCTGCGTCGGCTAGGAACTGCTCCACCACCGATTTGATGTCCACATTCTTGTCCCTCGAATTCTTTTTCAGGTGATATGTGAAGTACGGATTCTTCGGATCAGCGGTAAACGTCACCTTCTGACCGTATGCCGCCACCAGTTCCGGAATCTTCGTCACATCAATCCGTGCTTTCTCATAGAGAGTAAAACGGACACTCTCACCCTTCTGCGCCACTTCCGTAAAATAAAGCCGGTGCGCCATCGATTTGATTTTTGCAATGTAAAGCAGATTTTCCACGGACTTCGGCGGATCTCCGAAACGGTCGATCAGTTCCTCCGTCATCTCCTCCGTCTCCTCCTGCGTCTCAATGTCTGCGATGCGTTTGTAGATGTCCAGCTTCTGCAGTTCATTTGGAATATACCCCATCGGGATATAGGCGTCGATCACAATATCGATCGACGTGTCAAAGCTTTCCTCCACCGCGATGCCCTTCGCTTCCTTGACCGCCTCGTTTAGCATCTTGCAGTACAGATCATAACCAACCGCTTCCATGTGACCGTGCTGCCGCTCACCGAGCAGGCTGCCCGCTCCGCGGATTTCGAGATCACGCATGGCAATCTTAAAGCCACTTCCAAGCTCCGTGTACTCTTTGATTGCGGCAAGCCGCTTCTCCGCGACCTCCTTTAACATCTTATCCCGCTTATACATCAAAAACGCATACGCCGTGCGGTTCGATCTGCCCACACGCCCGCGGAGCTGATACAGCTGGGAAAGACCCATATTGTCCGCATCGTGGATAATCATCGTATTCACGTTTGAAATATCCAGTCCCGTCTCAATGATCGTCGTGGATACAAGCACATCGATCTCGCCGTTGATAAACCGATACATGATATTTTCCAGTTCGGTCTCCTTCATCTGTCCGTGCGCATATGCCACGTTCGCCTCCGGCACAAGCTCCGCAATCTTCGTCGCAACATCGGCGATCTCGCGCACTCTGTTGTATACAAAATACGCCTGCCCGCCGCGCGCCAGTTCCCTGGAGATTGCCTCCCGCACCAGTTCCTCATTGTACTCCATCACATATGTCTGGATGGGCACACGGTCCATCGGCGGCTCTTCCAGCACGCTCATATCCCGGATGCCAATGAGACTCATGTGCAGCGTCCGCGGAATCGGCGTCGCGGTCAGTGTGAGAACATCGATGTTGGTCTTAAGCTGCTTGATTTTCTCCTTGTGCGCCACGCCGAAGCGCTGCTCCTCGTCGATGATTAAAAGTCCCAGATCCTTGTAGACCACATCTTTGGACAGCAGCCGGTGCGTGCCGATGATGATGTCCACCTGCCCCTTTTTCAGCTTTTCGATCGTCTTTTTCTGTTCCGCGCTACTTCTGAACCGGCAGAGCAGATCAATGTTGACTGGAAAATCTTTCATGCGCTGCACAAAGTTGTTGTAATGCTGCTGGGCGAGGATCGTCGTCGGCACCAGAAATGCCACCTGCTTGCCATCCTGCACCGCCTTAAACGCCGCACGGATCGCAATTTCCGTCTTTCCGTATCCGACGTCGCCGCAGATCAGACGATCCATAATCTTCGTGCTCTCCATGTCGGCCTTGGTCGCTGCGATGGCAAGATCCTGGTCTTCCGTCTCCTCAAACGGGAACATCTCCTCGAACTCCTTCTGCCACACGGTGTCCGGTCCGAACGCAAATCCCCGGTCATTCTGGCGCACTGCGTAAAGCTTCACGAGGTCTTCGGCGATCTCCCTGACCGCTCCCTTGACCCTCGACTTGGTCTTGTTCCACTCCTGTCCGCCAAGCTTGTTTAACTTCGGCTTTTTCGCCCCCGCGCCTGCATATTTCTGGATCTGCTCCAGCTGCGTCGCCAGAATGTAGAGATTGCCCCCGCCTGCATACTCGATCTTGATGTAATCCTTCTCGGTCTTATCCACCTCGATCTTCTCAATACCGCGGTAGATGCCCAGTCCATGGCTCTCATGCACCACGTAGTCACCGATGTTCAGATCCGTAAAGCTTGCAATCTTCTCTCCCTCATAGATGCGCTTGCGCTTCTTTTTCTTCTTCTCGCCGCCGAAAATATCGCTCTCGGAGATCACAACAAACTTCAGCATCGGATACTCATATCCTTTTTTTATCTTGCCGTAACCCGTCATGATCTCGCCGGGCTTTACCTCGTGATCGTAGTCTTCCGAATAAAAAGCGTTCAGCCCCTCCGCCATCAGATCATCCGCCAGACGCTTCGCGCGCGTTCTCGATCCCGACAGCAGGATCACCTGATAGCCGTTCTTTTTGTAACGCTCCAGATCCTTTATCAGAAGTTCAAAGCTGTTGTTGTACGGATTGACCGTCTTAGACTGGATATTCAGCCGTGTTCCAATCTCCAGATGCGGATTCTTAAGGTCGAGTGCCACCAGCGAGATGCATCTGCGCCCCGCAAGTTTTCCCAGAATCTCCTTGCAGGTAAAAAGTTCCCGCATCTGCCCCGGCAGAATATAGCCTTTTTCCAGGCGCTGCTTCATGCTCTCCGAAAATTCGGTCTCCGTCGCCATTCCGCGCTCAATGCTCCGCGGCGTCTCATCCAGGAACACCAGCGTATCCTGTTTTCCAAAATAATCGAGCAAAGAGACGCGTTCCTCGCAAAAATAGGACAGGTAGGCGTCCAGCCCGGCAGAGAGGCCCAGCTCCCCGGCTTCCTCCGCCACCTGGTCCGCCGCAGACTTGACGCGGTACGCCTCCTCGGTCTTCATCTCCCCGCGGAGCTTTTCCGAAACCTGCTTTGCTTCTGCCAGAATGCGCGCAATACCGGCGTCGCGCTCCTCTTTGGTCAGCACCAGTTCGCACGCCGGATAGATGTGGACCTCATCCAGATTCTCGATCGACCGCTGGCTTTCCGCATCGAATGAGCGGATTGAATCGACCTCATCATCCCACAGTTCAATCCGGAACGGATTCTCCTCCGTCAGCGGGAAAATGTCAATGATTCCGCCGCGCACGGAGAATTCACCGCTTGTCTGCACCTGATAATTCTTCTCGTAGCCCAGTTCCGCCAGGTGCCTTGTAAACTGCTCCAGATCGATCACGTCCCCGACCGCCACTTTCCGCACCGCACTGATAAACTGATCCGGCGACGGCATCGGATTCATCAGTCCGTCAAACGTCGTTACAATTGTGCACGAGCGCTTTTCCGCCATCATCTTGAGGGCATTGATACGCTCCGCTGTCAGCACATTTCCCCGGATATCCGACTGGTAAAACAGAATATCCTTTGCCGGATAATAGGCAGCGTTCGGATCAAAAAAGCGGTATTCCTCCGCCAGTTCCTTCGCTTTTTGTTCCTGAAACGTAACAATGATTCTGTTTCCAGAACCATTGCCAATGCTGTACATCATATGTGGTTTAGCTGCATCGATACAGCCGGAAATCTGAATGACGCCGGATAGCTTCGGCAGTGCCGCTTCCAGGTCTTCAAATTCTTTCAGCCCCTGCATGGGCTGTGTGAATGTCTTCATGACTGACTCTCCCGCTTTTTCCTGTTAAAATCATTCATTGCCTGATCAATCTCATCCTCCAGGATCATCTCCGCAGCCTTTACGGATTCCTTCACCGCTTCCTCAAATGCCGCGCGGTCTTCCTCACTCATGCGTCCGAGCACATGATCCGCCAGATCCCATCCCGCCGGTTTTTCGCCGACGCCCACCTTAATCCGCTTAAAGTTCTCCGTCCCGGTCATTGCAATAATGTTCTTGATTCCATTATGCCCGCCGGCGCTCCCTTTTTTGCGGATACGGATGTTCCCCGGCGCCAGGCTGATGTCGTCAAAAATGACAAGAAGCTCCTCCTCGGGATCGATCTTATAATAATGTAAAAGTTCCGCCACGCTCTCGCCGCTTAAGTTCATAAATGTCTGCGGTTTTGCCAGAATCACCTTCTGTCCGCCGATCATCCCTTTGCCGAAAAGCGCCTTGTGTCCACTTTCGCTGATACTGATATTATATTTTTCCGCAAGGGCATCCATGACATCAAATCCCGCATTATGGCGTGTATGCTCATACTGCCTGCCCGGATTCCCCAGACCTACGATCAAGAACATCGCTATCTCCTATTCTTTGCTTTGTTGCCTGCAATTCTCCGCCGGATCACGACTGCTGCAGCCGCAAGCTGCTCCTGATCGTTGACCCCTGTGATATCCTCCGGGTCATCCAGCGCATACGCATCCACCTTCAGTCCCTTTTCCTTAATAATTGTGAGCGTATCCGGCAGATAGTATTCACCCTGCGCATTATTCGGCAAAATCAGATCCAGCGCCTCACGCAGCTCCTTCGTATCAAAAATATACATACCTGAGTTGATCTCGTGGGATGCCAGTTCCGCCTCCGTCGCATCCTTGTGCTCCACGCTCTTCACAAAATTGCCGTCTGCATCGCGGATAATTCTGCCGTATCCGGTCGGATCCTCGACCATCGCTGAGAGCACTGTCACTGTATTTCCACTCGCAATGTGATGCTCCCTTAATTTCTTTAAGGTCTCTGCCGTGATAAGAGGGGTATCTCCAAACAGAATCAGTGTCTGTCCTTCCTCCCCGAGAAATTCCTTTGCACACCGCACCGCATGACCGGTTCCCAGCTGCTGCTCCTGTAATACAAACTTTACGTCCTTGTGCGAAATGCTCTCCCGCACGATCTCGTATTTGTAGCCGACCACAAGGCAGATCTCACCGGCGCCGGCTCCCTCTGCCGCCTCAATCGCATAATCTACCAGACATTTTCCCTCTATGGTATGAACCACCTTCGGCAGATCCGACTTCATTCGTGTCCCTTTTCCCGCTGCAAGTATCACTGCTTTTAACTGACTCATCATACTCCTCCTGCCATCTATTGTAATTGACGATTCCTGCTGTCTTTTGTTTGATCTTGTCACAGTTCACGTTTCATTTTACCTTAGTTTGCAGATTTTACAAGAGTTTTCTGCACCGCTGCCCGATCCCTGCACGTATAAACAAATGCGCACAGGCTTTACCTTCCCGTAAAACCTGTGCGCATTTATTTTCCTGGGTAAGCTGCCATCCGGCTTCTTCCCGGTATTATTCCTCAGCAGCCATTGTCTCCTGGTATTTCTGAAGGATCAGAGTCTGTATCCGCTCTCTTGTGTCCGAATTGATCGGATGAGCGATGTCGCGGTATTCCCCGTCCGCGGCCTTTCTGCTCGGCATTGCGATGAACAATCCCTTGTCTCCCTCGATCACCTTGATGTCGTGTACCACGAACTCTTCATCGATGGTGATGGACACCACCGCTTTCATCTTGCCTTCCTTCTCGACTTTTCTGATTCTCACGTCCGTAATCTGCATAGATTCTGTCCCCCTTTAGTCCCTTCTCTACAGTACATACCTTTCGTTGTTCTCGGATACAATCTTGATACCGTTGTCGCCGCAGTAATAGGTGTTCGCCTTGAGTGTATCACGGCTCTCGACAATGCAGTTCTCAATATGTGTATTGTCGCCGATATAAACATCATTCAGAATGATGGAATTCTTAATCACACAATTCTTCCCGACAAATACCTTCTTGAACAGGATCGAATTCTCCACCTTGCTGTTGACGATGCATCCGCTGGCGATTAAGCTGTTGCGCACATCGGAACCGATATTGTATTTTGCAGGCGGGAGATCATCCACTTTGGAGTAAATCTTCGGCTCATCATGGAAAAAGTATTTCCGCACCTCCGGTTTTAAGAAATCCATGTTCGTCTGATAGTAGGATTCTACGGTCGCAATATTGCTCCAGTATTCCTTCATCTTATAACCATAGATCTGTTTCATATTCTTATAGCGGATCAGAATATCCGTCACAAAATCCCAGCGTTCTTCCGCTGCGCTGCGCTCTAGCATCTCAATGAGCTGTCTTCTGCGCACGATATAGATTCCGGTCGATACCGTGTTCGACTTGGATACCATCGGTTTTTCCTCGAACTCTACAATCTTGGAATCTTCATTCATCCGGACCACGCCGTATCTGCTGACATCCTCTCCCGGCGCCATATCCTTGCATACCACCGTAATGTCTGCCTTCTTCTCAATGTGGTAATCAAGTACCTTATTATAATCCAGCTTGTAAATGCAGTCACCGCTCGTGATAATGACATATGGCTCGTGGCGCTTCTTCAAGAAATTGATGTTCTGATACATGGCATCCGCTGTTCCGCGGTACCACCAGCTGTTATCCACGGTTACTGTAGGATTGAATACAAACAATCCGCCCTGTTTGCGCCCGAAATCCCACCACTTGGAGGAGCTCAGATGCTCGTTTAACGATCTCGCACTGTACTGTGTCAGAACCGCAACAGTCTGCACATGGGAGTTGCTCATGTTGCTGAGTGCGAAATCAATGCTTCGATAGCTTCCGCCGATCGGCATTGCCGCAATCGCCCTCTTGTTGGATAATTCCTGCATACGGCTGTTATTACCACCAGCTAAAATAATTCCTATTGCCTTCATACCGAGTCACCTGCCTTAATGATTACTTCACCGCTCTCAAGAATTCCGTTCGGGTAATCTTCCTTGTCCGTCGTACCGGAAATTGCCGTGTTCTTTCCTATCTTAACACCGTCCGGTATCACACTGTCTTCTCCGACCGTCACCAGACCAAAGGAATAGATGCTCGCATTGAGCTTATTCGGTGCCTCTTCTCCAATGCCAAGCTCGGTGTTCGCTCCCACCTGGCAGTTCTCTGCTATAATTGATTTATCGATGATAGCATTCTCGCCAATCGTTGTTCCTTTCATCACAATGGAATCCCGGATCACTGCCCCCCTGCCGATCGTGACGCCCGGTCCGATCACGGAACTATGTACCTCGCCGTATACCTCGGTTCCTTCACCGATGATGCTCTTCTCCACAACGGAATCCGCGGAGAGATACTGTGGCTCGATAATATCACTCTTCGTGTAGATCTTCCAGTATTCCTCGTACAGATTGAACTCCGGAATCAGGTCGATGAGCTCCATATTTGCTTCCCAGTAAGAGCCGAGTGTACCGACATCCTTCCAGTAGCCGTTGTATTCATATGCAAAGAGACGTTTTCCATTCTCGTGGCAATACGGGATGATATGCTTACCAAAATCACATCCGCTCTGATCCTTCATGGCATAGAGCGCTTCTTTTAAGGTATCCCAGCTGAAAATATAGATACCCATGGACGCCAGATTGCTGCGCGGCTTTTCCGGCTTCTCTTCAAAATCCATGATCTTCTTGTTCTCATCTGCGATCACGATACCAAAACGGCTTGCCTCCTCAATCGGCACCGGCATCGTGGCAATCGTCACATCCGCATGATTCTCCTTATGGAAATCAAGCATAACCTCATAATCCATCTTATAAATATGGTCGCCGGATAAGATCAGCACATATTCCGGATGATACTGCTCCATATAATTCATATTCTGAAATATTGCGTTTGCCGTTCCGGAATACCACTCGCTGTTATCGCTCTTCTCATAAGGCGGTAACACCGTCACTCCCCCGCTGTTACGGTCCAGATCCCACGGAATACCGATTCCGATATGGGTATTCAGACGTAATGGCTGATACTGGGTCAGAACTCCGACCGTATCAATTCCGGAATTGATGCAGTTACTCAGAGGGAAATCGATAATGCGGTACTTTCCTCCGAACGCAACTGCAGGTTTGGCAACCTTCGCTGTAAGCACTCCCAGGCGGCTGCCCTGGCCTCCAGCTAATAGCATGGCTATCATTTCTTTTCGAATCACGTCAATCACCTCTCGTCTTTCTAGTCAGTCTATTCCTCTTTGCACTTATAATTATAACATAATCGTCCACCCATGTACATCATTTTTCACAAATTTGCCAGTACATTTTTCTATTTTTTGACATTTTCGTCAAATCTTTTCTCTTTCTACACTCCTCTTTCACTTTCTGTCGAAAATATTTTATCCCAAAAGAATTTGCAAATCAGTAAGATAAGGTTATAATGAACTTTATCATAGAAAGAAAAACAGGCAGGTAGAATTATAATGTATAAAATCAATTTCAAAGAACCCATACATATCCATTTTATCGGGATCGGCGGCATCAGCATGAGCGGGCTTGCCGAGATTCTCTCCGAAGAGCATTTTACGGTATCCGGATCCGACGCAAAGGAATCTGATCTGACCAGACACTTAGAGCATCTCGGCATCAAAGTTTACTACGGTCAGACAGCCGCAAACATCACGGATGATATTGATCTTGTCGTCTACACCGCTGCCATCCACGAGGACAATCCGGAATTCGCCTGTGCGCGCGAAAAAGGAATTCCGATGATGCCGCGCGCAGAGCTGCTCGGACAGATCATGGACAATTACCGCAACTCCATCGCGGTGGCAGGCACCCACGGCAAGACGACCACGACATCCATGATCAGCCAGATCCTTCTTGCAGCCAAGTGCGACCCGACCATCACGGTCGGCGGTATTTTAAAAGCGCTCGACGGCAACCTGCGGGTAGGCAAGTCCGATTTCTTCCTGTCGGAAGCGTGTGAATACACGAACAGCTTCCTGCATTTTTATCCGAAATACAGCATCATTCTGAATATCGAAGCAGAACATCTCGACTTCTTTAAAGATATTCAGGACATCCGCCATTCATTCCACCAATTTGCATCCAACACCCGGGAGGACGGCGCGATCATCATAAACGGCGATATTCCGGATTATACCGAGATTACCGCCGGATTAAAGCCGCAGGTAATTACCTTCGGTCTCAGTGACAGCTGCACATTCCATCCGGCAGACATCACATTCGATGAAAAAGCCTGTGCAAGCTTCACCGCCATGAAAGGACAGGAAACTCTGATGAAAGTCACGCTTCACGTTCCGGGCATGCACAACGTATCCAACGCACTGGCTGCCATTGCGCTGGCAGATGATCTTGGTCTTGCCGCTGACGCGGTCGCAAAAGGATTATCCGACTTCGGTGGTGCCGACCGGCGTTTCCAGTACAAAGGCTGCGTGGACGGCGTCACCATCATCGACGACTATGCGCATCACCCGACGGAGATCCGCGCGACGTTAACCGCTGCCAAGAACTATCCGCACAAACGGCTGGTTCTCTGCTTCCAGCCGCACACCTACTCGCGCACCAAGGCATTTTTAGAGGATTTTGCCGATGTGCTCTCCCTCGCTGATGTGGTTGTCCTTGCCGACATCTACGCCGCCAGAGAGAAAAATACCTACGGCGTCTCCTCCCGCGATATCCTCTCCAAGCTCAGGGAACGCGGCACGGAATGCTATTATTTTCCGTCATTTGAGGAGATCGAAAAATTTTTATTAAAAAATTGTGTAAACGGAGACTTGTTGATAACTATGGGCGCCGGAGACATTGTAAATGTTGGCGAACATCTTCTCGGCAAATAAGTTATCCACTTTATCCACATTCAATTGGGGAAAACTTCAACTTTTGAATGTGGATTTTTTTGTTTACATAATCCTTATACACGTTTCCTGCACTTTTGCCGTCTTTGCCGTCTTTTGCGCCAAACCTTTCGTTTCCATAATCCGGTTTCCACCGGATTCGTTTTCTTTATCCACATTATCCACATTTCTGCGGTCGATTGTCTGTGCCGGATGTGTTCCGGAAAAGATACTTCTCATTCCAGTTTTCCTGTGCTATAATGCATCAGGGAATGTCGGCGGCTGCCGTACATTTCGCTTGTTACGTTTGAGAAAGAGGAGTCGGTTTCAATGGCAAATATTAAGCTACACAGTGACAGTCCAGTCTCTGCAACCAGTGTTTCCAACACGTTTATCGATGAATATATGTCTGATGCCAACGGGGAATTCGTCAAGATTTACCTCTACTTGCTGCGCCTTATGAATGCGCCGCAGGCGTCTTTTTCCATTTCTTCCATCGCGGACAAGTTCGAGCACACGGAGAAGGATGTCAAGCGTGCCCTTGCCTATTGGGAGCGCATGCACCTGCTGCAGCTTGAATATGACAATGATAAGAATCTGACCGGTATCCGCATGCTGGATTCTTCGTCCAGAGATGCCGCCCCGTCTGATCCGGGGACTTCCGGAAGACAGACAGAGCCAGCCGGCGCACCGGTACAGAACGCCCCTGCTTCCGCCGCTTTGGCAGAAACACCGGCACCGGCGCAGACAGTTCCTGCCAAAAAGAGCTATTCCGCGGACGATATTTTGAATTTCCGCCAGAATGAATCCGTCGCAGAGCTGTTCTTCATCGCAGAGCGTTATCTCGGCCGCACCTTAAGCGCCACCGACATCAATACGCTTCTCTATTTTTATGATGTGCTCGGATTTTCCACCGAGCTGATCGTATACCTGATTGAGAGCTGTGTGAGCAACAATCACACCAGCATCCGATACATAGAAAAAGTCGCACTTGGCTGGGCAGATCAGCATATCACGACCGTCGAGGAGGCCAAGCAGGGTTCCCCGGTTCTTGGCAAAATGTACTACGCCGTGATGAACGCGTTCGGCATTACCGGACGCAAGCTGGTTTCCACCGAGATCGCTTATATCAGCCGCTGGACGAACGAGTACGGTTTCGACTCTGACATCATCCTTGAGGCATGCAAGCGCACCATGGCAAGTCTGCATCAGCCGAACTTCAAATACACGGATTCCATTCTTTCCGACTGGAACAAAAAGCAGGTTCACCATCTGTCCGACATTGCAAAACTGGATGCGGTGCACCAGGAACGCAAAAAAAGTTCCGCTTCCGCTGCCGCCAATACAGCATCCAAAAACAAGTTCAACAATTTCACGCAGCGCTCCTACGACTACGACGAACTGGAGCAGATGCTTTTGACCACGAACGTACACTGATTTAAAGGGGAAACAGATGCCGCTAAGCAATTCACAGTATGACGAGATATTCCGCAAATATGACGAAAAACAGTTAGCCAGCCAGCACCAGCTCGAGCGCCGCACAAAGGACGTCTACGCCCGGATTCCGGCACTTAAAGAGATCGATGACGCGATCGCTACCTGTTCTGTCGAGCAGGCACGCCGGCTGTTAGACGGAGATGAGGCCGCTCTGGCCACGCTCCGTGAAAAGCTCTCGGACTACCGCAGGCAGAAGGAGCAGTTGTTGCAGGAGCACGGGCTTACTTCTGATTATCTGAAGCCGGTGTACCACTGTCCGGACTGCAGGGATACCGGTTATGTGAACGGCAGACGCTGTCACTGTTTTGAACAGGCAGCCATCAATCTGGTCTATACCCAGTCCAACTTAAAAGAGATTCTGGAACGTGAGAATTTTTCCACGTTTTCCTTTGATTACTATTCTGCGGATGACATCAATCCGGCAACCGGACGCTCGTCCCTTGAGACAGCAAAGGATGCCGTCGCAAAATGCCACGATTTTATCGATCATTTCGACAGCACGTTCTCCAATCTTTACCTCTACGGAGATACCGGCATCGGCAAGACCTTTTTGTCCAACTGTATTGCCAAGGAGCTGTTAGACCGCGGTCATTCCGTCATTTACTTTACCGCATTCCAATTATTTGATATATTAAGCAAGGGCGTGTTCAAACGGGACGAGGAGGCACTGCTTTCCCACCGGAATATTTTCGACTGCGATCTGCTGATCATCGATGATCTCGGCACGGAGCTGTCCAATTCCTTTACGACCTCGCAGTTATTTTTATGTATCAACGAACGCATTCTGCGGCAGAAATCCACGATCATCTCCACAAACCTCGGGATGAACCAGCTTGCCGATATTTATTCAGAGCGCGTTTTATCCAGAATATCCAGCAATTACACATTATTAAAGCTCTTCGGCGCGGACATCCGTATCTTAAAGCGCAACCGTTAACATTTTTATCCATGTATTTCATTAGAGCAATCTATTGAAAATAAAACCTATGTAACTATTCTTTAATGGAGGAACCATTCATGCCAAACGATGAAAGAAACTTAGAAACCATGCCTGACGGAGCATTGGGTCTCATCCCACTGGAAAGCTGCAAAGAACTCGGTCTTAAGGTAGACCAGTACCTTGTCGGCTGGCGCGAAAAGAGACAGCACCAGCACCAGAACGACCCTGCGTTCAAGGGCTATCGCAGAGATTCTTATATCATCTCAACCGCAGTGCCGCGTTTCGGAACCGGCGAAGCAAAGGGTGTCATCAAAGAGTCTGTCCGCGGCTATGACCTGTATCTGATGGTCGACGTTACCAATTACAGCCTCACCTACTCTGTATGCGGTTACAAGAACCACATGTCTCCGGATGACCACTATGCAGATTTGAAGCGTATCATTGCTGCTGTCGGCGGAAAAGCAAGACGTATTACCGCGATCATCCCGTTCTTATATGAGAGCCGTCAGCACAAGCGCACCGCCCGTGAATCCTTAGACTGCGCGCTTGCCCTGCAGGAGCTCACCGCTATGGGTGTCGACAACATCATCACCTTTGACGCACATGACCCGCGTGTACAGAACGCCATTCCGCTCAAGGGATTTGAGACCGTACAGCCTGCTTATCAGTTCATCAAGGGTATCTTAAGAGAAGTCAAAGACTTAAAGATCGATGCAGAGCATATGATGATTATCAGCCCGGATGAGGGTGGTACCAACCGTGCCGTATATCTGGCTAACGTGCTCGGTCTGGATATGGGTATGTTCTACAAGCGCCGCGACTACAGCAAGATCGTAGACGGCCGCAACCCGATCGTTGCACATGAGTTCTTAGGTTCCTCCGTCGAGGGCAAGGATGTGATTATCATCGACGATATGATCTCCTCCGGCGAGAGTATGATTGATGTTGCTACCGAGTTAAAGAAGAGAAAGGCAAACCGTATCTTCGTTGTTGCAACCTTCGGTCTGTTCACCAACGGCCTGGAGCGCTTTGACGAGGCTGTTGCAGGCGGCACAATCTACAAGGTCGTAACCACCAACCTGACCTATCAGACACCGGAACTGCTCGCAAAGCCATATTATATCAACTGCGACATGAGCAAATACATTGCTTATATCATTGATACGTTAAATCACGACAGCTCGATCAGCGATCTCTTAAATCCGTATGACCGCATCCAGCGTCTGGTTGCAAAGTACAAAGCAGAGCAGAACTAAACAAAATCCAAAAAGGGACTGCCCGCTAAAAGCGTCAGTCCCTTTATTATGCCTATGTATTAAAACAAGTCTACTCTGCCAGCAATTTTCTGATTGATCACATAATACGCTGCGTTCTCTTCCGGCTTTAAGTAGAGCTGAAGTGATTTGATCGTGGATGCTCTGTGACCTTCTGCCACAAACTGCTCTGTCACTTTCTTAATGGCATCCTCTACCACGCCTTCACGTCCCTGATACTGGATATACACTTCAGGCTTAAGCTCTTCCTTTGCTGCCTTCTTCGCTGTCTTTGTTCTTGGTTTTCTTTTCTTTGCGGTCTCAGCTGCTGTCTTCTTCGGTTCTTCTACCTTTGTAGCCGCCTTTACCTCTGTCTCTTTGGCTGCGTTCTTCGTCTCCTCGACTTTTGCCACAACCTTTGCAGTTGCTTCCTTCGCTGCTGTCTTGGTCTCCTCAACCTTCGCCGCAACTTTTGCTTCTGCTGCCTTTACTGCTGCCTTAGTCTCATCAAGTTTCGCTGTCGTCTTTTTTTCCATTATGAGAGCCCTCCTCCTCATCAAAAAAACTACTCACATACTAAAAACTTTTCCATTGCTACTAATGCTTCCTCTTCATCACTGCCCTCGGCAACGATGTTCACCGTCATTCCTTTGGACGGGTTAAATGCCATGATTCCCATAATACTCTTCGCATTTATCCGGCGGTTGTTACTCTCAAGTGTAATATCACTGTCAAATCTGCAGGCAACCTGAACCAGTTCTGCAATCGGATTACTATGTTCCTCTGAGACATTCGATACAACAATCTCTTTTCTGCTCATAATCTCTCCATTTCCTCTTTTCAAGTACTACGTCTCAAAATATAACCCATCTATTTCCAATTTGCAATAGAAGAACATGAAATCTGTTAAACTTACACGAATAATTTCCTACTTTAAGAGCTTTTTTATGCACTTTCATTTCACCAGATATGTGAAAAATACATTTCCTGCCGCTGTAAACATCTCATCCGCCTCGGTCAGAGTCTTCCGGTATGTCGTCCCCAGCGCTGGGTCGAATATCACGACGCTGTTGCTGTCATATCCGATGATCAGCACCGCATCCGTGCTTCCTGTCATGGAAAATACAGGGCTGCCGCAGCTGACATAATAGAGAACCTCCTCAATATTGCATCCGGTCAGATCCAGCACCTGCATATCCTTCATCGTATTGTTCAGGATACTCTTCGGCGTCTCTCCGCCCTCAATGAGTGCGTTCACGCTGATATTGATTCCTTCTTTTTCCAGCATGGCATTGATGCACTGCGCAATGCTTCCTGCGCCGGCGTCCTCCGCACCGACCGCGATATCCGACAGTGCCGGCTGTGCGGACTTTCTGGAGCGTTTCCATACATACTGGAGGTTATCTCCAATCACGACTCCCATGCTGTCGTTTGCCGCCGTGACGGCCTCTGTGACATCGTCTGTCGCCAGCACCACATCACCTTTCACGTATACATAATAGTGCTTTGTGCTGCCCTCTTCCTTGATTGCCACCGTGCGCTCTTCCTCTAAAATCGTCTCCTTCGGCGTGAGAAGCTTCGGCGTCTTTTCCGCGGACGCTCCGGCAATCGTAAGCTGCACCTCGGTCTCTTTTTCCGCCGAACTGCTTGTTGCAATATTGACAAGTTTTCCGGAATCTCCCTCGCGGTTCATGATCATATCCTGATCCGCCGGGACATATGCCGTGCCGTTATACTGGATGCGGTTCAAGTGCATCGTGTAGTCCTCGATCGACACACCGCTCACAAAATAGCCGCTCTTTTCGTATGTTTTCTGCACGGTAAGATCTTTTGTCGAGACATCCACAATCCGGATCTGGTACATCGGAAATGTCACATTTCCGGCGGCGTCCTCGAAAATATCCGACTGTCTGGCAATGCCGTACACAAAGTCCTCGTCCATGAATCCAAGTGGCTTGATGGCTTCCCCGGTGCCCGCCGCAATCTCCTGCGTGCTCTGATCCGACAGATTCATCACATGGATCACACTGCTGCCCATCTGGGAATCCCCCTCCGTCTCCATCCACGCAAAATAGTGGTTGGACGCGGACACTGCAAAATCCTGTACATTCAGATCCGTCACCAGTTCCCGCACTGAGAGAGTATTTAAATCGATTCCGTAGACACACCCGTCCAGCATCAGGAAAAGCTCTCCGCCCTCGTTTACGTACATGAGCTGCCCGAGCTCCGACTTCATCACCTCATACGACTTATCTGACGGGATGAAAACCAGCTCTTCATCGGTATTCGCCAGGCTGTCGTAATGATAGACCGCAATTCCGACTTCCCCCTCATGAATTCCGCGGTTCATGTAACCGTACACGATATAATCCACGCTTCCGGCTTCGTCCACACCGACGATCTTGATGTCGTGTTCTCCGTAGTTCTCGCGGCTGTCAATTCCCTCGTAACCGCGGAAACTGAACACTTTTGCAAGCGTATTTTCCACCGTATTGTAGCTCCAGAGTTCTCCCTCCTGCACGAACGCCACACTGGTTCCCGCCTCATTCGCCTTGTATTCAACGTTCGCTTCGCGGATTCCAAGCTGGATATACTGATCGTAAACGCTGTCATTTTCTCCGCGGAAAATCTGGTTCATGGTTCGCTCGAAATTCAGCAAATAGATGCGGCTTGTGGTGTAGCGCACCCTGTAATATTCTTCTATATTATAGTATTCAATCTGACCGCTCTCGTTGACACTGGATACCACATAATCGAGCACGATCACGTTGTAGGTCGGTGTGATCTCCTTGATTGACGGAACCGGCTCTGTCAGACGCTCTCCCTTAAAATCCGCCCAGCTCACCTGCTTTAGAGAAGAATTTAACGACACGAACTGCAGCGTCGTGTTATCCCCGGTCGTCCGCTCCATGTAAGTCGCCAGTGTTCCGGAGGTCTCATCGTTGAACGTCTTATCGTTAAAATCCTTGACGAATGCGACGCACTCGCTCACATAGCAGTCGACTGGCTCCGCGATCCTGGTATAGTAACAGATCGAACGGTCTCCGCTCCCGAGGCGGATAATCATCAGATACTCTTCGCCCTCTTCCAGCAGATTCTGGATCTGCAGATCTGCCGTGATCTTCCCGCTGCGCTCCTCATAGGAGGTGACATCCGCATTCGCAATCAGGCGTGTGGCATCGAGACTGCGGATCTCATAGGAAATCGTGTCGACCGCCGTCTGATTCGTCTGTATCACAATCGGAAGCTTCCGGTCTTCCCCCACCGGCGTAATGGTATCGCGCATATATGCGGCATCCATCTCCGTCACATACCCGTGTAGTTCATTCAGCTCCTGATCGCCCTGATACATGGTGATGACCGGCAGCGTCGCCTCCTTCATCTCCGTCGTCAGATCCTCGTTAGTATCATTCATAAATCTTCCAAATATAAGCACTGCTCCGATGAACACTGCCGCCAAGACTGCTGCCTTTATGGTTCCCTTCCGCAACGGTCATTCCTCCTATATAACGCAAAATAACTACCGCGCACAAAAACGCGATAGTTATATTAACACAAAATAACTATCGCACAAAAACGCGATAGTTATATTGTATGCATTTTAAAATAAATCCGCAATGACTTTCTCTGATTTTTAAGAATTGTTTTCGATCTTATCCGGGGCTTCGCACCCCCGTTACCACCAGCGTCTGCAGCGGCGGTGACGGCAGCGTCTCCGGTACATTTCGTTGTTTAAAATCACACCGATCAGCTCCCGCAGATGATCATTCTGTCCGGGCGGCGGCGGTGGCGGCGGTCTGTGTCCGGGCGGCGGCTGCATGCCTCCGTGAAACTGCTCTGCCTCCAGTTCGCCGTCTTCTCCTGTGACTTTCTTCTGGATGCGGTCTACCACCATCTCAATCATCAGACGGTCCGGATACTCATCAAACATCAGGCTGCCCTCGTATTCCATTCTGTCACATTCGTCTTCCACGCACTCCACAATCCTGCCAACCTCTTTGGGATACAGCTCCTTCATGCGGTCCATATCCTTCTCATACTCCATCTCGGTCAGATACAGATTCTGCATGGGGTAGCTCATATAAAAAGGCATCTTGGGCACATCAAACTGCGCGCGGAAAAACTGCTCCTGATTATAGTCCACTCTATACTCCCTATAGATAACTTCGCTATATCATATGCAGTGCGCGCGCGCCGGGTTACTGCGCCAGATTCTTTAACTCGTCCAATAAATCCAGATCGGACTGGAGCACCTTCATATTGGTCGTGATCGGCTCCTCGCCCGGCTTGGTGACGGTGATTTCAATTACTGTTCCCTCCGTAATGCCCGCAGAAAATACCGCGTTTAAAAACGCCGCAAACTTCGGATGGTTCTCAACGAACTTGTTTCTCGCATTCATAATCTTCATAAGTGAAGCCGGATTCATCATAATATCATACTCCCTTTCTTCTGTTGTGTCGTTCTGTCTCCCAGTATAGCACAACTGCCGCGGCACTTGCCAGTATTCTTCATCCATTTTCTGAGCATGGCACTCGTTGTATTTCTGATCCACCGGAAAACGTTCTATCTGCACTATACCTGCATCGAGGCTCTGTTTGAAGATCTCCTTGGGCAGATCACCGAAGAGTATTACCATGCCATCGACCAGCTCCCGATCGATGCGCCTTTTACGGAAGTAAACCGCGTCTTTTTCGAGTTTACCGCCAGACAGGAGCCGTACGCCGAGCGCCTTTTATGCGCACCGGGCTACCGCGAATTCGCCGATAAATTATTCTTAAACACCATGATTCACAATCGCACGAGACATAATCCCTACGCCGCATTTTCCAGGGAGGAGCAGAATATCATCAACACGTTTTTATGCGTCACCTCCGTCAATATTTACCGGCAGTGGGTGGCAGACAAAAAAAGAGTGCCGCTTGAGAGGCTGATTGCGCTCTCCGGCACCCTGTTAAATAACGGTGTTGTTTCTTTATTTTAAATCTGTCTTTTCCTTTTCGCGCAGACTCACCACAAGCTCATAGACCTCCGGTCTTCTCTGCTTTAAATGCTCATCCAGTACATGTCTGCGCTCCTTGAAGCGCTCCGCAAGCTCCGGATGCTCTGTTGCAATGCGGTCATGCACCTCCCTGCGGTGTTCCTCCAGACGTCTTGCGAGTGTCTTCTCATCCTTTCCGGAGATGTTCACAATCTCCTTTAAGTGTTCTTCCAGATGTTCCAGCCACTCGTCTTCATCCATTGCTTCCATGTGTGACCATCTGCCATGCAGCAGATTTTCCACATCACCGCCCTCCTTCAGCTGTTCAATCTGCAAAAGAATCTGTTTTTCAATCTGTTCCTCCGTCTCCGTGCCAAATGCCCAGACAAATTCCTGCACGCGGTTGTCCGCGCGCTTTCTCGAGGCACTGCGGTCGTCATTGTCCACACCGCCCTCCAGCGGATACGGGCGCTTGATTCCCATATCTTTTAACGCAATATGGATCGTTCTGCGCACGCTTCCTTCTTCGATCATGTAGCCAAGCCCCAGTTTCCGGAGCTGTTCGTTTAAATCGGCGATGTGCTCTGTCATGTAAAAGCGGATGCCTTTTTCTTTCAGCGACTGATATAACATTCCCAGTCCGTCCGCCGCCGTGATGTCCATACTGCCAATGCCGCTCGCATCCAGGATGACCGCCCTTGTCTGCTCCGTCACATGGTCCTCGATGTCCTGCTTTAGCACCTGTATGTTGGCAAAAAACAGGTTGCTGCTGAACCGGTAGATTAACACTCCCTCAACCGCATGGATCTGGCTTCCTTCTTTCAGATCGCGGAAATGCCGGTGCCCCGGCTGAATTCCCAGAAAACAGCGCGCCGGCTTTGCAGTGCGGATAATCATCTCGGAAAAGGAGAGGATGATGCCGATCAGTACGCCGTTGATCGTCCCGAGCATCAGCACTCCGAAGAATGCACCGGCAAAGATCAGACATTCCGTGCGGCTGACTTTCCACAACCGGACCGCCAGCTCAAACTCCGTCGCGCCAAGCAGAGCGGAGATCACGATTGCCGTCAGCACCGGCACCGGAAGATAGCCGATAAACCCGGTTCCGCCAAGCAGCAGCACGATCATCGAAAGTCCCGCCACAATCCCGGTCAGCTGTGTCTTTGCCTGATACTGCTCTCCCATCGCCGTCCGGGAGACCGAGCCGTTGATCGGGCAGCATCCGGTCAGCGCCGCGGCAAGATTGCCCATCGCAAATGCCAGGATCTCCTGATTGTCGTTGATGCGGTACCCGTTTTTCTGTGCAAAATTATTTTCTGCGAGCAGCGTCTCCGCCATGATGACAACCGCCACCGACAGGCTGATCGTAACCGCCTCCCTTACCGGCACCGCCGTAAAATCCGGCAGGCTCCAGACCGGAAGTCCCGGCTCCACAGCATCCAGCGTCTTAATGCCCCAAGCGCGCAGAGGCAGGTACTTTGTCATCAGAGCGCCCGCTGCCATCAAAAGGACCGCCATCGGGAATTTCGGCATGAGCTTTTTTGCAATCAGCAGTATCACAAGCGCAGCCGCGCCAAGCGCCAGGGACGGCAGGTTGATCTCCCCCGCCGTCTCCGCGATATGCTCCGCAAGCTCAAAGAATTCTCCCGTCCCCGCAGTGCCGCCCAGAAGCTTCGGCACCTGCATCAGGATGATGGTCGTACAGATACCGGTGATAAAGCCTCCCATCACCGGCGCCGAGATATAGTTGACCAGCTTTCCCGCCCGCATCACGTAAAACGCGAGAAGCCACAGCGCCACAAACGCGGTCAGCACCGGCACTGCCGCCAGCGCCTCCTCTGAGCCGCTCTCGATGTGCAGATCCAAAAGCGCCGCTCCGATCAGCGCGGCAGGCGCGGCGTCCACGCCGAAAATGAACTGCGGTGACGTCGAAAACAACACAAACAGGAGAATCGGGAACACCGATCCGTACAGTCCGTATACCGCCGGCAGTCCCGCAATCTGCGCGTATCCCATGGAGATCGGAATCGAGACCGCCATGATGATGAGCCCGGCGGTCAGATCCTTCCCGAGATTTTTCTTGTCATAATTTCTTATTGTCTGTACAAGCCTGATCTTCATCTGTCACACTTCCTTTGCTGCTTTTGTGTTATTTTACCACTTTAAGAAAATAATGTCAGCAAAAGGGATTCGATGTTTTTATGGCTGCAGTTCAAAATGCTGCACCAGCTCATTGAGCAGTGTCGCCTGGGATGCAAGTTCTTCCGAGGTTGCGGAGCTCTCCTCGGCAATCGCCGAATTGTCCTGTACTCCCTGCGAGATCTCCTCGATTCCTACCCGGATCTGTTCCATGCTCTGTGCCTGATCCGCCGCGTTTTCCGCCGTCTTCTGGATCATCGTGTTGACTTTATCCACGGCTTCTACCGCCGTCTTCAGGGAATCCATCACATGATCCGCAATCTGATTGCCCTTATCAATCTCCTCCATCGAAACGCTGATCAGATTCCGCGTCATATTGGCAGCTTTTGAGCTCTCCTGTGCCAGTTTTCCGATCTCATCCGCCACAACCGCAAATCCTTTTCCGGCCTCGCCCGCACGCGCCGCCTCTATAGATGCATTCAGCGAGAGCAGATTGGTCTGATCCGCGATCTGCTCGATCGTCGCAATGATTCCGACAACCTGTTCCGACGTCTCGTGGATTTTCTGCACTGCCTCCATCATTTCCTGCATTTTATCCTGACTCTGTTCCATCATGGCTGTCACTTTCTCCGTCTCCTCGGCAGAATGCAGGGCGTCTTTTTTGCTCTCCTCCACCTGCTCCACCACGGAAGTCGCCGTTGCGACCAGTTCCTCCACTGCTGCCGCCTGCGTGCCGCTGCCCTCTGCGAGCTGCTGTGCCGCATTTGCCAGATCGCCGGCACTCGAAGTCACCGTCTGGGAACTTGCGCTGATATTTTTCATGACATCATTCATCGAACTTGAAATATGAAGAAGCGCGTCTTTTAACTGACGGAATTCCCCGACATATTCCTGTTCGAGATGAATCTCCAGCTTTCCGTCTGCAATCTGATCCAGTGCGCCGGATGCTTCTTTTAAGTAGGCAATGTATTCCTTCAGGCGCGCGACCGTCGCCCGAATCGATTCCGCCAGTTCTCCGATCTCATTCTTTGCCGTAACATTCAGCTCGACATCCAGATCTCCCTCTGCCAGCCTGCTTGCCGTCTCGTCCAATTCTGCGATCGGTTTTGACAGCGCATATGCGCTCTTGTCGATGCTGCGCATCACCACGATAATTCCCACTGCGAAAATGACTAAGAGTACGCCGATCGTCGCAAACAGCATCTGATAGTATTCAAGGAACGGCATGTTGCTGACCACCAGATATCCGGTTTCTCCTACCAGCTGTACGGAACCGTATTTTGTGGTACCGTCCGCTTGCTCTGCTTAACAGCCAACGGTCCTTTCAAGACAGTCATCAGCAGATATAATCCTTGCTCTGTAAATACATGAGGATTATATCTGCTCTTACTGTTAAGATTTGCGGTCAAAAAATTTGACCGCAAATTTTCTACCTCGTCATCCGTAAGTTCAAACATAAAATCTTCATCAAATTTCTCAATATTATTTTTTACTTGTTGATTAAATGCTTTTGTAGTATAACCATATATTTCAGAAAGATCGGCATCTAAGATTACTCTTTGTCCTCGAATTTCATAAATTCTTTCTTTCAAATATTCTTCTGTAATATCAATCACAGCAATTTCTTCTTTCTTTTTATCTTCTGCCATAGAACTCCTCCATCCATTTTGCGGTCAAAAAAATCGTCCGCAACTCTCATATAACATATTGCTGACATCAGCAAAATGGTCTATTCTTCTTTTTTCTTCATTTTGTCATAATACGCTTTATACCTATAAATCGTCCTCTCACTGACATTGTTCCGCTTCGCAATTTCTACCATTGTCATGCCGCTCTCATACCCAACAACAAACAAAACAATCAATTATAAAGAAAAAATCTGTTTCAAGCAAACTTTCACACTAACCTCGGTATCTTTGATGGATACAATAGGACTTAATGATATATTGTACCTCGAAAAAGTGACGGTCAAATAGCAACCGTCACTTTTTCGTGCAGATATTGTAATCTTAGGGAACTAAACAACTTCTTTGCATATTGCTCCATATAATCGTAATCTGGCTGACCGTTAGCTGCAGTTGGCAATAGTATCATCTGTTTCTGCATACGTTCTTCATTGAATTTATAGCCGTAAGCATACTTGTTTTTTTGTTGAAGAATTACAGTTTTCATAAATAGGTAAATATATTTGTTTCCATTGTGTTTTCGCAAAACAAAGCGTTTTACATCATCTGAAAAAATACAGGTATATGGGTGATAAAAATTTTCGACCACACTGCCATTATAATTTACTCCTAGAACATTTCGATCCTCTGACGCATTCGTATTGCCTACAAAAGCCGTTACGCCATTATTAGAATCGGACGCACCTATAAAGGGTTTTGTGCCAGATTGCATATTACTTCTTGTTAATCGCTTTCCAGGGCGAATAACAAAAATATCACGTAGGTAAAATTCTTTCCATTCCTTTTCCTTCAACGGCGGAAGTCCCCCCCCCCGAATTGGATATTTTTACCAGTATATTCAATGTATTTTTGTACAATTTGCTGTTCTCGTTCTTTAATATACTGCTCCATAAAGTCATAATCAGGTGTGCCAGATTCATCAACAGGTAAAACAATTTTTTCTTTGTTTATTCGCACATCATTTATTTCACGGTTGAAACTATATTTTTCCTCAAGGCGCTGGACAATGGTTGCTATAAACAAATAGCTGTATTTATTTAATCTATCTGATTTCAATGATGTTACATGGTCACTTGCAATAAATTCATAGCTGTGATAAAAAGTCTTTCCAACACTGCCACTATTTGCCAAAGTTAGGCATTCCTTATACTTTCTTACTTTGTCATCATTCCCTATAAATGCGTCAACACCATTATTTATTGCAGAAGATGATACATAAGGAGTCTTTCCCTGTATATGGTCAGCATTTTTTAATCTCTTGCCACGCTGAATATCTGGGAAAATATCACGTAAGTAGAATTCATTCCATTCTCTATCATGCAACTCAAGCATTATTATCACCGCCTTTCTGTTCAAACAGATACCCTTTACCATGTGTGACCATGTTAAACTCAAATGTCAAATAGTCAGCAATACTGTTCATAAAATCGTCTTCTGTTGGTATTTCATCGTTATAGTAGTAGAAGGAATGTAACCATTCGTCCGTATCTTCAACAGTTGTTTCCACCATGAAACTTGATGGAAAATCCGCCACCTTGCCACGCCAACAATCAAGAAGATACTGCTGTTTATCTTTTGCACGTTCAGTTTCCACTAATCCCAAGTGCTTTTTGACTTCAAACCCATCATCTTCAAAATTGATGAATTTTGCAATCTTATCTGCCGGATGCGGTTCACCTGCTGTAAAAACAGCGATACATGGAACAGTACCGACCCGATAGAATGTATCTTTATTTAAGCTGATAACACCCTCTAAAGTATGTTTTTTCAGAATATCCTGCTTGACGGCTTTATCTTCTTTTGTTTTTCCAATCATAGCGGACACAGGTACAATCACAGCTACACGCCCGCCTGTTGTAATTGAATTAAGCAAATGACGGATAAAACACAATTCCGAAAGGTTTGCTGTGTCCTTGCCTTTTGCCTGTGAATACGGTGGATTCATAAAGCCTACTGTAATGCCACCCCCCTTTAACTGCAATTCACCAGGGTCTTGTGCCAGAAAATCTTCACAAATCAAGTTACTTTGACCGTCCCCACGCAAAATCATATTCGTTGTTGCAATCGAAAACATATCGTCACGAATTTCTATTCCATAAATTTGTTGTTGCTTGATGTGCTTGCGTTCTGCATCACTTTTTGCTAACCGTAGCATTTTATGCATTCCAGAAATCAAAAATCCACCCGTGCCGCAACACGGATCAAATATAACATCAGTCGGTTTTAAATCTACCAATTCACAGAACAATTCCGTGATATGACGAGGTGTAAGAACAACACCAAGTGCCTGACCATCACCTCCCGAGTAAGAAACAAATTCACCATAAAAACGTCCCAAATAATCTTCACGCCCATTTGATACAATCGCCTGAAAAATGTTGTTGTTAATATACTCTGCAAAATATTTCAGAGGTGTTTTATCTCCTAAATCCGCACGCTTTGTGTTTAACTGTGGTCTATCCTTTATCAACGTAAACTGATTCAAAACACGCTGTTTTTTTACTTCTGGGGCAACTTTTGCACGTTGTAAATTTTTTTCAAGATATTGATACAGAATAGCACCGTCCGTGTTGCTCTCCAGTGTATCTCCCGTCAACTGATTTAAATTAAAACCGTATTCTTTTTCACGCAAGGCAAGAAGAATTGCTGATACCACAAGTGGCTTTTCATCTTCCCCAAGTCCACCATAATTTCGCAGATATTCATGCAGTTCCTTTGCCTTTTTTAAAATATCTGCAAGTTCAATATCTTCCGGAGGTGTTTCTTCAAGCACAAGTCGTTTGTAATATTCCACAATATGTGCCATTGAAAAGTTTTCAAAAGTTTGGACTTCCGGTAGCCATTTATATCCGTTCTTATCTACAAAAAGTGGCTGTAAAGTGTGATGTTTGCTATCACCAGCATTGCCAAACGCAAAGACCTTTTTGTAGGTTGTTTTCTGCAAAATGTGCTGTGCATAATGCAACGCACCATTAACAGCATAATCGGTTGTTGCCTGTACCGTCATAGAAATAGTGCCATCTGCTTCTTTTAAACAAAGATTCGCACGGTCCGCTTTATCTTCCATGACAAGGACAAAATCATCTACAACCGCTATGTATTCTGGAAATCCTACCTTACCTGTTTGGTGTTTTGACGCTGTTTTCAGTGCTTCATTGATAGGTACAATGTTACTGCCCTGTGTATCTGCCTGAATGCCAGCTTCAACTAACAGATCGTGTATATATAAATCAAAATTTGCTTCTTTTTTAGCCATAGTTCCGCTCCCTGACCTTCTATGTGTTTTGGGTGCAAAACCCAAATATAAGAATATCATAAGTTGGCAAAAATCTCAATCTAGGCATTACGAAGAATCATGAACAAACCTTGTCTCATATCATTTACTTCCATTCAATATCTTGTAGTGGATTCAATTAGCAAACAGTCCAGTACCAAAGTCAAATACCGGGCTGTTAATATATACTAAAAGCAACCAAAGTTCCATCAATCCATATCTTCTAATCAGATAAGATAGATATCATTCATATTAGTCTTATTACTTCAGTATCATTACCTTGTCCCTTGAACACTTCCATATCAGCAAAAAAGACATCCCCTGACCTGTAAAATCTACAGTTCCGGAATGTCCTTTTCCCATACTTTACTATATTTTTAACACACGATGCTACTTATTCACAATCTATATGATTCCAAAATGTCTAAATGCCTGCATAATCGCATCTTCCTTCTCCGGTGTGCACTGTGGCTGTCTGGCATTCTCTGATTTAGCCAGATTGAAGTTCTCACTGACATCCAGTCCGCATTTCTTCTTAATCTGTGCAATATACAGCGAAGAAACCTTAAGTCCAGTCTGTTCCAATACATATGCCTTTATCTGCTCATAAGTTGCTTTTCCCTTAAATTCAGCTAGATCCATATCCTCCAGAGAGAAGTCCACCTTCACTTTCCTGCTGTCGACCATTCTCCGTTCCACTTCGGTCCGCGCTGAGCAAAGGTCCACCGGACCTTTGCTCAGCGCCCTTGGAAAGTAAGGCAACCGTCTCCACATGCCATGAGTGTGCAATAAAGATGCACATCCCCTGGCTTTTCGTTAAGCCTTGGATTCAAAAATGATGCAACGGTCCTCTATCGGACCTGCAAAAATAAGCATGATGCACCACTTTGCATCTGCCATAGAAAAAGATTAGATTTGTTTTGAGATACAGGTCTGACTGACCTGCGTGTGATTTGTGTTCTGCTCTTTCTCTATGGTTCACTTATCCGTGGATAACTTCTAGGATATTGTACCATAGATTGTTTATTTCGGAAATTACTTTCCTCTAAAAATGGGCAGAAGAAAACCTCCAAATCTTTGTGGACTTGGAGGCTTGATTCTACTCATTTTGATAAAGTAACAAAATCATTTATCTACTTTATAACATTTTGCATACAGTCTTACACCATGTATGAACTAAATTATTCAGGATAAACCGTTTTCGCCAAATCGCTAAAATACTTTCTTACACGTGCTTTTTCTTCCGAAGTATTATTATAATTTAAATTTTCTACAGCGATAACCTTCCTAAAAACTCTTCTAACATAATCATCGATATCTGTCGATAATTTCACCAAATTTTCCCTATTGTTTTCTTGCAAATATTTCAAATTATCTCCATGAGAGCCATCCGAACGTACCCCATAGGCATCTCTCATATTTTCCCTAATTCTTTCTTGTTCCTCACTATCTTTCCCTATGTATGCAGCAGTAATATTGGATATATTCTTCTTATGTTCTTTCTTTATGGCATATATACATTCCAAAACAGAACAATACTTATCTATTTTACTCGATAAGACTCCTGTTCTACGAGCTTCTTGTAATATTATCAAAGCTCTTGCAAAACTTTTTCCCTCCGTACTTATTGCTTTATCGATATTCCATACCTGTGTTCCTACGCTATATGTATTTTCAACTCGCCCCATTGCGGACTCATCTGGCAATAAACAACGATATACTTCATACATTCTATCAATTGCTTCTGCCATTTCAACATCTGTTAGGCATATTTCTGATATCGTCCCATTACTCATAGTTATGGGCATATCTCTTGTATCTTGTGAATTATATCCATTAAGCATATTAATCCAATAAATAAAATTAGCCATAACGCAAGAATCCTTTACAAACCAACATCCCAAAGAAAATGCCTGCGCAAAATTATTTAAATGTATTAACTTCATACCATATGTCATATCGAGTTCTTCTTTGGTACTTTCAAATTCTTTTTCTTGTGTAGGGATTAAAAAAACCATCATTGGCTTCCTTAATATAGCATTATACATATTTTCACCTATTTGATTTTTCAAACCTGATTTTTTTATCAAAACCATTATATCCTTTTGGTTAACCAAAAACTGACCATTTGCACCAACAATCATTCCATCCATATTTATATCCTTCTTAATATTTTCAGGAATAAACTCAAAACTTTTGCTACCAATATCCAAATTATCCAATCTATTAATCAAAAAGTTCATATTATTTCCTCTCTCGTATCCTAAGCCTATCCATTATCCCTTATTTTCATGATGTAATCTAGCCGTATAATTTACCATCTATACTTATTTCGTGGAAAACGCAATCCTGACATCCCCATGTCCTCACAAATCGAGGATAAAATTTTCAGTATTTCTTCACGAGTAGAATCAAACCACTCTCCTAGTTGCCTGTCACTAAAGCAATACATTACCTCTCCTTCACCATAGGTAGAATAAGCCCCTGCTGCCTTAGCTATTTTTAATCGTCTTCGTAATGCAGATAACATATCTCCAATTACATTAAGTTTTTCACGCCACTCATCATTACTAATGGCTGATTTCCCCTCTGATTTTCTTAAAATATTTCCGTCTCTAGTTCTAAGAATACCTGTATTTAAGGCAATTATTGTATCCTCAATTGCTTTATCAAAATCTTCCATTCTTCCTTCCTGACAAATTGGATCTCTAAATGCCGGGCGGTCAAAACAACATACAAGAAACTTAATAATTTCTCTGTCTGTTGTATATCCACCTTCTGTCCCTGTCTCTAATTCAAGTACAGCCATTTGTTCTGATATTTCTTTCCATTTTTTAAGTTTATCTACCGAGTATCGTTGTACATCTGAATCAATCAATTTTGAACATGACTGGCACAACCATATTCCATTCTCGTATGATCTTCTTTCTTGGGAAGTCATATTATTGTCATATCTGGGACCGCCCTTAGCTGCCGCTGTAATATGAGCTGCTACCCCAATATTAATCACATCTGTCGATTCTGTTCCTGCACCTCGTGTCGTTCTTCTGCATCCCGGATTACTACATTTCCATCCAACTCGATTTGCCAATAAGTTTATTGTTGATTGTTTAAAATCATCTCTCATCATATCATTCCTTCCAACCATTTTATTTCTAGGAAATCTATGTTCATGACTTCTTTTTTCGTTTTCTTTTACTTCTAAATGTTTTAATTAGGAACATTGATTTCTCTAATATTTCCATACTGATACATCTCTGTTTATCCGGCTTTACTCTCCTGTAATAGCTTTCAACGACTTCTCAATCTCCTCTATCGAAGGAAGTGAGCTTTCAATTTCCTTCGGAAGAACTTTTGACAACTGATATTCAGAAATCCCTATCGGTACACTACTAGCTTCCAGTGAATATTCAGCAACCACATTGTCCTTTGTTTTACAGATAATCAATCCTATTGTTGGATTATCCATCTCTGTTTTTAATTGATGATTTACTGCAACAACATAAGTTCCGATCTGGCTGGTATAAGATGCATCAAACTCGCCTACTTTTAAATCAATGACAACATAACACCTCAATTTCATATGGTAAAACAGAAGATCCATTGCCATTTCTTTTTGACCAATCATAATCGGTTGCTGTCTACCGATATACGCAAACCCTTGTCCTAATTCCAACAAAAATTTTGTTATATTATTTGTCAATGCATCCTCAAGTTCTTTTTCTCGGTATCCCTCTGTTAATGTCAGAAAATCAAAGTTATATGGGTCTTTGATTACTTCTTTCGCCAAATCACTTTGCAAAGCCGGAAGCTGTCTGTCAAAATTTGTTATTGCTTTTCCCTGTGACTTATAAAGATTCACATCCAGAAAATTAAGCAGCATTGCTCTGCTCCAACCATTTTCTAATGTTTTGTGTACATAAAATAATGCTTCTGTTACATTTTCGCATTTTGTCATTATTAGAATATGGTGTCCCCAAGGTATTGAACATATTTTTTCCAAATCGTCAACAACCTGTTGACGATTTTCATTATCACTTTTGTAAAATTCAAAAAAGCGTTTCATGTACTTCAAGTTTGTCACCGAAAAACCACTTACACTTGGAAATTCCTCTTTTAAAGACTGGCTCATTGTCTTATAGAAACCCGTTCCCCAAATTGCATCTGCATGCTTATCCGAAATTTCTTTTCCAATATGCCAATACATTCTTATCATTTCTGTGTTTACTTGAACTGCCGCTTTTAATTGGCTGACATGAACCAGTTCCTTTATCTCACAAATCCATTTCTGATAATTCTCATCATTTATAATTTTTAATTCATTTGACATAATATCATAGCCCCTTTTCAGCGTATTATATTAATAATCTCTTTTTCAAACCAAACACTTTACTATCCTCATCAAATTCCATTTGATATGCTTTGCATACATCAATACTCTTAGCCACTTCAACAAGCTCTTTTCTATATTCTTCTTTACAATTAAGACCTATGTAAATTTTGGAAGGAATTGCCGGAAAATCATCTCGATGACAAATAATTCTATACTCTCTTTCATGCTCCCAACTTTTATGTTTTGCTGCAAGAGATAAAATCAACATCTGCAAATAGACATTTGCATCCGCTGATGTATCTGTATACTCTCTGCCTTCCTCTTTCATTTTCATATATTCATATAATAAATTTGTAGTAATAGCATTTGCAGATACTCTTTCTGGCTCATAAGTTACAGGAAAAATATATTTCTTCTGCATATCACATAGCAGATATTCAACACAAAAACCCTGATGATTGTTTGCATAATAAGCCCACATTGGCATATTATTTTCATCAGTATTACTCAAGCAAGTGTATCGGAATCCATTCGCCACAGAAGTATAGTAATCTACTACCATCTCTTTATCCCAACCACTCTTTTCCAGTTTATCTTTATCAAACTTAAAAAATTTTCCCTCAAATGGATCATTAAATCCGGAAGCTGTACTTAAAAATATTCTTTGCTCTTTTAGATATTGTAATTTTGATTTATTAACAGTTACGTTATCATTCAAGCTATAATACTTTACTAATCTTGTTGGAACTTGAGTTGCCTTATACTCAACAGCCTCTTGAAATTTTCCCTGTCTGTATAATTCAATATATCTATCATAATCCATACCCTATTCCCCCTCAATGTATTCTTTCATTAATTCAATAATAAAATCAGCAGCTGTTGGTGTATAATTCGGAGAAACACAGAAGGTTAAATAATCAAACTCTCCATTGTAACTGATATTCTCAGCACACCTTACAATTTCAAAATCCACCTCTGGTTCACGCTTTGCTGTTGCATAATACCTTTCTGTATTTGACGCAATCTCTATCGCTTTCATCTCTTCATTATGAACCAACTGAATTTTATCATTTGGTTCCATCCCATCTTTCAAAATCATCCACACATAATCATTTCCTATGTCTGCAGGATTACACACATAAACAAGTTTTTTAATCCATCTGAACGCCAGTGCAAATAACAAATAATCTCCTATTCTTGGCTCATAATACTTTTCAAACATGTTACCATAATTTTCTATTTTTGTTCTTTCTTCTACTGGCACTGTAATCAAAGAGTCAATAATAAATGTCCAAGAAGGATATCCCAAACCCAAATCAGCATGTGAATCAATATGTACTACTTCAAAAGGTATCGACAATCTCTCTTCTTGTATTAACTTTCTCCAATAATATAATGCCTCATTATGGTGGGTGACTATTTTCCCCTTAATTTTTGTTTCTTTAGAAAGCCCCAGTTTATTTTCCAAAAAATCAATCACTTCATCTTTGCTCCATACTTGATAATCTTCATCTGGTAATCTATCTGTATTGTTTTCCGATATTATAATAGGGATTTCCTTTAAGAAATAGTCCATATCTATATCCACTATTCTCATATTATTCTTCATTCTATTTCAATACCTACGCTTAGCATAATTATCAAATTTATTGTATCAATATCAGCATTAAGTTACAATTCACTTTTCCCATCATTTACTTATGCCAACAATAAAACGCCCGAACTGCTGTGGTCAAGCATTTTTGTAACACTTGTGGCTAAAAAATATCTTGCTCCAGCTACGCCACCCTTGCTTCATGTGGAGTAGCGTAACCATTATAACTATGCGGGCGCACATAATTGTATTCAACATATGAAAAATCATCTACCGTTTGATAGAGGGCTTCCTCTGTCTCAAATTCATACAGGTTGGTGCACTCATTTTTCAATGTATTAAAATAACGTTCCATCGGAGCATTATCATAAGGGTATCCCGCTTTGCTCATACTTTGTGTGATATTCATGGACTCACAAAACTCGGTAAATGCCTTAGATGGGATAGACGAAAAGAAACGGCGGCTCTGAAAATCAAAGCCGCCGCAAGAAATAGATGCATGGCAATTTGTCTGCTATACGACGGCTTTTTCTTTGCCGTCGTCCGGCAGATTTTACATATTTACTGGTAAGATGCAGTATCAGCCTCTTCTTGTGTTATCTGACCATCTGATACAGCCTTTTCAATCGCATCGTCCAATTCCTCCTGAGTGGCAAAATCACCAATGTGGAAAGAACTCCCGTCGCTCCGAACAAAATTCGCCCCATAGACAGAGACAATATCTTTGCCATCCGGGGGGATCTGTGCATAGCCGATACCCTCGTCGTTATCTTTGGAATACAATGTGCCAGATTTGATCTCGTCCAAGATTTTCTCGTACTCTGCGATTTGGGCATTTACGCTGTCTTGTGTCCATTCATGGAAAACGCCCTGCCCATCATACCAACCATCTCCTGTGCCAATAAGAGCCTCAAGTTCGGTTTTTTGCGTGGCTATCCAATCTTCATATTCAGAAGCAGTCCACCAGTCGATTTTGGGAATTTCTTTTTCATATTCAGATTGCGGCATCCAGCTATTACCATCAAGGCTGAACTGTAAGCCATTTTCCCCGGTTCGGCACAAGACTTCTTTCTCCAAGGAAATGGGAGGCTCGGCTTCGGTTTGATGTTGAGCTGCTGCGGCTGTGCCGAAACCGACAAGGCTAAGCAGTAACAAACTTCCCAGCCCGATACCAAGTAATTTTTTTGTTCTCATAAGCAATACCTCACTTTCAAAAAATATAGTCGCCCCTTTTGGGGACGACTATATCATATCAAAGCGATTTGGATTTAATTTGCAGGGAATGTGGATTTTTGATGGAGTTACCTTATTGCTTTTTCGGAAGTCTCAGCCAGAAACACACACCATTTTCGGTGTTCTTGATACCATATTCTGCATTATGATTTTCAAGTATTCCTCGGACAATATACAGACCTAAGCCGGTGCCACCGGTTGCGCTATTCCTTGAAATGTCTACGCGATAAAACGGTTCAAACAAGTGGCAAATCGTAGTTTCTGGAATTTTAACACCAGTATTTTCGATACTACAGCTTATTATAGTATTAGTTTCAGTGACAGTAACAATGACTTGCTCGCCATCTGGTGAATAGCGTATAGCATTTATTAGAATATTTTGAATAGCTCGTTCCATTTCCGCCCTATCCAAAGGGCAACTCACTCTATCTGGTATATTTATGTGTAGGGATAGTTTTTTCTCTGAAATAAAATCTGTTAGTTCTGCAATCACTGTACGGAGTAATTCTGCAAAATCAATATTTGCAAATTGTATAGAAGTTTTATTTTTTTCAATTCTAGAAATATAGAGAAGTTCTCTTATAAGAACTTCCATTTTTTCCGTAACAGCTAAAGAGCGTTGGAGATATTTGGAGTGATTTTCATAGCCAACCACACCATTCAACATTCCCGATAAATGCCCCTTTAGAACAGTAAGCGGCGTTTTTAATTCATGGGACGCAGCACCAAAGAAGTCCATTCGCTGACGTTCTAATTCTCGTTCTTTTTCAATATCTGTTTTAAGCTGTGCATTTGCTTCTTGCAGTTCCAACATGGAGTGTGAAAGTGAGTCGGACAAGCAATTCAAATTATGAGCCAGACATCCCAACTCGTCAGATCGCGTTTCATCGCACCGCCCCGAAAAGTCAAGACTTGCCATTTGCTTTGAGGTGGCACTCAATTTTAGAACAGGCCGAGTAATAAAACGAGAATAGAACAAGGCACACAATATTGACAGAATAAACACCATGACGATAACATAGGGAAATGTAGACAACAACACTTCCGTTGATTGCCGCACAACATAAAGGTCTGTTATCACAACGAGCGTGTAGGATGCCCCGTTTTTCAATGAAAACTGGTAAGCTTTTGTATCTTTTTCCGTCGATACTACATTCTCATCTGTTGTATTGCTACCGTCAAATGTAACATAACTATCGGCTGTAACCATGTCTTGTTCAGTCGTAACATTCGAGGGATAAAGAGTATTGCCATATTCGTCATCAAGCCAGACCGTTGACCCTGTTTGAATTTCAAAGTCGGATATAGCTTTTATGCACTTGTCCAGATTATCATAAGTAGACAGGGTATCCAGCAACTCTAAAGATTGTGCCTCTGCATTTCGGTTTAAGGTATCTAAGTATGAGGATGGCATAATTTTTAAGATACAGAAAAAAGTCCCGCTGCAAGCAGATACAAGTAGCACAAACGTAATGAGAAAGACTTTTCCCGACAGTTTTTTCTTAATTGCTTTTATCAATTCTATATCCCACCCCTCTAATCGTTTCTATATAATCTACGTTTAATTTTTTCCTTAGATTTTTGATATGGCTGTCAACAATACGGTCTTCAACATAGGTATCAAAATCCCATAGCCGATCAAGTAGCATTTGTCGTGTAAATACTCGACCTTGATTTTCAAGTAAAAGGCGAAGTAAATCAAATTCTTTCTGCGTTAATATAACTTCTTGCTCTTTACAATACAAATGGAAACCCTCAATATCCATGCGTAAATCCTTATAAATGATAATGTCCTTATCAATGTTATCTTGTAAACCGCGACGTAGAATAGCAGCAATTTTACAGAGCAGAATTTTGGGCGAAAAGGGCTTTGGAATATAGTCATCAATTTGTTGTTCAAATCCTCGCAACTGGTTTTCTTCATCCGAAAGAGCTGTCAGCATAATAATGGGAACTTTTGACTTTTGCCGAATAACCTCACACACACCATAACCATCAATCTTAGGGAGCATAATATCCAATAATACGAGGTCAATTTCTGAATTGAATTTAGCAATTCCAGCAACACCATCAGAAGCAATAATTACTTTATATCCAGCGTCAGTCAAGTAATTATTCAATATTTCTTGAATATCAATATCATCTTCGACGACTAAAATATTTTGCATAAGCCAACCTCCTTTTTTAAAGAATAGCATATAAAAATGAATTTCTGATGGAGAACTAAATGAACCACATCACCGTAGAACTAAAATCCGGTGTCAGCATCGACGTTGATGCATGACTCCATAGACGCACGAAGGCTCCTCACCACTGGATAATCTCCGGTGATGGGGAGCCTCTCTTTATTTAGTGTATGTTACAATTCCAGACAAATCTCCATCTGAATGCTTAGATTTTATAGAGTATTCGATATGGAAACTGTCTGTTAACGGATTTACTAACAAGGCTGGTCCTAACCATTTCTTTTCTTTTGCTCTTAAAGATCCAATAGAAAATTCAAACTCAATATCGTTGCTTTTAGCTTTAGGCATTGCAATATACTTTGTTATCTCCCTGCCATAATCATCTGAATTATATCGAGGATTTCCGTTAATTCCAGCACCACTGAACTGAGCTCTCACTGATGCCTGACTTTCAGCCAAACTATCTGCTAAAGTGTATGATATATCGGTATCATAAGAAATATCTGATGATTCAGGCATCATCAAAAGTTCCTTTATAACATCTTCTTCATAAATCAAACCCTCTAAGCCTCGCATATCTGGATTTATGAGCTCCTTCGATGGAATAATCACTTCTACAACACCTTTATTTATCTTAACGTGTACATCTACATCCTCATCGTACACTTTAGATGCATTTTCAATTGCAAGTGGTATAAAAAACAATCCGTCAAAAGTCGTCGCATACCAATCCAGCATTCGCACACGATGTAAATTATATTCAAGCATCATGATACTATCATATTTGTTCTCCTCGTCTTTCGTCCCCTCATAAGAATATGATGACATTAAATCATATTTTCTTTCTAAGTTTCCAATATTGAAAAAATCTGTATCTTCATATATATCTATTCCAAGATAATTTTTGCACAAATCTATTATCGTATTTCTATCCTCATCCTTGATATGTACCCTCTGTAATTTGAAAAGATTTAATTTCAAAGAGCTAGTGACAGGAGTTAGAACTGAGCCATCTTTTCTAATAATAGCAGTTGCATTGCTTGTCTGTTTCTCATCTGCATTACTTGCCTCTTCTGTATTTAGGAGTTCAGATGGTTCTGTAATTTTCATACTTCTGATTTGTTCTACCAGCTTCAAAGATTCGTCTAATATTTGTGTTTTGTGCTTAACAAAAGAGACTGAATTTGATACCTCAATCGGGTGAAGCATATTAGAAATAGAGCCGTCATCATAACAACCCAGACGTAAATCTGAAAAACCTGTTTTAACACGCTTTCCATTTTCTAATATGTTTTCGACAATATCTTGTATTACCCCTTTTATATATCGTTTTATCTCTCCCTTACTTTTCCCATCTTTTAATGAAAATGGGGTCAATCTTCGACTTGCAATGTCAAAAGGCATATCCTCTGGTGCGCCATAATCAGCATTTAAAACACATATTACATTGTCCCATCCTACAACATGAGTAGCATATCCTAATTCAAGCATTACATTAGGATTCGGCATATATTTTACTTTCTTGTTTCCATCTTTATCAGTTGCCTCATATCGACATACAGCACTAACGTCAGCAACAAAAATATCGCAATCGTCGATTTTTGAGAAAATAGTCTGCGCAATATCAGGTGAACCAAATTCTCCTTTTGTATCACGGTCAGCTTCAATATCGACTGTATCTCTCAGTAAACGAACTGCATCTTTTATACTATCCTGAATTATGTTTCTAGTCTCACTTCCCGGCAAATCAGATTGCCAAGAATAAAAAATTGTAATCTGAGAATCACTCACATTACCGCCTCCTATCTCCGTTATCTATTCCACTGCCTGCTACTCCTTCGAGTATCGAGTGAGCTGAACTGCGGTCGGCTCTGACAACAATCCTAGTGCCTCAACCTCTGACATCTAATCCGCAGTCTAAACCCTACCGCATTTTTCACCGTTTCAATTCCGGTCATGCAGACTGTCCGGTAGATAAGTTCTCATACAAGAAAACCGGACTTTTCGCAAGGCTCCCGTGATGGTGTTAACCTCGCAAAAGGCCCGGAAATACGCCACTTTTTGGTACTTATTTATCTTTCTTAGACATCAAACAGACCGTCTCAACGGTACTTTCGTTGTCCCAACAAAGTTCCTGTGTCTCCCTGTCTCCAAAATACACCGGAAAACGGAACTTTATGTGCTTCAGAAATCTGCCATCTGGCTGCTCCTGCTCGTAAATGTCCACCTGTTCCACAAAGCTGTTAAGAAATTCTTTCTTCTCCAGGTCGGTGAACTTATCATATAGTTTATCAAAATATAAAAGAAATTGATAGACGTTTTCTTCTGATATTTTCTGTTGCTGAATATTCAACAGGCGATTCTTGACTTCTTCTATACTGTTCTCCACGCCTTCAATTTCATCATACAGACGGTATAACCTTGTCTCCATATCCTGATATTTCTTCTCATAAAATTTATCCATGATATCCAGACTGTCCATCTGCTGTCCAAGTCTTGCTTTTGCTCCGGTCAACTGCTTGTGCTGCTTTTCCAATCCTTCAATCTCTTTTTCTATTTCTTCTGTATCAATTCTTGAACCGATTTTATTCAGAATTGCTTCTTCAAATTTAGGATTCTTCACCAGCTTCCGGATAACTTCTTCCACTGCATTGTTAATCTTCTCCTCGCTCCATTGTTTACGATATCCACATTTATGACCGTCTACCAGACGACGATGTTTACAGGCATAATAGAAATAATCTTTATATAAGGTTCCGTCTTTCTTTTTCTTTCGGTTCACGTTCCCATACATACCGCTTCCACATAACGGACATCTCAATATTCCAGATAAGATATGCTCATGATCCAGACTATGCGTTTTTTCATATTTCACACCTGTTTTTTCCCGTTTTTGATGTGCCAGCTCCCAATCTGTTTCTGAAATAATCCCTTCGTGGATACCATCATGCAGCATATAATTTTCCTGTTTTACAATGCGATATTCATTTCTTGTACCAGAAACTTTCTCGTTTTTTCTTCGTCCATAAGCCAGCTTTCCACAGTATACCGGATTATCCAGAACGCCTTTTATAAAGGAAGAGGCAAATGCGTCCAGTGTATTATTCTGTCGTTTTTTCTTTTTATATCCATGCTGGTTCAGCCATGCAGCAATCGCAGAGATTCCCATATTTGTATGAATAAATTTGTCATAAATCAGACGGATAATCTCCGCTTCGTCCTCTGCAATCTGTAATTCTCCATTTACCAATTCATAACCATATGGAGCGAATCCTCCGTTCCATTTTCCTTCCCTGGCTTTCTGCTTACGTCCTTCCATTGTCTGAACAAGGATATTCTCTCGTTCAATCTCTGCCACCGCAGACAGAACAGAAATCATCAGCTTTCCACTATCTTTTGAGCTGTCAATTCCATCTTCTACACAAATCAGATTCACTCCAAAATCCTGCATCCTCTGCAAAGAATTTAATACATCTGCCGCATTACGACCGAATCTGGAAAGCTTGAACACCAATACAAACTGTACCTCATCTGTTCCATTCTCAATATTATCCAACATTCTCTGAAATTCCGGTCTGCCCTCTACGCTCTTTCCAGACTTACCTTCATCGGAATACTCATTTACAATTTCCATATTCTGAAATTCCGCATATCTCTTGAGTTTTTCTTTCTGAGCATCCAGACTGTAGCCATCTACCTGCATGGTTGTGGATACTCTGGTATATATATCGCATTTAATCTTTTTATTCTTCATAATCTTCCTCGCAGTATAACTCTGTTTTATTGTCCCAACCTTATTTTAGTACTTGTTCCAACTATTTTCAATACTTATTTTCCGTATTGACGCATTTCTTCGCCAATCGTATAATTAAGTTAGATACAGAGCATTTCTGTTATCAAAATATTGCCCGCCCACCATTGGCGACTTATAAATGATTGGCTCGAAAATATTGTTCGCTTACCGGAAGCGTCTAATAAATGTCCGGCTTGAAAATTATTTAGAAATAATTTCTGTTTTTGATATTGTGTTTTTATCACACATTGCATATACTATAAATACACAAAAAAGCCAAAAAAGAGGAGGTGTTAGTATGGCTACTTCAAGTATTACTCATAATTTTGTCGTATCCAATCCAAATAGCGTAAAGCGTTTTGTCGCAGCAATTGACGAAGCCGACCGTGACCGCACACCAAAGCAGACACTTCCCGGACGTCAGTTAACGAACCCACAGGAAATCTTAGCTTTAATGTCAAAAAGGAAGAAAAAACATGTCTGATAAATATTTTACCGTTAATATTCGGGCATATTTGGATAAAGACGAACCGACATATATCGGAGAGGAAAGTCTTTACGACTTACTCTCCGATTTTTCTTGTCCCAAAAATCCCGATGTGGAATACTTTTTATTACATAATGCGATTGAGTTTACCAAAAAAGATCAATCTATCACTTATCTGGTATTTGATGCTGAAGATGCTTCACTGGTTGGTTATTTTTCACTTACAATAAAACCAATCTCTGTCCGTGCTTCAAATATCAGCAAGACAATGGCAAAAAAACTGTCCCGTGTCAGTATTTTGGATGAAGAAACACAATCCTATACTACCGCAGCTTACCTGATCGCCCAGTTGGGAAAGAACTATTCTCTTCCAAAGGAAAAACGAATTCCTGGAAATATTCTACTGGGATTTGCACTGGAAACCATATCCAGTCTCAAATATTCCGTAGGTGGCGTTATGGAGTTTCTTGAATGCGAAGATAATGAATTTCTTCTGAGCTTTTATACGCAGAATCATTTCAAGCCATTTGATACGCGTATTACCGCTTCTCAGAATAATGAGCCACACACTCTGCATCAGCTTTTAAAATTTATTTGATTTAAAAATGCATGAAAAAAGCGACAGTCTGATTTACATTTTGTATTTCAGGAAACTGCCGCTTCTTTTTCTTCCTTATTCTGTTTTTTTTCCTCCAACTCCCGGAGGACTTCAGCGCCGTACTTATCAATCATCCGTACCAGAAAATCAATGCACCGCTCAAATTCAATATTCTGTTGCATAAGCTCCTCCCGTTATTGTTTTGATCTGAGCTTATTTTACAGAACCTGCCGGAAAACCACATTGAATAGAAATTGATTGTAAATTGACACAATCAATTTAAAAATATCCGCATTTTCTTGAATCGAATATATGTTCGTGTTATGATAGATATACTTAATCTTAACTACGAAAGGGGAATTTCTATTGAATCGATGCGATTTTTCTTCTATTAGCACTTGCTTAAAAAATCATATCAGCGAAAGTAATCAAATGAGTCAGCCTGATTTTTTATACGAATTATTTGAAGATTTTATGGATGATCCGGTAAATCAGGATTTTTCAATGGACAACGGTCTGGTTTGCCGCTGGATGACTGGTCAGGCTAAAATCAGTCCTAAAATATCCGCTTACTATTCCAAGCCATCCAATCAGGAAAAATTAGCCCATACCATCCACCAGAATCTTCTTCCACTGATGTCTGACTGTAATATGGCTATACAAGATATTTACACTTTATTCATTCAGGATGACAGCATCTCAGATGCAAAAAAGAAAAATCTGACTCCCTTATATAAACCAGCCAGTTCAAGACTGCTGTTTCTTGCAAAACTGATTTCTTTTGGCATGGAACGCCAATTCATCAAACGTAATACCAAAAATCAGAAGCTGCTCGCCGGAGGCGCTTTATCCCCCATTGTGCTGGATTATATTATGGACAGTGAGGTTCCGAAACCATGCCGTCATTTTATCGGAAGAGATAAAGAACTGGAAGAATTATATACCGTGCTTGAGGAAAACCGTCATGTTTTCCTTTGCGGAATCGCCGGAATCGGAAAAAGTGAACTTGCCAAAGCCTACGCAAAGCGGTACATAAAGCAATACACCAATATACTTTATATAGAATATACCGGCAATCTTCATCAGGATATTACTGACATGGATTTTATTGACGATCCGCCGGAAAGCACTGACCAGGAACGGTTTCAAAGACATAACCGTTTTCTGCGTTCCCTGAAATCTGATACTCTGCTTATCATAGATAATTTTAATGTCACTGCGACACAGGACAGCTTTCTGTCAGTAGTATTAAAATATCGCTGCCAGATTTTGTTTACAACCCGAAGCAAACTGGATGAATACTGTACTCTGCCATTAAAAGAAATAGAGGATATGAACGCTCTCTTCCAGCTGGCATCAGTATTTTATTCAGAGGCAGACACGTACCGGGCAACAGTTGAAAAGATCATCGAAACTGTTCACTCTCATACTTTTGCCGTGGAACTGGCAGCAAAACTTCTGGAAAATGGAATCTCAACTCCAGACCAGTTATTAACAAGACTTCAGGTGGAAAAAGCATCTTTCCATAACGAAGATAAAATTAAAATAATCAAAGATGGACAAAGCAGCAAAGCCACCTATTACAGTCATATCCATACGCTGTTTTCTTTATACACTTTATCTCTTGAACAGCAGGATATCATGTGTAATATGTGCTTTCTTCCTTCCACCGGTATTTCTGCCCGTATATTTGCCAAATGGCTGGAAATGCCCACACTAAATGAAATCAACGATTTAATTGAGACTGGTTTCGTTCAGACAACAACACGTCGCACCATCTCTCTGCATCCGATGATTCAGGAAATCACCCTTTCAGAGACAAAACCATCTGTAAGTAGCTGTCACATATTACTGGATTCTTTACAGAAAATATGTTTAATGCATGGAATTGAAGTCGATTATTACAAGAAGCTGTTTCAGACAGCAGGAAACATCATAGAATTGATTGAAAAAGATGATATACCAAAATATCTACTTTTTCTGGAAAATGTTTTTCCATATATGGATAATTATAATTACCAGAAAGGTATGAAAGCAATCATTCAGGAATTGAAAAATTTTTTGAAGCGTAAAGACATTGGCACCGATTCTGACCGGGCATTGTTACTGGATTTTCAGGCTACTCTTGAAATCAAGCCAGAAAAAGCAATAAAACTGGAAAAGGATGCACTTGCCCAGATAGAAAATATCACTGCTGACAATGCTCGCCTTGTTTCCAACCTTCATGCCAATCTCGGTGGACTTTACCGCATGAACGGTCATCCCGATCTTGCAAGAGAACACATGGAAAAAAGTATCTCACTGCTTGACCAATTTAACCTGCTTCATATAAATGACAGCATACCTCAGATTGCCAATTATGCAATGTTCCTGACAGAACAGCAGGAACCCGAAAGAGGCATCTCTGAATTGCAAAAATTATCCGGCATCATCAAGGAATACCATTCCGATGACTGTCTGGATTATGCCAAAGTACAGGAAACCCTTGGAACCATTTATCTGATGACTGCCAATCTTCCGCAAGCCAAAACACATTTTAAAAGAGCTTTCAAAATATATGAAAAGATCTGGGCTGATGAACCAGAAATGATTGGAGCAAAATATCAGGAAATTCAGGAGTTATATCCACAGATTGGATTTTGCATTGGAAAAAATCTATCCGGTCTTTTAACAAAATAAGCATAATTTACGGCGGGCAACTTGCCCGCCGTTATATTCAACTATTCGTCAAATAAATATATGCATCTTCCAAAGTGATATCATTATCCAGGACACAATTCTCATTTGGCTTTCCTTTGCTTAATACTTTCATATGAATTCCATTTTCTACATACTGCTTAGATGATATAGAATAATTGGCTTCTAACAAACGGGCTTCTTCTGCGTTTTGTACCGTACAATTCCAAACACAGCCCTTTGCATTTTCCAGCAACCCACTCACGCTTCCAGAATATAAAAAACTTCCCTTTTTCATAATGGCAAGCTGTGTACAGGTTGCTGCTAAATCTTCTACTACATGAGTGGAAAACAGCACAGTTCTATCCTTTGAAAAATCAACCAAAAGATTGCGGATCCTGATTCTTTCTTCCGGATCTAACCCGGTGGTAGGTTCATCAATAATCAAAAAATCCGGATTATTAAGAAGTGCCTGTATGAGTCCGACACGTCTCTTCATACCACCAGATAATTGCCGCATTTTTTTATTCTGATGCTCTGTAAGAGAAGTCTTTTCCAGATAATAGGTAATTCTTTGTTCGAGGTCATTTCTGGCTACTCCTGACAGTCCCCCCATATATACAAGACATTCTTTCACCGTAAGATTCGGATATAAGTCGATTTCCTGTGGAAGATAACCAATCTTTTTCTGTATTTTCTCATAATTTCCCTCGTTATACAGAATTCCATCAAGGGAAACCATTCCTTCCGTTTGTTTTAAAACAGTTGTAAGAACCCTCATCAAAGTGGTTTTTCCGGCACCATTCTCACCCAAAAGTCCGTAAATTCCCTTAGGTATTTCAAGAGATGCCTTATTTACTGCAACTACACCATTTTTAAATCTAACTGTTAAATCATTTATTCTAATACTCATAATCTATCCTCTTTTCTTTAAAGTCATTGGTAATACTGCAAATAAAAACAGCCCCGCTATAAAAGACACAAGCGTTCCATAAATCCAACTCTCGGACATTAATTGAGTAGGTTCACAAAAGCTGAAAGAAAACAATCCCAGATTTCCGAAAAATGAACTTCCCGCTTTTGATATAAGTCCAATGACAATTCCAAATAAACATCCAATACCTGCCCACATATTTCGAAGCAATGTACACAAAATCACAGAGCATATACTCCAAAGCCAGATAGTTCCAAACATTGCAATGAAATATAAAAGAAATATCTGAATACCCGAAATGCCTTCGTTTACACTGCCCGGTTTTTGCCAGAAAAACAAAACATATCCAACACAGGAAAGTATTAATAAATATAATATTTGAACGCCCACTCTCTGCGATATTACTTTTAACTGCTTTTTTTGATCATACAAATGAAATACATCGGCACGCTTACTTTTTACTTCCATCAAATATGTGTCACTACAAAAAATAATTGTTAAAAATGCTATTGGCGACTGAATCGCTGAACCGATTTCTTCATAGTATATAATCGGATGAATAGCACACAATATCAGTATAAATGCACATGAATAAAAAATCTTATATAACGACAGGCAGTTTTTTAGTTCCGTTTTCAATGAACCCTCCTCCTTTTCCAGATTGTAACAGAAATACATACTAATATAACTGATGAAATTACAAGAATAATCTGATTTATGTTTGACATTTTGGCTACATGTGTTTCAAAAAATCTGCCAGGGAATCGCACCATAATAGAGAACGGTCTCATATAATAAATATCATTCTTCATGGTCAGCATATTTGAATATATAATGTGTAAAAACAAGATTGGTGCTGCCGGAAGCGGATTTTTAAATATTAATGCTGTAATTGTATAGACACAACATATCATCAAAAGATTCGGAACAATATAGATCAGAGAATTCACGCAAAAATCAATTGGTGTTACTGGAAAGCCCGATTCTAAAGACGTTTTCAAACACAGCATAAAGAATATAACATTCAAAATCACTAATACTCCCAGCATACTAATGAATCCGCTTATTACTTTCCCACATATATATTGGATTGCCGTAACAGGCTTTGTATGTAATAATTCATAGGTACTTTTTCGTGTATCCTGAATAAATAAAAATGATAGCAAGACTGTTGCAAAAAAGGCCATATGCAATCCTGCAAAATCCGTAAATTTTTTGGCAAAGTACCAGGAAAAAGAATGTTCGGATAATTTCCGCTCGATATAATGATTGATTTCTTCTGCTGTCCCCTTATGAATTTCAAGGTCCTCATAAGCATATATTGCATTATAATAGCCATATTGGGATTCCAAAAACTCAGAAGCAGTCTTTACATCCATATTCTGAATTTCTTTCATTACATGATCTGCTTCCTGCCTGCTAAATCCAAAACCATTTTTGGAGGTGTCCATTAACGTCTCTTTGATCGTATCTTCCCACTCCCTTCTTCTTTCTTTATCATCAGATGTGGGAATGTACCCATCCATGACATCAGCATCTTCCAATGCTACGTCATTTTGTGTGATCTGTTCATTCTGTTTGATATAATGAATTTGCAAATACGATGACAGACATTGATACATACTGGCAACTATAATAATCAAGCCAATCCACAAAACAGGGTTCTTTAAATAATCAAGTATACTTCTTTTTATGATTGTTTTCATTGTATCTCTTCCTTTCTTTATTTCTTTAACAACATCATACAAATCAATTCTCAATAAATTCACAACAAAAAAGACTAAAACCACTTTATTTGTGATTTCAGCCTTATAAAGTATTTTTATTCAGCTTTGAAAAGAGCTTCTACATGAGCACCGCCTTGTCTGGCATTATATATTTTCAAATTTCCTCCATGCTTTTCACAGAAAATACGAGAAATATACATACCAAGGCCAAAATGCTTTAAATCATCTTGTGGATTCTTATGATAAAATGGCTCTGTTACTTTTTCCTCAGTATCCACAAATCCTATTCCATCATCTTCAACAGAAATTATAAGAAAACCATCCTTTTTCTTTATCTGCAAAGCAATACTTTTTTGTGCATATCGAACCGCATTTTCCAGTAAATTGTCTGTCACTTCCATGACAAGTTCCTCATCCACTTTCACAATGTTTTGTTCCTGCGCTCTTTCTACCTTACATAATTTACTTTCCTTCTTGGACAGCATGGCAGCTTCTGCCTCAATCTTTTTTGCCAGTTCCGATAATTCTATCTCTGAGCATTGCAGTTCCCTCTGTTCTAAATGGGACATTTTTCTCATGTTTTCCGTGAAATGCTCTATACGGTCAATCTGATACATGCCTGTTTGTAAGATATCAATAACATCCTCTGTTTTTATACTCTCAGCAGAAACAAACTCTAAGAGCATTTCCTGATACCCACGCAATATGGAAAGTGGAGAACGTATATCATGTGCAATTGCATTCCGCAAAGCCTTCTCGTCATCAATCATTCGCCACATCTTTCTGTTGTTATCTGCTAAATCACTTCGCATCATTTCAAATTCTTTACACAAAGTTCCCATCTCATCTTTATTTTCATAGGACACATGAAAATCCAGTTCATTATCTGCAATCATTTGTGAGGCATCTTTTAGTTCCTGTAGAGGTGTCTTTAACTTATTTTTATAAAAAAGGAATACCGCAGCAACACTCCCAACAATCGAAAAAATCAGTACCGAATATGTTTCCATAAAGTCACACATTTCCGAAAGATGATAGTCCAAACGATTCATCTGCGATTGATTAGGTCTTGATATCTCAATCTCGTATTTCTTTCCATATTGCTGAAACACGTCCGTATAATCTGCATAATCAATATATTTTTCCCATATTTTATTCTGCATATTTCTTGCAAAATGAACTGTAAATCCAGATAACAGAAATGCTGCCGTTAAGCTGATCACAAAATAAAGCAGAATTGTTTTTTTCAGTGACAAGTTTCTTATTTTTTCCATCGGTATCCAATCCCCCATACAGTTTCTATGTATTCTTTTTCTGAATAATCCGCTATTTTTTTCCTTATACGCCGTACTAATTCCGTTATCGTTCTACTGTCCCCTTCCGCATCATATCCACAGACTTGTGCATATATACGTTCTTTATCAAACACCTGCCCCGGATGCATGGATAAGAATTCAATAATCTGATATTCAATTTTTGTGAACTCCATCCTGTGTCCAGCTATAGCTACTATTTTTTCAGAATAATCAATCAGCATTTCATCCATGAAACGGTATTCCGTTTTTTGTTGATGCCTTTCTTCTCTCTTTATGTTTGTGACAATCCTTGCTTCCAACTCCCGAAGACTAAATGGTTTCGTAATATAATCATCCCCACCCGAAAGCAACCCATTAATTTTATCATCTTCATCAACTCTTGCTGTTAGAAACAAAATCGGACATAACACTTTACTGCGTATCAGACGACATACTTCAATCCCATCCATACGTGGCATGTTGATATCCAATAAAATAATATCCGGTTTCATTTTTATTTTATTTAATGCTTCCATTCCGTCTGTAGCCGTAATGGTTTCATATTGTTTCATATTAAAATAACTACAAAGCATTTTCACCAATTCTTTATCATCATCGACAACTAAAATCTTGTATTTCATCCAAACCACCTCCAGTATCCATATTATACGATAAAAAACAATGAAATCACAACAAGAGTACATGAAGAATGTACGCACAATATATCTTTTTTCTCAATTCCAGCTCAATTTCCACTCAATGTCTTTTACCTCCGATTTTCGTATGCTTATCTCACAGCAAAGCAGTACCACACCGGTATGACCTGCTGAATCAATCAATACGAAAACGGAGGTATTTTTTATGCGAGAACTCAAAAACACAAAAATCATCGCTGTAGATCATGGCTATGGCAATATGAAAACAGCAAACACCGTCACACCAACCGGAATCAAAGCCTATGAAACCGAACCAATCTTCACCGGGAATATTCTGGAATATAACGGCATTTACTACCGGATTGGCGAAGGACACAAAGAATTTATCCCGGATAAAGCTATGGACGAAGAATATTATCTTCTGACGCTAATGGCTATTGCAAGGGAACTGAATGTCTTTTCCATCCGTGAAGCAGATGTTCATCTGGCTGCCGGACTTCCTCTGACATGGATCAGAAATCAAAGAGAAGCTTTTCGTTCCTATCTGCTCCAGAATCCAGAAGTCCATTACCGTTTCAACGGCAAAGAATATCATCTCCACTTTGCGGGATGTAGCCTTTACCCACAGGGATATCCGGCTATTGTAAACCACCTTGAAAATTTCAAGGGAACTAATCTCCTTGCAGATATCGGAAACGGAACCATGAACATTCTGTATATTAACAATAAGAAAGCTCAGGAGAGCCGATGCTGGACAGAAAAACTTGGTGTAAACCAGTGCATGATTGCCGCAAAGAACGCTGTTCTGGACAAATTCGGAGTGAAAATTGAAGAATCCACAGTAGAACAGATTCTGCGGTTTGGAACAGCTGACATTTCAGCACCATATCTGGATTGTATCAGTTCTATTGCCAGACAGTATGTGGCAGAACTTTTTTCCACGCTCCGCAAATATGAATATAATCCTGACCTGATGCGCCTGTATGTGGTTGGCGGCGGTGGATGCCTGATCCGTAACTTCGGAACGTATGACAAATCACGAGTCACAATCATTGATGACATCTGCGCCACTGCCAAAGGTTACGAATCTCTGGCTTATATGAGCCTGAAAAGGAGGGGATAAACCATGCAGAACAATATCCGCAACACAAACCTGCGCTTTAATCTGGACAAAGAACAACAGCGGAGAGCCTGGGAATATTTACAGACGATGGACAGGCAGGATTTTAAATCTTACAGTCAGGTAATCTCTCTTGCACTGGTAGATTATTTTGACCGCTACTACCGCACACAGGCTGATTCTTATCTGGAAACAAGAGAACGGGAAGAACTTTTTGTGAAACAGATTGTAGATGCAGTGGAAAACAGTCTGAAACAGGAATTGCCACTTTTTCTTTCCGGACTGACTGTAGGCATGGCGCAAAGGGAGCCCCAAATCAGGGCGTCCTTTCCAACACCTGAAAATTCACAGCCGGATAATGATGTAGACTGGGATTTTCTTGGAGAATAACTGATTGGAGGTGAACACATGACGGACTTTCTGACAGCAGACACCAACCTGCCATCTTATATGATGTTTCCCCGTTTCCTTCTGGACATGGAAATAAACGAAACTGCCAAAATGCTTTATATTATCCTGCTCGACCGGGCAAGGCTTTCCCAGAAAAATGAGGGCTGGTCAGATATCGATGGTCATGTGTTCATTTACTTTACAATTGAAGCACTGGCAGAAGTTCTCCACAAAAGCCAGATGACGATTAAAACTGCTCTGGCAGTACTGGAAAAACAGGAGCTTATCTTCCGAAAACGGCAGGGACCCGGACAGCCCAATCGAATTTATGTAAAACTCCCAAAAGAAACCATCCACTATACAGACAGATTTCTTTCCCTAAGACAGACAGAAAACTGTCCTATTGACAGACAGGATTCTTTCCCTGATACAGACAGAAAACTGTCTGGTAATAAGAAAGAGATAAAAAAGAACAATTTAGCAATAAGAGGGAGTAAGGAGCCACTCTCACCCTATGGAAAATTTCAAAATGTTTTTCTGTCAGAAAAAGAGCTTGAAGATATCCGGCAGACAATCCCTGACTGGAAAGATTATATTGAACGCTTATCCGGTTATATGGCTTCTACCGGAAAACAATATCAGAACCATGCAGCTACCATCATCAGTTGGGCAAGACAGGATCATCCTGCTTCCCGGCAAAGAAATTACGAAAGTGAGGAATACGAAACACTATGACAAGATTTACAGGAAAAGCAACCGCTATAACACCAAACAGAGAGCTTCAGCCTGATGAATATTTTAACGAAACAGACCACCTGATCTACTGTTCTAAATGCAATACGCCAAGGCAATGCAGGCATAAATTACAGGGAAAGGTTCTTATTCCTTCCATCCGCTGTAAATGCCAGCAGGAAATCTTTGAGCAGGAAGAAGCCCAGAGAAAACTTCATGAAAAACAAATGGAAATAGAGCATCTTAAAACCAGCGGCTTACAGGACAAAGCACTCTATGACTACACTTTTGCCAGGGATAACGGCATCAATCCGGAAATAAAACTGGCACACAATTATGTAAGCAACTGGGAAGAGATGAAAGCAAACGCTTCCGGACTTCTCATCTGGGGTGATGTCGGTACTGGAAAATCTTTTTTTGCAGGCTGCATTGCCAATGCCCTTCTGGAAAAAGGCGTTCCTGTACTGATGACCAACTTTTCCCGAATTCTGAATACCCTTACCGGAATGCATTTTGAAGACAGAAACCAGTTCATCAACAGCTTAAACCGCTACAGTCTTCTGATTATTGATGATCTCGGAATTGAGCGGAACTCTGACTTTGCACTGGAACAGGTATTCAATGTGATCGACAGTCGTTACCGCAGTAAAAAGCCCCTGATCATAACGACCAATCTCACTTTATCAGAACTGAATAACGCCGCTGATATCGCACACAAACGAATTTATGACCGTATTCTGGAGAGATGTATTCCTGTCCGTATCAATAACCGGAATATTCGTCAGGACAATGCAACAGCTAATTTAAAACAGGCGAAAAAAATCCTGTTGAACAATCATGCTCCGAACCAGAATTGACTCGAAAAAGTATAACACAATGATTACTTTTCACTGACAGTGGTACTACTTTCTTTCCTCATTTATTACCGGAAATATGTCACTGTCAGTTATCTAAAACCATAGTACCAAACCAAAAGATTTTAAAACCAAAACTGCCCGGATACGGGCATAAAAAGGAGGTGCCAGATATGGCAGATAAAAAAATCATGACACCGGAAGAAAAAGCACTTTTACAGGCAAGACACCGCCAGGAAGAAGCCGAAGCAAGAAATCGCAAAAAAGAACGTGATGCCAGAACACACAGGTTAGTCCAGGAAGGAGCAATTCTGGAAAGTATTGTTCCCCATATTAAAGAAATGGATTTAGATTCCCTGAAACGGGAGCTGATGATCCGGCTACGGGGAATGTAAACGCACAAGTTCCACTCCCGAAGGGCGCACTTACTCACCACCTGATAAATCAGGCAGTGGTATCCCCTTCGGGGCTCGTGCGCTCTGCCGAGGGCTTTATCCGCTGTTGCAGGCAACATCGAAAGGAGGTGCCAGATATGGCAATTTATCATATGCAAGCCAAAGTCGTCAGCCGTGGTTCCGGTCGATCTGCTGTTGCTGCTTCTGCTTATATGAGCTGTAGCCGCATGTACAATGATTATGACGGCATCCAGCATGACTATACCAGAAAGCAGGGGCTGATCTATCAGGAGGTGATGCTTCCTCCAATGGCTCCATTGGAATGGAATGACCGGGAACAACTCTGGAATGCTGTGGAAGAAAACGAAAAGACCAAAGACAGCCGACTTGCAAGAGAATTTGTTGTCGCACTCCCCGTTGAGTTGGATAAAGACAGCAATATTTCTCTTCTTCAGGATTTTATTAAAAAGAATTTTGTAGATATGGGGATGTGTGCTGATTTTGCCATTCACAATACAGATGGTCACAATCCCCATGCACACATTCTTCTTACTGTCCGACCACTAAATGAAAATGGAACATGGCAGTATAAAACCGAAAAAGAATATCTCTGTATCAAAGATGGAGAAGAAAAAGGATTTACTGCTTCTGAATTTAAAACTGCTCAGAAACAGGGATGGGAAAAGCAATATCGCTATAAAGTTGGGAAAAAGAAAGAATATCTGACTTCCTCTGTTGCACAGGAAAAAGGATATGAACGGAATGATAAACACCCCAAGAGCAGCCGATATGGCAGACAGAATCCTATTTCCGAACAATGGAACAGTGATGAACAACTTTGCATCTGGCGGGCAAACTGGGCAGATGCCGTAAATGAAATGCTTGCACGTAATCAGATAAATGCTACCATTGATCACCGCAGCTTTGCAGATCAGGGAATCACCGAACAGCCAACCATCCATGAAGGCTACATTGCCCAGAATATGGAAAAGAAAGGCATGATAGCAGACCGCTGTGAAATCAACCGTCAGATTCGTGCGGATAACAAAATGCTCCGAGAATTAAAAGCAAAAGTAGCAAAACTGGCTGAAGCTGTAGAAAAGTCTATTCCAATAATTGCAGAAACATTGGAAGCAATCCGAAATCACATGATTTTTACACAATATCATTTGCTCCACAATGAGATGCAAAAAGAAGTGATCCATGACTGGATGAATCATTTTAATCCAATACTGAATAAATACAACACCGTTAAAAAGAAACTCAAAGCTAAAGTTACAGAGCGGAAAGAACTGAATGTGAAAAAAGAGAAAACCAGTATTTTGAATCCCATCCAGCATATAAAATTGAATCAGCAGCTTACCACTATTACCGAAGAAATCGAAGAACTGAAATCAAGGAAAGAGCAGCTAATCTTCCAAGCAGAATGCTCTACCGATAAAGATATGACGAATCTATCCAAAAAATATGACCAGATGAATAACAATCTGGATATCCTGGATTCTCAGGACATCTCGCTCAAAAAACAGCTTGAAAAAGATGCCGCCGCTTTCCGGGAAGAAAAATTTCGTCCTGAACCAGAACAGTACACAGAATTGCTGGATACCAGAATCCAGATACGTCCTGATTTTCGGGATAAGCTGATTGAACAACTCAAAGGTACTTTCGGTAAATATTACGACTATCACCGTCGTGATATTGCCGCCAATGAGGTGGATTATCTCAATGTGGAGGATCCTGATGTTTTCTCCCATCGTGCATGGGAACTTAAATATCAGAGAGAACAGGAAATGCGGCGAAATCAGTCTGCTCGGACTAAGAAAAGGTCACATGATATGGAATTGTAATCATCTAAAGTATTGTCCTGGCACCATAAATGGTGCCGAGACAATGAATAATATTCACACATTATTATTTTAATATTCCAACTATTTACTTTTATTTGAAATCTAAGTCATAGTCTAGCATTTTCAATGCCTATACTATCAACATTCTTTTTCTTCGATTAAATAGACACTGTCTGCTAAAACAATCAAGCTACAACGATTTTACTGTTCAATCTTTTTCTGTATGAAATGTTCAATAACATTATTGAACATAATGTCATCAAATTTTTCTCCTGAAAATACGTTATCACAAATTTCTATTAACCAATCGACATCTTTGACCGGAAGCTTGTTCTTCAATAAACAAAGCATTTCCGTAATGTTGAGCTGAATATCTTGCGTTTGAGCTGCAAGATAACACGCATCTTCTGGTTCCGTCAACAACTCCACAGATTTAGAATATATCCATAGTTCTTCTGCAATATATCCTATTGGAAGTTCATCGACATCGGTGACTTTTTTTTCAGGCAAATCATATTTTTCACTAAAGCAGTCAAGCATTTGTGCTGTCACATTCACAGGATATGGAGGCACCAGTTTATCAAGCAATGAATGATTTTCTGATTCGATTGCCTTCTTGACGTCAACGAGCATCCGTCGAGGGAACTGTAAAGCAGTAGAATCTATTTCTTTGGACTCGTTTGCAGATAATATGACTAGGTAATCAAAGGGAGCATCAGCAAATGCGATACAGCCCAGAAGCCATTCGGTTAAATTGCTTTCCGATGCCATATCAAAATTACCAACTATGATGGGATAATAGCTCAACATGTCAATGGTGTAAATCTGATCAGGAAAATGAATCGAATACTTTGATTCTAATTCCGACAATCCGTCTTCTACTATCTTTCTCTCATCCCGACAATGCCCGTCATACCAATTGCTAATTTGATATTTATTAAAATACTTATTTGGCGAATGTGTCTGGTAGTAGCTACAGCACATTATTAGTCGCTCTATGTTTTGTGTTTCCATAACACAAATAGTCAACTGTCTTTCCTGAAAGCTAAAATCAATTGCAATTTCTGCAAAGTAATTCTGCATTGTCACAAGAGCACTTTGAGCTATTGTGAGGTTAACCATAGCCAATCTTTGTTTTTGTTCATTCTTAATGAGGAACCCTGCAAACTGATTCATAAAGTTTTGTATGCTTTGAAAGTATTTACTCTTTATTTTTCCTAACCTCTCGGGCACTGTAGCTTTTTCTTCAAAAGGACGATCTTCTTTAGGATATCGCTTTTCACCAGTAGTAATTAGGGCAAATTCTTCACGAAGTTGATCTACCTCCCCGGCCAAACTCCCTAATGGTTTTCCGCCAAGGAGTTTGTAAATACAGGCACAGCACTTATCTGCAAGCAAACATATATGTTCTCTCACATCAAACCAGTAATTTAACCATTCTGTCGCGGTATCAAATTCGTAATTGCTCATAATGGTCTTGTTCCATAGCGACGTAAGATTCTGATGGAACATGATTACAATATTTTTAATGGGCATTTCTTTATGTGCATCGTCGGGAACAGGATAAGCCGAGAGCAAATCAACTGTCGGCTTGAGAGCATCCGCGCAATACAAATCAAAAATAGGCAAGGCTTTACAAAGGAATTTCAGCCTTGAGACGCTCTGCTCATTTCCCGTTTTAATATTGTGCAATCGAAGGATATATTCAATGTGAATCGCTTTTTTTTCGGAATCAATAAATACCCTATGTGATCTGGTCCACTGCTTAAGGTACGTAAGAATACTCTTAAGATTTCGTTCCACAAATTCCATATATTTCTCTCTGTTCCCGCAGTAGGAGAGATACATCAGCGTAGAAACGCACTCCAGCGTCAATTTTTCTGGCTTGCTCCAAAGATCGTCCAGAGAAAATCCGGCCGATACATTCCACTCTGGATTGATGTTATAGATCCACTCAGAAATGGAGGTATAGGACGTGATGTCCTTTATTCCGTCAAAACGAAAGGTGCGCATTTTCCTATATAAACAATCGCAGAAAATATAGACATACGTTTCCTGCAAACAGCAGGTGGGAATACGCTCCCGTAATCGGCAAAGATATTCTATATTCTTATTATCCGGAAATGTTTCCCGCATTTTGTCCAGCGTATCCATCGACACACCGAAATCCTCGAATACAGCAAAGGGGCACATTTCGGTCGATAGAAGAAAAAGACCGCCGTGGGCATCTGCATCGTCAAACGCAGCCCGGTTAGAAAGGAAATACTGCATCACACTCCCTGAAAAAAGCCCCTGTATTGCAGAAGTATAGTTTGAAAGGTCTTTTTCATCCCATAGACTCTCGACCGCATCGCGGAAAAACGTTTCTTTGTTCAGGGTAAACTCCGGCAGATGAGAAAACAGTATCGATAGGTCCGCTTTGTCCGCCATTTTCATAACTGAAATGGCGGTATTGTCAATTGGCAGGAATTCATGCAGCCTCTTAACAACGTGCTTTGACCGAATGGGATGTAGCCCCTCAATATACCCACTCTCTTCATTTACATGCACAAGGAACTCCGATTCCATACCTTTTAAAAGCTCCCCAAAATCCGAGCCAGAGTCTTCTGATTGACTCGCAGAAAGTTTGATAGCAGAAAGCCTGACTCCGCAAAGATCTGCAAAACATACTTTGCGTAAGATTTCACATTTTGCTTTGCCAGAAGATGATTGTCCTATTTCGGATATTTGTGAGGCTATTCTTTCTGATAACATCTCACCATGAGTAAGCAAGTAGACATACTCTATAAGTAGTTGCCTTTCTGCAATCTTATTCCATGCTCTTTGCCAGCTTGTTATGCTTGGGTGAAGTTGCTTAGCCTCTCTGAATAGATTGAATATCTCTATTGCTTCCTTTTCTTCTAAAACCGGCTTAATTACTTTCAAAGACTGGATATTGCTCAAGTCACCACTATAATTATACCAATCCATCTCTCGCGATGTGATGAGCAACTTATAATGACAATGCAATTCGGATTGTAAGAGCTGAACAAGATAATTCCATTTGCTGAGATGGTTATCCAGATTGTCAATTAAGATAAGAATCTTTTCACCAAGCTGAATTCTTGCTTTGAAATATTGGACAATATTCCCAATTTCTTTTATCTCATCACACCATAGTAACTGATATGGTATATATTCATTTTGGAGAATATAAGCTGCCCGCAAAGCCAGCGTGGTTTTTCCTTGCCCACTAGAAGCTTTAATTACAGTAACCATGTTTTCGCAAATAGAATTAATAACATCTTTTTCTAAACTCGGTCGTTTGATTGGAAACCCACTTACTATATCTGCTGGTGTTGCTTTTTTCCCTTCGTAAAAACTACACCCTTCATCAATGCTAGGCTTAGAGTAGTCCAGTTTACGAATCCAACTATGAGCTGGATTTTGAGGACCCTTACTGATATCTATTTTGACAGATTGGATTTTGGAATCTAATTCTGCTTTTGTCACATAGGCCCGCTGCTCCATTTTTTCAAAGCAAAGAATTTTTATGCTATTTGCAAATAATGAAACATTGTCTGTGTTAATCTCATAAATTCTAATTAAGGTTTTTTCAATTTCAGTAGCAAGTATAGATTTTTCAATCTTCTCAAATGACAGATGTGAAATAAATTTATCGAAATCATAAACAGACCAATTCCAAGAAGGATTGTTTTTCTTGATATTTGAAATCACGCCAGCCCAATGGGTGCGTGATTTTTCGTCTAACTTAGATGCAAATATCTTACTTAGATGGCCTTTTGCAACAGGGAAATCGTAAACAAGCTTAAAAAATCTATTTTGATCCAGCAAATATGCTTCAAGAAAATTTTTGAGCACATCAGTTAAAAAGCTGGCATCCTGTTTGTTGACAGAATATTTCAACTGTATATGAGTAATATCATTACTACCATTTTTCTGCATGATACAATCAATATCTTCAATCCCCTCAAGCTGGAAAAAATTGCTTGGATTTGATGACGAAAGAATTAAATAACACGAATACAAAAATTGATATGAATACCCCCTGAGTGCAATTTGTCCGCCATCCCTAGAAATACTTAATTCCTGAATATTTGCTTTTGGAGCTGTAATCTTTTTGTTTTTCTTCTTTGTGCTTTTTCCCATATTTTTCCTTTCGTTCTCTTATTACATCTACACGTGCTCTAATCTGTACTTATCAAATTTTCCAATTCAGAATATCGAACGATTCTATTTCTATTAGGAAGTTTAATGGCATTCATCAATTCCATTTCCTTGTAATGAATAAAACATTTTAGATACTATAATAAAAAAATCCCGTTGCTTTAATAATACCATCTTCTTAACCCATTTTCTATATAATCTCTTCCAAACAGCGAAAAGCTCCCGAAGGAGCTTTCCATTACCTTAAATATACACTAATTCTTTTAACACAATCTCTTCTGCAGCATTCCGGATATTGTTTACCGCTCTGACCCATTCCATCTGATCACGAGCTTTCAATTCTTCCGTAATGCCCTGCTGCTCCATCATCTGACGTACCAGAATATCCATTCTCTCCTGTGCTTCATCGTCCACAAGATTCAGATGTTCCACCAGTCTGTCTTCCAACATATACAGTGAATACATTGCCAGACGATGCTCTTTCAGATATGTTTTCCGCATCATTCCATATTTCCCATAATGCGGTTCTTCATCTGTACTGACAAGATTCGGATAGTAAATTCCGTCTGCGCCAAGTGTGTAGGTTCCACCCATTTTTTCAAATGTGCTTTTCATGTGTTATTCCTCCTTGAAATCAGCGATGTCCTTAGATCATCGCAAAATATTTCAGGGCAGCCTTGATAGCTTCTTCCTTCTCTTTCGGGCATTGTGGAACTCTTGCATTTTCTGATTTTGGAAGATTATAGTTTTCTCCCACTTCAATTCCACATTTGCGTTTTACCTGAGAAATATATAAACTTGAAACCTTCAAGCCAAATTCTTTCAGCACATAATCTTTGATTTCCTGATAGGTTGCTTTCAACTCGGCACTGGTAGCATCCAGCTCGTCCAGGTCTAAGTCGATCTCTATCGTGTCATCCGGCTTCTGTTGGGACAAAAGAACAACTGTCTCAACGTGTTTCGTCCACGGGAACATATCCACCGGCTGGCACTCCTGTGCCCGGTAGCCATGCTTTGTGAGATACAAAAGATCCCGCGCCAGCGTCTCCGGATTGCAGGAAACGTAAACGACACGCTTCGGTGCCAGCGTCACCACCGAGGAGAGGAACGCCTCATCGCTTCCGGCGCGCGGCGGATCCATGAAGACGACATCCACCTCGTCTGCTCCGCTCTTCTCTCCGCGCTTCGCATCCGCGCGGTATTCCGCCATCTCTACCATGAACTGTCCCGCGTCTGCGTTGTAAAATTCGATATTTTTGACGTTGTTACACTTCGCATTTTTCACCGCATCGCGCACGGCATCGCGGTTTAATTCTACACCGATCACTTTCTTCGCTGATTTCGCGGCAATAATGCCAATCGTGCCGGTGCCGCAGTACGCATCCACAACCGTCTCGTTTCCGGTCAGCGCCGCATATGCAATGGCTTTTCCGTAGAGGAGCTCTGTCTGCACCGGATTGACCTGGTAAAACGACTTCGGCGAAATGCGGAAGGTGCATCCACAGAGCGTATCCTCAATGTAGCCCTTACCGTAGATCACACTCTCCTTGTCGCCCAGCACCATGCTGGTGCGCTTGTCGTTCACGTTGACGATCACGGTCGAAATCTCCGGGTGAAGTTCCCGCAGCGCCATCACAAAATGATTCTTCGATGGCAGTACCGGCGAGCCAAGCACCAGGACAACCATCACCTCCCCGCTGTGGAACCCGCGGCGCACCAGCACATGGCGCAGCAGACCGTAACCGGTGTCCTCATCGTATGTCTTAATTTTAAAAGAATGCAAAAGCCCCCGGATATCACGGATGATCGCGCCGGACAGCTCATCCTCGATCTGACAGGCATCGATATTGATGACCTCATGCGTTCCCGCTTTGTATACACCCGAAATGATCCCTCCCGGTGCCGGCTTTGCCGCTAATCTTCCCTTTTTGCCGTTTCCCTGTTTTCCGTTTGCGGCTTTACCGTTCCCACGAACGCCGGGACGACTGCCACGCTTTTTTTCAATATCAAATACGGCGTGCACCTTGTTCCGATAATGATACGGCTCGTCCATCCCCAGAATCGGCAGCACTTTGCAGAATGATCCGACCTGCTTTTGCACATATGCCTGCTTCTCCTTGAGCTGCTTCTCATACGGCATGCCTTGATAGTCACATCCACCGCATTTCTTCGCGTAAGGACAGACCGCATCTGCGCGCTCCGCCGGCTTATTCAGTTTTGCCGGTCTCGACGATTTTGCCGGTTTCGACGATTTTTCCGATTTTGTCTGCTTTCCCGTGTTTGCCGCCTTTGCCGACTTTGCCGACTTTGCCGGTTCCAACATTTTTTCCTGCGTTCCCCGCCGTTCTTCTTTCTTCTTATTTATCTGCATTTTCTTTTTCATATCTGCTCACTCCTGTGGTTCTTCCAATGTCACAAAGACCGGTTCGTGTTCCAGCGCCGGAACAATTTTTTCCCACATGTCTTTCTGTCTTATGCGAAGGCTGGACGTGTTGATGCACGGATGGCACCCGATGTAGTCGCCTTTCAGCACATCCCGGTCCACCAGAAGCTGGACACGGTGTTCCCTGTCGTTCATCAGACCGAGCACACTGACCGACCCGGGCGTGATGTCTAAAAACTCCTCCATATACGTCTCTTTTGCAAAAGACAGGCGCGACGAATGGATCTGTGCCGACAGATCCTTTGTCTTAAACTTCTTATCTCCCGGTATCATCAGCAGGTAAAATGTTGTCTCCTGCCGGTTGCACAGGAACAGATTCTTGCAGATCATTGCGCCGAGCGCTTCGTCGACATCTGCACACTCTTCCATCGTCATTGCCGCCTCGTGGTCGATGCGCTCATATTCGATATTCAGTTTATCCAGAAAATCGTACGTCCGGACTTCTTTTTCCAGACGTCCCGCGCAGTCGGCAGGACGTCCCTTCTCTAATTTTAACATATGCTTACCTCGCTTTTTTCATCATACATCAGGAATGATCGCTTGAAAAGCTTTCTTTTTCGATGCAAAAGACTGTCAAAAGAAACAGTAGTAAAATGACGCCGAGCAACAGTAAAACCGTCTTTAACCCCCACCGGTCTGCAAGTGCTCCCGCCAGCGGGAACAGCACAATCATGACGATGGAAAAGCACATGCTGTCGACCGAGATCAAGGTTGCCCTCTGCTCTGACGGAATCAGTGCGTTCAGGGAGTCCGACTGGATCGGATACAACGCCGCGTTCGCAAATCCGGCACACATAAGAGCCGCTATCGCCACGCCCGCCTTCCCTGCTCCGTAGCAGAGTATTGCCCCCGCAATGATAACCGTCTCCGGTATCAGGCACTTTTTCCCAAACCACCGGTACATTTTTTCACTGACGAGAGCACCAAGGCAGGAAGCGCCTCCCACGAGCAGCATAATAACACTGATCTGCACTTTATTGTAACCGAGATCCGCGAAATATTGCTGGCTGTAGAAAAACAGCAGCGTGTGCGCCGCAAAAACGACAGAATAGAAGCCGATGATTTTTCCGATTCTGACATCCTTTTGCAGGATACACGCACTGACTGCAAAATGATGCTTCACGGTCTCCCGGATCGTTCTCTGTGCCGGAGTTCCTTCCGCCGCATCTTCCACACCCTCCCCGGCCGTATCAGCTGCCTCACCGCACTGCGTCGGCTCCGCCATCCACAGTACCGGCAGCAATGCCAGCACCGCAATCACAACACATGCCGCATAGCACCAGAAATAGGAGAATTCTGCCAGCGCACCGCCGGCGACCGTCGCAAGCCCCTGCGCCACTTCGATCAGCACATTGAGTCTTCCATAGACACCCATGTAGTGTTCTTCCTGCCCCAGGCACTTCATGCTGTCATATACAAGCGCTTCCTCCGAGCCGGAGTTTAAATTATTTCCAAGTGCCTGTACGACAAAGCTTACCGCAAAACACCCGAAACTTTTTGAGAACAGCATGATCACGCAGGAAACCGCGATGCAGATGTTGCTCAAAATCATGCAACGTTTTCTGCCCAACAGATCGGCTGCAGCCCCGGAAGGAATCTCACACACAATGCTTGTCGCATGGTAAATTCCCTCCAGTAGTCCGATCTGTGCCAGGTGCATCCCGCAATATGCGAGATACAGCACCCAGATCGAGCTTTGCATGTTCATATTGGAAAGAAACGTATGGACATAGTCCAGCCCAACATTTCTCTTAAGTCGAAGATTCTGTTTTTCGTTCATCTGTAATTCCTCTTTTCTTTTTATTGTTATCAATAAAATGAAAAAACAGCCCGATCCCACACCTTTGCGAGATCAAACTGTTTCGGAATTACTGCCGCATTTTTCTTTGTACAGAAACGCTAAACCTTCTTAAAAAAGGGCGCAGTAATCCCGTACACGCGAAAAATATCTGTTTTTGACAATGCACTGCTGCTGCAGACCGGTGCATAACCCAGACCGTTCATCCTGCGTCCTCCTTTCTTTTCCTCAAAATCCAATTCAGTATACGTCAATTTCTATCTGCTTGTCAATCCCACGCACTGACCTCTTCCTGGTGCTCTCCCCGCCTCGTCATACACGTCATAGGAATCTGTCCACGAAAACACTCTCTGTTTGATCAATAACCGCATATTTCCTATCTTCTCCATACCATGACCGGCGTATACATCAATGCAATACGGATGCAGCAACACCTTAACATTTTTACTCTTCTAAACTTTCCTTCATTCTGCCAAGCAGACCTGATTTTTTCAGCGGCAGCGTAATAATAATAGCAATGAGTGTTCCACCGCAGGTACTAATCAGGAACGGAACAACAAACGTAAATAGCGCCGCTGCTTTATTCCCCATGACAAGATATGCCACCGGATAAGAAAGCATTCCGCCAATGATTCCGGTTCCTGCCACCTCGCCGAGATAGGCAAACGGAAGTTTCTTCCCGTACTTATAAAGAAGTCCGCCAAGCAATGCACCGCACATGCTTCCCGGGAATGCCAGCGGACTTCCCAGTCCCAGCAGATTACGGATCAGCGACGCAATAAAAGCCTGTGCCAACGCCCACCATGGTCCTACGGTAACCGCGCATAAAACATTTACCAGATGCTGTACCGGTGCGCATTTGGAACCGAATACCGGGAAGGAAAACAAGCTTCCCACCACTGCTACCGCTGCTAAGATTGCTGTGACCGTCAATTTCTTTAAATTCAGTTTCTTCATTTTTCATCCTCTTTTCCTGTTGTGTGATGCCCCCGCAGCTTTTTCCACAATCAGGCAGAGAATGACTGTGATCACCATATCCGGCAGTGTATTTCCGACCGGTGTATCTACCTGCATCAATATGCGGTAAATCATAAAACCGGCAAGCCATACCACCAGATTACGCCACTGGAAAGCAGATTTTTCGGCATCTGCCTTCTTTAAAATGAAATAATCTGCGATCTGTACTGCGATCATCGGAGCAAAAACAGAACCGATCAGATATAAAAAGTTTGTAATGTTATCCATGGGATACACAATCGCTGCAGCCGTTCCGATCACGGTAACAACGATCGCCGCCCATTTTTCCTGAATCTTTGAAGAAATGGAAACACTGGAAACTCCTGCGGAGTAAGCATCCAGAAAGGTGGTTGTAACCGTGGAAAATACAATAATAAGAAGTCCGACAACGCCAAAACCGGTTTTTAACATAATCTGTGCAATGTCATATTCACCGGTAAAAATAGCCGCTCCCATGCCGATCATGTACATAAAAATGCTGACCAGACTGTAGACAAGCACACTGGCAAGTGTTGCTGCAAACGGCTTTTCTGCTTCTCTTGTATAATCGCTGATAAGCGGCAGCCAGGAAAGCGGCATTGCTACCGCAAGTTCTACCGCCGCACCAAACGTCATTGTGTCATCACTTGCTGTAATCAGCATCACAAAATCTGAATTAAAAAAGATCTCTTTAAATAGTACCAGTGACAAAATAAAAAGTGCTGTCATGGCAACCGTATTTAGCCTGCCGAGATTGGTCAGCCCAATGAAAATCCAGACAATAATCAGAACACCAATGACGAGCGCCCACACCCAGTTTCCAATATGTAACACACCATCCGCTGCAAGTGCGCCGTCATAGATCATGATCGCCGTCCATCCAACAAGCTGCAACACATTTAATACGGCAAAAAGAAGGCTTCCCTTCTCGCCGAAGCTCATTTTTACAGTTTCCATGGCGCTTTTGCGCTCTTTCGCTCCGATCATTCCTGCCGCAAACATCATAAGACCGCCGATCAGATGACCAAGCAGGATTGCTGCCATTGCTTTTCCAATACCGAGCGGTGCAAAATAGGTACCTGTCAGTATTTCCGCCAGAGATACGCCTGCGCCAAACCAGATTAGTCCGTTTGAAAAAACGGAAGTTCTCTTTTTATTCATCCTTTGTACTCTCCTTCGACTGCAAATGCATGGTTCATGGGACCGCTTCCTTTTCCAAGGTCAAGCATGGCGGCAAGTGCGCCGGAAATGTAATTTTTGGCATACCTGACGGAAGTTTCTAAGTCCCTTCCCTTTGCAAGATTCGATGCAATCGCCGAAGAAAGCGTGCAGCCTGTTCCATGGGTATTGGGGTTGTCAATTCTCTTCCCGTGAAACCATACCGTTTCTTTTTCTTTCTGGAAAAGAAGGTCGTTGGCATCGTTTAACTGATGTCCTCCCTTTAATAAAACTGCACAGCCTAAGGTGTTACAGATGATTTCTGCTGCTTTTTCCATATCTGCTTCTGTTTTAATCTCCATTCCGGAAAGAACTTCTGCTTCCGGGATATTCGGAGTGATAACAGTTGCAAGGGGCAATAATTTACTTTTCAATGTGCCGATGGCATCCTCGCTGATAAGCCTTGCTCCACTCGTTGCCACCATGACAGGATCTACCACAATATTTTTTGCGTGATACTCTGTCAGTTTGTCCGCAATCGTCTCAATCAGTTCACTGGATGAGACCATTCCGGTCTTTACTGCATCCGGATAAATATCCGTAAAAATACTGTCCAGCTGCTCTGCCAAAAATTTGGGAGTTACTTCCATAATATCTGTTACGCCGGTCGTATTCTGGGCAGTCAAAGCCGTGACCGCACTCATCGCGTATACGCAGTTGGCGGTCATTGTCTTAATATCTGCCTGGATGCCGGCGCCTCCACTGGAATCACTTCCAGCGATTGTTAATGCTGTGTACATAAAATCCTCCTCTGCATTAATTTTATATAGCGACCTAAGGTGGTGCCCCCAATCTGCCGCTGTGATATATCATTTTTCTTACTGCTGCCTTATCGGCGCAAACGGCCAAAAAAAGTGCAGGAACCCAACGCAAAGATTCCTGCACAAATAACTCTTGTGACTTATTATCTCCCTACGTTGGCATTATCCAAATCAGGTTCTGGGTTAAAGCATCCGCTTACTCTCAGCCCGCCGTGCGAGCACCCCGTTTTCATTATCCTTATCACTTCTGTAATGGTCTGTTTTATAACAGCTTTATTATACACGCCTGTTTTCAAAATGCAAGCTTTTTGTTCTGTGCTTTTCTGAAATTATCACAAATCCAGCTACATAGCCACATCAGATATTTTGCTATTTCCCAGCTCATTTTTAATATTCCGACAAAATCTGTAGTCCCATTACAATAATCCACATATATGCACAGGTCTTCGGAATCATTAATAGTCCTACTTTTGGTTTTGTTTTACTGAATAACGTTACTGGAAGATAACAGCCAAATGAAATAATAATAGCCGCAGCCATCCTTGTCATATGATATCCATAGGTATTTCCCGAAATTAAATATAAAATAATTATCCCTGTACCAGTAACTGCAAAAACTGTATTTCTGATAATAGATAATCTCATATTTCCTTCATCTGTGCACCAGTTGTTCTGCGGGAACAGGCATATCACAATTCTGACAACCGCTGATATCCATACAACAACTTCAATTACCACCGGTATTTTAAATTCCGGAAATGTAAGCTTCCAGATATACATCAAAATAATATAAAATACTGTCATTGTAACAGACGATACCTGCAGTCCGATTCCCAGCTGCCGCTTTATTTTATCATTACTTCCACGTACTGCCCTGATAATTCTCGGTACCAGATGAAAAGCATCCCCTCCGCAAAGTGTCAATGTTAATATTCCATAAAGAATAAATAACATATTTCCCTTTGAAAATATGAAAAAAAGCATTGCAGCAACCAGATCAAAAGTCAAATACGCTGCATCAAATATTGCTTCCATCACATCTGGGATCTGTGGTTTGTAATTGTTTTCTTTCATCGTTAGTCCTGCCCCTTTTTCATCAATCGGCTGTAAAACAAATAATTTCTGGTAAAAATAACTCCTGCTATCATCCAGACAATGCCTGCAATCAACAGTAATGTTTTTTCTTTACACAAAATTTAGTTCTCATTTGCATTCTCCCTGTAGTCTCTCAAATGTTCTTCTGCATTGTTACAGATCTTATCAAATACATTGATACACATATGTATTTCTTCTTCTGTCAACCCGCTTAATACATTTTTGGCGAACTTTTTTTTGTGCATTTATTCCGGCTTCCACAATCAACTCTGCCTTGTCTAATAAAACAATTTCAATATGCTTTTTATTATCTTCGCTTTGTATTCTTTCAATCAGACCTTCATTTTCCAATTTTTTCAGTGAAGTTGATACATGGGATTTTGTTGATTTCCTCACCTTTACAATCTCTGCTGCGGTATTATGCTGTGGATTGTTATGTAAAAACATCAGTATATCATATTCCATCTGTGTTAACCCGTACCGGTCGCATACCTCGCCGGATAACAGTTCATAATATCCTGTAATTGTTTTATGTTTATCCCAGAAATACATCTCAACCCCGCCTATAATCGTTCTATTTAGAACGATTATAGGGTATTTTTTCTGCCATGTCAATATTTTTCTTTAACGTTCCAATATATTCTCCATTATTATATACAAATGGTCCGGCTTCCCCCTCTTCTCCGAAGTATTCCGCTCTTAATGACATGATATTGAGCAATTCATCTACAGTATGCACTTTTGTCGCCTGATAGGGCTGTTCAAAGGCGATCTTTTCTACAAATAAATAATAGTCACTGTACTTTATCAGTATGCCGGTATGCCCTACGAAAACAACCTCAGAATACGGGTCATATATCACGATACTAAGAAGAGATATCCTGTCACTATTTATTTGAAATCCATGATATTTCCAGCTGTCGGAAAACACAGTTTCCGGAGAGTTGCCCTCTGTTACACGCTTTTCGCCATAGAGTGTAGTAAACATATCCCTATTCTTTTTTATGATTTCATATCTGTCCACGTTATCTATCGCTTCCGTGTCAAACATTAAATATGTGCCTGTATAATTGCTTTCTGTTGACTCCGAGCAAAGCATCCCATCCAGCAAAAGGAACGCTGTCATCCTGCAGTCAGCGTCTGAATAATCATGATTCTGTTCCCAGCCATCCATACATTTTACAATATCTGCTTTCATCTTCGCAGGATCTGACCAGGCATCCTCCAGCTTTGCATTCTTCCCCGCAGAATCCGCAAAATCGACCACCCACTCCTGAAATAAATCTACATGGGAAGCTCCTGCAGCGTCCAGTTCCCTGCAGATCCCGGTAATGGAAGCCTTCCCGCCCATATAAGTTGCGGCAGGTATCTTCTGTTTCTGTACATTTTCTGCACAGGCTCCCAGTATCGCAGATGCGAGTATAATAACCGCCAGTAATTCAGTCGCTTTTCTGGCCTTATTGTGCCTTTTCAACAGATATTACCTCTCCCTCAAACGGATCTACCTCTGAAATTGTTCCGGTATATCTTACAGTCACAGTATCTCCGTTGCTGACATTCTCCAGTCCTTCCGGCTTTTCCTCAAAAGTAAAGCTATATGGTGTATCATTCTCATCTGTAACGACAAACATGAAATCTTTTATCTCATCAATCGTTCCGGTCACTTCTTTTTCTTCTGTTGTTCCTTCCTGTTTTCCCTCTTCGCTATTGCTTATTGCAGTATTATCCTGCTTCATCCCGGACTGTCCACAGCCGCCAAATAATCCAGCACAGCACATCACGCAAGCCACAATCATAATTATTTTTTTCTTCATCTTCAATCTACCTCATTTCTTATTATTCGTACTCTGTGAATACTTTTCAAAAGATTACCTTAGTCTTTCATTAATGTAAATAGTATGATTCCAAAATTAAAGAAATATTCATTTTTTGCCGCCTGTAGCCGAGTTTTCAATATCACGGAAAGTGCATTCATAAATACCGTTTTCCCCATAATCCTGCCACCCGCTTCCCACTATCTGGGCGCGTTCGGGACTTGCACCCGTCAGAGCGCCCATGGCGCGCAAACTAAAAAAAGAACCGATTTCTCGATTCCTTTTTTCAGCTCCTGCTGATTTCTTTACAAATTCAATTTTTCTTTTTGCATTATCTACAACTGGAATTTATATAATTATTCCTCTAACTTTCCCCATTTTATAGGCTTTCCCGCCTGTCCATTAGTGAAATGATATGTAGTTTCCCTTATTTTTGCCCTTATGAGATAATCACAAGGGAAATAAGGGAAATTTTTTAGTCATTGCCCACCACTTTATCAAGAAGCCGAACTGATTTTCGTTTCGCATCTCTTGTGGAGTGAGCATAGACGTTCATTGTGGTACTGACATCTGAGTGTCCCAACAATTCCTGCACATCTTTTGGGGCAGCTCCATTTGCTAAAAGGTTGCTTGTATAGGTGTGACGTAACTGGTGGAAATGAAAGCCTTCAAATCCCTCTAATGTTTTTGCCACCTTTCTGCAAACAGTCCCCAAAGTAGTTGGAAGTTCCAAACAACCATCCGGTCTTAAACAGACGAAAGAAATTTCTTTATAATCTGTCGGGACTTCCTCTGTTCTGTCTAAACAATAATATTCGTAGTACACTCTGTTTTTCTCTTTGACCTCTTTGTAGTAGTTCGTGTGATAAAGTTCTCCGTACTGCATTCGATTTTTTAACTGCTCTTTCCGGGCATTACGGAAAATCTCTACCAGTGTATCTCCAAAATCAACAACCCTTACTTTTTTCCGCTTGGTTGGTCCGATGATATATTTGCGCTTTGAGCCATCATATCGGATGCTGCGTCTTATGGTAAGGCATTGTTCTTCCAGATTTACGTCCTGCCATGCCAAACCGCAGGCTTCTCCAATACGAAGCCCGGCATAATAGGCTATCTGGATTGGAAGTATTGCGGCTGGGTTCTTTTTTTGCAGATAAGCAAGCAATCTTTCATAATCTTCTCGTGAAATTGGTTGGACATTTCCGTCCATATCCTCATCGGAAAACAAATCCACTTCATCCGTCTGATACCGCAGTTTAATATACTGCATGGGATTGAACGTAATATACTGCTTTGGAAATACTGCAAAACGGAAGGACTGCTGCATGACTGCGGAAAAAGAATGGATATAATCTTTGCTGTAACCCTTTCTCTCTTTTCCGTCGGGATGAACTCCCCCGAAGGAAAGCAAATCGAAGAAGGATTGCAAATGTTCAGAGGTTACATTTTTCAGTTTCCGTTCTGCCAATGGGTGTTTCTTGATATTTCGGATTGTTCCGAGGTAATTCTCCACCGTACCATTGCTGAGCGTACCTGTTTTTAATTCCTCCTCTGCCCACACATCCAAAAGCTGTCCGACTGTGAGATTTTCCGCTTTGGCAACAAATTTCTTTTTCTCATAATCATCCATTGCCTGACGGAGCAGCTTTTCAGTTTCACTTTTGCTTTCTGTTCCAACGCATTCTTTCTGAACAAGATTGCCGCTTGCGTCCTCTACATAGAAGCGGTAGTACCATTTCTTTCCTTTTTTTCTTACAGATCCTTTTGCCATAATCGTATGTCTCCTTTCGATATTAGACAATCGGAACTGATGAAATGCTTCGTGCGTGTAAGTATATCATAACTCCGGTTGTCTTACTATACCGATTCGGAATCTTCGTATAAGACTTCTGATAAAAGATTTGCAAGCCTTTGTTCTGCTGTTTTTGGTTTCTTGGAATAGAGCCTTACAACGTCTGCCATCTCATTAAAAGCATTGATGGTGTGAGTGATTTCCCTTAAGAACATAATCTCATTATATTCATCATTCGATTCAAACCCTATTGTTTTGGCAATATCCGTCTGACCAGCATTCCCCTTGAAGTTTTTGCAGGCGAACTGGAAGGAATCCAAAAACAGACCATATTGTTTTAACATCAGCAGTAATAAATCTTTTGAAAAAGCATCTTCTTCTTTGGTAAGGGCAAGCGGTAACTGTTCCAGAATATCTCCCATCGCATCACGAATCTGTAACTCTCTCTTATCCGTAATGTCGGTTTCATATTCATCTGTTTCCCCTTTGAGCCATTCCACAGATACATGGAGTGCTTCCGAAAGACCTTCCAGCACCATTTTTTTCGTATTGTCAATCGAACCATTCTCATAACGCAGGATTGTAGAAGCGGTAACACCCATCTTTTCTGCGACATAAGGCTGTGTCAGATTCAATTCCAGACGGCGCTGTTTTACTCTGCTGCCTATCAGCTTGCGTAGTTCTTTATCTTTCATGCTGACTGCCTCCTTTTTCGGTATGTATGAATTATAGCATTGTTTTTCTGTAATTGCAATATGCAACTTAAAAATTATTTTTAATATTTCGTAACGCTTGACAAAAAGATATGAAAAGGATATACTTACATCACAAGAATTGCATAATGCAATTTATAAGGAGGTGATTATATGACGCAAAGAAAAATTGCATTATCCATCGAAGAAGCTGCTGACTATACGGGAATCGGCAGAAACACCTTAAGACAGCTTGTAGAATGGAAGAAACTTCCAGTATTAAAGGTTGGTCGCAAAGTCCTGATTAAAACCGATATTCTGGAAATGTTTATGGAAGCGAATGAAGGTCGTGATTTGAGGGATAGAGGAAATGTAAAAGCCGTAACAAGAACTGCGGCAAATTAAAAAGGCGGCTTCCAAAGAAACCGCCAAAGGTTCTATCAGACCGAAGCCATGATATACCTACACGCAAGAAGATTATACCATGTGCTTCTTCTGATACGCAACCGAGAACTTATGTTTGTAAAAGAAAGGGGAATGTAATCATGGCAAAATCAACAAAAAGTTATGAAGAACGAATGCTTGAAATGGAAAAGAAGGAACAGGAAAGCCTTGAAAAAGCAAAACGATATGCAGCACAGAAGAAAGAACTTCTGAAACGAAAGAAAGCCGAAGAAAGTAAAAAACGAACCCATAGGCTCTGTCAGGTTGGCGGTGCGGTGGAATCCGTTCTCGGTGCGCCTATCGAGGAAGAGGACATCCCAAAGCTGATTGGTTTTCTGAAAAAGCAGGAAGCCAATGGGAAATTTTTTTCAAAGGCAATGCAGAAAGAAACACATACCGATATGGAGGAAGTGTAATGGCGGGGGGGGATGAGTTTTTCATTCCCTTCATTGCTTTTTCATGAAGGGCGCACTTATGGACAACCAGAGGTCGTCCCAATAAGTTTGCCACAAGTGGCAACCGGTCTTCGCTCACGCTTGCCGGGCTCGTTCCGTCGGCGGGGCTTTCAGCCAGACCTGCTCATGCCGCAGGAGGCACTCTTCGCCAGAGGGGCGCATTCCATGCAGGCTGCTATGCGCAGGGCACTCTTACGCAGAGGGCGTTCCGGCAATACTGCTTTTTCTAAAACTGAAAGCAATGTTGCCGGAAATCTATGCCGGATGTGCAGAAAGGGGGAATCCAGACATGGCGATTTTTCATTACACAATCAAAATAGTCGGACGAAGTAAAGGGAAATCTGTTATCTCCGCTTCCGCATATCTCAATGGGGATGTGATGAAAAACGAGGAAACCGGGCGAATCAGTTATTACACTTCTAAAAAAGAAGTGGTCTACACCAGTCTGATGATGTGCGAAAACGCACCTCCTGAATGGCAGATAGTACCAGAAGAAAATATAAAACGCTTTCAAAAATCTGTCCGATACAAAAGGTCAGAAGATAAAGAAGCTGCTTTAGAAAAATTTAAAATCACATTTCAGAAACAACGGTTATGGAATGAGGTATTGAAGATTGAAAAAAGTGCAGATGCCCAACTTGGCAGGTCATTTGAATTTGCCCTCCCCAAAGAATGGAGCAGACAGGAACAGATTCAATATACAGCCGACTATATCAAAAAAACATTTGTGGATAAGGGAATGTGTGCTGATTGGAGTATCCACGACAAAGGGGATGGCAATCCTCATGTCCATCTGCTTCTGACAATGCGCCCTTTTAACCCGGATCATTCTTGGGGGAAGAAAGAAGTCAAAGATTGGGATTTTGTCAGAGATAAAAGCGGAAATATCGTGATTGATGAATCCCATCCGAACTGGTGGCAGGATAAGAAAAACCCTGACCGTCATGGAATCCGTATCCCTGTATTAGATGAAAACGGAATCCAGAAGATTGGTGCAAGAAACCGCCTGCAATGGAAACGGGTACTGACCGATGCTACGGGATGGAACAATCCAAAAAACTGTGAACTGTGGCGGAGCGAGTGGGCAAAGGTGTGTAATGAACATCTGCCTTTGCATAATCAGGTCGATCACCGTTCTTACGAAAAGCAGGGAAAACTCCAGATTCCTACCATCCATGAAGGTGCTGACGCAAGAAAGATTGAACAAAAGTTTCTTGCCGGGCAGGAAATAAAAGGTTCGTGGAAAGTAGCGGAAAATCAAATCATAAAACAACAAAACACGTTATTGCAAAAGATACTGGACACCTTTGGGAAAGTATCAGGTGCATTATCATTATGGAAGGAGCGATTAAATGACATTAGAAGAAAGCCGGGAAATTATACCCTTAATGGAGTCCATGATTGGGCAAATCGAAGAACAGCAGACCTTAATGGCAGAAATGCTTCTGGAAATGCAGAACCGGGACACCCAACTCTCTCTTATGCAGGAACAGAATCAGAAATTGCAAAAATTAAACAGCGAGTTATCCGAGCTGCTCAACATTTTGCCAAATACCGAGGAACTACTTTCCAAGATGGAAGAACAGAAAACGAAGATAGAACTTTTGGAAAACGAAAATCAGCAATGGCAGATATTGGCACAGAAGCTGAACAGCGAAAACAGTTTATTACTGAAACAGAACACCGAATTGCTGAACTGGAACAGCAGGTAGAGAAAGGACGTGATATAGATGAACGAATCCAGAGAATTAAAGAACGCCGAACAGTTGGAAGAACTTCTGCTCTTGACCGAGGAGATACAAGAAGAGTTGGAACAGAAAGACCAGCTTATCGTGGAACTGAAGACGCAGCTCAACGAATCTCTGACCTTGAACGAGAAATTAAACAAAGAGAACAGAGCCGGGAATATTCAAGCATTAAAGAACGACTTGAAGCTGGCAGACAGAGCATTGCGGATCGAGAAAGAGAAGTTGCGAAGCGCAAACGTCATGATAGAGGAATGTCAAGATAAAATATGCTATTTAACACAGGAACGGGATTATGCCCGGACACATCAGAAAATCGTAGAAATACCGGTAGAAAAGCCGGTACTCTATGAAAAATGTGAAGCCTGTAACCGGACAGCCTATCAGAATGCAAAAGCAAAATACGAAACACAAAAAGAGCGACTTGCAGGACAGTATAAAGCAAAAACGGTAATGTTCCAAACAACCTTGTTCCTTCTTGCATGGTATTCGTTGACAACCACTCTTTTTCAGGCAGTACAGTCAGATATGTTCCTTGTCGATTGTAAATCATTCTTCAATGATTTAGCATCATTCATACAAACCTTTGTCGGATGGACGATTGATGCCGGGCATTCTGCGGCACAGATTAGTACAAAAATTCCAAATGCTTTTATAGCCGGAATGGTATATTGGTTATTGCTAATATTGATTGTAGGAATATGTATGGCAGGAACAGGGATGCTGGCGATACTGATAGAAATAAAGGTTATAGAATTATATAAGAAAAACTGTTGGGATGTTATTACTCTACTAATGATACTGACAAGTGTTGCTATTGTCATTTATTTTGGAGAATCAATCAAAAAAGTACTGTCAGTAAATCTTCTATTGCTTTTCGTACTTTCGCAGGGCGCATATGTTGGAATTAGATGTTATCTTAAAGTTTGGTTAGAAAAAAGACCATATTAGTATTTTCAACTTACTGTATAGACAGTAAAATTACTCCATACCAGCCTAGTGAAAATTTACTGTATGAAAAGAAGTATTACAGAGAAAAAAGGCTGTAAAAACAGGAACAGCCAGCCCGAAAGAATTTACGGACTGGCTGTATCAGCAGAGTAATGTAATTGTGGAGCTGACCGAGATATGAAAAGCTTTCTATCATCAATTTCGCATTATTGCAATAACAGATTGCTTCTTCCATGAATGAATAAGCAATATTGTCATCAAACTTTCAAGCATAAACATAGCAACAGCAAAAAGAGTAAAAGCAACAACCGGAAATACAAATCCCGTAGACATGCCTGCATTTTTCAAAAATATACCGATTGCATATCCGCCGGGGATTCCAACAACAGCAGTTATAAGCAATGCAATCAAAGTAGTAAAAAGACCTTCCATCATAAATGCTTGCTTCAACTGCTTATTTGTCATACCAATAGATTTTAGTGTGCCCATTTCCTGTTTCTGTGATAAAAGATTTGTCACAGTAAGATTGATTTGATTGATGACCGCAAATATCCACAAGATGGCTGCAATCGCATAAGCTAATGTAAAACCTGCACGATTGTCTGATTGGTGTTCTACAATAAAATCTTGAAGGGTTTGTAAGCGAACATCCCTATTGTCAGAAACGAGTAATTTGAGTTCTTGCTCGATTATCTCCTGATATTCAGCTTCTGCTTGTATTTCGATTGCGTATGTACAGTCATAACCTGCAAGTTCTTTGAGCATATTTTCCGGCATTCTGAAAATATAGCCACCCATTCCATCATTGCTGGAAGTGATTGCACCAATTTTGAATGCTTTTGTTATTGTTTTACCACTATGATTTTTGAAATTAAAGGTCACAGTATCCCCAATTTGAGGTTTCCAATGGTAAACATCATAAATACGTTCGGGATCACTTACAACTAATTCTGTATCATCAGTAATATTTCCAGACAAAACCGCTGCATTTAGCGACGCCAAATCCTTTTCATTATAGCCGAGCATCAAGGTGCTATCTGAAATATCATTGTCTGTTGAGAAATCAACTGGTACGGTAGCATAAGTAAATATATTGCTAACTCCCTCTATATCTCCAACACGCTTTACATAATCAGAAAAATATTCTTTCTGCAAGAGAGCATCCAAATTTTCACTTTCGTTTTCTAAATCAATGCTGATTTTGAAATCTCCGTACTTCATATCCCAATAACGAGCCATACTCTCGGCATTAAAAGAACTCTGATAACTTGCTGCAAGGAAAAATATAACTCCGCACAGTCCCAATGATAAAATGGTCAATAGAGATTTTTTTCTGTTTCTGGAAAAGCTGATTTTCGCTAAATATACAGGCGTAATACGATGTCTTTTGTGAGTGCGGTAATTTACAATTCCCACTGGATTTTTCAGGGCGGAAATTGGAGAAGTATTCGCTGCAATTTTTGCTGGTTTACGAACACTAATATAAACAAGCAGTATTCCAAAAAGGCATGCGCCACATAGAGAAACAATAAATGCAAATACTGACCAGCCTTTTGATTGCAGACAATAGCTGATGATCGTTCCCATGATACTACCAATTAAAATCCCCGGAACTGCAAGCATATAACCCTGTTTAAGAACTATTTTATAAATTTGCTTTTTACTTGCCCCTATTGTCCGAAGCTGTCCGAACTCAGCAACTTTTTGTCCAACCGAAATATAGAAAATGCTGTAAATTACAAGTGCGGCAGCTAAAAACAAAATGGCAGCAACTACACCATATACCGCATAATTACTGAAGGACAAAGTTGTATTTACATAATCATAGTAACTGCTGACTGTCCAATTATTCAGTCCAGTCTCCTCTGAAATTTGAGATAATATTTCTGTTGCTTCGTCTTTTGTAAGGGTATCTGCATTTTCAAGCCAAACATATCCATTAAGCAGGTTATTTCCACGTAATTCCCGGCATTTTTCAAGTGAAACAAAAACAGGATAAGCGGTAGAAGTTTTATCATGATAAATACCAACAATAGTATAATTCTTCAAAGTACCATCCAGATTCAACTGAACTATGGCGTTGATTTCCGGAGACTTATTTTCACTGGCAAAAAAGGCATCTGTAACAGCAATTTCACTTGCTTTCTCTGGATATTTTCCGTCAAAGGCAGGAATCAAACTAAGCATGTCATCATCATAATAAATCAGAGACAGTTCTTTAGAATTTTCTTTCACTGTTTTGATATTACAGGAAAGTCCTACACTTTTTACTTCTTCGTTTGCTAACAACTTTTCTTTACTGTCCTGCGTAATGTCAAAGAAAATCCCTTGATGTAATCCTTCGATTTCTTTCTGATTTTGATAAATGATATTTTGCACTGTGAGCAACGACATCATTATCATAGCAACGGCTACAATAATTGCCGAAAGGCAAAATAAGTTTTTCTTCTTATCAAAACGCACACTTTTTCGTGCTAATTTTTTAATTACTGCACTGGTATCATTTTCAAAAGGATAATTCATAATTCCCACCTCCTTTAGCCAACAATTTTACCATCTTCAATCCGTACAATGCGGTCTGCGAGTTGAGCGATCTCGTTGTTGTGAGTAATCATTACAATGGTCTGATTAAATTCTCCGCTGGTATGCTTCAAAAGCCCTAACACATCTGCACTGGTCTTGCTATCAAGATTTCCGGTCGGTTCATCAGCAAGGATAATCGCAGGCTTCGTAATTAAAGCTCGTGCAATCGCTACACGTTGCTGTTGACCGCCTGAAAGATTGTTCGGCATATTTTCCAGTTTATCTTCTAAAGCCAACATATACACAACTTCGTCCATAAATTTCTGGTCTACTGTATCGCCATCCAGTTCCACAGGCAGGACGATATTTTCATATACATTCAAAATCGGAACCAGATTATAATTTTGGAAGATAAATCCGATGTTACGACGGCGGAAAATTGTCAATTCATCATCATTCTTTTTTGCGAGTTCTTCTCCCCGTACAATCACGCTGCCGGAAGTGGGGGTATCAAGTCCTCCCATCATGTGAAGCAATGTAGACTTACCGCTGCCGGAAGTTCCAACTACGGCAACAAATTCTCCCTGTTCCACAGTAAAATTTACACCATTAAGGGCACGAGTAATATTTGGTTCTGTGCCGTAATACTTCTTTAAGTCGATTGTTTGTAAAATGCTCATATTCAAATGCTCCTTTCAAGGCTTTCTATCTGTTGATAAAGCCATTGTAAACCACAAATGTTACACAAATGTCCGAGATAGAAAAAATTTTTATCGAAAATCAGAGTGAAATGTTACAACGCTCGGACATTTCAAAAAAAGTGGTTATATCTTACCTTACAGGAAGCATAATAGAAAATTCTGAGCCTTGCCTCAGCTCTGAAACAACCTTGATATAGCCCCCTTGCCTTGTTACAATCTCACGAGCCAAATACAAACCTATTCCCACACCCTGTTGATCGTGTACTTCTTCCTCACGATAGAAGCGCCGGAAGATGGCAGCCTGATTGCTTTCTGAAATGCCCTTGCCGGTGTCGGTCACTTTGACCTCTACGTACATTTCCCACTGAACCACTGATACAGAAATCTTTCCACCTGACGGAGTGTATTTTACTGCATTGTCCAGCAGATTGAAAAGGGCTTCGCTTGTCCACTTGCTGTCATGGGAGATTATCAAATTTTCCGGGCAATCCACGGATACAGCAATTTCTTTTTTCTCTGCGGCATATACAATACTGCTCATGGCTTGTGCAAGCGTATGGAATAAGCTGCTGTCTTTCTTTTCTAATCGTATTGCTCCGGTTTCCAACCGGGACGTTTTAACCAGTGCTTGGAACAGAAAATCCAGTTTATCAGTCTGACTACGTATGCCTTGTAAAAAGTCCATCCGTTCTTCTTCTGAAACAGGCTTTGTTAAAAGTGTGTCCGTTACCATTTGCAAATTGCTGACAGGCGTTTTAACTTGATGTGAAATATCAGAAATCAGCATTTGAAGCTCCTGTCGTTCCATGTCTACCTTGTGCCGGTTTTTCTGCATAATCTCATACAACCGAATTAAGCGGTGGTTGATACGGGCAAAAAGAGTTTCACTATCATTTGACTTTTGTAATTCCTCGTTTCCATCAATCATGTTGTCCAGCGTCCGGCACAAATTAGAAGTAAAATGAGAAAGGCGTTTTCCAAAAATCAGCACCAATAGCCAAATCCAGAAAAACGCACAGAGTGTCAATGTTCCACCCACTATAAAAATTCGTATATCCTGCATTATACCGCCGAAAATACCGGTAATTACCAGCATAGAGAAAACCATGCCAGCACTAACCAGTCTACAAATTTTCTTAGCAGAAAGGTTATTCAGATTCATTTCTTTTCGCCTCCTGTCCATTGATACCCCATACCATAAACCGTTTTGATATATGTGTCGCCATCCGCTTCAATCTTACTGCGAATACGGCTGATAGAAGTAGTAAGGGTATGTTCATCTACATATTTTTCATCAACATCCCACAGTTTTTCTAAAAATTGTTGGCGAGTAAGTACCTGCTTCGGATTTTTAAGAAATAGGTTCAACATTTTATATTCCATCGCAGAAAGTGCTAATGGTTTCCCGTTCAAACTTGCAAATTGTTCCGAAAAATCCAGAAACAAGCTACCATCCTCGTAAATATCCTTAGCTGGTTTGTGATGCTCCAACATAGCGAACATGGCTTTGATTTTTCGCTGCAAAGCACTAATCGAAAAAGGTTTCGTGATATAATCCACTGCACCAGCTTCATATCCCCGTATCTGATTGCTTTCCTGATCGTTGGCAGTTAGAAATATAACTACTGTATCAGGATGCTCTGGCTTGATAAGACGGCATAGGTCATAACCATTTCCGTCTGGTAAATTTATATCCAGCAATACCAAATCAAAAATGTTTGTTTTTAATGATTCAGCGGCTGTCCTTGCATTCAGAACAGAAGTTATTGTGTAACCGTCCAATTCCAAATTATAAGTAAGCGTTTTATTCAAAAGATTATCATCTTCGACAATTAAAATATGCTTCATATTATCACTTCCTTTTCTTTTTGCAGATAGTATAACAGGCAAATGTCCGAGAATTGTTACAAGGACAAATATATTTTTCATTTTACAGCTTTTTTCTGTGTACTGCAATTTTATAAAAGAAAGGACAGCAGTGTCAAATTGCTGTCCTTTCTTTTATCATAGCTGGTAGTGTATAAGCGTGGGTTCATCATATCGGGTGTGGTATCTTTAACTACAGGAAACTCCCTACAACACTATCTCACTTCTTGCTTAATAAAGTTCTAATGAATCTTCTGTATCCACCCACATCTGTAAATTGCCATCAAGATATAATCTTGCATATTCCAAAGGCTCATCCACAGCCAATGAAGTAAGCGCACATTCTGATCCATATGTGGTTTTTAAATTTTTTTCAGCTTCCCAGCAATCAATGCGAAGCATATATCCAGCACTTGTGTAAACATCAATACTATCGTGGTTTATATTATATTCTGCATAAATTGTTCTCATCGTATCTTATCTCCATTTTCTTTTGATAATCAGTTACAGAGTTAAATATCGAAAACATTTCAATCAGTTCACCATGTCGTTATTGTTATATGTTATATTGTGTTATGAAATTTTCTTTCCCTTAATTTTTCCCATATTAAGGTTCATGAAAAGCAATGGGAAAATGTAACACAAGGGAAAGAGTAAGGGAAAGTTCACTTGCTACAAACTTAGTATTTTCAAGGGTTTGCGAAGAATTTGATAATCAAATATAACAGTTATTAAATTTCCTAAAATATGTGAAATATCAACTGGAATTTATTTAATGACCTTTCATTTTATGACAGGCAGAATAAAAACCGGTTTCTAATCCAAACCATTATTTCGAATATTCGGATTGACATTTTTTATATCATATAGTATTATCTATCCATAAAGGAAATGGGTTTTTTGTCTGGTAAGCGATTATTCGCCGAGAGGGTTGCTCGTTTCTTTTTTTATATCTATAATGTCGTACAAATACAATTTCTCGTCATTTGAATGACGTATTAACATAGATGCATGGAAAACATTGTATCTTTCAATTTCCCCGTCATTTCCATACACAGGAAGCGCGAACCTGGAATCATATCTGTACCATCCATTTTTTGCGTCTCTCTTATGTTTCATTTCCTGATTTATACGAAAGTGTTTTCCTACAGCAATCTCTATCATTTCCGGTAAGCCGGATGCAGCATTTGCCTTGGCCTTGGAGGTTGCTCCTTTCAGGCTATTTGTATACTTTGATCCGCTATATTCGCTGGGGAGATCAGACCCAATATATATCACATCTCCCGTAGAAGCTATTTTATAAAAATCTCCAACGTATTCTTTTATATACTCTTTTACGTCTTTCCAGTTAACCGACCGTTTCCCTTTAAAGCGGATATCATTTATCACTACAATGTTATTCCCATCAATATCCTGAATAATTGATACATTACGCTGCCTCTTTTTTGCCGGACAGCTATCATTGATTTCATTGCAGATTTCCAGAAGTTCAAAGTACCTAAGAATTCTTCTCTTATTATCGGCGTCGGATTCTCTGAATAATTCCATTATATAATTATCACCAATCAAATAATCTGTTGGTGTTGTCTGCTCTGTATTTTCTTTGTCACAAAGCAAATCCGCAAGGGACATATCCAGTGCTTTACATATTACCGATAGTTTATCTGCCTGGGGATTGATCTGCTTTTTCCGCCAGTCACTGATGGTACTGGTAGCAATGCCGGTTCTTTTGGATAGTTCTGTCTGGCTCATATGCAGTTCATTAAGTCTTGCAAATATTTTTTCATATATCTTCATGGTACAATACTCTTTCACAATTCCGATTTTTCGGATATTGTACCATGAATACTTAATAGAGACAATATTATTCCAGAAATACTTTTATTGTTTTTGCAGATATCTGTATGCTCGTTTTGCCATAAAAACGCTTTATAAAGAATAGCTTTCATGCTTTCTTCTTCATTGTCTCTGGCAAAATTTTCCTTATTTCCTGCTCATATAGAATATATCCATGGCTTTGCTTGCAAACTCCGCAGTGCCTGTACCACCAACATTGTCAATATTTTCCGTAAGTTCTCCTCCACCAGCATACATTCTTCCAAGACCACATAAAATCTTATCAGAACATGTATAAAAATGATTCGTAATGTAATCCTGAAGTTTCCTTACCTGCAACTGCACCTGCTCATCTGCCGGGTTTGTTTCCTTCATTTGTCCAAATTCAACAAATAATTGCATAAACTCATTTGCGGCAGTAGCTTCGTCATCTTTCGTCCAGTTCTTTGTTTTCTCTTCAAACTCCTTGAACTCAGAGGTTTGTCCCCATTGTTCTTTTGCTCGTTTAGAATACTCATCAATCTTTCTTGTATCAAATACTTTAAAATCCATATATTTCACTCCTATTCCTTTGATTCCTCGAGCGAAACTAATAAGATTTTCAAGATGCTCCTTTTTCATCGTAAGCAATGCAATCTGCTGCTCTAATGCTTTGTTCCTGTCAAAGTTAGGAGCATCGATTATCTTTTTAATCTCCTTAAGTGGAAATTCCAATTCTTTAAACAGTAAAATTTGTTGCAGCCTTTCCAAGGATGTATCGTCATACAACCTATAACCTGACTCTGTATATTCAATAGGTTTTAAGAGTCCAATGGTGTCGTAATACTGCAGAGTGCGTATACTCACTCCTGTTAATTTACTTACTTCATTCACCGTCATCATTGTCATTTCCTTCTCTCGATAAGCATACTCTAAACTATTACGTTACGTAGGAGTCAATAGTTTTTCAAAGAAATTTTCAAAATTAAACAGCTTGATAAACAACGATTTGTTTACTTTTTGTTCCACTAATAAAACCCTTTCATGCATTACAAATAAGGCTTTAAAGACTTAAAAACATTCAAATATCCATTTGCATACATATGTACACCATCAATGGCATACTCCGATTTCTGTTCACCATGTTCATCAACAAGTGCTTCATTACAATCAAGATAACGACAACCGTATTTTTCTGCTATTTCTTTTAATCGATGATTACATAATGTAAGATTTTCAGGAGTACGGAGTTTCATCCATTGGATTGATTGTTCTGTCTGCCATGGCAGGTGAAGATTTGCAAGATAAAACGCCATGATAAAAATTTCCACATCTGGAATACGGAATTTGATAATTTCCATGATTCTACAGATATTATCCATTAAATGTGACATCCACTGATCTCCAAATCGTTCTTTTGTAATATCATTAGTGCCGATATTGATAAATATCTTTGATGGCTCAAGATCTAAAAGCAATGTATCGATATTTTCCAGAAACTCATCTGTATTCAATCCACTAACGCCGCGATTATATATCACTTGTTCGATGCCCTGGCTTCGTGCAATTTCACAGACAGGAAACATTTCCATCAAGGATGATCCTGTAAAAAGAATTTGCCCTTTTAATGCTCCTTGGTTTAAATACCCGAAATTTCTGATTTTCATCCTTTGATTATCGTCCATAATATTATTCCTTTCATTTGTCCTGTTGATTCCCGATTTTCTTAATTCTACAAACCAGAAGTTATCGCATTGTTCCATCTTTAGGAAATTTGAATCATTGCTCCTACTGCATTATAGATTACATGTAACAGGAATGCTCCCCATAGGCAATTTGTCCTTTTATATACAGCATCGCAAAAAAAATGTAGTACAAGAAGCGATACTATGTATACCGTCGATAATGCATTGATAAATATTGCTCCAGATACTATCCATCTTACAGGATAATGTATGGATAAAAAAAGAACTGAATTAATTATACTAACAATCCATTGACCGTTTATGAGTCCAAACAGTCTTGTCTGTATGTACCCTCTAAATAGTATTTCTTCTTCAAAAGCAGCAAATAGAAATATAACCCAATTTAATAATGTAGGATTGATAAATGATACTGATTTCCCTTGGATTATATATAATGCCGTCTGTATAGCAAGTAGTACGAAACCTCCCGCTAAACCAAATACTATACTATTTTTGATATTATCAGAATTAATTCCAATACTTCTAATATTCTCTTTACTACAGTAAAAAAAGCAAAAGAATACTGCAATTAAAACCAATGGAATCAATATCTGCGATAAATTTAAAACAAAAACATTTGCATTTGTTGTATAAAGCCAACCTTGAAAGAAAGCACTACACATTATTAAGCAGTATGTTACAAGAGCTTTCATTCCATCCTTCTTTTCGTATTTTCTCAAATTACTTTTATACTGTACATTTACCCAGTTCATTTGATTTCCTCCACATACAGACTGATTCTATAATGCCTATATAAATATCGATTTGTTTAACTCTTTCCATGCTCCATCTTCTTGCCCTTCGGACAAGAAGCGTCCCTCGCTTTAAAGAGCTCGGTCAATTCCGATTTCTTAGTTTCAAAAACTGGATGTTATTTTTCTTCTATAGATTCTGTTACATTAGTTCTATATTTCTCTTCACATTCTTTTAAGTAATCAAAGCATAATCCGCCATCACATCTATAAAAAAATGGATCTTTACAAATTGTATTATCACTATTGAGAATAAATACAGGTATGACATCTTTATCGTTGCTGTTTATATAACTAATTTTGAAACTGTATCCTGTTCTTCCAAGTGAAATGCCATCTCTTTTCATTGAAATACCTTGAATATTCGCCACTATATATTCGATATCTTCTGAATCGGTGATAGTAAAACCAGTTCCTGTATTTCCATCGAACACATTTATATGGTCTACCTCAGAAGGATTTACATTCTTACCGAATTTTTTTGGCATGAAATAGCAACCTACTGTTCCTACCAATAACACAGCAATTAAAATAACCAGAATACACAGTTTCTTTTTCATACACTCTTTACCTCCTCAACTTCCGATTGAGATTTCACCTGTTTTAAGAGATTTAATAACTGTTATATTTTGTTATTAAATTCTCTGCAAACACTTGAAAACACTGGATTTGTCGCAGGTGAACTTTCCCTTATTGTTTCCCTTGTGTTACATCGTCCCGCCAGTGCTTACGAACTCTGATAAGGGAAAATACAAGGGCACAAGATGTCCGGTGGACATCTGCTCTGTGCCGACCGAAGCGGCAGCGGAGACCAAGAAAAATCATATAAAACAGTATAACACAAAATAAAACTGACATGGTGAACTGATTAAAATGCTTCTGATTTTTGTAACTGATGATTTATTGATCAATAAGGAGATAAGATACGATGAGAACAATATTTGCAGAATACAATCCACAGTGTAACAGTATTGATGTTTATACCAGTGCAGACTATATGCTTCGCATTGACTGCTGGGAAGCTGAAAAGAATTTAAAGACTACACCTGGTTCAGACTCCAATGATTTGTCATATATATCATTACCGCATTTTTTATTATAAGCAAACTGCCTTCCTACTCTTCTTTCATCTATGATCTCTGGCACACTCATTACCTAGGCAAAACGTGGTGGAAAAGAATCTCCGGAAACTTTGTGGCAGATTCCAGCTTCAAGAGATTTTAGAATTATAGGAAAAGACCGGCATCCTCACTTTCTGAGATTGTCGGTCTTTTCATAATGCTGATCATCGAAGATATTTCCCCGTTATGCTTCCTCTGTCACTGGCAATTTCCTCCGGGGTTCCTTTTGCAATGATTCTTCCACCGGCTTCTCCGCCTCCTGGTCCCATATCAATGATATAATCAGCATTGCGGATCACGTCCAGATCATGCTCAATGACAATGACTGTTGCACCCTTGGATACCAGACGGTCAAAAACCTTCAAAAGAGTCTGCACATCAAGAGGATGCAGACCAATCGTCGGCTCATCGAAGACGAACACCGACGCATCCTGTTTGCGTTCCATTTCCGATGCAAGTTTTAGTCTTTGTGCCTCTCCACCGGATAAGTTTGGAGTTGCTTCGCCTAATGTCAGATAACCCAGTCCCAGATCCTTTATAATCTGCAATCTTGAGCATATCTTTTTCATATCCTCACAGGCACGTAGAGCCTGTTGTACATCCATATCCATCAGTTCCGGCAGAGAATATAACTCTCCAGACTTTGTTTTCCTTTTAATATTCCCAGCGTCCCTGTTATATCTGCTTCCATGACAATCCGGACAAGGTACTTCCACATCCGGTAAAAACTGCACATCAAGGCTGATAGAACCTGTTCCATCGCAGGTCGGGCAACGCAGTTTTCCTGTATTGTAAGAAAAATCCCCTGCTTTATATCCCGCTTCCTTTGCATCCGGAAGTTTTGCATATACCTTTCGCAACTCATCATGCACATTTGCATAAGTTGCCACCGTAGAACGCACATTGATTCCAATCGGTGCCGCATCAATCAGTTTTACCTGTTCAATATCTTCCGCAGTAATATTTTTCACATGAGAGGGAAGTTTTGTTCCATTTATCATCGACTCTAATGCCGGAATCAGACTTTCCAGTATCAATGTCGTTTTCCCGGAACCGGAGACACCGGTCACCACTGTAAGTCTCCCTTTTGGAATATCTGCTTCCAGCGGCTTTACCGTATGAATAGCATCTGTCGAAAGGTGGATGGTTCCCAAAGAAAACATTTCCTGTTCAGATGCTTTCTTCCGATAAATGGGATGCATTTCTTTCAGAAATGTTCCAATTTGGGAATCCGGATTTGCTTCAATCTCAGGAATCGTCCCCTGTGCAATGATTCTTCCTCCGTCTGCCCCGGCTTTTGGTCCCATCTCCACAAGCCAGTCTGCCTCTGAAAGAATCTGCTTATCATGATCCACCAGAATAACAGAATTGCCATCCGCAATCAGATCATGCATGACATCCGTTAGTCCCACGATATTGGATGGGTGAAGACCGATAGACGGCTCATCAAGCACGTACAATACTCCTGTAGTCCGGTTTCTGACTGCCCGTGCAAGCTGCATTCGCTGCCGTTCCCCTGTCGAAAGAGTAGAAGCCGCTCTGTCCAATGACAGATAACCCAGACCCAGATCCATCAGCCGTTTTGCAACCATCTGAAAAGATTCACAGATATTTTCTGCCATTAACCGCATTTCTTCTGGCAGGGCATCCGGCACATGATTTACCCACTCTACAAGCTCTGAAAGTGACATCTTACAGGCATCTGCCAGTGTGATGCCGCATAATTTTGGCAGTCTCGCTCTCTTAGAAAGTCTTGTTCCGCCGCAATCCGGACATACATCCTCTTTCAAGAAACGTTCCACACGTTTCATGCCTTTCTCGTCTTTTACTTTGGATAAGGCATTCTCCACGGTATATACAGCATTGAAATATGTAAAATCAAGTTCGCCGGACTGGTTTGTATTTTTTGCTTTATAAAAAATATGCTTTTTTTCTGCCGGTCCATGATATACGATCTCTTTTTCCTCTTTTGTAAGTTCCTGAAATGGTACATCTGTACGGACTCCCATTTCCCTGCATACATCTGTCATGAGTGACCACATCAATGTTTTCCATGGAAGAACCGCACCTTCATCAATAGTCAGTGATTCATCCGGAACCAACGAAGCTTCATCTACTTTCCTAACAAATCCCGTTCCGCCACAAGTCTGGCAGGCTCCCTGCGAATTAAAAGAGAGTTCTTCCGCTGATGGTGCCAAAAAATGTGTTCCGCAGACAGGACAACAAAGTTCTTTCCCTGCCGCCACATCAAGTGTGGGTTCCAGATAATGGCCATAGGGACAACAGTGATTTGCAAGTCTTGAAAATATCAGTCGTAATGTGTTCAACAGTTCCGATCCGGTTCCAAACGTACTCCGGATTCCCGGAACCCCCGGTCTTTGGTGTAATGCCAGTGCCGCTGGAATATGCAGTACCTCATCCACCTGTGCTCTCGGTGCCTGTGTCATTCTTCTTCTGGTATAGGTCGATAACGCATCAAGATATCTCCGTGAACCTTCCGCATACAGCACTCCCAGTGCAAGGGATGACTTTCCGGAACCGGACACTCCGGCAATTCCCACAATCTTATTTAGTGGAATATCCACATCGATATGTTTCAGGTTATGAACATGTGCATTTCGAATTTTAATCACATTCGGATGATTCTGTTCCTTCATTTTCTTATCCTTTCCGTATAACAATTTTCATATGATTAGCGCCTATTAGGAAAACACACTGTCAAAGGGGTTCGTAGCGGGGGTTAGCCCGCTACTGCGGTATCTTCCGTAGTGTTGATTTCAATGTACTCGGCAATCTTGCGGAGCTCGTCAGCAAATTTGAATTTCACGCTGATATTACCGTTTTCATAGACCTTGATATAGTCCACAAGCTCAACCAAGATTTCACGGTTGAGGGCTTCAATGTTCTGATACTTCATAAAGGCTACCAGTGCAGGATGCTCGTTGTCTACACCGTTTGCCAGTTCTGCGCGTTCAGCGTTCAGACGAGTGAGCACTGCGGAAATATCAGAAGTCTGCCGTTCATAGTCTGCCTTCATATCCCGGTATTCCTGCTGGGTGATTTCACCGTCTTTCCAGTCCTGATAAAGAGATTGCTTGTAGCGTGTTATTTTTGTCAGTTCTCGCTCTTTTGCAGCTATCAGATCGTCCAGTCGGTAAGACTGGCTTTTTTTGATTGGAGCGGAATTGATCTGCGTGACGATTTCCGAGTAGGAAACAGCCAAATGTACCTGATGCTGTACAGCGAACAGAACAGCAGCCTCCAGCCGTTCATGCTTGATTGAGTGCATGGTGCAGGCTGTCCGGGAACGGTTCTTGTAGGTTGAGCAAGAATAATATACATTGTTGTTCTTGCCAACGCATCGGGTAATGGCCCGCCCGCAATCGGCACATTTCAGAAAGCCGCTGAATAAATGTACCTCACGGCCTTTCGGGGAAGTACGGGTATCACGCTGTAAGAGAGCCTGTACCTTGTCGAAAGTTTCATAGTCGATAATGGCCTCATGCGTTCCAGCCACTTCCACCCATTCCTCGCGGGGAACAGCTTCAATCTGGTGTACCTTGTAGCTTTTCACCCGGCTTCGGCCTTGGGCTAAATCCCCGGTGTAGGTCGGATTGGTAAGAATGGAGTGGATCATGCGGACTCCCCACATAGGATCGTCATACCCTCTTGTCGAAACAGGCAAGCCCTTTTGTACCTTGTAAGCCGAGGGGCTCGGTACGCCGTGTTCGTTCAGGTACAGCGCGATAGCACGTTTTGATGACCCTTGAATAAGCATTGTGAAAATGAGTTTGACATTTTCAGCAGCATCGGGATCAACAATCAGCCTGTGCTTGTCCTTTGGGTGCTTTACATAGCCGTAAGGAGCAAATGCTCCGATATACTGGCCGTTGCGCCGTTTGTAATCAAATACCTGCCGGATCTTTTTGGAAGTCTGATAGCAGTAATTATCGTTCATCACGTTTGTAATGGGAACGATGATATTTGAAACGCTGTCGGGGTTCTTGTAGCTGTCCACATTCTCAGCAAGGCTGATAAAGCGAACACCCATTTGAACAAACAGGTTATCGATCAAACTTCCGGCATCGCTATAATTTCGTGCGAAGCGGGACAGGTCTTTTACTATAACGCAGTTGATTTTACCACTCACGACATCCGCCAAGAGCCGTTGAAAATCTTCACGGTTAGCGTCCGTTCCAGTATGTCCGTCATCTACATATTCCGTGATACTTTCAAACTCGTCAATGTTGCGTCGGTAAAAATCGTTCAGTAGGTCACGCTGGTTCTTTACGCTGTTGCTATCGTCTTTTCCTTTTTTCAAATCTTCCTTTGAAAGCCGGATATAGATGCCCAGCCGCCAGCGGCGGATTGTGTAAGAGGGAGAGAAACTCTGCTGATACCCTCTGTTTTTTGCTCGTGCCATTGTTCCTCCTTCCCTATCACATTACACTTATATTATAACTCTGTCCGGGGAGGACAACAAGGATGCCTCCGCTTCGGGACACTTTGTCTCGAAGAAGCAAAATGAGCTGTAACCGAAGTTACAGCCCGCTTCTTTGCCGCAGCAGGAAATCCGTCAGCTTATCTTGGAGAGATGGCCCGCTTTCAGCAAATTCAATTTTCACGCCAACACCACCGATGCAAAAGCAGTATGGATTTTTGACAGTCTGCAAAAATCGAGAGATGCGCTCCTTTCGGGAAAGCGCATTGTCAAAGGTCATACCGCTCACATCAGGCAGGGACTCGGCAGCCACCGCGCCAATGTCAACGCTTCTCATTTGTTCAAGTTCCTGTGTAGTTAATTTCACGGTAAACCTCCTTCGCAGATTGATAGAACGCCTCCCTCTGTTTGGTGGGGAAACGCAACAGACCAGCACCGCCGGGATGCTGGTCTGTTGCCTTACTCCACCTTGGGACACTTTGTCTCGAGGTTTATTATAGTTTTTGAATATTAGAGAGCGCCGCACATATTTACTTGGCCTGTCCAAAGACAATCGTTATTTTCTGTGCGGCGCTCTCAACGCAAGCAAAGCGACAAGCCCGGAGGAACAGGCAGCCAACCTGTTCAGCGCCGGATCATGGCCTTGGGATGGCCGGGCCCATTTACAGTGTTGGTGTTGTTCGCTCAATCTCTTTAGGGAAATGTCACCGCGCACCCACCGTCTGGCTCCCCGTACTTACTCAGGGTTGCCGTTATTCCCTTGCGTTAAGAAGAAAACCTCCTCTCATAAACCGAGACATTTTTTCATCAATTCCAAGTGGGTTAAGAAGAAAAAATCAAAAATTTTTTTTCATGCGTTCAAGGCCACGCTTGATCGACTGGCGAATAGACTCCTCATGTACGCCCTCGGCCTCGGCAATTTCCTTAATCGACTTGCCAAGAATGATATGTGCGTCAATTCTACGGCCTTGGATCTCCGGCAGAGAATTGAGAGCGTTCCACAGACGAAGAAAGGTTTCCATCCGTTCAAGGAGCTCCTGCGGGGTCGGCTCATGCAGGCAAGCGGAATACTCAATCCCGTCATCGCAGTCCAGAGAATACTGCGCCTTGTGCCGGGAGAGCCGCCGCTGGTAGGCCATTTCATAGCGGGCATCGGCCTTGAATACCTCGGCCACCTCGTCAGAAACTTCGATAAGCTGATCCTGCGTGTACCAATAATAAAAATCTTTCAAATTGATAGTAGTCATCGTAAAATCCTCCATTTCAGTTTGTTCGGGGTTGGTCGGAAACGAAATGGAGTAACGGCGGAGAACGGCACCGCACCTCGGGACACTTTGTCTCGAAGTCTGGAAAGCAAAATGCGCCTGCGCGACACAAGGCCGCACAAGCGCATGAAAATATATTATCGGTTATGTACTGTTTAATTTCACATTCAAAGCCGGACTGCTCCGATGGGGGAGCTACGCTTTTTTTAACTGGTGCAGGTCATGGATACTGCGAAATAAAAAGAAGGACACGGTAAATTAACCTCCAATCGGCTACCGTGTCCCTGCAAGTCGTCATAGGTTTGTGTAAACGCAAAGAAACGGCGGCTCTGAAAATCAAAGCCGCCATTTCATAGGCGCGTGAAAATGTGTCTGCTGTACGACGGCTTTTTTTCTTTTGCCGTCGTGCGGCAGCTATATTTTAGGTGATAATCAATTATCTATTCTCTTTATTGCGGTGCTGTATATTCTTTTTGTACGGCTGTGGGAAGCTCGTCATACTGAACTTCAACCCATTCCAGCACTCCACGAATGGGCATTACCGTCAGACGAATAAAGGCGTCCTCTTTCAATTCCCTCGATGTTCCAAAGGTAATGTCCTTTTCGTTTCCGTCCTCGTCATAACAACGCAGCGTGTAGGAGTAGTCCATGCTTCCCCCAAAGTTAATTACACCTCCGGCAGATCCCGTCTGCTCGATCTTGGTGTTGTCGATCTGTGAATAGTAATAGGTGCTGCCTGCACCTGAAAGCAGTAAAATACCAAAACAGATTGCCACGAAAGCACCGGCACCAATCCCAATCAATATTTTTTTCTTCATGTGTAAGTCCTCCTGTTTACCAGCCTTTTTTGAGGGCGGTTTTTTTCGGCTTTTTAACAACTTTTGCGGATGAAACATTTTTTGTTGTAACTACAATAGCCACAGAAATCAATAAGACGACTATCATACTTAGGCTGCATAAGCCTATATTCCAATGAACAGCCGCATCATGGCTTCGGTACTGGATCAGTCCCATACTCGCTGTAATCGGATAGAGATTTGCAAGGGACATATTTCCGGCTGCGAACATTCCCCCGTAGCCATAGACAAATGCAAGAATAACACCTATCATGTGCCCGTTAGGAATACGGGCGGTAAAGGCTATAATCGGAGTTACGGCTATATACAAAAATAAGGTATTAAGGGTGATCTGTATCAAAGCCTGTATTACGGCTGTTACCGAAAATCCCGGAAAGCCAACAAGTAATTCCGCAGCGACAGTAAAAAATGTACTTGCCATACCCAAAAATACGGACAGGAAACCGCAAACAATCAGTTTTCCGCCAATCAACGCAGGGTAGGAAACAGGTATTGTCATAATGCTTTTTAAGGTATCATCTGATTTTTCACGAGCAATGATATATCCTGCAATCAGAGTAATGCACATAGGAAAAATGGTTGTCGTATTATTTTGAATGACGCGTTCGACCAAATGAGGGAAAGTCCAAACTGTACCATCTAATGCAGTAGAAGCAAAAAGAGTAATTCCAACGGAAAGAAGCATTAGCAGAATACCAGCCCAAATGATATGATACCGCTTTAACTTCCATAATTCTGTTTTAATGATCCGATACATTTTATTCCCCCCTTTTCTTGTATAAGAAGTCGATCAATGAGATTGATGCAACAGCCATTATCCCAAGAATGATAACCGTCTGAAAGGTTGAGGGAATAATTGCTTCCAAGGCATTTACATTCAATGGAAACCCATGTTTCACCATATCTCCCGCACCCCAGAGCGTTGTAAGCGGGATAGGCATGAGCCAACATAACCATTTAGGCAATGTTCCGAACAATGTTTCGACGGTAAGGCTCACTACACTGTAAAACACACATAGCAGAATGGAGAAGATGTATGTTTTGCTGAAAAAGACCACAAGTACGATAATCGGCAAAGTTCCCGCTGTAATGAATATTCCAAGTTCAACTGCAACAAGTAGTTTATAGGTAAGACCATGCACTTCCATTGAGAAACTGCCGCAAACAATGGTAGCAAGCATGGAAGCAAGGCAAAAGATAACTCCAAAAATAAATAGCACAATGATCTTTGCCATAATCATCTGTGTACTTGTTACCGGGATTGTGCGTAAATTTTTGAAAGTGTCATTGTCCCGTTCCATAAAAAACAGCATTGCTGCAATGACACCGATGATACACGGCAAGAGAAAAATAACGCCATATCCCATAACCATATTGAACAATCCATCAAAAAGGACTGATTTATTTGGGTACTTCTCCAACATTCTCGGTGTTGCCATCAGAAAGGTAATGGGAATAGGAAATAAAAAAGCGGACAAAAACACAAGTGGGATGATTTTTTTTCTCTTCAATTTCGCGAACTCACATTGAACCAGTTTAAGCAATTCCCTCACCCCCTGTTACTCTCTTGAAATAATCCTCAAGACTTTCTTCACAGGTATGCGCCTCTGATACCTCCAATCCGTTTTCTACAAAGGCAGTTACAATTTTCCCCACAGGTAGATCAAGGTTGTGCAGGCGCAAATTGTGGTCGTCCTGTATGGAGAAATGGTTTTCATGGAAATTGCGCTCCAAAATTCTTGCCGCCTGTGCAGTATCAGAGAGCGTAAACCGGATATGCTTACTGCTTTTTTGCTCCAGCTCAGCAAGGCTTTCTTCTTCCAGCAATGCGCCGTGGTCGATAATTCCAATATCGTCAGCCAGCAAGGAAATCTCCGAAAGAATGTGACTGGAAATCAAAATGGTTTTTCCTCGCGCGTCACAAAGCTCACGAATAAAGGAACGTACTTCTGCAATACCGATGGGGTCGAGGCCGTTGATCGGCTCATCCAAAATCAAAAGCTCCGGATCGTGCATAACGGCAAGGGCGATGGCAAGCCGCTGCTTCATGCCAAGAGAATACTGTGAAAAGAGCTTTTTATCTTTGTAGGGCAGTCCTACCAGATCCAGAGCATCTTTGATAGCATGATTGTTTGGTACGCCCCGCAGAGTAGCAAAGATACGCAGGTTCTCTGTGCCGGTCAGATTGGGATAAAAGCCGGGGGACTCAATTAGACTGCCAATGCGGGGGAGCAACTTCTTTTCATTCCCTTGCAAAGACTTTCCCCAGATTTTGACCTCCCCGGAAGTCGGCTCCGTTAAGCCCAACAGCATTTTCATGGTAGTGGTTTTTCCGGCTCCGTTTCTGCCCAGCAGACCGTAAATTCTCCCACGCTTCACATGAATATTTAAGTCAGCCACACTCTTTTGTGAGCCGTATTGCTTCGTCAGATTTTTTGTTTCAATGATATAATTTGTATCCATATTCAAAACCTCCTGTTCTGTAAGGTATTCTATCATGCCAACCTTGCATTAACCTTGCCGCAACCTTGCATTAACCTTGCAATTTGAAATCCAGTAAAATGACAAAGGCTCCCGCCATAAAGACGGGAACCCGCTTAACTCTCCAAAGGAAAAAGCAACATAAATTCAGTTCCTTTTCCCGGCAAACTTTCAACTGTTATACTCCCACCCATCTTTTCTACAAGCTGATGGACAATAGAAAGACCAAGACCGCTTCCTTTTTCAGACCGTCCTTTGTCACACTTATAGAGCCGTTCAAAAATGTGTTTCAAATCTTCCTTCTCAATTCCCACTCCATTATCCGCCAGCAGCAACTCCATGTTATTTTCCTTCTTTGACAGGGCAATTTTGATTTTGTCTGCATGGCTGTGAGCGATTACATTTTGAATAAGGTTATTGATGATCCTCATATAGCTGTCCATATCCAATCTTACCCGGACAGGCTGTTCGGGAATATCGATGTCATACTCAACCTGTTTATCCTCAAAAATCGGTATCCAGTCAATGAGGATATTTCTTGTCAGCTCTGCGGCCTCAACGCTCTGGATTTCCAAAGCAAACTCGTTTGAATTTAACTTGAACCAGTCAAAGAGTACATCAATATATTCTTTCAGATCATGGGCTTTCCGGCGGGCGGTTTCAATATAATCATCCCGGTCTTTTCCTGTGACCAGTCCTTTGTGTGCAGCGTCAAGATACCCAATCAGAGTAGTAAGGGGCGTTCGCACGTCATGGGAAAGGCTCGTCATAAGTTGGCGGTTGGTTTCTTCTGTCTGCCGTACAGTTGAAAGTCTGCTTTCATAGGCCACAACGATCTCATTGATTTCATAGGCAAGAGGTGCTGTCAGTTCATTTGTTGCAGATAGAATACGCCGGTTGCCATTTCCGTTTTTCACATCAACCAGCACATCGGTCATTTCTGCTATTTGTTTTTTTACACGCCGAACGAGAACGATGGAAGTCAATACAGCCACAACAGCAATCACAATGGACAAGGATACGATAATTTCCATGCTGACTACACCTCCTTATTAAACCGGTAGCCAATCCCTTTGACCGTTTGTATATACTTTGGGCTTGAAGGATTGACTTCTAATTTTTTACGAAGTCGGCTGATAATCGCCATAATGTTACTGTCATCATAGAAATATTCTTCGCCCCATACTTCCTCATAAATCTGCTGTTTGGTCAAAATTTTCCCTTGATGTTTTGCACAGTACAGGAGCAAATCAAATTCCTTTGGGGGCAGTTCAAAAGTGCCGTTTGATGTAGTAACAGAACGATTTTCAAGGTCAATCTGCAATCCGTAAAAATTTAGCTTTTGTATGGCTCCAGCTTGCTGATTAAAGCGAGTGTAGCGGCGAATAAGAGACGCAATACGGGCAATCAGTTCATCCATATCAAACGGTTTTGTAAGATAATCGTCCGCTCCGGCCCGTAAGCCCCGTACTTTAGAAATGCTGTCATTTTTAGATGTGAACATCAAAATCGGCAAGCTGTACTCCTTGCGAATTTCTTCCAGCGTTTCAAACCCGTCCATGCCGGGCATCATCACATCCAGCACCACAAGCTGGTATTCCTGCTCTCTTAATTTTTGTAAGCCCTCTTTTCCGGTATTACAAAAATCAGCTTCTATGTTTTCTGCTTGTACGCTACGTTTAATCAAAGTGCACAGCTCTTTGTCATCATCTATAATCAGGATTTTATTCATGGCGCAACTCCTTTCCTTGTTTTGTCCTTCCGTCAATCGGCTTTTCCGCATCTTTTGGAATTAGCCAGATAGTTGCCATCTTTACAGCACCAGGAATACGCCCGGCAGCACAATAGTAATTTACTCTACGAGGTGTCACGCCCCATTTTTCGGCGGCCTCTTTTAGTGTCATATAATCCATTCTGCACCTCCATAGAGTATATTATAGTTCTTCGACTCGAACAATACAAGTTTTGGAAGAAAAGAATGTGAAATTAAATAGTCAGTAGTATGAAATACACAGTCGTTCAAATAATATCACATGAAATGTAAAATCATATCAGGTGATGTTATGAAGATAGAACGAGATGAAAGACGCTTTGATTTTCACGATATAGGGCTCGCCATCAAGCGTGCAAGAGAAGCCAGCGGTATGACACAGGAGCAACTGGCCTATATTGTTGACCGCGCTCCGCGTACCATTATGTATAATGAAAATGATGGTCAGCATCCAAGCTTCAACACCTTTTATCAGATGGTCACAATGTTTGATATATCGGTGGATCAATACTTTTACCCGTCCCAGAATAGCGGGAGCGAGTGCAGGAAGCGGATTGATGCCATGTTGAACGCCTTGGACGAAAGAGAATTGAAAATCGTTGAAGCTACAATCCAAGCGATGAAAGCGGCCAAGGAAACGGAGGATGCGTAAAGAGAAACACGCGCCTCCGTTTTTTCGCGCCACTTCCGGGGTTGCGCGTTTCGGCAAGCAATTCGGGTGTGGCCACACTCCGAAATTTTTGCTGGCCGCAGGCCCGCAAAAATGCTTGTTGGGGAGCTCCCCAAACCCGCTGGACTTCGGGACAAATTGTCCCAAAGTTCCGGCGCTATGCGCCTGTTGTCTGCGGCCTGTCGCTATCGCTCCTGGGCCTTATTTTCCCGCCCGTCTGTCACGCCGAGCAGATGATCTATGTTCGCTTTGACCGCCACAGCCTGCCGCATATCCGCCTGGGCCTTGCGGTATTCCGCATAGAGGGCTTTTTTCTTTCCCGCCAATTCCTGGCGGGACTTTTTCATATCCGCCATCTTTGGCAATTTTGCACCGTCCAAAAGCTCATTCATAGTGGCCCGGGCCGCCCGGTAAGCGGCAAGCTCCGCCTCATGCTCCGACAGATATTTTTTACTGTACCGGGCCGCCTTGTAACCGTCAAACACAGGCCGGGTTTTTGCGTAGTCCACAGTAGCCGCCATGAGCCCGGAGGTCTTTTCCAGCTCCGCCTCCGTTTGCCGCAATTCCTCGGACAGCGTGTGAAAACGCTCTACTGCCTTTTCTGTACTGGCCGCCAGCGCCTCATAGTCCATCAAATCATTTTCCCGCAGGTACTGGAGCGCAGCAGCCATCTGTTTCAGATTGTAAACCTTGGCCCACCGTTCATAGGCCGGGCCCTTGCCCTGTGCCATGCGCTCTTGAATGTCTATAATCAGATTAACACGCCGGGCAGGAGCCGGAGCCTCCTGCGGGAGCTCCGGGATCGGACGCTCCCCGGCAATCATAGCCCGGATGTCCTCGGGATCAAAACCATCCCCGAGGGTAGATGCCCGCAGGCGGGTGGGCTTATCCTGTCCGGGAGCAAGAAAGGAGATCACACCGCCACGGCCATGCTTTACCAGAAAGCCGGTCTCCTCCATGAGCCTCAGAAACGCCGGAAAATCGGCGGGCTGTTTTTTCAGAGCCTCCACGATGGCCAGCCGCACCCGCTGTTTTGCAGAGGGCGGCTTTTCCACAATCCACTGGCCATAATGGAGATACCGGCCCTTGCTGTGCTGTTTTGGATTTTGGATCACAGAGAGGTCATGCTCAACGCACACCCGGTCAGAGAGCCGCCGCAGAGCAAAGCTGGAGCCGATAAAATTATGGAACTTCCGGGAGCGGTCAAAGGCCGTTGAATTGAAATAAATGTGATTGTGGAGGTGGCTCTTGTCTGTGTGGGTGCAGACAAAAAACTGATACTTTCCCTTTGTCCAGCGCATGGCTGTTTCATAGCCGATCTGGTTGGCCTCCTCTGCTGTTACTTCGCCGGGTGGGAACGCCTGCCGGATTTGAAAAAACAGGGCTCCACGCTCTACGGCCCGGCCCATTTCCGCCTGGTACTGACTCTTTACCAGCAGAAACTCAGCGGGAGCCGTGGCCGGATCGCAGAGGTATGAGGACAGGGCTCCCAGCTTTTTCGGATTAAGCCCATAGTTAAAGCGTTCCTCCATTGTCTGGACAGCGCCTTTCCCAGCCGCCACCTTGTAGGGCCGGATATAAGTTGTAGCCGTGAGCACACCTCCTTCCAAAAGAAAACGGCGGCTGTCCGTCCAGCCGCCGCAGGGGGCTTCGGGACAAATTGTCCCAAAGCGTTATCCTGTGATAAAACTCTTTAGCGAGTAGTTGAGACTGTCCAGCTTGTCAATGAGCCACTCCGCCACAGCGGGCAGGCCGAAGGGCGAAACAGCAAAGGCGATCACAAGCCCCTGTATGCCCCAGCGATCCCCCGTGATTAAAGCAAACAGGGCTCCGATCAGACAGAGAAAGGACAGGGCGCAGAACACCCATGACGCAAAGGAAAAAGCAAAATTCAATACTGCCACAAGGAGCGTGAGGGCCAGAACAAAGGGGGCCGCTAAAAGTTTCAGAATGATCCGCATCGCTTGATACCTCCTTGAAAAGTGTGGTTTATGGTTCCTTACATGATAATTATACCTCTGTCCGGGAGGGACAACAAGGATGCCTCCGGCTTTCAGCACCTCGGGACAAATTGTCCCGAAGTAGTGAAAACCGGGGAGCGGCATACGCCACTCCCCGGCAGGATCAGAGCTCCACCAATGCGGAGAGCTTTTTCAGCAGATCGAACAGCGGCCCCCACAGGGCGGCATAGTCCCGTTGCAAAGCGGCGATCTCCTCGGGGTAAATCCCGCCGTAGGTGTTGGCCTGGATCGCCACTTGATTGAGGTTGTTTGAGCACCGCCGCTGGAGCGATACCAACTCCCGGACGGGCGAGAGGTCAACATGGAGCACATAGCCATTGAGGGCCATTTTCCGCATATAGGCCCCCATATTGCGGATGCCCGACTCGGCCATGCGTTGTTGAATAAGGGCCTGCTCCTCCTCGGACACCATCACATGGAGATGGATCGGGCGGCGGCGTTTCTTTGTCATCGTTCCTCCCGTTCCCGGCTCCGGCGCTTGTGGGGCGGTTCCTTAACCTTATCCAGCTCCTTTTCCTCCGGGGGTGGGGCCTGGTTATTGAGAACACCGTCCAGCATATTGTAATTGTGCTCGGTGGCGATCTCCGCACTTTTCATCGGGTTATATCTTTCTTCCATACAAATCCTCCTATCGGTCGCCCCGGTCGGGGGCCTTTTTCTTATGGATGGGATCGCCCTGGCTGGCTTCGGCCAGAGCTCCGGCCTCTTTCATCTGCTGGGCAATCGAGAGGGGCCTGTCATCGTTTTTTCGGGATAATTCAGAAATGACGGAGGCAGGACGGAGCTCATAGTCAGACGCCTCCTTTTCGGTCAGCGGTCTTGTATAAGTCAGATGCCCCCATGCCAGAAATGCGCCGCCCTCCACCGGGATGCGGCGGTCATAGTTGACGATCTCATCCGGGGCATTGTGGGGCGGTTTGGGGAATGTCCCGATGTCCACAGGCCGCTGGGTAGAGTAATATTTGTAAAGGCCGGGGGCCTCGGTCTGCACGATCCCCACATAGTAAAGCCGCTGATAGTCCTTTACCCGGTCTGAAAAATCCTGTTCCATAGCGGCCAGATCGTTGCCGTAATGTCCCCATTCATACTGCCGCTGGCCGTTCTTATCATCGTAACAGGCCCATGTGACATAGGGGGATGGAGCTGTGGGATGATGCCCCAGCGCAAAGCCCCTGCCATTTTCCAGCATCACAGCCTTCAAAATGGAATAGCCTTGATTTTTGTCCACAAATACACCTCCTTCATCGTGTCATATCCTTTTCCGTTTTCCGGGCAAAGGGCTGGAGCTGGTAAGGGCTCTGCCCATCCTCCGGGCGCAAAAATTCCATCCGGCCCGCCGCATATATGGCATTTTTCGTAAGCTGTCTCTGCCATGCTCCCTGGCTGGGAGCCCACTTAAAACCGTTGCTTTTCAGTTCCCGCCGCTGTTCCTCCGATGGCTTTTCCTCAAAAAAGAGCTGCAAGCGGTTTTCTCCTTCGTTGATTTCCGCCCGTCCCCCGGGAAAGGCCCAGCCCGCATATTCCGACTGGCTTTTCAAATCCTCAATGCGCTGGCGTGTGCGGCGGATGTTGGCGTTGTTGTTGGTAAGCAGATAGGACGGATAGGGTACGGGATTTTTGCGCCAGTCGGATGCCATAGAGGACTGGAACTTTCCAATTTCCTCGGCGGACAGGACGGGACAGCCCTCCAGCGTTTTATGCTTGCGGTAGTAGGCATTGACGGTTTTCATTTCCTCCTGCATGGCCTCCAGCCCTGCCAGCTTCGCCTCCAGCTTTTCCACGGCCCGGTCATCGTCTGCGCTGATCCCGCCCATACCTGTTGAGCGCACCTTATCCAGCAGGCCCTCGATCTGCATATATTCGCCCATATTCTTATCCCGGGCGGCGTTCTGCTTTTCCTTTTTCCGCACCGGGAAGTTGGAGCCTCCGGCGATGAGGATCGAGGGTACACGGGCATCTATGAGATTGCACTGGTTGATGTTCTCCGCCAGCTTGCGGGCATAGCGGTCTATGAGCCCGTCAATCTTTTCGTGGTACATGGGATCGACACGCCCTTTCTGCTGTTTCCCGAGGGTATAGGCCCGATCCACCATTTCACGGTAAGCGGCGGTGGCGGAGCCGGGAACATAGTCGGAAAAGCTGTTGGCGTTTTTGGCACGCCGGGCGGCCTCCTCATTGATGGGGTAATATTTCGGCATAATTCCTCCTCTCAGAAAGCGGGTACTTCGGGACAAAGTGTCCCAAAGTCCCGCTGTATGGATGTTGACAGCATCGGGGCAAACGGGGCCAGACCGTAGAATGATACGGCAGGCCAACGAAATGGCCCCGGAAAGCCTTGCTATAAGCGGGTTTTACAGGCCCTAATTGTCAACGGATGCACCCCGCTTTTTCCGCATATATTCCCGTTGCTGGCGGCGGTGGGCTTTCTTTGCACAGGCCGCCGAGCAGTACGCCTGCCGCCTGTCCGGGGGAACAGGCCCGCCGCATACCGGGCATATCTTAAAATCCGGCCTTGGGCCCTCGCTCATAAGGGCCACTTCCAGCGCCGGATCAAGGGGCAGGACGGACTCCCGGAAATAGCGGCAGTATGATCCCGTCCAGCATTTACCCAGCATATAGCAATCGCTATCCAGCGGCAGGCATCCGTATTCCCGGTCATAGTTAGCGCACCATGTTACCACAAGAGAGCGGATCGCTGTCTTTTCCTTGCGTGTCAGTTCACGGGACAATCCATCACCTCCCGCCAGCCCCGGCCTTCAAAAGCTCCTTGTAGCAGGACACACAGGCGATCCCCCGCCAGTAACAGCAGCCATAACAGGCGGAGCCCCTGGGCGGCCTGTTCTCAGCGGGAGCCTGGGGACGGGGTTTTTCTTTCATCATTCGTTCAAAGGGACTGTTGGTAAAATTCATCTGATTTCCTCCTTTTCTTCGGTTTCGTCCTCCTCGTCCCACGGGGGGCCGTCATCTTCAAACTCGTCATAGTCCGGGTACTCCCCGCCATCGTCCTCCTCGGGCTGGTCAGCTTGCTGGTGTTTCGGACAGTAAATCTTGAAATACCATGCGGCCCCGCCGCCGATGCCCATGACAGCCAGCACCAAAAGGATCATCCCGGCGTTGCCCGGCTTCTCGGGTTCCGGCTCCGGCTCTGGGGCAGGCTCGGGCTCCGGCTCTGCGCCTACGCATTTTGCCAGATTGACGGAGCACACCGGGCAGTCTGTATTCACAGTCCCCGCCGCACATTTCTCCGGACAGGAGCAGACCGCCTGTTCCACGCCAGCGGCCTCGGCTGCGGCCAGCAGATCCCCCTCATCCACAACGCTGAAAAAGTAGGTTTCATACTGTTCACCTTCCTCGTCCACAGGCTTGTCATAATCAATGACAATGTAAAAGGTATTGCCGCCGCTGGTCTGTACGGTAATAAACTGCTTGTTGGTGTGCTCGTCATAGAGCAGATCACGGGTTACAAGGTTTCCCTCCTCGGAAAAGCCCTCGCCCGGCGTAATAGTCGGCTCCGGGGCCGGGGTTTCCATTGTGGGATCGCCGTAGTCCTCGCCCTCGCCGCCTGCGTAGGCATAGGCGGGAACGCTAAAGCCGCATAACAAAACAGCGGCACAAAGCACCGCTGTCAAAACTCGAAACCGTTTCATATTCAGTTTTCCTCCTTTTCCTCATCCTCGGACTTCGGGACACTTTGTCCCAAAGCCCCGCCGCCTTTCAGCTTTTCAAACAGCAGGGGCAGTTCCGCAAGGGGGATGCTCATGCCACGCACGATGTCCACGATCTCGCTGTTTTCCGCCTCCAGCTTTTTCTGCTCCAGCTCCCTGAGCCGGGCCTGCTGTTCGCTGATTTTGGCCTTGACCTTATCAATCTCGGCTTGGATTTTCATGCTTTTTGCTGTTGCCATAAATGACCTCCAATCATGGTAAACGCCCGTAGGCGTAAAAATGAGACTGCCAGTAGCTTGTATTTAAGTTTGCGTATCCGATGGGATCTCCGCAGTGGAGCATCCGCCCATCGCCTACATAAATCCCACAGTGGCTCACGCCCGGGGTATCATAGGTTCCCTTGAAAAACACAAGGTTGCCGGGCCTTGGGGAGCTGGTCGGAGTGCAGATGTTGTAAAGCCCCTGCGCCCCAAGACGACCCACATTCCAGCCGGAGTGATTGATCACCCATGACACATAGCCGGAGCAGTCAAAGGATGTAGACGGGCTGGAGCCGCCCCACACATAGGGATAGCCGATGTATTTCTCTGCCTCCGAGAAAATAGCGGCGAATGTTTCATCGTCCAGATATTCCCCCGGAACCTCATAGCCCTCCGGCGGGTTGGTAATGTATTTGTCTACATAGGGGGAGTCGGGAAACAGGTCGGGACGGTTGCCGAGGGTGGACATATAGATGGAGTACCGGGACATCTGTTCTTCGCTCAACAGGGAAACAGGCAGGTGGGACAGGTTTTTGTTTTCCAGCGTCACATAGCAGATGTACCACGAATAGGGTTCATCGTCGCTGTCGTAGCGTGTCTCCACCTCCACACGCTCCGTCAGAATATACTGGCGGTCAAAGAGCATTTGCAGGGAGCCCTCCACCTGTGAAAGCGTCCATTCCCCCTCATGGAGCGCCGACAGCAGGGAAATGAGCACATAGGGATCGTGTTCGATCTCGTCCAGATCGAAGTGGTACTCGTCATAATCGTGGGTGCTTTCGTAGGTATCAAGGTAGGTTTGCAGTTCTGCCTCCAGCCCGGCATAAGCCGCCTCCGCCCCTAAAATCGCCTCATCCTCAGAGGGGTAAGTGGTGGCCCCCAGCGCCCCGGCTCCGGCGTTGCCGATGGACACCAGCGAGGACGAACAGGACTGGAGCAGGACGATCACAAGGACACAGGCCAGAGCCAGCAGGCATCCGACTGGATGGCGCTTCACAAACCCGGCGGCCCGGGCTGTCAGCTTTTCCGTGGCGGCGGCTGTTTTCCCGGCGGCTTTGGCTCCCTGTTTTGCGGCCTCCTTCGCCCGCTTCTGGTATTGCCTTCTAAGCCGCTGTTTCTGCCAGTACCGGGTAAAATAGTTTTGGGAAAGCTCCGGGTGCTCCTGTGCGGCGGTGTGGAAATGATAATCCGCCGCTGCTTTCTGATACCTGGCCTCGGCCCGGCTGGCCGCCCTTGCCGGATGCTCCCGGACTTTGCGCTTTACAAACCGGGAGCCATGCCGCAGGATAACCTCCCCGGCAAGTTCCGAACGGTGGGCCCCTTCCGTTCCTACATTTTCCTGCTCCACCTCGTAGAGCTTGCCATGCACAAAGCCGTGAACGCCCCATCCGGCGGCCCCCGCCGCCTTACGGATCGGGCCTTTTTGTTTGGGCGGCTTCTGCTTTGCCAGCTTTTCCCGGGCGGCTTCCCGTTTTTCGCCCCGCTTTTCCATGCGGAGCTTGGATGCCGCCGCCTGTTCCTGCTGGCTTTTCTGCCGAAATTTTGACTTTGGGACACTTTGTCCCGAAGTGCCAGCCGCCCCGGGCGCCTGTTCAGAGCCAGCCCCAAAAGCAGGGCCACCGGGCTCGGCAGCTCCGCCTCCGGGTTCCGTATGCGTTTGGGACTCCGGGCGTGGTTTATTCGGTTTTCGCTTCATTCTTCATATCCTCCGGTCGGGTGGTTAAGAGGTCATAGATTTCCCCCTTCGGGAACCGATCCACAAACGGGATGGTCACATTCCCGTAAAACAGCAGGCCCTCGCCGGAATTAGAGTGGGTAATGTAGGAAAGCTGATGCTCGGAAATACCGAGCTGTCTTGCCAAAATCGCCCGGTCGCTCTGAGCTTGCGAGAGCAAAATCATAAAATCGGTGTTATCCAGAATGTTCTCAATCTCCCGGCTGGCCAGAAGGTCTTTTACATTCTGCGTGAGGGCGCTGGGAACGCAGCCTTTCTTTCTCAGCATTTTCCACACCGCCACAAAATAGCTGGCGGTCAGCGGATCACGGAGCAGGACATGGAACTCATCGAAGTAGCACCATGTCGCCACGCCCTCCCGGAAGTTGGTATCTACCGCCTGGGACACAAATTCATTTGTGATGTGCATGGCGATCTTGCGGAGGTTTTCTCCCATGTTTTTCAGCACGATACACACCACCCGGCTGTCGGTTTTCACATTCGTGGGATGGTTAAACAGGTTGAGGGAGCCGGTGCAGTAGAGCTCAAGGGCGGTTGCCACACGCCGGGCCTCGGGCTCCGGCTGTTTCAAGAGCTCCTCGTACAAGTCCTGCAAAAGCGGGGTTTTTCCCGTATCAAGCCCAAGGGCCTGTTCCCGGTACACCAGCCGCACACAGCGGTCAACAACTGTCTTTTCGATGGGCTGTAAGCCTTCCTTTCCGCCTACCACCAGCTCGCACAGGGAAAGCAGGAAATCTGCCTTCATGGAAAGAGGGCTCTCCCCGGCGGCCATGTTAAGCTCCACATCCATCGGGTTTAGGTGGTGGTGGCTGTCCGGGGCAATCTCGATCACCTGTCCGCCCAGCCTGCGAACCAGCGGGGCATATTCGCCCATCGGATCGACAATGATAATCCGATCCTGGGGGATGGTCAGAAAGACATTGAGCAGTTCCCGCTTTGCCGCAAAGGATTTTCCCGAGCCTGTAGAGCCGAGGTACATTCCGTTGGCCGACTTCAGCTTTTTGCGGTCAGCCATAATGACATTGTGGGAAAGGGCGTTCATGCCATAGTAGAGGGCCTGCCCGTCCATCCGCAGCTCCCTTGTCATAAAGGGGATAAAAATTGCTGTGGAGCTGGTTGTCATACCACGCTGGATCTCCACTTCGTTGTAGCCGAGGGCCAGCGAGGACACAAAGCCCTGCTCCTGTTGCCAGTCCAGCCGCTTGAGGGCGCAGTTGTATTTCTGTGCGATGCCGCCCACGGTAAACACATCATTTTCCAGCCGCTGGCGGGTAGGGGCCATATTGACTACCGTAAAAGTCAAAAGGAACATCCTTTCGTTGCGGGACTGGAGGTCGGCAAGGAGCTCCGCCGCATCCTTGGAAAAGGTAATGAGGTCGGGCGGGAGAATGTCGGGATCATACCCGGCCCGGACAGCCTTCCGCTGTTCCTCCACCTTCATTTTCCCGATGTCGGAGATTTTTCCCTTGATGGTTTTGATGGCCTTTAGCTGATCCACCGTCTGGATATGGAGGGTTACGGTCATTTCCGCATCCAGCTCCAGCATTTCTGCCAGCAGTTTATCCGAGAGCTCAGACGCCAAAATCTGCAAGTAGGAAACAGCGCCCCAATACTGGCCCACCCGGAACAGGCGGGAGTGCCGGAAGTCAAAGCTGTCCGGGGCGATATAGTCCTTGGTGCCAAGCCCCGTCTGCGGGATGTCCTTCCATGAAAAGCGGAACGGTTCCCGGTTGCCCGGATGCATCTGGCTGTGAAGCAGGGCCAGCCTTGCCCGTCCGTCCATCGGTTCACAGGGAACACCCAGCCGCTTAAAGTTGCCCATCACATCGGCTTCCACACGCTCCAGACGGGGCCGGGCCTCCACGATCCCTCCGGCTGGGATGCCGAAAGTAATGTACTTGGAGCGTTCAATCCCGTTGTTAGACCGGGCGATCTGGTTTTTCAGCATCCCGGTAAATTCCTCCCGGACGCTGTTAAAATCATCATCCGCCTGGGGAATGTTTACCTTATAGCGGCTCCGGGAGTGGGAGCGGCGGTTGATAAAGGAAAGCTGGAACGGCAGGGAGCTGTCAAAGTAGTTGAGAAATGAGCTCCAACCGCCAAAGATTGCAGTCTGATCCTCAGTGGATGCCACGGAATAATTGATGTCCTCATATTCCACGGTCTTTGTGTAGAGCCCGCCGGGGAGCTTGCATACCCCGTCCGGATGCATCGCCACATAGGGGATCGTCTGCTGGGCGGACAGGGCCGCCCGGTTTTTAGCCTTTGCGGTTTTTCTTCCGCTGGTTGGATTTGCCTTTCGCAATCACATCCTCCTTTCTCACAGCGCCCCGTTCGGCAAAGGGGGCGTAAATGTTTTGTGTCTGATAGGGCCTGACTCCGGACCGCAGAAACCGGGCCCGTATGATGTTTTTCAGCACCTTTTCCGCCGGGAGCCCGTCTTTTTCATACATGGCCAGAAGAAACGCCGGGAGCATCACGGCCAGCATAAGGAACATGGCCCCGGTATTGCCGATAGAGCCCCGGGCCAGCAGATAGGACGGGATGCCTACCGCCGCCGCACAGCTAAAACAGATGAGCTGGCGCTTGGTAAGGTTTAGGGCCATTTTGGTTTTTACTTTTGACAGGTCGTTGGGTACATTCACATAGGGCATGGATCAGCCTCCTTTCCGGCCCCTTTAACCTCGGGACACTTTGTCCCAAAGTCCGGGATCGTGCTTTTCACTTCATTTCCCCACACCTCCCAGCCGGGCGGGGACTGTCTGGCAAAGAGCTCCACCCGGGGCAGGTCGCCCATAAGGGCCACGATCTTTTCCCGGGCCTCGTCCGGCTTTTTGCTGTGGGCTTCAATCGGGGAAATGATAAACTGATGGATATTTGCCGCCTGCCGTTTGGGATGGCCCTTGGTAGCTAGCAGGCAGATTTCTGCATTTCCCCTCGTCCAGAAGCCAAGGCCATAAAACCAACTGTCCGCCTTTTTATTCTTTTTCAGCCAGACAAAGGCCACAGACTTATAGCGGAAGCCCCACGCCTCTATGAGCCGCAGGGCCTCCGGGAGCTGGGGGAAAGTCGCCCACAAAAAAAGTGCACTGTCCGGGGCGGCCAGATCAGCCACCGGGAGCGCACACAGATCGTCAATCCCCATTGTGGGATAATGGTTTTCTGCCGCCCCCTGTACTTTATTGCGCTGGTACTGCCAAGGGGGATCGGCGTAAATGATAGAATAGTTTCCGATAGTCATACTCCTTTCTGCCCGGCTTTGACCGCCTCAGTAGCCAGCCGGATGCGTTCTGTAGCTGGGGCGTAAAAGGCCGGGGCGGTTTCAAAGCATACAAAGCGGCGGCCCGTATTGACGGCAGCCACAGCAGTCGTGCCGGAGCCAGCGCAGATGTCTGCCACTACCTCCCCGGGCCGGGTATAGGTTCTGATGAGATACTCGCACAGCTCCACGGGTTTCTGCGTTGGGTGGACGGTACGCTGTACGGAAGAAAAGGCCAGCAGGTTTCCGGGAAAACGAAGGCCATCCTCTGATCCGCTGCTGGAACGCAGGAATTTTCCATAGTTGGGGCTGTTGTCCCCTGTCCGGGAAATTTTCTTATAGGGCTTGCCCTGTTCAAACTGCGGATCGTAATAGGGCAATTTTTGATAAAACACCAGAATGTTTTCCGTCCGCTTTAGGGGAGCCCGCCTTGCATTGAGAAAGCCAGTACACCTGCTTTTGTACCACACCCATTCATAGCGGAGCATAGAGAGGTTGGATGCCCCCAGCACCTTATCATAGGGGCATTGTGCGAAAAACAGCACTGCGCCATCCGGTTTGACAGCCCACTTGACCGCCTCCCACAGCTCCGGGAGCGGGAGCGGCACATCCCAAAAATTCCGGGTAGTGCCATAGGGTGGATCGGTAAGGAGCATATCAACCGAGTGCTTCGGCAAAGAGCGCAGCCCTTCAATCCCGTCCATCAAAAACAGCCCCTCCGGGCAGGCTGGAGACTTCGGGACAATTTGTCTCGAGGTCACATCACCTGTCATTCCGGGCCTCCTTTTTCTTTGCCGGGGCGGTTCGGGCGGCATTTTCCTTCCCAGCCTCCCTTGCGGCCTGTGCCATCTGCTCCTTGATCGGGGTGGGGCGGACTGCCTCGGCCCGGGCGATGAGCTTTTCCACCGCTGAATGGTACGCCTGGGCTCCCGCCGCATTGAGCCGCTCCTGGGTGGCCCGGTCATTGATCCGCACCGTGGAGCGGTAGCCCGTCCTGCTGGTGGGATCGGGTTTGCTGGGAGCCCCGAGGAAAATCCCGTTCTTGCCATCCACCACCTTGAAATCGTCGATCACTACACCGCCATAGTTGACGCTGGCAAAGCCGATGAGCTTGCCTTGGGGCTCAATCGGGCGAACCGTAACTTCGATGGGAACAGCGGCCTCCTGCAAAATTGCGTCCGTCCGCAGCTTAACTGCCTCGTCCACCGTCACGCCTTTTACCTCGGCCAGCTCCGCAATCGGCGCATCAAACAGCCAGCGCCGCTCCTCGGCGGCGATCTGTTCCGGGGTTAATATGACATCCTTACTCAAAATTGTTTCCTCCTTTCCCGGCCTCGGGACACTTTGTCCCGAAGTCCGTCCGTTTAATGCGCCCCGAAGATGCGCTGGGCGATGCCGCCTGTCTTAAACAGCATGAAGCACAGAAGAACCGTATAGCCCACGGTTCCCCATATCGCTCCAATCGGATCGCCGCCTGTGGCGATGCCTTGAATAAGCACCGCATAGATCGCAACACAGACCAGTATGAGCATCCCTTGAAAGCCTACGGCGAACAGGGATTTTAGGTAGTTCTGCCCTGTGCCGCCCAGCTCCCGGTTGGAAAGCGTGGCAACGGGCAGGGGTGCTAAACTGGTCATTAAATATATTTCAATCATTCTTCCGTACACCAGAACGAAAATGATGATCCCCATGATCTGCATGGTCAGCCCGATCACAGAGGACTGGAGCCACAGGCCAAGGAGCGGCCCCAAGTCCATGCCCTCCAGCGTGATTTCCAGCTCCGTCAGCATATCCGGCGTAATGTCGGTGGAGCCTTGGATGAGCCCCGCCGCATCCGCAATCACGCTCTGCGACACATCGAACACCGCCATGACAATATTAAAGGTGTTGGAAAGAATGAGGATGGCACAAGCGGTTTTGAATACCCATTTGTAGATATTCGCCACATCAAACTCGTGCATATTGTTCTTTTCCAAAAGCATCTGTATCAGCTCGTAGGTGGCAACAAAGGTCAGCACCAATCCGGCAATCGGCAGGATCACCGTTTCGGAAAGCTGGCGGATGAGGGAGAAAACCCTGGCGTTCCATGCCGCCGGGGTAGTCCCTACCTGTACCGCAATCTCTCCGACTTTGGCATTGACGGTATCAAAAAGCCCTTCGAGGTTCCCCATGATACCGCTGATCAACAGCTCTTTCAGCCAGTTCGTGAGCCAGTCGGTGAGAAAATCCATAAGCCCTCCTTAGAACAAGCCAGACAGCAGGGGGATCAGCGTGGTTCCCAAAAGGATGATGCCGCCGCCAGCCATGAGCTGCTTCATGCCCTGGCTCTTGGAACCTGGGTTGTCCGATCCATAGCCCTCCAGCAGATTGACAACGCCCCACACGCCAAGTCCAGCGCCGAGGGCTACAACAAGAGTCTGCAAAGTATCAATAGCGGAAGTGAAAAACTGCATAGAGCCTCCTTTTCTCCGGGGGGTATTCCCGGCCATGAAAAAAGCCGCCATTTCTGGCGGCAGGTTACATACTTCGGGACACTTTGTCCCAAAGCCCTATTTATGCAAAGGCGTCCGGATCGTCGATGTCATCATAATTGAGGATGTCCTCGTCCTCGCTTGTGAGCCCATCGTCCGGCACAGCCACGGCATACACCTCACACAGCTCGTCCGGCCCGGGCCGCCTGCGGCGGTTAATGAGCCGGTCAAGGTCAAAGGCGTTTTTCTTTTTGTCGGCTTCAGCCGTATATCGGTAGTTCGGGTGCTTTTTCAAATCGTATTTTGGGGAATAGAACGGGGGCAGGCCCCGAAGCTGTAAAATACACTTATCCCCGGGCATGGTCGCCAGTTCGCTGGGTGTCATCAGCTCCCGGCCCAGCCGCTGGTTATTTTGGCTGTAGCTTTCCGACTGGCCACGGGAGCGGCTGTCGGTCTGCATGGAGATTGTAGCCTTACCCAGCCAGTTCTCGGATATTTCCTTGATGGTGCTGGCCTCCCGGCCCCCGAGGAATATCACGCTGTCCATATTTCCCAAAATGGTTTCGGCGTGTTTATCGTAAATCGCCTTACACTGCGCCAACTGCTGATAGAACAGCGTTAAGCTGATCTCACGGGAACGGATGACAGCCACGATCTTTTCAAGCTGGGGAACCTGCCCTGTGTTGGCGGCCTCGTCCCACAGCACCCGTACATGATGGGGCAGGCGGCCTCCGTGAACATTGTCGGCCCTCTCGCACAGCAGATTGAACATCTGCGAAAAGGCCAGAGCCACAAGGAAATTATAGGTTTGCGTAGTGTCCGAGATGATAAAGAACACCGCCGTTTTTCGATCCCCGATGCGGTCAAGCTCCAGCTCGTCATAGGCCATGACCTCCCTAAGCTGGGGGATGTCAAAGGGAGCCAGCCTTGCACCGCAGGAAATAAGGATCGACTTTGCTGTTTTGCCGCTGGCCAGTTTGTACTTTTTATACTGCTTGACCGCAAAGCAATCCGGCTTTCGTTTTTCCAGGCCCGCAAACATATAGTCCACGGCGTTCATAAAATCCTCGTCATCCTCCTTGACCTCCATCCCGGAAATCATGTCAACCAATGTGTTCATGTTCCGATCCTCGGCGGGGCCCTCAAAAATGATATAGGCGATGAGGGCGCAGTAAAGCAGGGTTTCCGATTTTGTCCAGAATGGATCGCCTTCCTTGCCTTCGCCTTTTGTGTTGGAAATGAGAGCGTCCACAAATTTAAGGATGTCGGCCTCGTTGCGGATGTACGCCAGCGGGTTATAGTGCATGGATTTTGTGAAATCAATGGAATTGAACACCTTGATCCGATACCCACGCTTTTGCAGGAAGTGGCCCACCTGCCCGAGAACGCCTCCTTTGGGATCGACACACACATAGCTGCATCCGCCGTTTTTGTCTGCGCTGGCCTGCAAAATCTGCGGGGTAAGCCAGAACCGGGTTTTGCCGGAGCCGGACGAACCGATCACACAGGCATTGAGGTTGCGGGCGTTGGCCGGATTTTTCGGACGGGTATTCATGGTAAGGAACTCCGTCCCGGTCAGAATGATGTTGTTTTCAAACTTTGGATCTACGAAAGGGGCTATATCTTTCGGACAGCCCCAACGGGCTGATCCATACTCCTCATCCCGCCGAAATTTTTTAGCGTTTTTACTTTTCACATAGACCATTACCCGGAACGCCACAGCCCCCACAATGCCAACGAGCCAGTCAAAGGGAGCAAGCCCCGGGGCAAAGTCGGCAAAGGCCGGGCCAATGGTCTGGCCCAGCCCCATGAGCTTATGAGCAAAATCCGCACCCGCCGCCAGACGGTAGGCCGTCCCCAGCTTGAGAAAGGCCCACAGGACAAACAGATACGGGATGTTGGGAATAAGGTATTTTTTGATGCTATCGTTCTTCACGAACCACCTCCTTTGTCCGTTCCTGTGTTTTGGGCGGTTCCTTTACAAGCTGTTCCGCCGCTTTTTTGAGTTGTTCCCGGATGGGGATGCGGCTGGATTTTGACTGTTCCAACAGCCTGCGGGAGTACCGCTCAAAACAGGCGGTAATTGCATCCGCCTGTCCTGCCTTGAAAAACAGCAGGTATTTGTCCGGCCCGGTTTTGTAAAAAGCATAGTCCACATTGAAACGGCGGGCCATGCGGTCAAAGAGCTTCGGGGCCTCCACCTCGATGCTGTTCACATTTTCGCCGTGGGCCATGAGCTTTTTCACGCTCTGCCTGCCGTGGGGCCTTTGGGCTTTCTTATGCCGTTTGGCGATCTGGCGGCCAGCCGCCCGGAGCACATAGGCCAGCCCCCGGGCTGTCAGCTTGCTGGCCCGGACAGAAATCGCTATGGAGCTCCGGGAAATTTCTTCATCAATCAGTTACACCGCCTCCTTTCGCCTTGGGACAAATTGTCTCGAAGTCCAGTTACCGTTCCTCATGGTGTTTTTCAGCCAGCCGCCGGAACCCCTCCTTTGAGGAACCGTCAATAATTTCTTGATAAGCGGCCATCTGCTCCCGGATCGAAAGCTGAGGGTAAGCAAAAACCCTGTGTTCAGCGGGGATGTCCTGGGGGCCGTGGTAGACCTCCCGGAAATCGTCACTCACCTTCGTCACATAGCCGCCCGGTGCAAAGTGTCCGTTTTCGTTGATGGAAATGTCCTGCCCGTATGCTTCAAAGTCAAAGTAGGGTTTTATATTGTCCGGCACTTCGAGACTTTCCATATCCTCCACATAAAGGCGGCCCAGCATTTCCTCATTGTCCACACCGGGATGCAGGTCGTAGCAGTCCAGATTTTGCGTAAGGTTGATCAAGTCCTGCACCGAGCCACAATGCTGGTCGCTGTCCATAACCGCCTCCAGCGTTTCCCGTTCTGATGGGGAGAGCTCCTTCAGCAGATGGGCCAGGTGGTTGAGCTCGTCAATGTTTTCATACTCGCCCAGATAGTCATAAAGGCCGAGAATGTCGCTGTCAAAGGAGATAATAAAGTATTCCTGGCAGCGCACCCCGTCCACGCCGATCCGCTTTAAGAGGGACTGCACCTCCTCCGTGTTGGTGGGGAAATGCAGCGTTTCCCCCACCAGATGCCCCGCACTGTAAAGGGCAGGATTTGAAATGAAAGCCTCAAAAACAGACTCCATCAGCGTTTGCCCTGTCCCTTGACGGTCAGGATGCCCTCAAGGGTGGTGGCGGTAATTCCCAGCCGCTGGGCCACGGCAATATCATTTTTCATGGCCTCGGTCATGGTGTGGCCGCAGACCACCAGCACATGGGAGCGGCGGAGCAGGTCACGGCCCATGTCGATGCCGCTTTTATGCTCCTCGGGTACTGCGTCATTGAGAAACAGGGGCAGATAAAGGGGCGGGCAGATTGGGGAAAAGCCTGCCTCATAAACCGCCCGGCAGTAGCGGGCGGCCTGTTCTGCGTTTTCACTGTCGCCGCTCAACCATGCGGCGGTAATGTATGCAAGGGGACGCTTCATAGTCAATACCTCCGATATTTTAATAAGAAAGTTCAACCCAATCCCCCCGCCCTTTCCCAATCATGGGAAAGGGGGCGGCTCTGGAGGATATACCCCCGCCGCTTGCCGGGGAAATAGCACAGCCGGGGCAGACCGTCAAGGGCAGGCCGCCGTAAAACGGCGGTGCGATGCACCCTTGACAGCCCGCTCCCGGCTGTACGAAAAAACAGGCGGCGACGGGGGATATATACCACCAGAGCCATGATGCGGAGGGCAGGGCCCTCGGGACAAAATGTCTCGAAGTGGTTACTTGTCCTGCTCCATCTTTTTCGGAGCCTTCGCCAGTTCGGGCGGCTGTTTCTCTTTCCACTCGTCCAGCAAAGTCATGATCTGCTCCTTCATTTTGGCGGGAGTGGCTTCCTTGCCAAAATACTTTTCCAGTTCAGCGGTAGAAATAATCACGCCTCGATCCTCCTTTTTCTTTTCTGATAAGATGCCATCAATGACATCACCATTGAGTTTCCCGTCCTTGTCCAGCTCCCGGAGCTTTTTCGCCTGGGCCAGAGAGGGGGATGCCTGTTCTCCGTCAATGGAAACAGCGATCAGCCGCTGGTTTTTGGGGCGGATATAGGAAATCTCCACAGCGGGCATAAAGCCCATTTTTTTATCGTCCACCTTGTCCAGCAGTTCCGGCACAAGGGAGTTCAGCCGCAGATAACGCATGACCTTTTTATAGTTCATGTCGTGCGCCTCGCCCACGATCTCAACGGAGCGTTTTCCAATATCGCCCTCGGCCACATTTTTCAGCCGCCCGCCCTGGTGCTTGATGTCCTCCACTTCCAGTTCCAACAGGGCGGCCAGTTCGCTGGGGAGCGTCTGATCCCTCTGCTTGTTGCTGTCCTTCATGGCCTGTACCGCCTCGTGGTCAGTCATTTCCCGGACGATAAAGGGCATTTCCTCCAGCCCGGCCAGCTCACAACCATGATGGCGGCGATGGCCTGCCACAATTTCATAACCCTTGCCATCCTTTTCCGGGCGGGCAAGACCGGGAACCATTACGCCGTTTGCCTTGATGGACGCTACCGTTTCCTGCATTTTGGCATCGTCCCGCACCTTAAACGGGTGGGGGCGGAATGTGTGGAACGGATGCATTTCGGAAAGCTTCAGATAGACCAGCTTTCCTTCCTCCACAGGACGGGGCGGAGCGGCTGGCTCAGGCGGAGCCTGTTCCGGGGCCGGAGCCGCATTTTCGGGTGGGGCCTTTTCGGGTTCCGGGGCAGCTTTAACCTCCGCAGCCTTTTTCCCACTTCGGGACAATTTGTCTCGCTTAGTCGGCGTGGCCTCGCCGGGGGCCGCCTTATCCGCCTTGGGTGGGCGGCCCTTGCGGGGCTTCGCCGCCTCCTTGCCAGCAGGATCCGCTTTTTCCTCTTTTGGGGGACGGCCCCGACGGGCCTTTTTAGGTTCATCATCCCCAGCGGTGGGAGGTTCCTCCTGCGTTTTCTCCTTCGGCTCTTTTGCCGCCTCCTCTTTTTCTACCTCGGCCCGGGCTGTCTGCCGCTTTTCATTCATCAGCTCATTGATTTTGTCAAAGGACACCACCACATCACCGGGCTCGGGCTGGGCAGGCCCCTCCTGCTGGGGTGTGGGAGCGGCAGTTTGTTCGGGAGCCGGAGCCTGGGGCTCGTCAACCGTAACAGGAGCGGGAGCCTCCGGGAGCTTCTCCTCACCGGGGCCTGTGTTCAATTTTTCATCTGCCATTCACTATCCTCCTTTTCGTGAAAGTTGCACAATTTTGCGGGTTAAATTTCTGTAATTATTTTTCCGCCTCCTTCCGGTCTATCCACGCAAAAAAGCCGCCCGATTTGAACGCCGGACGGCTTTTTGTGTAATGTGATAGATCAAATATTATTTTTTGTGGTTCGTAGGCTCCGAAAAGCCTTGTATTTACAGCGTTCCTAATAGGAAACAATCATATCCTATTATACAGCAAAAGCGTATTGCCGGTCGCATAAACCGCAATACGCTATTGCCTTTATGAAGCTATTTTGTTACACAATACTCATAAACCATTCCACTGTTTCCGGTGAATAATGGGAAAAGAACAAACTCTTTCCGGTATCAAGTGTTTCAATCTGCTTCATTTCCTCATCTGTCAGCACAAAATCAAATACATTGAAATTCTCCTGCATTCTTTCTTCGTGCGTTGATTTTGGAATCACAACGACTCCATTCTGAAGCAGGAAGCGAAGTGCCACCTGAGCTACACTCTTTCCATATTTTGCTCCGATTTCTTTCAGTGCCGGAGTATTGAAGAAATCATTCTTTCCTTCTGCAAATGGTCCCCAGCTCATGATCTGTGTATGATATTTTGCAAGATATTCTCGAGCCACTTTCTGCTGCTGGAATACATGTGTTTCCACCTGATTTACCGCTGGAACAACTTCTGCGAAATGTGCAATGTCGATATAACGGTCCGGATAGAAGTTTGAAACACCGATTGCACGTGCCTTGCCTGCTTTATAGGCTTCCTCCATTGCACGGTATGTTCCGTAATAATCACCAAATGGCTGATGAATCAAAAGCAGATCCACATAGTCTGTTTTCAGTTTCTTCAAGGATTCCTCAATCGAAGCCTTTGCCTTTTCATATCCTGCATTGCTGATCCAGATCTTTGTGGTAATGAAAAGTTCCTCTCTTGGCAGGCTGCATTTTACAATTGCCTGACCTACGCCTTCTTCATTACCATATGCCTGAGCAGTGTCAATGCTGCGGTATCCGTTTTTAATTGCAGCAAGTACGCAGCGCTCTGTTTCTTCCGGCGGAGTCTGATAAACTCCATAGCCAAGTTGCGGCATTTTTACACCATTATTTAATGTAACATAATCCATTGTTTCGTCCTCCTTTTGTATTCATTTTATGAAATATGATATTTCTTGTTTTCTGTTTACGTTCAAATTATATTCTGTTAGAATGAATATATACAATATCAATTTCGAAATCTACTATTCATATTATGAATAGAAAGGAGTATCAAAATGTTAGACTTATCAGACCTTTACCAGTTTGTAACCTACGCAGACTGTGGTACCTTATCTGCTGCGGCAGATAAACTTCATATTTCTCAGCCCACTCTTACCAGAACCATGCATGATGTGGAAGATGCTTTTGGGGTTCCACTCTTTCATCGTGGTAAAAACCGTATCGAATTAACCGATACCGGTGAAGTAGCGGTAGAACAGGCAAGGTCTCTGCTTTCTGAAGCAGAAAAAGCGGTTGAGACCGTACAGACATTTGAACGCAATCAGCATACGATTACCATTCATTCCTGTGCTCCCGTACCTCTATGGTCATTATTGCCTGAATTGTCACGCAGATTCCCTGATAATATTATTTCCTCAAAACTGACAAATATGGATGAAATCCTTCAAAATGTCAGTTCCGGCAATGCTGATATCGGTATTCTTCCACAGTCCTGTTCAGATAAAAATCTTCTCTGCATCCCTTATCTTAAGGAACAGCTCTATGTCTGCATCCCGAAAGAACACAAACTGGCAGAACATTCACAGCTGAGCCTTCCACAGCTTAACGGTTTTAACTGCCTTCTTCGTGATGAAATCGGTTTCTGGACAAATCTGGTAAAGAGCAAAATGCCAGCATCCCGCTTTCTGATACAGACAGATGAATTTGAGTTTGAAGAATTGGTCAGGACTTCCACATTATTATGTTTTTCCAGCAGTAAAGCACCCGGCTCAGAGCAGACTCTGAAAGGGCGGAAACGGATTCCCTTAACTGATCCTGAAGTAAATGTTACCTATCACCTGATTAGTTCCGCTAAGAGTACTATTTTACAATCTATTTCGCCCACTTTTGAATTTCGTTATCAGAAGTAATCTGTTTTTCTTCATTAAAGCGTACATTGAGTCCCGCATGAACCGTTTTTTTAGACATAAACCAATAAAATATAACACAAAATGCTAAAGCAAACACAACACCAAAAACATTTTGAATCACTCTAAGACTAACCGCTTCTTGTAGTCCATAAGTCTCTGTAGCAATGGCTAAAGCACCAAATGTGTTAAATACTGCCTGCCAGCCATATTGTGCTGAAAATCCTACACCGATTCCACCAAGAATTCCTATATATGCATAGATTGACGAAGGAAGCAGAAAATATAATACTGTAAAACATATAACACCTGCAATATTTCCGACAATCCTTTTACGGACTCTGTAGTGCATATCTTCCATAAACGGCAAAATCGCTGACATGGCCGCAATACCAGCCCACATTGCACGTGGCATATTACAAAGTTCTGCAATGCAAAGGACAATCGGTACGCATAAAATCTGACATATCTGCCATTTTGTTCTGGAAGAAGTGATATCAAATTCTTGTATCAGATCTTTCAGATTTCTTTTATAAGTTCTGTTTTTATGATTTCGATAAAATACGAAGCAGGTAAGTGCTGCACCTAAAGCCATTCCGACTAATCGCATTTGATAGCTTTTTCCCGTAACATCATAACCATATAGCAGCAGATACCCAAGAACCAATGTAGATTGATTAAACATGAATGGATTATGGCATCCGAACAGAATCAACACAGCCAGTGCCGCAATATTTAACAGCATTCCCAATACCGGTGAAAACTGATTTGCTAAATGCGGACATACAGTCATAATTACAAAGAACAAAGCCAAAAGCATCGTAGATTGTCCGGTGTGGATCCCCAGATCCGCATTTCTAAACACCATGAGACATAATAAGACTACTACACCTACAATGCTGTTCTCATTTCCAAATAGGATACTGAAAATACTAACAAAGAAAAAACAAAATGCCATTGTAGCAGCTATCTTCACCAGATATACCCACATATGATATAATTTTTCTTTTAGTGTTTCACTCTTTTTCAACAGGTTTTTAGAACCTGCCTGATTTAACTGCAACTCCTGATAAAATGTCATGTAATTCCTCCTCTATCTGTTTTTCTTAAACTTATATGGTCTCATCTTTCTGTATTGGAAGCTCTACAACAAATTTGCATCCACCATATTCACGGTTTTCTGCTTTGATTGTTCCTCCGGCACTATCTACAATCCGTTTTACAAGTGCAAGACCTAGGCCATTTCCTTCTGCTTTATGAGATCCATCTACCTGATAGAACTTGTCAAATATTCTGGATTTTACATCATCCTCTATTCCTGGTCCTTCATCTTCCAGAATGAACTTAACAGAATCCTGTTCTTGTTTCAGAAACATCGTAATTGTCCCCTTTGAAGGACTGAACTTAATCGCATTATCCAAAAGATTTATCCAGATATGCATAAAAAGTCCTTCATTCCCAGTATATTTAACTTCCTCCAATTCTACCTGAAAACCAATTTCTTTTTCTGTCCATTTTGTTTCCAATGAAAGAAATGCCTGGCGGATCTGTTCATCCAGACGATATTCTGTTTTTTTCATTGGTATATTCTGATTCTCTAACTTGGATAACAGCAAAATATTACCAACCAATCCGGAAAGTCTTTGGGTGTTAAATAAGATTTTTTCTACATATTCCTCTTGATCCGGAGACAGTTCTTCTCCCTGAAGCAGCATTGTATATCCTTCAATGGCATTAATCGGGGTCTTAAACTCATGAGAAACATCAGATACAAAATCCATCTGCAGCACCTCTGTTGCACGAAGTTCTTTTGTCATAACGTTAAAACTTTGATAAGATTCTCCAACTTCTGCTATACGGCTGTTCGTTTCCAAATGCTGTTCAAAATCTCCCTGAGAAACTTCCTTCATTGCTTTACTAAGTCTGGTAATTGGTTCCAGTAACTTTGCATTGATAAAGGAAGTGATCAGCCCTGCAATCAATGTATTGAAAATCAAAAGCCAGCCAAGCACAGGTATGCTACCAGGCAGATTAAAAAAATGATTCAAAAAAGCAAATAATAACGCAGATATGACTGTTGAAAATACGAGTGCCAGCCAGATTGCACCAGTCAGACAGGATCGGATCCGCAATCCTTTTTCTTTCTTTTGTTCCATTATTTTTTCACCACCTTGTATCCAATTCCACGCATTGTTACGATTTCAAAATCAGGGTTATCTTTAAAACGCTCTCTGATTCTTCCTATATGTACCTCTATCGTATGTGGGTCTGCCTCCGTCTCGTATCCCCATACTTCATCCATCAACTGTTGTTTTGTAAATGTTCTGCCTGGCGAAGCTGCAAGCTTATATAAAAGCAGGAATTCTTTTTTAGGCAAAACAAGACTTTCCTTATCAGTTGTAACCGTCATTGCATCATAATCAAACTCTGTTGAACCGATCACAATTTTGTGTTCATTCAGTATCTGTGCACGGCGAAGCAGTGCTCCAACTCTTAAAACCATTTCATTCACATTTACCGGTTTTACCATATAATCGTCACTTCCCGAAAGAAATCCCTGGCGCATATCATCAAAGGAACCTTTCGCAGTGATCATAAGTACCGGTATCTGATATCCTGCTGAACGGAGTTCCGACACCAGTTCATAACCATCCATAACCGGCATCATAATATCGGAAATGATCAGATCAATATACTCTTTATCCAATATTTCTAATGCCAGTGCTCCATCCGATGCACTTTTGACCTGATATCCATTCTTCTCAAGCACTTTTTGGAATAGCTGGCTTAATTCTTTATCATCTTCTACAATCAATATTTGAAACACGTTTTCCTTCCTCCTTATTAAAACAGATACCTTGCCCATCCAAGCAGATGCTGTACCAAAAATATTTTTCTCTGACGTTTCTTTGTTAATTCGATTGGCTCTACATGATATGGATCACGATAGGTTCCATCTTCCAATACCTGGCGGGACACTCTTTCATATTCCATCATGCCCTCTTCCAACTGTTTATTAATATCTTTACTGCGAATTACAAGCATCAGTTCCGTATCCAGATATGCACTTCTCATGTCCATATTAAAGGAACCGATTACAGACAGATCATCGTCAATCAGAATACTTTTTCCGTGGTATGAATAACCGCCTTCATATTCCCAGATATTAATTCCTGTACTTAAGATTCTATTTCTGTTTTTCGCATAATCGGCAGCCCCAAATGGATTCCCATTATTTGCAACTGAATTTGTCATGATAGAAAAATCTGAATCGTTCTCTGCAATCTCCTCCCATGTATTATACATCATATCATTACAGATAATATATGGCGTGTGGATCTTCACACGATTTTTTGCATTTTTCATCAATTCTCCCAACTGATACCACACTACTGGTTCTTTGGAACCTGTGTGAATAGGATTTGACACTAATGCAATCTTTTCTGTCTCAAAAGTTTCGTCCGTGTAATCGGTATCGCAGATTCTTTCCTTATTCTCTTCAAAATATTTCTGATAGCCGTTCTGCAGCTCTAAAACTGCGTTCTTTACAGATTTTCTATTTGCCAGTTTTTTATTGTCATGAAAATAACCACTGTCTTCTTGTTCCCATATCGTTTCAAAATACTCTAACAACTGGTTAACTGAATTTTCTTTCTCAGGTTCATCGCAAACTACTAACACGTCTCTGTCATAGTTCTTATGTCCCGGAAAATCACCCAGGAAATAATTGTATGTATTTCTTCCCCCAAGAATATATCTCTTTCCATCTGCAATCAAATATTTATCATGCATTCTACCCATCATCTTCCATGGTTTCAACGGATTGGCCTTATTATATAGTTTAATTTCAACATTCTCATGGGAAGATAATCCATAGAAATACGGATTTCCTTCCATATCAATCCAGCTCTCCATTCCATCTACTAACAGACGAATATGTACACCTCTGTCTGCCGCATCATGCAGTGCTCCTAAAATCAATTTTCCACTTTCATCGGATTGAAATGCAAAAGTAGAAAGAATAATTTCCTTTTTTGCATTCTTGATCAAACGCACTCTTTGTAAAAGCGCTTCTGGATTCTTTTCTATGATTACTGCCCGTTCTGTATTTTCACTGCATTCGTTCCATGACCCATTTTTTGTTTCTTTTTTGGTTGTATTGGACACTTCCGGCTGCTTTTTATATGCAACGCAGATTCCGAGCAATTCATAAAAAGCCATACATAAAAAAATTGCCAGTATAACAAGAAGGATTTTACATATTTTATACTTTTTCATTGTACATCACCTGATTCCTTTTTATTTCATACTGATACAATACAAAGTCAATCTCAATTTAACCTCAACAAAATTTATTTTTCATAAAAAAATATGACAGGCTTCTTTTTAAAGAAACAGTCATATTTTTATTCTAATATATGAAGGAGCTTTTCTTACTCCGTTGTATTAATCACTATTTTATTTCTTCCATAAGCTGTCGGATTTTTCTCAATGTACACCGTGTAACTTCCAGGTCATCTTCTTGTATATTCGATATGATTTTTTCATAAGCTTCTATCATTTTTTCTTTCTGACAATTACTTAATTCAATTGCCTTGTTCGTCAAAACAAGGTACGTTCTTTCTTTTTTTTCATCTAATTTCCAGATAATATATCCTTTATTTTCAAGACTTTTTACCATCTTAGATGTTTCTGGAATCGATAATTTCATGTATTCTGCCACTTCTGAAAGATATACTCCTTCATGACAGTCTGATTTTTCAACACATTCCTTTATACTATAAAGGAACAAATAATCTGTTCTTTCGACAAATTCAAATATACTTTCAACATTGATGCTCTTTAAAAAAAAACTCCTCTGCACTGGTTCCTGCTCCCATATTATCGTTCCTCTCTTTCTATATATTCTTTTTTGCTGACTAGACTCTTATATGCCGGGCGAATGATCTTATCTGTAGTTATCAATTCTTCCAGGCGATGTGCACTCCAACCAGCAATTCTTGCTATCGCAAATAATGGCGTGTACAATTCTCTTGGAATATTCAACATGTCATACACAAAACCACTATAGAAATCTATATTAGGACTTACTCCTTTGAATATCTGACGCTGCTTTGCAATCAACTTAGGTGCAATCTTCTCAATATTGTTATAAAGGGTCATATCTTTCTCACGTCCTTTATCCCTTGCGAGTTGTTCTACAAAGCCTTTGAACACCCTTTCTCTCGGATCGGAAATAGAATATACAGCATGTCCCATTCCATAAATAAGTCCTTTCTGATCAAACGCCTCTTTCTTCAAAATCTTACTCAGATATGATGCAATTTCCTCTTCGTCTTCATAATCTTTCACATGACTTTTAATATCATCCATCATATTCATTACCATCAGATTTGCACCGCCATGTTTTTTTCCTTTTAAGGATGACATTGCTGCTGAAATAACAGAATAAGTATCTGAACCTGAAGATGTTACTACCCGTGTAGTGAATGTAGAATTGTTACCACCACCATGTTCCATATGTAACAATAATGCTATATCCAGTACTCTTGCTTCCAGTTCTGTGAATTTTGTATCTGGTCTTAATAGGCGCAGGAAATTTTCAGCAATAGATAAATCTTTTTCAGGTCTATGAATATACATACTTTCGTTTTTTTCATAATGACAATAAGCATGGTATGCATATACTGCTAACATAGGAAATACTGCGATCAACTGCATACTCTGCCTTAGCACATTCGGAATTTCAAGACTTTCTTTCTCCTTATCGTAAGAGCCCAATGTAAGAATACTTCGAGTCATAGAACCCATAATATCTGATGTAGGTGCTTTCATAATGACATCTCTGGTAAAGTTAGTCGGTAGTTCCATACAATCAGATAGTCTTCCCTGAAATTCCATTAACTGTGTATCAGTTGGCAATTCTCCGAATAAAAGAAGATATGCTCCTTCTTCAAAGACAAACCTTTTTCCTTTACTTCCTGTTACTAAATCTTTTATATTATAACCACGATAAGATAACTCGCCATCACATGGACTCTTTACTCCATCACAATATTCAAAAGCTTTTATATCAGAAATATTTGTAAGCCCCGTCAACACACCTTGGCCTTTTTCATCTCGTAAGCCTCTTTTTACACCATACTCTGAATACAGATTCTTACTAATGCTATCATTTTGTTCACAAAAAATTGCTTGCTGTTTCATATAATTTTCCAAATTGCTCATTTGAATCGCTCCTTTCATTCTGTTACGAACTTACATACTATACTCAGATATTCTTGTTTCCAGAGCATTCAGCATTGTCTGTTCTTTTTCTTATTCTTATTCATTAGCAATACAATACAATGGAAAACTCAATTTAACCTCAACAAGGTTTGTTTTTTCATCCATGCAAAATCTTCTTTGTACAACAGACTGTTAGATATAGCAAAAACGGCCTTTCAAAAACAGTTAACTTCTAAATCAACTGTTTTTTGAAAGGTCGTTCCATCAGATTCTTATAGCAATCCAGCAAATAATCTCATAAATAATTGTCCCAGTCGCAAATATGCACTTCGTCCGGTTTGATATTGGTCTGTCACATCACGACATTCTCCCATCGTTCTTATCAGATCATTTTTTATTTCCACAACTGCCTGACAATCTGCCATAAAACAGCCGTTTTCAAAATGGTGATATAAACTTCGATAATCCAGATTAATTGTTCCACAAGTTGCCATACAGTCATCTGCCACACTCATTTTTGCATGACAGAAACCAGGAGTCCACTCATAAACACGAACACCATGTTTAACTAATCCATGATAAAAAGAACGAGTTATATTATAAATGAATTTTTTATCAGGGATACCAGGTGTGATAATTCTTACGTCTACCCCTCGCTTAGCAGCCAGACATAACGCATGCGTCATTTCATCTGTTATGATTAGATATGGAGTCATAAACCAACAATATTTTTCAGCTTTATTTATCATACTGATATAAACTTCTTCTCCTACTTGCTCATTATCCATCGGGCTGTCTGCATAAGGTTGAACAAACCCAGTTTGCTGTGCCGCATAATCATAGTGGAAAAGGTATTTACTAAAATCAGAATCATTAGCATCCTTATCACTTACTGCATTCCACATTTCCAAAAATGTCACCGTAAGCGACTGAACAGCATCTCCTTCTAAACGAATACCTGTATCTTTCCACTGTCCATACGGGTGTGTGTAATTAAAATATTCGTTTGCTAGGTTATATCCACCTGTAAATCCGACTTTTCCATCAATAACTGTTATTTTTCTATGATCACGATTGTTCAAAAACAGATTTAAACCTGGCATAAACGGATTGAATACACGGCAATGAATTCCTATTGCCTCCATCTTTTTCACAAAATCTGTGTTAATAAAGCCTATAGAACCCATATCATCGTAGAATACTCTAACTTCCACACCTGCTTTTACTCGCTCTTCCAGAACATCTTGAATCTTATGCCATGCTTCAGCGTCTTCTATCGCATGATATTCCATAAAGATAAACTTCTGTGCTTTCTCCAAATCCTTAAGCTGTGCCTCTAATCCTTTCACTGCTTCATCAAAATACACAATATCCGTATTCTGATAGATTGGATACTGCGAATTTCTTTGTATGTAACTTGCTATATTTCCTGCTTTCGGAATTGTTTCTTTTATTCTGCTCAAACACTCCTGACTGTCCGGAAGCATTGGTAACAATTTGCTATCAATTTCTGCATATCGCTCACGCATTTTATGTGTGCCACCATTCAAACCAATCAACAAATACAGGCCTACACCCATAATTGGGAAAATTAGAATTAAGATGACCCAAGGCATTTTCATAGAGGATGTCTTATTTGATGCGTACAATCCCAAAACCAAGATTCCACTCAAAATCCTTGTAAATAAATTTATGATTTCTGCATATTCATTCAAGCGTGTTACGATAGTAATAATAAAAATCACTTCCAGAAGAATGCAGATTATGGAAAAACACAGCCGTTTTACCCCATTTTTTGTTTTTGCTTTGCCCTCTAAAGTATCTTGTTTCATATATATTCCACCTTCCTACTTGCTCAGTTTTCTCCCTAAATTTCGTGTAACATACCAATTTTGTCTTTTATTCTCTGCATTTCATTATCTGCTTCAATGATAGCTTCGATAACCATCAGTTTTTCAAACCAGGTATCCATAGCTAGGATGAATTGACTTACGTCTGGCAATTCTTGCAGCATTTCGTTTAGGGTTTTGTGCTTCACATATTTCTGCACATACACCCAACAGGCAACGCTACTGGCTTCTGATACAATGTCAGCTATGGTTTTGCGCATAAGTTCTTCAAATTCAGCAATTTCTTCTTTCGGAACAACATCATACAGTGTTGGTGCCTGATGACTTATCTTTACTCCATTTTCATTTGCATCTTTAAGCAGATTCTTAACTTTTTCTCTTGAATCCTCCGGTACTTTCATGTACTCCCACATAAATGCTACCACATCGGCTGGCCTTATTTATATCATTTCACTCTTTTTTGAAATAGAACAACACCACAGCAACAACTCAAATCGACTTAAAATTCCAGACTATTCGCATTCAGCAAGAAATACTTCATTCCCATGATGACAAAACCTTCATCATTTCTCCAAGGCTTTTTGCTGCCATTTACAATGACGATCTTCTTGAAAGAGTCCGGGATATTACGCAGAGAATTGAACTCCTGCGTCTGTTTTTCTTCCGAAGTCATGTCATATGCAACCTGGATATAGTATCTCTGGTTTCCTTGATTCACCACAAAGTCAACCTCCAACTGCTTGCGAACACGTTTGCCCTCTTTATCCTTATCGAAGATATCCACGACACCCACATCAACATTATAGCCACGGATCAACAGCTCGTTATAAACAATGTTCTCCATGATATGAGTAGGCTCCTGTTGTCTGAAATTCAGACGTGCATTTCTCAGTCCCAGATCCGTAAAGTAGTATTTCAGATTTGCACCGATATACTTTCTGCCCTTAATATCGTATCGGCTTGCCTTGGAAATCAAAAAGGCATCTGTCAAATAGTCGATATGCTTGGAGATGGTTTTATTAGCATAAGTCATCTGGCGCTCACTGGCAAAGATATTGGCAATCTTTGAAGGGTTGGTCGGTGCGCCAATTGCAGATGCAAGCACATCAACCAGAATCCCAATCTCATCCACGTTCTGAATCTTATTTCTTTCAATAACATCCTTCAGATAGACATTTGCAAAGATGTTCTTCAGATAGTCCGCTTTCTGTCGTTCGCTCTGGAAACTTACGATCTGCGGCAATCCTCCGTAGATCATGTAGTCATCCCATGCATCATCATAATCGCCGTCATAGACAGAATAAAACTCTGCAAAGGAGAGAGGGTAGATTCTAATCTCATCACCTCTGCCACGGAATTCGGTCACAATGTCGCTGGACAGGAACTTGGAATTACTTCCGGTGACATACACATCAATATTGCTCATGCGGAGCAGGCTGTTCAGCACTTCCTCAAATTGTGACATAAACTGCACTTCATCAAGAAGCAGATAGTATTTGCCATCGTCTTTCATGGCATCTTTGATGTACTTGAAACACACCTTAGGATCTCTTAGTTCCTCATTTTCAATACCGTCCAATGCAATCTCAATAATATGATCAACATCAACACCGTTCTCCAGTAAGTATCTCTTAAAGATGGTAAACAGCAAAAAGGATTTGCCACATCTACGAATGCCGGTAATCACCTTTATCATTCCATTATCTTTTCGCTTGATCAGCTGCTGTAGGTAAGCGTCTCTTTTAATCTCCATCGTTACACTCCCCATTTCCGTGCATCTGCACACTTTTTAGTAATAAGATTCTATCACAGAACGACCTGAATTTCAATATATATTCCCATTTTATGTGCATCTACACACTTTTATGTAATGTTGATAAATATATTTTCAGATTTTTTTGATTGCAGTGTCTATAATCGACTACTCCAATCGTTATTATAGGTAAACAACAAAAAGAAGATGGTTTCGATGTTTCATTAAATATGTTCGTTAGTCTTTTACGTTGTATGAATGAAAGGGAGCACATTTTATGAAGAAGATTATGAGTCTTTCTTCTGGACTGCCAGCTGATGAAACTCCTCAGACAAGTATACTCGTATGACGAAGACTGTGAAATACCACATCCGGCAGTCCTTCCCTTATTCTGTAGCTTTATTCATTGTTAATGGCTCGCCTGCTGATATTGCTTTCTATGCCAGACAGTTCTGCTCGTGTACGCCAGTACATAAGTACGTATTGGCTATGCGTGCCAGCTTTTGACGGTGCAACAGCTTCTTGAAACTGTCATAGCAGAAGCGGTAATACAGAAAAGCGACAAGTACACATATACCCGTCGCTATCAGTATGGTTATGAAGTTGTAAGGGAAAAGCGTCAAGCCGTTCTTCAATAAGCTGAAATGCTCCCAATCGGTACGCATGAGCTGTCCCATGTTCAAAAGCAATAGTACCGCTAAGAACAGAAACAGAAGCGTACCTGCACAGAAGCGGTAAACAAGTGTCTTGTCGCTGGCTCTGATACGGTGTCCTCTATTTAACATCATTCTCATAAATCAATCACTCCTTTCTGGGTATGGAAAAAGCGGTCAATCATAATGACTAACCGCTTAATGAACATAAATTTATTTTGCTCGCTTTTTTAGAATAGCATAACTTGCAACTAAAACCACGAAGAATAGTAATATGAAAGTTAAAGTATGAAATATTCCATTTGGATAAGGTGCTACCCAGCCTTGTTTGAAAACAAGGATAGAAATATATCCCGTAATCATAGAAATAGGCATAAAAGCAATCCCAATTATATTAAACCAACTTACATAAAATGTTGCTTTTTCTTCTGATAATATTCTTGCAATAAAATACCCAACAATTCCTACCGCTTGAATAATCATTGAACCTGCAACAGCTTCCATTGTTTGTAATTCATACCACCCACCAAAAGCACAGAGTAACCCAATAGCAACAAAAGCTGTTGATGAGATATAAAGTATTTTGCTTGCAATCTCTTTACTTTTTTGTTCCTTATCAGTAACTGGCTCAATGCCTTTTAGAATGTAATCAGTAGTTACTCCAAAAAAGTCGCTCATTATAATTACTTTTTCTAAATCTGGTGTACTTTGCTCACTTTCCCATTTAGAAACAGCTTGTCTTGAAACACCAACCTTATCAGCAAGTTCCTCTTGTGATATTCCTTTTGTTTTTCTTAAATATTGTATTCTGTCTGACATATTCATTTTCAGCACTCCTTTCTTCATGGTTATTGTAGCAATATTGGCAGTTGCACAGCCACCATTTAGGAATGGAAATATGTCAACTGACAGTTGCAATCGTGTTTTTTTGCAAAATATTCAAATATTCTTGACTATAAATCGTACTTTTAACATATTCACATTATAACAATTTCATATAATCGCTACAATGAAAATCTAGTTTACCAGCTTACTTTTTCTGCTGTCCCTGCGGAGCATTGTTCTGTGGATTGCCAGCTTGACCGCCTTTGTTCTTCAAAACAATATCATCTGCCTTGATGTACCAATCAATCGTAGTCCCTCTAAAGTTGGCATTTGCCACCGTATCAGCTACGGGATTGACAAGCTCGACTTCTGCATTGTAAGGAAAATCCTTTACGGGAACATCAGCAGAGATTGATACTTGTATCATGCGTTCCTGCACGCTACATTTCAAATCATAGGTACGACGCTTGATTTCCTCGCTTGTCGTCCCGTCCTCATTCTCTACACGCACCTCATGTCGAAGTGCAGAGAATTTCAATACTCCAAAAGTTTTCTCGTTATCTAATACAATTCCATTTGCTAATCTCATAATCGAATACCCCCTTATTTACTTTCTGCTGGTAACATATCATCAGCCATTAAAATGTAGTTTGTAAATCCACGTCCCTTGACGTTGTAGCCCTCTGCGGTAATCTTTGGATTGATAAGTTTGACACGCTGTTCTGGTTTAAAGTTTTTCTCGCCAGCCTTTGCAGGAAGCACAACGATAATATCGTCGGCTCTTTGAATATCCGAATACAAGTTGTAGCTTCTTGATACGGGAGTGTAGCGTCCGTTGATACGTTGCTGTTCTACTTTATTTTCCCCAGCAAATTCCAAGTTTCCAAAAGTCTGTGCCACGTTCGGCACGATATATTTTAATTCCATAGTGTTTTACCTCGTTTCTTTCCTTGAATTTGATTGTTGTTTATTCTGGCAGTTAATGAGATACCAGCAATCCCCCAGATAGTAAAGGGTAAATAAATGCTAACGCACCCTTGACTATCCGTGTTCTTGCAGGTTGTCGGTAGACAAGCCAGAATAAGATATAGTCTGCCTATCTAAGCTACGGCGGAGAACGTGATTTTTCTTTCTTCATATCGTTACCGCCTTATGATTTTTTCATCTTACGGCGTTTGAAGAAGTATGTACCAGCTAAACCGCCAGCAGAAACAAACATCATAATCGCAAAGGCAAGGATATTTGTATTGTCGCCCGTTTTGGGACTGTCTGTTTTTGTTGGTGTATCTGGTGTGACTGGCTTCTCTGGTTCTTCTGGGGTAGGCGTTTCTGGTACTTCTTTAATAATAACCGTCTGTCCGTCGTCCTCAATGTCCTTATGTTCAGTAACTTTGATAGGTTTATCTGGATTACTTAAATCGTATAATTCCTCAAAAGTTACAAGTTGTTTACCGCCAAGAGTGGAAGCGTCAAAAGTAAACTCGATTTTCACTTCCATAGTTTCGCTGTCAGCCGTAAAGATGTAATCATTCTCAACACGTTTATCATTGATGATTAGCTCGGCATTTTCTTCTTTTAACATCTGCCAGCCCACAAGCTGATACTTCGTGCCGACTTCTAAGCCCTCTAACTTGACCGTATCAACGATAGTTACATCTTTTCCAGCTTCAATCTCTTTTTTGCCGTCTTTGTCCGTAGCCGTCGTATGAATTTTGATGATACGCTCTGTGATAAGCACCGTCTGTCTGTCGTCCTCAATGTCCTTGTGTTTGCGTACTGCTTCACATATTCAATAGATAACGCAACGTCGGCTATCTGGTCGGCACTCATACGTGAACTAGCGTCAGCTCTGGTCTTATATCGATTTTTAAAATCGGTGTTGATGTCAATACAATAAGCGTCCTCGCCCTCAACTTTCATGTGTCCCTCATTGAATGTAGAACCAATCGAAGCGTCATTCATTACTTTTTCAACGATACCGACACGCTCATCACTTTCCGTCCAATACTGTGTATCAGACGCATAAACTGCCGTACTCGGTAAAGCAGTAACGACAGTCGCAAAGGCAAGGAAGCCCGTACACAATCGTTTTAATATCTTTTTCATAATTCTAAATGCTCCTTTCATTTTGTTTTTGGGTAAAAAAATAGACGCTCAATTTTGAACGTCTTTTAACAAAAAAAGAATACCGTTTTATAGGTATTCTCTAATCTATATGTTATTCAATTTTATTGTAAAGATTGTAAAAAGTCGTTTGTTGCTGTTATGCGACTTTTAGCTGGTGTCCCAATGTTACATTACCATCTCTAAACGGATGGATCATATTAATCTCACCCAGATAATAGGCTAGTCTCTCGCTCATTTCTTCCTTATCGGTTATGTCAGCTAAGAAATTTTCCTTTTTCAGCTTACAATACAAATCATCAAACTGGCTTTCGATAAACTGCACCAAACAGAAAACGGTTCCTTTGGAAATATCAACCGTTCTCGTCTTGCCCGCCCAAGAATATACATCACTGAATAAATGCTTATGTATAGAGCAAAGATGCTTAAAAGAGAAATCCCCGGTAACGCCTTGACCTACAAGTTCTGCCTGACGTACTGCCGAATAGTCTCTTTCAGCCTCGTGCAATGTATCTAAATCTTTTATATCCAGTTTATTCTTTAATACATTTGTGCCCGGATAACAGTACTTAGCATCCTGTTCATCATCATAGAAATAATCATACTCTTGATCCTTCAACCTGCTTCTTGGATACTCTGTATTTCTTATTTAATTCTGAAATTGCATCTGCCGCAGAAACCTTCTTGACCAAGACATTTCTTACTCTTTGACGACATTCTGCATCAAATGGCATGCCTTCCATTTTGAAACTGGATTCAATACTGCTTACTCTTCTATCAACTGTCATACGCGTATCCTTTCTCCTTTCCCTTTCGCAGAAAGGTATTTGTTCTTCTATAGTATACCACAAAACGCTACATCTATACTAGAAATTTCCGTATTATGAAGAGCGAACGTATAACCTTCTCCGATATCATTATCATTTCATAGTTACCACTCATTACATTTTAGGTGCTTACCACTCAGACTTACCACTTTTCTTACCACTTTATACCACTGTGATACGATATTTTGCGATATTTTACGAGGTTTGCAAGCTAAGCACTAAACACCTTCCACCCCTTGTAAATCAAGCATTTCCGCCACTTTCAGCCGCTTACTTTTCATCACGAACGCTTAGCGTTCGTCTACCACCTGGAAGATAAAAAACTTCAGATAATAGCTCTCTGGCACATTCGCCGAATTTGCCCAGAGAATCGGATGATCCGGTGCCTGCGTTCTGAATTCTACCTGCCGGAGTCTCCTGTGCGTCGCCTTTGCTGCTTCTTTCACGGTCTTCTCCAAAAGCTCCTGTGTCATAAAGTGTGAACACGAACAGGTGGCAAGATAGCCGCCGTCCTTCACAAGCTTTAGGCCTTTCATGTTAATCTCACGGTAACCTTTAATTGCATTTTTCGTCGCCTGACGCGACTTCGTGAATGCCGGCGGATCAAGAATCACGACGTCGTACTGCTCGCCGCTCTGTGCCAGCTTCGGCAGTTCATCCAGCACATTGGCACAGCGGAACTGCACCGTGTCCTCCAGCCCGTTCCGACGCGCATTCTCCCGCGCCTGCTCCACCGCATACTCGGAAATATCAAGTCCCGTGACCTCTGCGGCGCCCGCAATTCCTGCATTTAAGGCAAACGTTCCCATGTGTGTAAAACAGTCCAGAACCTTTTTCCCCTTACAGATCCGCTGCATGGCAAGGCGGTTGTACTTCTGATCCAGGAAAAATCCGGTCTTCTGTCCGTTCACGATGTCCACCATATAATGAACGCCATTCTCCACAATCTCCACGTTCGTGTCGAACTCCCCGCCGATAAATCCCTTTACCTTCGGCAAGCCTTCCTTCGTGCGCTCGTTCGCATCGCTTCTCTCGTAAACGCCACGGATGCAGATGCCATCCTTCACCAGAGTCTCCTTTAAAAGTTCCACGATCGTCTCCTTGAACTGCTCCATTCCAAGCGCCAGGCACTCCACGACCAGCACGTCCTCATATTTATCTACAACCAGTCCCGGCAGGAAATCCGCCTCCCCGAAAATCACGCGGCAGGAGGAGGTGTCCACCGTCGTCTTGCGGTAATCCCATGCATTCTGCACACGCATCTGCAAAAATGCGCGGTCTATTTCCTGATCGATCTTTCTTGTCAGCATCCGGACCCGGATCTTGGAATTGACGTTGATAAAACCTCTTCCCATCGGATAACCGTCAAAATCGTGTACCAGCACCACTTCGCCGTTCTCAAATGTTCCGGTCACCGTGTCAATCTCATTGTCGAACACCCACATTCCTCCGGCTTTGATGGTTCTTCCCTCACCTTTTTTTAATGTAACAATCGCGCTCATAGGTTCCTCCTTTTTTATTCTGTCTTTTCCGGTCGGTTTACAATGTAAATTCCCATGCATACCAGCACCAGCGCAGCCACCGGCATCACACTTAAGCTGTCCGTCTCACCGAGCAGAACTGCGGACAGGATCACACCACACACCGGATTCATAAACCCGAAGACTGCAACATTTCCCGGGCTGCCACACGACGATCGTCTTCTGCATAAATTGTTCTTTTTGTCTCATTTATCTGTATACTCCGTTTCCATCTGTCTTCCGTCCGCCCTGCAGACATAACCACCGCTCATTTTAGCACAGAACCTTCCATCTTGCCACGACAATTTATTTTCCTGTTTGCCTGCCATCCCCCGCTGCGTTATACTTAGGATAGAAGTTATCACGCACGGGGCAGCGGCATATCACTGCCTCCCACAAAGGAGAAACTATGGCAACTATCAGTTTATGTATGATTGTAAAAAATGAGTCCGCAGTGCTGGCGCGCTGTCTGGACAGCATCGCCGATCTCATGGACGAGATCATCATTGTAGACACCGGCTCCACCGACAACACGAAAGAAATTGCCGCACAGTACACCTCGCGGATCTACGATTTCAAATGGACCAGCGACTTTTCCGCCGCGCGCAATTTTTCCTTTTCCAAAGCAACGATGGAATATATCTACACCGCCGACGCCGATGAAATTCTTGACGACGCAAACCGCGAGCGTTTTCTCCGTCTTAAAGATGCCCTTCTGCCTGAGATCGAGATTGTACAGATGAAGTATGTGACGCAGGGCACATTCGATACCGTTTTGAATGCAAAAAAGGAATACCGTCCAAAGCTGTTCCGCAGACTGCGCACGTTTACCTGGATCGATCCAATTCACGAGACCGTCCGCTTAACGCCGGTCACTTTTGACAGCGATGTGGAGATTCTGCACTGTCCGCAGTCCCTGCACAGCAAGCGCGACTTCTCCATCTTCATCAAAGCGTTTGAACACGACGGACAATTTTCCCCGAAAATCCGTACCATGTATGCCAAAGAACTTCTAAAGACTGGCGACAAAAAGGATTTTACCGATGCAAAACCGATCTTCCAGCTCATTTTCGACAATGACCCGGCAGATGACGCCCGAAAGGAAGCTGCATGCGTCCTCGCCCGGATTTACCGCATGGAGGATAACAAGAACGAATTTTTCAAGCTGACCATGAAGGACATGCTCACCACACCGTGCGCAGAAATCTGCTACGAACTGGGAACCTATTTTGTGGGACAGCGCGACTACGCGGAAGCGGTTCTCTGGTTCTACAATGCCGCCTATGAGACGGAAAGCATCCTGGACGTTCACACAAGCGGGGATCTTCCGCTGCTCGGTCTTGTCGAATGTTACGAGACGCTCCTCGCCGGGGAGGAAGCCAAAATTCCTTCCGACACAGCGCTTACCATCCAGTACGAAATGATGCTCGACAAATACCGGGAGGCTTCCAGAGACTGGCGGATGCCGGAGGAGACCTGATCTTACAAATCTCCGGAAATACGCTCCGGCAGGGCTTGTAAAATACGACATAAAGTGATAGGATGAAACTATGGTAAAATTTTAACAATCTTTTGTGTGGGAGGTATTTGAGATGGATTTTCGTGAAGAATACAAACAGAAGCTTGTCTCCGCAGATGAGGCGGTAAAGCTCATCAAATCCGGAGACTGGGTAGATTACGGCTGGTGCACCAACACCGTTGACGCACTGGATCAGGCTCTCGCAAAGCGCACCGACGAACTGACAGACGTCAAGCTGCGCGGCGGTATCCTGATGAAGCCGCTGGCTGTTTTTGCACGTGAGGATGCAGGTGAGCATTTCTGCTGGAACTCCTGGCATATGTCCGGTATCGAGCGCAAGATGATAAACAGAGGCGTGGCTTACTACTGTCCGATCCGCTACTCCGAGCTGCCGCGCTACTACCGCGAGCTTGACTGCCCGGATGACGTTGCCATGTTCCAGGTTGCTCCGATGGATGCGCACGGCTACTTTAACTTCGGTCCGAGTGCCTCACATCTGGGTGCAATGTGCGAGCGCGCAAAGCACATCATCGTAGAAGTCAATGAAAATATGCCACGCTGCCTCGGCGGTACCGAGTGTGGCATCCACATTTCCGATGTCACCTACATCGTGGAAGGCTCCAACCCGCCAATCGGTGAACTGGGTGCAGGCGGTCCTGCTACAGATGTGGATAAGGCTGTCGCAAAGCTGATCGTCGATGAGATTCCGAACGGTGCCTGCTTACAGCTCGGTATCGGCGGCATGCCAAACGCTGTCGGTTCCCTGATTGCAGAGTCCGACTTGAAGGATCTCGGCGTTCACACTGAGATGTACGTGGATGCATTTGTCGATATTGCAAAGGCAGGTAAGATCAACGGTTCCAAAAAGAATATCGACCGTTACCGCCAGACCTACGCTTTCGGCGCCGGCACCAAGAAAATGTACGATTATCTGGACGACAACCCGGAACTGATGAGCGCTCCGGTCGACTACACGAACGACATCCGCTCGATCTCCGCACTGGATAACTTTATTTCCATCAACAATGCCGTGGATATTGATCTCTATGGTCAGGTAAATGCAGAGTCTGCAGGCATCAAGCAGATCAGCGGCGCAGGCGGACAGCTTGACTTCGTGCTCGGAGCTTATCTGTCCAAGGGCGGCAAGAGCTTTATCTGCTTATCCTCTACCTTCAAGACCAAGGACGGTCAGGTGCAGTCCCGTATCCGCCCGACGCTGGCAAACGGTTCCATCGTTACCGACGCAAGACCGAATACACACTATGTTGTAACCGAATACGGCAAGGTGAACTTAAAGGGTCTGTCTACCTGGCAGAGAGCCGAGGCTCTGATCTCGATCGCGCATCCCGATTTCCGCGACGACCTCATCAAAGAGGCGGAGCAGATGCACATCTGGAGAAGAAGCAACCGCTAGTACCGGAGGACGACTGACGGACGGGACGTGGAATGTTGCATATAGTTTCACTATCTGAGGCCAGAAGAACAGCCATGTTCCAGATGAAAGCAGGCGTGGAGAATCCAATCGCCAAATACGGAATTTCTAAGCATGCCGCTTTTGACATCTTCGATGATCCATGTCTTTCCAAGTTTGGAACACTCCGCAGAAGGTGTTCGCAACCTGCAGACAATTTTAGGACTTTTGTGTGTGTCCCTTACGGGCACCGCTGAACAGAACATAACCGCGCGAAGCCGATGTTTGAATTGGCATCTGCCTTATTTTCAATAGCAGATGCCAACGAGTTTCGGTTCGCGCGGTTTTATATTGTCTGTGAAGCGGTGCCCTTAGGGACACCAGAAAGTCCGCCCATTGTCTGCGGTTTGCCGGACACCTCCTGTGGATTGTCCAAACGTGGCAAAGACACGGAATATAATGTCAAAAGCGGCATGCAAGAAATTCACGTATTTTGCTCCAACGATTCTCCACGCCTGCTTCCATTCTGGAACAGGATGATTCTTCCCCTTCAGATCCTGTCAATCCTGTTACCATTCCACTTCCCATCTGTCAGCCGTCCTCCGGCACTAACCGGTTGTCTACAGGGTTCCAGCCATCCGGTCGCGGATCTCTACCCCGGTCGGCGTCCCCGCAAGCCCTCCTTTTCCGGTCTCACGGATATCCTCATTCATGCTGCGCCCGATACTGCGCATCGCGTCAATCACTTCATCCGGCGGAATCTTACTGAAGATCCCCGCCATCGTCATATCTGCAGAAGTCATGGCATTCACGGCTCCCATGACATTGCGCTTCACACACGGAACTTCTACAAGTCCCGCCACCGGATCGCATGCCAGTCCAAGCAGATTCTTAAGCGCCAGCGCCGCTGCATTGGCAATCTCATCTGCACCGCCGCCCAGAAGATACGTCACACCACCTGCCGCCATCGCGGAAGCCGAACCAATCTCCGCCTGACAGCCGCCTGCCGCGCCTGCCAAAAACGCCCGGTTTGCAATCACGCCGCCGATTCCGGCTGCCACGTACAGGGCTTCCACCATACACTCCTCAGAAAAACCGCGCTCCTCCTGCACACTCAAAAACACTGCCGGTACCACACCGCAGGAGCCTGCGGTCGGTGCCGCCACGATCCGCTTCATGCAGGCATTGGACTCGCTGGTCTTCAGCGCTTTTTCCATCACTTTTCCGATAAAGTCTCCGCAGAGCAGCGTTCCCGCCTCCCGCGCCCGCTTCATCCTGGTTCCCTCTGTTCCGACCAGTCCACTTGCTGACTTTAACGTCTCATCGTAATGTGCATCTGCATACTGCATTGCCTGGTACATCCCGCGCATCTGTGCAAACGACTCCTCTGCGCTGATGCCCTGCTCCACGCAGTCATCCTCCTGCACAATTTTCCAAAAAGGCTTCCCGGTCTCTCTCTCCATCCGGCACAGTTCCTCCAATGATCGGTACATTGTCATCCTCCCTCTGTTTTTCTATCATCCAGACGGTTCACACCGCCTTCCCGTCACATACGCTGCATCTTTCTGCCCATCTGATGTATCTATGCTTCCAGCATGCTTAAGTAGGTAACCTTTAAAATTCCCTCCAGATGCTCCAGCCACTCGATTGCCTCTCCCGGCACCTCTCTGTCGCACTCGATGACCATGACCGCCCTGGTGCCCCGGCTCTCGCGGTAAAGCTGCATCGTAGCAATATTTACCGACTTGTGCGCCAGCATCGAAGTCACCTCAGCCACATGCCCTGGCTGGTCGATGTTGTGCACGATCAGGGTCGGATAATCCCCGCTGAAATTCGCTGTCAGCCCGTCCAGCTCGCAGATCCGGATCTGTCCGCCTCCTACCGACGCCGCAATGACTTCCAGCGTACGGCCGGATTTTCCGGTCAGATTCATCTTGACCGAGTTGGGATGTACATCTCCAAGATCAATCCCCTCCAGTGTAAAACTCATCCCAGACTCCTTTGCCATCGTAAAGCTCTCCGGGATTCTCGGATCATCCACCTGCATCCCGAGCAGTCCTGCCAGGATCGCCTTATCCGTACCGTGTCCCTTGCCCGTTGCCAGAAAAGAGCCATGAAAATATATTTTTGCGTCCGCAACCTCCTCCGCTAAAAGCTTTCTGCTGACTCTGCCGATCTTCACAGCTCCCGCTGTATGTGAACTTGACGGTCCTACCATCACAGGTCCTATGATGTCGAGTAAATTCATCCTTTTTCTATTCCTTCCTTTGCGCTTTTCGCGTAAAATAAGGGGTATATCCCCGATATACCCCCTTGTCTGCCAAATTCTTTCCTTATTATATAAGCATTGTACAAAAAAGACAACCTGTTTTTTTTCGGGAGAATATGATACACTGAATGAAATGCAACGAATCGGAGGAATCCCATGAAAACACAGAAGACTTCCACAGCAAATACACATATACACGCCGACGGCATCACTCATACGCACGTTGACGGCACCACTCATACACACACCGACGGCACCACTCACACGCATGCTGACGACACCGTTCATACTCATGCCAGCGGCTCCGTTCATACTCATGCCCACGGCTCCACTCACACACATCCGCATCACCACGAGAATACCAAGGCGGTCTTAAACCGCATGAACCGTGCGATCGGACATATGGAGGCCGTCCGCACGATGATCGAAGACGACAGGGACTGCAGCGAAGTGCTTGTTCAGATTGCGGCGGTGCGTTCCGCCATCAACAATATCGGTAAAATCATTTTAGAGGATCACATCAGCCACTGCCTGGTCGACGCCGTTGAAACCGGGGATGAGCAGGTCATCCGGGACTTAAATGACGCGATCGACAAGTTTGTAAAGTGATACATTTTTCATTTGGACATAGTTTGTTCATTTTTTATTCATATTTTATAGAAATCCAGGAAATCTTAAACCTTTTTTATTCATCTTCCCGATTGATTTTTGATGCAATTAGCGCTATATTCTCTTAGTATCGAAATTTAGCTTTACTTCCTTTTTACAGGAGTTTTACACTGGAGAATCGGCAGCCCGGCTGCCCACATATATTGCACGCGTGAGCGTATCGGTGTTTCACACCGCCTACAGTCATTTTGGGAGGGTTCTATGAAAAAATTATTTAACATTCTAAAAGAAAAGCTTGCACCGCTTTCCAGTAAGCTTCAATCTCTGAAGAGCATTCTTCCGCAGAAGAAGCCACACAGTGAAAAATACTATAAACGGATTGCTTTCCTTAATAAGTATTCTCTTATTTTCCACTTTTTATTAGCCTGTCTGTTAATTCTTGCCGTGGAGACGATTTCCAGACGGGACTTTGTGAGCGCTATAACTTTCATCAGCAATCACACGCTTGCATTCTTATATAATGCGCTGATTATCTTTGCATCTCTATCCCTTGTCTATCTGACAAAATATCGTACACAGATGCGTATCTTAATCAGCGGTTTGTGGATTTTCCTTGGAACCGTCAACGGTCTGATTCTGTCAAACCGTGTCACACCGTTCAGCTACACAGACTTAAAATGTCTGCCGGATCTGTTCGCAATGCAGAACACCAACTATTTTACAGCGGAGGAAGCAACCATGGTCGTGTCCGTTGTGGTTGCCTTCTTTGTCATTCTTGGTCTTCTCTTTGCAAAGGGACCCCGTTATCAGGGAAAACGCCATACCGTGCTTGGTCCGGTCTCCATTGCCGCTCTGATTTTAATCGGTCTTCCGATTACCACACAGGCAGCACAGAGTTCCAACATTCTTGCTTCCTATTTTGCAAATATTGCGCAGGGCTACTCTGATTACGGTTTTGTGTACGGTTTTTCCACCAGTGTTGTCGGAAGAGGCATGGATAAACCGGAGGATTATTCCGAGGAAACCGTTGATGCGATCAACACCCTTGTTGATTCCGCCAGCAGCCCGACCACTGTTTCCACAGGCAGCGAGCCAAATGTTATCTGTGTTTTACTGGAGTCCTTCTGTGATCCTTACGAAGTAAACTTTTTAAATATGTCCGAAGATCCGATTCCGAATTTCCACAACCTTGAGGCAAACTATTCCACCGGTTACCTTACCGTACCGGTCGTGGGTGCAGGTACCGCCAATACGGAGTTCGAGGTTCTGACCGGAATGAGCATGCAGTATTTCGGTACCGGTGAGTATCCTTACAAGACGATCTTAAAACAGACGGACTGCGAAAGTATTGCCGATGATCTCTCCCAGATCGGTTATGGTACGCATGTCGTACATAACAATACCGCTACTTTCTACAGCCGCAACAATGCTTTTTCCATGATGGGATTCGATACCTTTACCAGCAAGGAGTGCATGAACATCTCCCAGTACACGCCGAATGGCAACTGGCCGACTGATGATGTGCTGGTACAGGAGACTGTAAAAGCTATGAACGCGACGGAAAACCAGTCCGATTTCGTATATACCATTACCGTGGAAGGTCACGGCGATTACCCGACCGAGAAGATTCTGGAAAATCCGGATATTCTTGTTTCCGGCGCCGCAGATGAGGCTTCCAACAACCAGTGGGAATATTATGTCAACATGATTCATGAAGTGGATGACTTCATCGGAGATCTGATCACAGCGGTTGACCGCCGCGGAGAGGACACCATCATCGTGTTCTTCGGCGATCATCTTCCAACGATGGGACTCACCGATGCGGATATGAAGTCCGGTGATATTTTCAAGACCAAGTACATCACCTGGAACAACATGGGGCTTGCAAAAAAAGATGCTGATCTGACCGCTTACCAGCTTCTCGCTCACATTACCGATCAGGCAGGTATTCATGAGGGAACCATGTTCCGTTATCATCAGACACAGACCGCTTCCGAGACCTATCTTTCCGGTCTGGAGGATCTGCAGTACGATCTGCTGTACGGCAAACGCTACACCTACGGCGGAGAGGACCGCTACCCTGCATCCGACCTTGTGATGGATGTGGAGGACGTTACCGTCTCCTCTGTCCGCAAGAATACAAGCAACAATACCTTGACGGTGTACGGTGCGAACTTTACCAAGAATACGAAGATTTTTGTAAACGGCAATAAGGTTCCTACCACGTTCCTGACATCGAACCTGATTACGACCAGCCTGGACAATGTGCAGAACGGCGATACCATTACCGTGAATATCCTCGGTTCCAAGAGCCTACTGCTCCGTGCCGGTACCGGCGAGGTTATCTACGAAGATCCGGATATTGTTCCGGAGACAGAAGATCCGACCGAGATTCCGGAGACGTCCGCTACCGAGATGAAGAACACAGAAACAGAAAACTCTGAAATGAAAAGCTCTGAGACCGAAAGTTCCGAGATGAAGAACACAGAAACAGAAAGCTCTGAGACAGGCAGCTCCGAAACGACCTCCAAAGCCGACAGCTCAGCCGTCACTTCCGAAGCTGCATCAGATTCCAACAACTAGATGCTAAAAGGAACTGCCGTAATAAGCATACCGTACTTTACTTTGATAAGTAATATTACAGGAAGCGCATGATGCAGATTTCGGGTGGAACTGCATATGAAACATTCGTTGGAGAAAAATGTGTGTATTTCTTCCAGCCGGATGACTGCATCTGATTCCGTGTCTCTTCCACGTTTGGACTCTCTCGGAGTGTGTCCGACAAGCCACAGACAATGAGCGGACTTTCTAGTGTCCCTAATGGCACCGCTTCACAGACAATATAAAACCGCGCGAACCGAAACTCGTTGGCATCTGCTATTGAAAATAGGGCAGATGCCAATTTAGACATCGGCTTCGCGCGGTTATGTTTTGTTCATTGGTGCCATAAGGGACACACAAAAGTCCTAAAATTGTCTGTTGGCTTGCGGACACAGTCCGTAGAGTGCTCCAAACTTGGAAAGACACGGATCATCGCAGATGCAGTCACCGGCTGGTTAGAAATGCCGCATTTTTTGAACAGAATGTTCCATAGGCATTCCACCAGAAATCGCAGGGGCATGCTTCTCATAATATTACTTATCACTCCAAAGAGGACTCTGCTTATTGCGGCAATTCCTTTACATCCGCAATCTTCTTCGTTTTATTTTACATAGGCATGATCAACCTTAATCTTCGGGTAGTAATTATCCCCCAGGCATTCCGTGACTCTTCCGCAGATCGCCGCAACCAGTTCCTCATCGCTCATCTTGAACTGGAACGGCACCAGCACATCGAAGATCAGGTTGGAATGGGTCGGACCGCTGACTACCCTAAAATCATGGATCGTAATCACATCATCTATTCCCTTTGTGATCGATACGACAGCGGCTTTCAGTTCACTGACGTGCTCATCGGAGGTCACAATCGGGTCCATATGTATCGTCGCCTCACACCCCAGCTTCTCCCGCAGTTCATTCTCCACGTTGTCAATCACATCATGTACTTCCAGAATATCGCCGTCTGCCGGCACTTCCGCATGCAGCGTCACCATCTTGCGCCCCGGACCGTAATCGTGCACGATCAGATCATGGATCCCGCAGATCTCCGGATGCGACATGACAATCCGGTCGATCTGCATGACAAAATCCTCTGCCGGCGGCTGTCCCAACAGCGGATTGAGTGTCTCCTTCGCCGCGCTGATCCCCGCATACAGGATGAATACACCAACCAGCACACCGCACCATCCGTCGATGTGAAGTCCTGTAAAATGTCCGATCAGTGTTGCCGCAAGAACTGCCGTTGTCGCGCAGGTATCACTCAGGCTGTCGATCGCTGTTGCCTGCATTGCCGCGGAATCAAGCTTTTTCCCGATCATGTGATTGTAAAAATACATATACAGCTTCACCAGAATCGACAACACCAGAATCACAACAATCAGTCCGGAGAACTCTGTCTCCTCCGGATGTACGATTTTGCCCACCGAATCCCGGATCAATTCATATGCCATCAGAAGAATCGCTGCTGCCACCACCAGCCCCGAGATATACTCAATCCTGCCATGTCCGAACGGATGCTCCGGGTCCGGCTTTGTGCCTGCCAGCTTGAAGCCCGCCAGCGTCACGATCGAAGATCCCGCATCCGACAGGTTGTTGACCGCATCTGCCGTGATGGCAATGGAATGGCTGATGGTACCCGCAAGAAATTTTCCCGCAAAGAGCAGTACATTGAACAGAATACCTACCACACCGCACAGCACACCATATTCTTCACGAATCTTCGCCTGATCGTTCTTCTCCTGAATGAATATCTTCGCCAATAATGTAACCATAAAACTACCCCCTCGATCGCTTCTCCCCTACTCAAGCTTTCCAATATCATGCACCGGCCAGTAGATCACTGCCGCCTTGCCCAGAATCTTATCCTCTCTCACATACGGATTCGTCCAGTATCGTGCGTCCCACGAATCATTCCGATTATCCCCCAGCATCAGATAAGAGTCTTCCGGCACCTCAAAATGATAATTCCCCGTCGCCACCGTCCAGTCCTCTTTGAGATAATCCTCGTCCAGCGGCGTATCCGCTCCGTCAATATAAATGTATCCGTCCCGGATATCCACGGTCTCGCCCGGAAGCCCGATCACACGCTTCACATACAGTTCTTCCTCGTTGTCCGGATAACGGAAAATGACAATATCACCGCGCTCCGGCGACTTGCTCCGGTATGCCAGACGGTTTCCGATCAGACGATCCCCCGGCATGATGGTGTTCTCCATCGACCCGGTCGGCACATCGGCATTGATGATAATATAATTTTTCAAAAACATCGCAACGGCAAGCGCGATTACAAACGGTATCACCCAGCTTAAAATCTCACGGATGACCGCTTGTGCTGTCCCCTTTTCTCTTTTCTCTTCCTTTGGTTGATTCTGTTTTGGCATCTTTTTCCCTCTGTCTGCTTTCTATGTCTGCTTGTTATTGTAACACACCTGACGGAAAATGAAAACGCATGATGGCATCTAATTCTAAAATGTGCTATGATGTCGGTATGCGCTGCGGGCATCCGTCCGCACACACATACGGATTACTTTTGGAAAAGGAGTTCTTCATGGAAACTTATAACGATCAATTATTTCCCCCCGCATTTCTTGTAAACTACACGAAGGAGCCTGCCGGCAGACAGCGTGTTCTCACCTACTCGCTCTTTCGTTTTCTATCCTGCGTGTCAGAAGAGCATCCGGATCTCGCACAATTCCTCGCAGATCAGGTTTCCTGCCCGTCGGCCGAGGACAGCTTTGAGACACTGGAGGATTATCTCTCTGCAGACGACTATTTCTCGCCTTCCATCGCAGCGGACGGCTTTGAACCGTTTTATCTGTATGCCGCCATTGTGCTGACTGCAGGGGTTCCTTTCGGCACCACCACACCAGTTATCAACTCTCTGATAGAAGATCATGCGCCAGAGGCTGCCAGCCTGCCTTACGCAGACGGCAATCTGCCGCTGGATGCCCTGCTCGTGGACTGCCGGAACTTCTACGCAGCACTCTGCCTGTGCCTGATGCATCACACGGACGCACTGGCTGTTTTGCTGCCGCAGTTTTTAAATGCATACCGTCCGGAATATCACTTCAGCTGCGAGTCTTTTGTTCTCTATGACTTTATGGACGAGTATTTTGAGCAGCATGACTGTCTGCACCATCCGTCCTTTGTCCAGTTGACGGATACCCTGGTCGCTGCCACCTTAAACTACTACAACACCGATTTTGGCACACTTCTCGAGACCGAGATCGCCCAGAACCTTTCCGGAACCGGCTCCCGGTTTGCAGGGCTTAAGCGCTATGGCAGCGTGCGTCTGCCTGCCATCACTGACACAGATAAGGCATGCCATATGCTCGCCAACCTGTTCCGCTATGCCGCCCTTTACGAGCTGCGCAGCCATCTGTTTGATTTTCATCTGGATGAAGACCGCCTGATCACACTCGACAACTGGCAGACGGAACTTCACTGGCACTATGTACAGTATGCGAATGTCTATCAGCTTGCGCTTGACTCCTTTCAGTCTGCTATACTCTCCAGAGAGCTGCTGCACCGGCAGTTTCTGCTTAATCTTTCCTGCCTGAACCTCTGATTGCGCGTTCTGATGCAGTGTGACCCCTGCAAATTTTGCTTTATAAAATGCAGTTCTCTCTGCGTTCAAGAAGCGGCAGCCAGCCGATCTCATGATCGACTGGCTGCCGCTTTTTTATCTTCTATTATATTCTCTAAATGTTCTTCGCCTATTCTGTCTTAAATACGGCGATCTCGGTCTTAAGACCTGTCATATTATCTCCCAGGCTCTCCGCCGTGCCGTTTAAGTTCTCTACATTCTGCTCCAGACTTGCGGCAACCTTCTTCACCACTTCGGCGCTTGCTGCCGTCTCCTCAATGATAGAAGAAATATTATGTACTGCCTCAAGCGTATCCTCGCGCTCCTTATCGGCACGCTCCGTTCCGGCAAGAATCTCCTTTAATCCGTCAAACAGCTTATCCATGGCATCGCTCATATCCTGGAATACACCGATAACCTCACGCACTGCTTCGGTCTGCTGTGCAACCATCTCGCCCGCCTGCTTTGCGCTCTCGACGCTCACGCCGGTCTGCGCACTGATATTCTCCACATTATTGCGGATCTCTCCGGCAGCCTCCGCCGAATTGTCTGCAAGCTTACGGATCTCCTCGGCTACAACCGCAAATCCGCGTCCTGCCTCTCCGGCTCTTGCCGCCTCAATCGATGCATTGAGCGATAACAGGTTCGTCTGCTCCGAAATATCTGTAATGACAGAAACAAACTGATTGATCGTCTCCGATTCGCGCTTCAAGTCTTCGATGCTTTCTTCCACCTTCGCGGTCACAGCTGTCGTCTCATTCGCGCGCTGTCCCAGCTGTTCGATCCGGTCCATACCTTTGCGGATCATCTCCTCCGCCTCAGACACAAGCGTCTCTACCTCGCGCGCCACACGGTTGACTTCCTGAATCTCCTCGGAAAGCGTTCCCGTCTTGCTCACGCACTCCTGCGCATGTGTGGACTGCCGCTCCATGCCCTCGTTGATCTCACCGATCGCGTTTGCTATATCCTGCGAATACTCCTGAATAATACCGGATGCATTCGTCACTTCACCGGCAGATGCCGCCAGCTTATCCGTCGCCTGGCTGACCTTCTGCACCAGCTGCTTGTTGTGTGCGATCATGTCATTTGCCGCAGCAGCAAGTCCGCGGAACTCGTCGCGTCCCTTCACGGACACGGTCGTTGCCAGATTACCTTCCGCCACAACCTCAAGGCTTCCGGAAATACGCTTCATATTCTTGCGGATTCCGCTTGTCACTGCGGTTCCGATCAAAAGTGCAATGATACTGGAGATCAGAACTCCCGCTATCGTGATCTGCTTAATGGACTCTGCCTGTCCGGTAATGACCTTTAACGGCACCAGTGCACACATCGTTGCCCCGGTATCCTCACTCTTGCTGTGGAAAAACAGATACTCTGTTCCGTTGTACTGCACCTGGCTTACGCCGTCCGTCTCACTCGCCTGCAGATAAAAATCCTTGTCTGCAAAAATCGTCTCTCCCTCGACCGGCGTTCCCTGTTCGTCTCCCGCATTGCGCTTCACTGCAAGCTCTCTGCCGCCTGCAGTCACGAATCCCACAATGCTTCCGTCTCCCAGATTCAGTCCCTGCATGAACTCTGTGACTGCCTCCGCCTTGATGTCGATTACGATAACCGCCTTACCGTTCTGCGCGGTTGCCTGATATACCATAATGTATCCGGACGGGTCGATGCTCAGATACTCATCCAGCGCATTGTGATGGTCATCCCACTGTCCCAGCTTGCCATCAGCCGCCATCTCATCCATGTACTCTTGGTAAATGCCCTTCTGCGCCTTGCTCTTCGTCGAGATCATCTGCAGATCGCCGGAAGGAATAATATAGATATTGCTGATATAGGAGTTGCCGACCTGGGAAGCAAGAATTCTTGTCTTCACCTGGTCAATCAACGCCCGCTTGGACGTTGGATCATTGTCGTAAATCCCCACAAAATACTTTCCAAGATCCGAATCCACCACGTATTTTAATGCCTCTGCACTGATGAACGAGTTGCTCGTATCGATATTCTGCAACGCCATCTCGATCGTCTGCTGCGTGGAATCGCGATAGGAACTGCTCATTCCGTCCGCCGCCTTGCGGTAGGAAATAATTCCAAGCACAATCATAAACAGAACCGGCACAAGAAAACACAGCACGATCTTCTCCCGGATTCCAAATGCCATCGTAACATTCGCGTTTCTTCGCTTTGCCTGCTTCTTCCCCTTTTTCATATTGATAACCTTCTCCCTGTTTCTTAACATATTACCCTTATTATAGCAAAAAACACAAATATTGCCATATATTTCTACGAAAAAGTACTTTATTTAACAAAATATAGCCATTTTGTTCAAAAAGCATACAATATTGCCTCTGCCTGGCTCCCGCTGCTAAAAAAGTGTTAAGTCTCTTCCTGGTACACTATGAAAAAATTAAAAAAAAGCGGCAAAATCCCCCTCCGTTTTCCTGGCTGTTATACTTGATGACAACTGAAACCAAAGGGGGATTTTATATGACAATCTTTGAACACATTTTTTCTGTGATCGGTATTCTTATCATTATCGGAGGTTTTATCTACGGAATCTATGATTCCTATTTTGAAGGCAAAGGCACTTCATCATCCAAAGCTTCCGCTTCAACCTCAGCTCAGACAACCGATGCCGTCTGACTCTCAAGCATGCGGTAGCCCACACGCGGGATCGTGGTAATGTACGTCGGATCCATCGGGATCTTCTCTATCTTCTTGCGGATATTTGTCATATTGACCCGCAGAATACGGCTGCCGCTGCTTGCATACGGTCCCCATATCTTCTCTAACAACATCTGATACGTCACCACAGTTCCCGAATTGAGGGCAAGACACTCCAGAATCCGGTATTCCACTGGCGAAAAATGAATCTCCTCCCCGGCAAGGCTTACCTGTCGTCTTGAAAAATCAATCTTCAGATCTCCTGCCTGATAAAAGCTTCCCTGTCCTCCCGGAATCCTTCTGCGCAGCGCGGTGTAAATTCTCGCCGCAAGCTCCTGCTCATGAAACGGCTTGACAATGTAGTCGTCCGCTCCCGCATACAGGGCATTGACTTTATCCATATATCCCGTCTGTCCGGATACAACGAGAATCGGACAATCCGTCCACTCTCTGAACCACTGGATCAGACCAATCCCGTCCATATCGGAAAGCTGGGTATCCATCAGAATCAGATCCGGGCAGATACTGGTGCTCATCTCCATGCCGGAGCGTCCGCTGGTGGAAGTATAAAGCCTATAGTTCTCCCGCAGCAGCACCCTGCGGATCAGATAAAAAATACTTTCATCCTCATCAATCAGCAAAATCTTTACTCTGTCACTTATTTGGTTTTTATAGTTCACTGAAACTGCCTCCTGTCATTACGTTTTTCTATATATGTAAGTAATTCAGAAAGCAATCTCCTTTCTTTCCATCTGTCTGGTGTATATAATAGATATTCTCCCAATGGTAAATCATGCGACATCCGTAACGGCGGCTTAGAATCCGGCAGACAACGCATACCAGAAGCATCACCCACACAACCACCGCCAGCAGTTTGGACAGCAGGCTGCGCATGCCCGCCTGCTCCCGCATGACGACTTCATCCAGCACGGAATGAATCATCGTGAACGTATCTGTGCAGGCATCCGGATTTGCGTCCCTTGCTTCCAGCAGCGTCTGTGCAGACATCATATTCTGCCAGGAACCTTCGTGCCTCATCTCTCCCGTCAGAGCAGCCTGCCCGTCTGCCACGCAGGCTGCAGCATTTCCACGCTCCGCCTTGCCTGCCGGATCCGGTACCACATAAAAAAAAGACAGCAGGAGAGCCATCGCCATCAGACAGCATACCAACTTATGTCTTTTGCTGTTCGCCATTTCTCCCACCATCCTTTCCGCATTTGCTAATTATTGTAACATATATTCTTTTTATATCAAACTTGTATTTGTAAAATCATCTTTTTCTTAATTTCTTAGCGGTTTCTTAACGGCTTTTTCGTATATGACGCGTTTACACCGGCAACCCTAAACAGGTAACCATCATTCACCTCCCCCGGGAGGTTCACAGAAAGGATGCCCTATGAAAGCAAATGTGATCGAAGGCTGTATCAGCTGCGGGCTGTGTGCCAGTGTATGTCCGGAGGTCTTCCGGATGAACGATGAAAATGTATCGGAGGTCTATCATCAGCCGACGCCGGAACAGGAAGATGCCACGCAGGAAGCCGCTGACGGCTGCCCGGTGAGCGTCATCGAAATCGAGTAATCCCCGGCAGAGAAAAAACATCTGCCCGCCGCACCAGTCAGTGCTCAGCGGGCAGATGTTTTTTCTTGAGTTCCTCCACGTTTTTCTCCACGCGCCGCTTATCCAGCGGGTACACAAACCACAGAATCGCTGCCACAACAAAAAATCCGATCGCAGGCACCAGCGTTGCTGTGGTGTACAATCCACGCCGCACCACATCCGTCTGCGCCGCCGCAGCCGGCTCATACCCGATCACCTGCAGCGCCCATCCTCCGATGCCTCCTGCCAGCGCCTGTCCGACCTTTCTGGCAAACGAATATACCGCATAGACGGTTCCGTCATCCCGGTGCCCGGTCTGCACTTCCTGATCATCGATGACATCCGTGATATTCGCCCAGATCACTGTATTAAAAAAGCCAAGCCCGAGATATCCGATTGCCCCGAGCCACAGAAACAGCCACATATTCTGTAATTTCAGCACATACATGACTGCAAATACAACACCGGAGAACAGCATCCCCGCCACGGACGCCTCCTTTTTCCCAAATCGTCTGGAAACAGGCACACCGAGCGGCGCTACCACCAGCAGAATCACCAGTGTGGACAGCAGCGTGAACAGCGAGATGCCGCGGGCATCCCCGAAGTAATCCGGATAAATATAATTGTTCATCGTGCTGATTAACAGCTGGGAGAGCAGCAGAAATACCGCGGCTCCAATCATTCCGAGAAGCGCACGGCTCCTCGCAATCGCACCGAGCGTTGCCGCAAAACTCACAGATTCCGCGTCCACGTCACGCTCCACCGCCACCCGCTCCGTAGTCATGCGGTAACAGACCAGATAGCAGAGTAACGCGAGAATCGAGAAAATGCCCGCAACCACCGTAAATGTTCCGCCGCCGCGCACGACCTGATTGCCGTCTGCATCGGTCGTGTACAGAAAAAGCGGCGTCACGATGCCGATCACAAGCCCCGCCAGTGTCGCCCCAATCGACCGGAATGTCGATAATGCCGTCCGCTCCGATGCCTCCGTCGTGATCGCAGATGCCATCGAACCATACGGAATGTTGATCGATGTATAAAAAATACTTCCCCACAAAAGATAAGTAACATACATGTAGACAATCTTCCACGGCATAGATGCCTGCGCCATGGCAGTCTGGTACATTAAAAAACTCGACAGCGCCACCGGTCCGCACATCCTGCGGATCCAGCATCGGAACTTTCCATCCCGCGCCGGCGGTGCCGCGTCGACGATGCGTCCCATCGTCACATCCGTGAATGCATCCACAAATCGTGCGACCAGAAACAGTGTCCCCACCATTCCACCGCTGATACCGAGTACCTTGGTATAGAATACCATCAGAAACGAGCTGGCAAAAATAAAGGTAAAATCGTTGCCAAAGTCACCGAACATGTAGCCGATCTTATCCCGCCTGCCAAAGTCTCTCACTTCTCCATCCTTCATTGCACTAACCCTCCGTCTTCTGCTCCCATCGGAACGTATGAAGAGAGTATGCCCGGATTATCTGTCCTGTATACCTTTTTTCTGGCGGTACATGCGCTCATCCGCAAGCGCCAGCAGTTCATGGCTTTTTTGCTTTCCCTGCTCTCCCCGCATCGCGCAGCCGATACTGATCGACAGCTGCCACGGGGTATCCGCTCCCCAGGCAATTGCATTTACATTCTCCTGTGTCTGATGAATAATCACGTCCATCTCGTCCTGCGTCTTACCTTTTACAATCACAACGAATTCATCCCCGCCGTAGCGTGCCAGAAACGCCTGCATATTGCCAAAGGTGCGCTTTAACTGCTCCGCCACCAGCCTGAGCACCTCGTCGCCGGTCACGTGACCGTAGGTATCGTTTACTTTCTTGAACTTGTTCACATCCATCAGCAGATAGCAGCAGGTCTCCCGCTCTCCGCTGCGCTCGTCAAGTTCCCACATATACTGATCCAGTCTGCGTCTGTTGTTAAGACCGGTCAGTCCGTCCTGCGTTACCTGACCTTTCTGAATACCAAGATACACCCACAGCAATGCTGCAACCGTGAACGCCCATGCGGCATCCATGGAAAATATTTTTTCTACCAGAATGCCCGCAGCAGGGAACAAAAACGCGGCGGCAAGCTTCCCCAGTTCTCCCCTGCGCTGCGCACTTCCGGCACGGCGCGCACCAAACGCAGCAAGAAGGAATGCCACCACAAGGTATAACATGCCCACGGCAGGTATCAGATATGCCGCAGGTCCCTTTTTATAGTAATTCACCATATTGATAAAATAGACCGCCTTCGTCCACGGGTTTGAGAGCAGCACAGCACTGCCGATCAGTGCCGGTATCGCCAGAATCCAGCATTTTATCCCTCTCTGTCCGTTTCCGTCCTGCGCCACATCCAGCACATACAAAAAGCACAGGTAGGCGCATGCCAAAAGGCCGAACGCATACCACACCCCCAGCCCCTTTAACAAAATCCTTGGACCAAATCCGCCTTTTCCGAGATTGCACAAAATCGCTGTGCGGCACAGTAAAAGCAGTACAAACAGCAGCATCTCCGTGCGCAGCACGCGTGTCCTCCACGAAAAAGACAGCGTCCGCCTGGTATTATGGCGCATCATAAGCAGCGCAACCGCCGGTATGAAATTGATCTGTAAAAATGCTGCCGTACTCACGCAGTCCGCCTCCCCATGCACCGCGCTCTATGCGCGCATACGTTTCTTTTTCTGTTTCTCCTCATACATCCGCTCATCCGCCTGCTGTATCAGGTTCTCCCCGCGCCTTCCGGCTTCATGCCAGAACGCGTAGCCGATACTCATGGACAGCTGCAGCGGAAGCTGTCCCTCTTTGTTAAACCGGTCGATACCTTCCTGGATCCGCGCGATCGCTTCCTCAATCTGTTCCTGCCCAAACCAGTCTCCGAGCACCGCAAACTCATCCCCTCCATAGCGTGCGAGAAATACCGGATCTTTGCCGAACACCCCCCGCAGAATATCCGCTGTATGCCAGAGCGCCTCATCGCCCACCGCATGTCCCAGTTCATCGTTGATCCGCTTGAAATCATCCACATCAATCATCAGAAGTCCCCACTCGTGCTCCGGGCACAATTCGATCTTCCGCTGCAGATGTGCGTCAAACTCCCTGCGGTTATTCAGTCCGGTCAACCCGTCTGTCGTGATCTGCCGGTTCTGCGCATTCAGATAAATAAACAGTACTGCCAGTGCCACAAAAGGTCCTCCCGTGCGCCAGCTCTCCGCAAAGCTCTGCACCATTCCGCCCACAAGGCTGAACACGCCTGCCTCAAGCAGATAGCGCGTCTCTTTCTGCCCTTCCTTGGTAACCTCCTTCGGATACGCCGTCGCTGTCAGAATAAGTCCCATCAGATACATCGCAATACTTACCAGCTTTGCCGGCAGACTGCCGTGATTTAAGCTGTAGGACACCGCATGCACGCCCCATCCTTCCGTGCTCAGTCTCCAGGGAATGATCACCGTAAGCAGCACCACAGCAATAGCGGTTCCTGTCATAACATGGCATACCGCAGCCGTCCACCGCCGGTTATGCCGCACAGAAAGCTTTCCGTTCACATACAAAAGCCAGGCATACGGTACTGCTGTCAGGAAGAAGCAGTACACCAGATACCCGGCATACAGCACCGTAAACCGATGTACATAAAGCTGCAGTGCATGATACGTCACATCACTGCCCATCATGCAGATAATCAGAAACGGAAGAAACCCGAAAATCCGGTCTCCCTGCGTCCGTTCCTCCCGCTTCCAGTTATTCATTCCGATGGCAAGGAGCATCACTATAGGAAACAGGTAGATTTCAAGCTGTTTAAACTCTTCCATCATGCATCCTCCTTACCTAAGATTCTCCTATTATACCATTATTGTTTCTGTCTGTCAGTAAAAAACAGGGAAAAAGTACCACAATACCTTTCCCCTGTTCCCAGTTGTCATTCTATTCTTTGAGAATTACTGATATTTTCTGCGAAACTGCACCGGCGTCATCTCATACGCTTTTTTGAACAGCCGGTTAAAATGCTCCACATTCTCGTAACCCACGTAGGCGGCAATCGACTCTACGGTCTGGTTCGTCTCCTTTAACATGGTGCGTGCTTTTTTCATGCGTGCCTTCTTCACCGCATCCTGGAAGGTCATCCCGGACTTTTCCTTAATGTATTTGGAAAGGTACGGTTTGGAGAGATTAAACTGATCTGCCAGCACATCCAGCGTCACATCCGCATAGTGATTCTGTATGTAATTCATGATGTCAACAATCCGCTCCTCGCGTCCCTCCACGATGTTCTCACTCTTTAACATCTTGTTGGCAGCGGATACCAATGCCGCGATCGAGCTGGTGATAATATCCTCGTCAATTCCGACGCCCCAGTAATTCTTGCCCTTGCAGATAATCTCCACATACGCCGCAGCCTTGGAGGAGGATCCTTCTGAAATGGCGTGCTCCTCGTATACGGCAAGCTCGTAGCTGATGCCGAAATACATCTTGATTGCGTTGCTCACGGCGTCCAGGCGGCCGTTTCCTGTCGTCTCAATCGTGCGGCGCTCCTTGTTGTGCTCGATCACCAGGCGTGATGTGATGCCGTCCTTCTGCTCGAAATGACACTCTGAAATCTGAAAAGCATCGCACAGGTTGACATAATGTTCTTCAAAAATCCGGTAAATTGCTTCCGGCGAGAGTTCCTGATGTCTGCGATCCGATACACCCTTGACCAGATAACCGACTTCTTCCTTCATCTTATCCGGCAGATCCATACCGAAGTTCTGCTTTAATACGAATGCGACTCCGCCCTTGCCGGACTGGCTGTTGATGCGGATGACATCCGACTCGTATTCCCTTCCGACATCCTTCGGATCCAGCGGCAGGTACGGCACATCCCAGCGGTCGCCGCTCTTGCCCGCTTCTCTCCACGCCATACCCTTGGAGATGGCATCCTGATGGGAACCGGAAAATGCGGTAAATACCAGATCTCCGGCATACGGTGTACGCTCGTAAACCCGCATACCGGTAAAGCGCTCGTATTTCTCGCGGATCTCGCTGATATTGGAAAAATCAAGCTTCGGATCGACACCGTGGCACACCATATTCATCGCCAGCGTCACAATATCAACGTTTCCGGTGCGCTCTCCGTTTCCGAAAAGAGTGCCCTCCACGCGATCCGCACCGGCAAGAATACCGAACTCCGCATCGCTGATGCCGCATCCTCTGTCATTGTGCGGGTGAACGCTCAACACCACATTATCCCTGTATTTCAAATGCTTGTGAATATACTCGATCTGGCAGGCAAATACATGCGGCATCGCAATCTGTACCGTGGTCGGAATGTTGATGATCGCCTTGTGCTCTGCATCCGGCTTCCAGACATCGAGCACTGCATTGCAGACCTCCACCGCATAGTCCACCTCTGTGCCCGGGAAGCTTTCCGGACTGTACTCAAACGTAAAATTGCCGTCCGTCTCCGCCGCGAGTGTCTTTAACAATTCTGCCCCGTCCACTGCCAGCTTCTTGACTTCTTCCTTGCTCTTCTTAAACACCTGTTCCCGCTGTGCCACCGAAGTGGAATTGTACAGATGAATGACTGCGTGAGGCGCTCCCTTGACCGCCTCAAATGTCTTCCTTATAATATGTTCTCTTGCCTGGGTTAAAACCTGCACCGTCACATCCTTCGGGATCATGTCGCGCTCGATTAACGCACGCATGAAATTGTATTCCGTGTCCGAAGCTGCCGGGAAACCGACCTCGATCTCCTTAAATCCGATGTCGACCAGCATCCGGAAAAATTCAAGCTTTTCCTCCAGTCCCATCGGCTCAATCAGCGCCTGATTACCATCCCGCAGATCCACGCTGCACCAGATGGGCGGCTTCTCAATGCTGTCCTTCTTCACCCAGTCATATGTCACCTCCGGCGGCATAAAGTATGATTTTCCGTATTTTGCTGCAATATTCATATCTTTCCTCCATACAAAATAATTCAAGAAAGTTGATTTCTGTTATTCATTTCGTATATACTATCATACCCCTTACGCTTCCGCAAGGTGCGTTTTTAATCAAATATATTGATTTATTTTATCTTTTTCTAAATTCCGGCCTTTTTGCAGATGTCATTGAGACAGCAGCGGTCGCAGTACGGTGCTGTCCGCGCGGTACAGACTGCACGCCCGTGATCCACAAGCCTGTGGCAGAAATCATTGCTCTCCTCCGGCGGAATCAGCTTCCAGAGTGCCATCTCCACTTTCTTTGGTTCCCTGATCCCGTCCACAAGCCCGATGCGGTTCACCAGGCGGATACAGTGCGTATCGGTGACGATTGCCGGCTGTCCAAAGACATCCCCCATCACCAGATTGGCGCTTTTTCTGCCGACTCCCGGAAGTTCTAACAGTGCATCAAAATCTTCCGGTACCTTTCCCTGGTACTTTTCCTTCAACATCTTCATGCAGGCGGAGATGTCGCGCGCCTTGCTATGTCCCAGCCCGCACGGTTTTACAATGCGCTCAATCTCCTCCACATCTGCATCCGCAAGTGCATCCACATCCGGGAATTCCCGGTACAGATCCTGCACGACCACATTGACTCTCGCATCGGTACACTGTGCCGCCAGTCTCACACTGACCAGAAGCTTCCATGCATCGTCATAATCCAGCGAGCATCCCGTGTCCGGATACTCCTTTTTCAAGCGCTCTATCACCTGAAGTGCCAGTTCCTTTTTTTGCATATTTCTCCTCCGTCTCTCTTAAATCCGGAACTTCTTCCACTGATACAGTTCCATATCCACATAGCCGTCAGTTACTTCGACGCCCTCTGCCTCCAGCAGCAGCTTCTGCTCATTCACACCGCCGAATGCAAAGGCATCCGAAAGTCTGCCTTCCCGGTTCACCACACGGTAACAGGGAATATGCGCGGGATCCGGGTTCACGTGAAGCGCGTAGCCAACCACTCTTGCCCATCTGGGATTCCCTGCAAGCGCCGCCACCTGTCCGTAAGATGCCACACATCCCTTTGGAATCTGCTTTACGATTTCATAGATCTTCTGATAAGAATTGCCCGACTCCGCCATGATTGCCGCCTTTCTTCCTATATCATTTATTATCATCTATCTTAGCATACAATCCGGCTTTTCACATCTTCTTTTTCCTGTAAAATGTCTTCCATTTTTCCCAGTTTTGCTCACCTTTCCATGTGCTTGTATTTTTTCCCATGCGTTCTTGCGTTCGCGTTTGTAAAGTGCTAAAATTCTGACTTGTGTTTATAAAAATTTAATAATTACAGACTGAGGAAATGAAAATGAATGAATTGAAACCAAAACTATTTGACGTCTTAAAGGACTACAGCAAAGAACAGGCCATGCGCGACGTGATCTCCGGTATCATCGTTGCCATCATTGCCCTGCCACTGTCGATCGCGCTTGCCATCGCATCCGGCGTCGGGCCGGAGCAGGGGCTCTATACTGCCATCATCGCTGGATTTTTTATCTCGTTTTTCGGCGGCAGCCGTGTGCAGATCGGTGGTCCTACGGCAGCCTTTGTAGTCATCATCTATGGCATTGTCACGGATTATGGCACGGCAGGCCTTACTGTCGCAACCATTCTTGCCGGCATTTTTCTGATCGTAATGGGAATCTGCCACTTTGGTTCTCTCATTAAATATATTCCTTATACCATCACAACCGGTTTTACCTGCGGTATCGCTGTGACCCTGTTTGTCGGCCAGCTCAAGGATTTCTTCGGACTCTCCATCGCATCCGTGCCGTCCGGGTTCGTGGATAAGGTCATTGCCTACGCCACAAATATTTCCACCATCAACTGGACTGCCACCGCTGTGGGCGCCGCAGCTATTGTCATCATGCTGCTCTGGCCGAAAGTCACCGACAAGATTCCGGGATCTCTGATTGCGATTATTGTCACGACCGCCGTTGTCTACTTCGCGGATCTCCCGGTCAACACCATCGGCAGTGTCTACGGAGAGCTTTCTTCCTCCTTCCCGACACCGCATGTTCCGGCACTGTCCATGAAACTGGTGCAGGAAATGCTCTCACCGGCATTTACCATCGCGCTGCTGGCAGGCATCGAATCCCTGCTGTCCGCTGTCGTCTCGGACGGAATGATCGGTGATACCCACAAATCCAACGCCGAGCTGGTCGGTCAGGGACTCGGAAATATTTTTTCCGGTATTTTCGGCGGTATCCCGGCAACCGGTGCGATCGCCCGTACCGCAGCCAACGTCCGCAACGGCGGCCGCACCCCGGTCGCCGGCATCGTGCACTGTATTACCTTAACCATTATCCTTCTGGTGCTCATGCCGCTTGCCGCTTTGATCCCGATGACAACGCTTGCCGCTGTTCTTCTGATTGTGGCTGCCAACATGGCAGACTGGACTTCCTTTTTCCGTCTCTGCAAAACAGCGCCAAAAAGCGATGTCATTGTGCTGGTGGCAACTTTCCTGCTCACCGTATTTTTCGATCTTGTGATCGCGATTGAAGTCGGCGTTGTGCTCGCCGCCATGCTTTTCATGAAGCGTATGGCAGAAACCGCCGATGTGACCGCATGGAAATATCTGGATGAGCCGGACGTTACCCCGGGCGAAGCGGAAAAACTGCGCGATATTCCTCACACCATCCGTGTCTTCGAGATCAGTGGTCCGCTGTTTTTCGCCGCCGCAGACCAGATCTTACAGATCAACAGTGACAAGGCTACCCGCGTGATTGTCATCCGCATGCGCAGCGTCCCTGCCATCGACGCCAGTGCCATGAAATCACTGCGCGAACTGGCCGACCGTGCAAAAAAGAAAAAGATTACACTGGTTTTCTCCCACGTCAACGAACAGCCGATGTCCGTAATGGTCAAAGATGGCTTTACCGAGTACGTCGGAGCCCAAAATTTCCATGCAAATATCGTAGAAGCTCTGGATTATGCAGAAAATCTGGTAAAATAGTCCTGTTCCTCTTACATCTACTTTATGAACATCCGCCAAACTGTTACAATAATAACAGGAAAAAGGCATCGGTGCACAAGATGCACCGGTGCCTTTTTTACATTTAGAGTAATACGGTATTTACAAAGGAGGATTCTTTCTATGGATAATCGTTTGACCGATCTTTCCCATCCGGCAGTTGCAGCACAAAGCCGCAATAAGACAGCCATTGCCGGCACCTGCACAATGAATACGGTACTTGCGGCGGCCTACATCGCAGAAGTCTTAAAAGGCGTGCGCAGTCTTCCGTCGTATCTGATTTTTCTTCTGCTCTGTCTGCTGCCCTGTGTCACATCCATTCTTGCCTACACAAAGCAGAAGGATACCTCTAGTGTGCGCTATCTCTGCGGCGGCGGCTTTGCCCTTCTGTATGCCTATGTGATGTTTATCTCATCAACAGATCTGACGTTCTGCTATGTAATCGTAATGCTGTTGATTCTTCTGGTGTATGCAGATAAAAAGCTCGTTTCCCTGCTGTGTACTTATGCACTGGTGATCAATATCCTTGTTCTGGTCTTTCGTGCCGTTACACAGGGTTTCACCGCTGCCCAGATTACCAATGCCGAGATTATAATCGCCTGCATTATCCTTTCCTATATTTTTGTATTGATGTCTGTCACAAAGATTGCGCAGATCAACGATGCCAACATCAAAAAGGCTGACTCTGACCGCAGCCAGTCCGATGATCTTCTGCAGCTGACCTTAAAGGTTGCCGGAGATATGGCAGGAAATATCGATCAGGTTTCACACAGCACCTCACAGCTTCGAGATTCCATCGCCGGCACGCAGACCGCCATGGAGGATCTTACCAGCGGCACTTCCGAGACCGCCGCTGCCATCCAGGTGCAGCAACAGCAGACAGAAAACATTGACCAGCAGGTACAGAACGTATCATCCGTCACTGCCGAACTTCTCTCCTCCACCGCAGAGACCTCTGCCAATCTGACGGCAAGCAAAGATGTTATGAAGAATCTTGTGCAGCAGGTACAGGTCTCAGAGGCTTCCAGTACACGCGTCGCGGATTCTATGGAAGAGCTGAAGGAATATGCTGACAAAATGCAGAGCATCGTTGCCTTAATCAGCAGTGTTGCTTCCCAGACAAGCCTTTTAGCGCTCAATGCCAGCATTGAGGCAGCACGCGCCGGTGAAGCCGGACGCGGTTTTGCCGTTGTCGCCGAGGAGATTTCCAGCCTTGCCGGTCAGACCAATGGTGCTACGGGAGATATCAATCAGTTGATTGAGCACATCTCGCAGTCCATTTCCTCCGTTACCGACTCCGTCACTGAACTGTTCGACAGCAACAGGCACCAGAGTGAATACATTACTTCTGCTGCCGGATATTTTGATCTCATTGAGAAAAATACCGCAAGCATTACCTCCGGCATGTCCGAGTTAAAGCAGGGTGTGGATGCGGTATCTGATTCCAACAGCCAGATTATCCAGAGCATCGAAAATGTATCCGCCCTGACACAGGAAGTTACCGCAAGCGCTGGTGCGACCCTTGCCGGCTGCCGCACCAATCTGCAAAGCGTGGACGACATTGCCCTGATCATGCAGCAGCTTCAGGAAAATGCCAATGAACTGCAGAAAAATACACAGTAATCTTTTCTCTTCCATACAAAACGGGACTGTCGCATCAAACAGCCAGTCCTGTTTGATGTGGTAAGTAGTATGAAGAATGACCATGTCCTTCGATTTCAGATGGAATGCATCTGGAAATTCGGATCAAAAATGTGGCATTTCTAACCAGCCGGTTTTTGCATCTCCGATGATCCGTGTTTTTCCAAGTTTTGAACACTCCACGGGCGTGTCCGCAACCCGCAGACAATTTTAGGATTCTCGTGTGTCCCTTGTGGCACTGCTGAATAAAACATAACCGCGCGAAGCCGCTGTTTGAGCCGTCATCTGCCTTAACTTCAATAGCAGATGACGGCGAGTTCGGTTCGCGCGGTTTTATATTGTCTGTGAAGCAGTGCCGCTAGGGACACTAGGGAATCCGCTCATTGTCTGCGGTTTGTCGGACACATTCCGTGGATTGTCAAAACGTGGAAGAGACACGGAATTCGATGCAAAAATCCGGCAGGAAGAAATGCGCGCATTTTTTTCAACGAATGTTCCATCTACATTTCCATCTGAAATCGATAGGATGATCTTCCTCCTTATATTACTTATCACGTCAAACGGGACTGTCCGCTTTATGCGGCAGTCCCGTTTTTATAGATGTTCTTAGCGTCCGAGCTCCTGGCGGAGCTTTACCGTACGGCAGATTTTCTCATATCCGGTATTTGTTCTTAAAAGCCGGATCGTTGCCCACTTTTTCCGGGTGTCATCCCAGTAGCGCAGCACACTTCCGTCGATGCCTTCGGAACGGATAGAGGGCGTCTGAAGATGCTCGATCACGCACCCCATCGTATCCGTCCGCACTCCCTCGAGGTACTGCTGCGCCATGCTGCGGAACTCCTCGCTGCCCAGATACTCCCGGCGCCATTTCCGTCCTTTTTTCTCCTCGGAGAGCACCTTGTAATTATGTACGATCTCCCCGGCTTTTGTCACCGGTGCGGGTCCGTAGTCGCGGGCTGCAAAATGAACATAATACAACTGCCAGTCACTGGTGAGAAGGAACGCCCTGGTCGGCGTATTTACAATCTCCCCCACGCAGCAGATTGCCCCGATAAACCCGACCCAGAAAACTAATGTGAGAACACACGCCGCAAGCCCGAGTGCTCTACGGTCAAGGTTTGCGGCAAGCAGCGGGATCACCGCTATCGATCCCGCCGCTATCACGATAAAAACTGCCGCCGTAACAGACTGCCCCGTTCCCGCTCTGCGGTTGACGCCAACTTCCACCGTCATCACTCTGTCGTTGCCCCGTCCTGCGCATCCGGCTGTTCTGCGCCTTTCTTTTCATCTTTTACCACAAGATTCACGGAATCGAGTCCCGACACATTGATGTTGCGGTTCACCTGTGCATCGTAGGACTCTGCGTTGATGATGTCTGCCAGATCAATACCGGTCGCCTCTTTCATGCTCTCAAATACTTTTGCCATGACAACCGGCACATTGCCGGCAACCTGATCCACACCGTTTCCACCTTCTCCGCCGCCGATAATCGTGATCTTGTCGATCTGGCCGAGCGGCTCTGCCACTTTGGCTGCAATGTCCGGAAGTACCTTGATCATCATCTCTGCCACTGCCGCTTTATTGTACTTTGCGTACGCCTCCGCTTTCTTCTCCATCGCTTCCGCCTCTGCAATACCTTTGGCCTGGATCGCAGATGCCTCTGCCTCACCGACCGCACGGATACCGGCAGCCTCCTGTTCCTTGGCGTAACGCTCTGCCTCTGCCTGCGCTTTTCTCGCCTCCGCCTCGCGCTGTGCCTCGAACTGTCTCGCCTCCGCGTCCTTCTGACGCTGGTAAAGTTCTGCTTCCGCGCGCTGCTGCGCCGCATACTTATCCGCTTCCGCCTGTTTCTTGATCTCCGCCTCCAGAGACTGCTCCTTGACTGCAACCTCTTTCTGCTTCAGCTCAATCTCACGCTCCTGCTTTGCAATATCCGCGTTGGCGGTTGTCACCTCGATCGTCTTACGCTGCTCCTCTTTCTGGATCTCGTAAGCCGCATCGGCCATAGCCTTCTTCGTGTCCGCCTCCATCTGAAGTTCGGACTTCTTGATGGCAAGCTCATTCTGCTTCTTCGCGATCTCCGTCTGCGCCGCAACCGCTGCATCATTGGACTCTTTGTCTGCCGCTGCCTGTGCAACCTTGATGTCTCTCTCACTCTCGGCACGGGCAATCGCCGCACTCTTCTTGATCTTTACAATGTTGTCAATACCCAGATTTTCAATGACCTCATTGCCGTCCACGAAATTCTGGACATTAAAGCTGATGATGTCGAGTCCCATCGCCGCAAGATCCGGCTCCGCATTTTCCTTGACCAGGTTGGCAAACTTCTGGCGGTCGGATACCATCTCCTCGAGCTTCATCTTACCGACGATCTCACGCACATTACCCTCGAGAACCTCTCTTGCCACCCCGGCAATATACTCGGTGTTTTTATTTAAGAAGTTCTCTGCCGCAAGCCGCAGCTTCTCCGGATCGTTGCTGATCTTGATGTTGACGGTCGCATCGACATTGATATTGATGTAATCCGCTGTCGGCACGGCATTGCTCGTCTTGACGTCGATCGGAATCAGCCGCAGGTTCAGCTTATCCAGACGCTCAAAAAACGGAATGCGGATGCTCGCTTTTCCGATGACCACCTTGGACTTCTTCTTGACACCGGAAATAATGTACGCCATATCCGGTGGTGCTTTCACGTATCCGACGCACAGCAGTACGATGAGCAGCACGATCACAATCAGTGGAATCAATACTGTCGCTGATAAAATTGAATTCATTTGTAAATTCCCCTTTCTTTTGTATAAATGTTATGCCTTGTCTCTCCTTCATATTATAGCGGATTACCATTCTGTTTTGTGAAAAAAATAACAAATTTAAGAAATTCTTTTGTTCTGTCTCACTTATTTGCTGATAATTCTGACAGAAAGCGCTGTCACATAACCCGTATGGCTTACCATCACTATGCCTGATCCATGCCCCGCACGCCATTCTCCTGCGCGGCGGCCTTCTTCCCAAGGTATGCCAGAATATCTTTTCTCGTCACAATACCGATAAACACACGCTTGTCGTCCACGACGGGAACGAAGTTCTGGTTCATCACCTTGCCGAAGAGGTCTTCCATCGACTCGTCAATCTTGACTGCCTCATTGTCCCTGCGGCGCTGGATGGAGGTGATCGGCATATCCTCAAGCAACTTCAAATCCGGAAAATTGCGGTCCTTTAAAAACCAGAGCAAATCACCCTCCGTGATCGTTCCGATATATTTTCCCTCGCGGCTAAGCAGCGGGATTGCCGTATAGCCGTGATGCTCCATCTTCTCCAGAACCTGACGCATGGTATCGTCCTCATCTACATGCGCCACATCTTCCTTCGGGGTCAGAAAAAATAATATATTCATGATCTGTATAATCTCCTGTTGTTCTTTTTTTCTCATCTATTTTACCAAAAATTGCGGCACAGTGCCACCGTTTCACAAAAGATTCCCCAATCCTTGCACCATGCCTTGTAATCGCTACCGCAAAATGGTAGTATAGAAAGGTCGTTTTAACGTTATACCATTCAACAAAGGAGGTTTCCCATGCAGGAAAATAAAATGGGCACAATGCCTATCGATAAATTGATCATATCCATGTCTCTGCCAATCATGATCTCCATGCTGGTACAGGCTCTCTATAACATCGTGGACAGTATTTTCGTGGCTCAGATCAGTGAAAACGCACTCACTGCCGTATCTATGGCTTTCCCGATCCAGAATCTGATGATTGCCGTAGGTGTAGGTACTGCGGTCGGCGTCAATGCGCTCCTCGCCCGCTCACTCGGAGAGAGGGATTTCGACAAAGTCAACAAGATTGCGGAAAACGCTGTTTTTCTGGTATTGCTCAGCTATCTGCTGTTCCTTATCATCGGTCTGTTTTTCGCGGAACCTTTTTTCCGCAGCCAGACGGATATTGAAGAAATTGTTCTCTACGGAAAGCAGTATCTTACTGTATGCTGCTGCCTGTCCTTTGGCTGCTTTACCCAGCTGATGTTCGAGCGTATGCTGCAGGCAACCGGAAAAACCGTCTACACCATGATTACCCAGACCACTGGAGCGGTCATCAACATCATCTTAGATCCGATCCTGATCTTTGGTCTGTTTGGTTTTCCGAAAATGGGCATCACCGGTGCTGCAGCCGCCACCGTCATCGGTCAGATGATTGCTGCGGTTCTCGCTGTCGTCATCAACCAGACCAGAAATAAGGAGATTCAGCTGAGTTTAAAAGGCTTTCGCCCGGACGGCACCATCATCGGTCAGATCTATGCCATCGGCGTGCCTTCCATTGTCATGCAGGCGATCGGTTCGGTCATGAATTACGGTATGAACCGTATTCTGATCAGTTTCTCCTCCACGGCAACGGCAGTGTTCGGCGTTTACTTTAAATTACAGAGCTTCGTGTTTATGCCTGCGTTTGGTCTGAACAACGGTGTCATCCCGGTCATGGCATACAACTACGGCGCCGGCAGCCGCGAGCGCGTGGTCAAGACCTTACGCCACACGGTCACCTATGCCGTCTGCATCATGGCGGTCGGACTTCTGATCTTCCAGCTCTTCCCAACGCAGCTGCTTAAAATGTTCAGCGCTTCCGACACCATGCTTTCTCTCGGCGTCCCGGCGCTCCGGATTATCAGCTTAAGCTTTATCCTTGCAGGATTCGGCATCTCCTGCAGCAGCATTTTCCAGGCGCTCGGCAAAGCAGTCTACAGTATGTTTGTCTCGATCGCAAGACAGCTGGTTGCACTGCTGCCGGTTGCTTACTTTCTGGCGCAGTTCGGCAATGTCAACCTGATCTGGTGGGCGTTCCCGATCGCAGAGCTGATCTCCATTATCATGACGATCCTCTTCATGTTCCGGATTTTTAGGACGATCGTAAATAAGATCGGGGAAAAAGAGATGGTGTAAGGATAGAAGAACCACCTAAAAATAAAGCTTTCATAGCGTTTTGTATATTACGCATAATTACTATGGTAATTAAATGCCTACCTTCCACCAGTCAGGTACGAAGGTAGGCATTTTTATTTTTATTTTTATTTTTACTTGTTATTCCATCATTTTCTTCCGTTTAATTTAAAATATCTTCGTAATGTCCTGATGCCGATTCACCACCCGGTAAATCTCCACATACTCTTTTCCAATCTTATACAGCACAACATAATTCCCACAAATCACATATTTATAATCCGTCCGGAAGCTGACCCTTTTAGCAAGCTCCGATCCCATATACGGAAGTTGCTGTATATTCTCAATTCGAGCATATATCTCCTGAATGGTCTTTACTGCCATTTCTTCATTGTCTTCCGCAATATACTCTTTCATTTTCTTCAAGTCCTCTGCCACAATAGAATTAATCCGTAATTTCATCATAGGCTATACCCCGACAGATTTCTTCAGTTCATCCAAACTCATCCAGGCGCTTTCATCCTTAACTGCTTCTTCTGCTTCCTGTAGCTTCATCAACAGCTTTTTCTCTGCCTTCTCACGCTCATAGTCCTCAATATCCATAATTACAAACTTGCCTCTGCCATTTTTTGTCAGGAACACTGGCTCTCCAACCTGGCAATTTTTCAACACTTCATTATAATTTCTTAAGTCTGATACAGGTAATATATTCGGCATAAAATCAACTTCCTTTCCTGGATATCTTTTCTTTATTTACATATATTATACGAAATTAAGCTGTAAAATTCAACGTAAAATTCTACAGCTTCAAATTTTTTTAATAACATCCCTTCCATTTATCAATATTCTCACCATTCACATGTCTTATATATGCATAAAGAAAAGTCCCATAAACACCAGTCAAATCGAAGATTTGATTTGTTTACAGGACTTAACCATATCTTATATTATCTTAGAAATTCTCGATTAGCAAACACCCTGAGCGAGCATAGCAGCTTCTGAGGTGTCCGCAGATTTACCGGGGTTTTGAGGTCGTTTGTATATCACGTGTATAGAGTGATTGTCGGAGAATTTCGATTAACACCTATTTGGGAAAGGACATGAATTATTAAAACAATTATCGAAGAACACAGAATTAACTATACTTTAGTATCGAATTCTTTATCATCTATCTTTCATTCTCTCAAAATATACTTTTAATTAGAAATTCTTTAGTACCTATACTGTTTTCTTGTTTTTGAGTATTCCGTATGAGTAGTGCTCATTTTGAACGGAATACTCATTTTATATTTCTTTTAAAATTTCTACTATTTTTCGTTTATATTCCAGTTCGTTTGATATTGCATTTCGGATTAATGACTTTTCTGTATGTTCGTCAAAGTATACATATTCTTTAAAATAAAAAATTATTAACAAAACATTTACCGTGCTAGATAACATACTGACCTGTTTAGTCAAAAAATTTATATCTTTTTTCACAAACTTAAATTCATCAACATACTGTGTCTTTTGGAAAAAATTACTATTAGTTCCATGAACATAATTAGACAATTCCCTATACTGCGTTGTCCAATTTCCAATTACCATTGACATCAGCTCTTGAAGTTTCTTGTCTTCAAGATTGTATTTCATTGAGAATGGATAGTTCTTAACATACTCTTTTAAATCATTGAATCCCCCTATTGTTCTTGAATTATCATCCATTTCTTTTTTATATAATTCTACTGGATGTTCACTATAATAAATATATGTTAATATCAATTCTTGTGTTCTTCTTAACATAATCAATGTTGGAATTTTCATGTCAATATTTCCTAGTAATATTATATGAATAGCATTAGATAATATCTCTTGAAAATACATTTCCGTTTTGGGGGTCACCTCAAAATACGGAGACAAATGATTCTTCCATATCTTTACCGACAACATAAATGTTAATGAAGCTTTTGTAAAATCTACTGACTGTTCTTTTGTTTTTATATTAATCCCATATTTTTGGTTAATAAAATGAGCTACAGCATTAAATTCTTCTTCTAACTCATAACCATATGTTTCCATCATTCAACACCTTTATAACTATCAAAGAACTGAAACCACGCATCCATAAAACCTATATTTTCTACATTCTGTTTCGCATTCATATTTTGATGATTCGTCTCATTGCTAAACTCATTCCATGCCTTTAAAAAATTATTAAATTGTTCTGGGCTCTGCTCATAAACCTCGTTAATAATTATCCCTACCACTTCTGCCCTAGAACGTTTTTGCCAATAATTCTTAATTTTTATATTCAAACACTTTTCGGCAAACTTCAAAATTTCTTTTGTAGACGGGAATTTTTTACTATCTAATAAAATAACCGGCAAAACACCTAACAGCTCGTCTGTACTACTATCAAGAATTGTTACTTCCTTTTTATCACCAATAACATCCAAAACCTCTTTTCTAATGCGATTAGCTCTATCTATATCTACTTTAATAAAATCAATGCTTCCTAACATATCCATCAAATCCAACAATGAATATAACGCATCCTTGGTTTCTTTTTTCATAATTACAACCTTCCTCTCTGAATTAGTTGCTTTGTTATATTTTTTATTTGATCAACAATTATAGGATCTCTCATATCCAATATATATTTTTCATTAGACAATTCAGGATCAAGCCCTTTCACAATTTCTTCGCATTGCTTTAATTCATTTTGAAACAACTTATTTTTCCATCTTCTTTGAATTATCGGCTTATTTTTCTTGTATAACAATCTCTCTGGAATAACCATATTTAATACTATTCCGACAAATTCTATTTGATGTTGAAAATCCTTTTCAATAGTTTCTTTCACATAATTCTCTAACATAGGAAGACCAAACACTGACAATGGATCTGCCTTCATAGGAACCAAATACATATCAGATGCAAGCAGCGCCACCTTGGTATATTCCGATATAGTTGGCGGACAATCAATAATTACTACATCATATTTTTCTCCCAATTCACCTTTAATATACTGATCCAATTTATGCGGCCTTGCCGATAAATTCAATGTCATAATATCCAAACTTGATGGAATAATATCAAAACCATCTACATGAAATATCCATTTTTCTTCACTAAGTTTTGTATAGCCTTCCAATACTGAATTTGCTTGATAATCTGGAGACAGGCAGCCATAAACTGATTTATTTCTATCTTCCAAAATTTCTTGCATTTGTTCTTCTTTTAATGTGTACTGAGTTGCATTCATCTGTGGATCCATATCGATAAGTAATACTTTCCTACCCTCAATTTTTGATAATGTATATGCAACATTTACTGCAAGCGTTGTTTTACCAACCCCACCTTTCATATTTATAAATGTTATAACTTTAGCCATTTTTTTCTCCTTATCTCAAAGTTTTTACATATCACACTATTTCATCCGATTTTTAATAATATTTTTTATAATTTCGCCACTTACATTTTCAATTTTTAATTGTTGTGAAGAAATTTTCTCTATAACCGCTTTTACTTCTTTATAATTAGCTACACTTATATCCACACTGGAATATTCTGTTTTTAAAATATTTAAAACATTATCAACAGCAAATCTTGGCACGCCCAACTTCGATACAATTACCGCTTCCTTGCTTGATACCCCATAATAAATATAAGAAGGTAACATTTGTGCATTTTCTGTCTGCAAATCAAAGCTCACGGCCTGATATATATTTATTCCCCATGGCATATAAGACTTCATCTGGCTATTAAGATAACGATTGCATAAAGAAATTGCATCTTCATCGCTTTGCCCTGGTCTTTTAATTTCTTTCGCAATATCTCTTACCTTATCGCCATTTACCCAGCCCATAAGTAACTTAGCTATATTTTCTGGATCCAGCTTCCCTTGCCCTAACATATCAATTTTTATTTCAGGAATTTTTGCAATAATATTAATAATCTCTGTCAAACGCTCAATATTCTTAGTTCGAAGAATAATTTCTGAAGCCTTATACTCATGATCTCCGTTTTCTTTCAGTCCATGGATAAATGCACCTATTATAGATTTAACCTTTGTATAACTTATATCACTAATACCTAATTCATCAGCCTTCGCCATATCCTCCTTTTTATTTTCGTTAACATGTCGAATATATTGTGTTACAAAAGTATTTAATTTTCTTTGTGCATTAATAAAACCTTCCTGTTTACTCAAACTATGATACAAATAAGAATCTGTTAATATTCCCCTAATTTTAGCAATATCTTTTGGACTAATATCATAATCATAGCTAATGTTCAATATATGATTTATATATTGCAACAGATTTAATATTGGTGCATTATTTGGTTCTTTTAACACATTGTAGTCAATACTTATAGTACTATTTCCCGTAAAATAAGCATTCAGTGAAGATATTACTTCTTTTAAATCTGATTCAATATATCTTTTCACTGTTGACTTGGTTTCTTTCTGGGAATTAGAATAGGAGAGAATAATATATCCCTCTTTATCCTTGTATGCTCTACCAGCACGCCCTGCTATATTCCAAAACTCAGCGTTTGATAAATCACCTTTATTACGCAATTTAACTGTATCAAAAATAACCGTATTAATCGGGAAATTCATTCCTTGCGCCAATGTTGTTGTTGCAAATATAAGTTTTATCTTATTGTTTCGGACTAATTCCTCGATAGTTTCCTTGACCAGACTTGATAAGCCAGAATTATGATAACAAATACCAAATTTCAAACATTCGATTAAAGGATCATTTTCTCCATTTTCTAACTTTACAATCTCTATTGCACGTTGAATTTCTTCGTCACAGCTCATATCAGGCAGCATACCTTTTTCTTCAAAATACATTTTCGTATAAGATGCCAATTTCAAAGTGGTACCTCTGCCACCACACAAAACTAAAATATTCCCTTCCTGTTCAATAAAATCATTCAGAACCACACAAAGTCGAACCGTATTATCAATACTATCTAATCTAAGCTCTTCTTTCACATCCTGCGGGTTCAAGTTCAAGGAAATTTCAACATTTTCTGTCCCCAATTGGTTTCTTGGTGATTTGTAAAATTGCAGAACAGATTTTGTTTTCTTACTATCAAGTAAATTACAACCAATATATTGTTTGGTTGGTGCCCACTCTATGGAAATAGTATCTGCATTTCTTGGTGAGTCGGCTAACCACTCGCTAATTTCCTGAGCATTACTAATAAAGGGGCTTAATAAAAGAAAATTTGCCTCTTTCATATTTTGCTTTATAGATGATAAGACCAGTTCAAATTTAGAACCCCGTGATTTGTCTCCTAAATTGTGCGCTTCATCCATAATAACTAAACGAGTGTTTTGTATTGCCGGATGGTTTTGTCTTACAAGTGCCTCTAATTTTTCGGGTGTACTAATTAATATATCAATATGCTCCCGCGTCAAAATTTCATTTTCTATCTCATCAACATCATAATATGGTAATGCTGTTTCTATATTAAAATTAAATTCCTTAAAATCACTTTGCAAATCAATTTTAACTTGATCAATAAGTGCATTAGTTGGAACAATATAACAAACTGTAGGATTAAAATCGGCTGTTTTATAGTTATGAATACTAAATAATATCTGCATCTCTGCCAGCAACGACTTTCCTGCACTAGTCGGCATTCCAACAACAATACTCTTTTTAGGCGTTAACACATCCGAAATAACCTCTCTCTGAGATGGCAATAAAGAATATATGTATCTATTACCATTGGAAAGGTTTTCTTCGATGAACTTTCTTATTAATGGTGACTTTTCTGCAATGTTCCATATTGAATTTTCCGCTACTCTTTCATATGCATATCGCAACAAATGCCCAATAAGTTTCAAGTCAATGCTTTCATTATCCAGCAAATGAAATGCATTATATGAATACATATCGATAACACTATATATATCTTGATTTTCCGAACTATCAATCTCACCGCTAAAAAGATATTCTTTTAAAACCATCGTCAAATAAATAATATTTCCATAAGAAGCAATCTTTAGACCAACCGGTATATCTAACTCAGCTTTTGAAAGTTCCTCCCTTTGAGCCTCATTCAAATTATCATTTGCTCTTTTAATATAGGAATTTAACTGTGTCAATCCATCATAATTTTTAATATTACTCATCAACAATACAATTAGATAATATGTATCATATTCTAATTTCTGCATCGTTGGAAATTCATTGTATAAACTCATCATTTTGGTAAATTTAACATTATATTCCTTAATAGCCAAATCAGACATTGTCTGTCTATCTGCCATATAAGATAACATACTATACATAACCAAGTACGACATATTTTCCCAACACTCATTATCATTAATCTGATCTAAAACTTGCTCATACAGGGATGCTACTGTTCCACATAAACCTACAAGTAACTCTTTTCGTTTGTCGCTCTCAATTAAATCCATATTTGGATTTTCTAAAACAATTTCCAATAATGCATTCAGCAAATTCGCCTTAGAAAGTAAATCACTATTCAAATATTTCTTACTTTGTTCTTTTGCAGAAAACTTATTATATAAATGACTAGTTTCAATATCTGCGAGCATAACAGTAAGCGAAGAAATATTTTCTTCGCTTACATCAAATACTTTCTCTATTGAATTAATTATGCTCTTAATATATTCCATTGCTATTCACCTATTGCCTCTTCATAGACTTCATTACTAAATTCAGAAAATTTCTTTCTAAATGATAAGATTATATTCTCGACATTTTCTCTTTTAACTCCCTGTAAAGAAAAATTTTTATAATCGTCTATGTTCATCTCCGGAACAATTTTCTCGTTATTTCTAAGCAAAAATGGGAAAAACATTATATTATCTGCTAAGTCTTCCTTTTCTCCAGCAATTAAATTCGCTAAAAAGTCTACTATTTTTTCTAATATATCATCCTGCATTTTAACATTTCTTATACCATGCATATATTCCAAAATTTCGTGAGAAACTCGATTGTCTACATCATCAATAGCTTTCTGAATATCCTGTCGTAAAGATTGCACAGAATCACATGGTATTTGATTTGTTTCAGATGCCTTGACCTCACATACAACAAATCGAATTCTATCATTATCCATCCAAATACCAGGTACATCTATCCCGTCAGTATGTTTATCAATTTCAACGGTTTTCAAATTTACTCTTTTATCAGCTTCATCATAAAACTTACAACCATATTCTTGTTCTAGCAAATACTGTGCCATCCATTCTGTTACGCGTTCTCTGCGAACATCAAATTGTGGTATTTTCGTTTTTTTAGGAATATTGATTTTTGCAACCTGCTCATTAAATCTGGCCACAAAATCTGGATTCAAATTTTTTGTTCCATAATACGTCAAATCATATTCTTCTATATTATGTACTTTAGATATTTTTACTTTATTAACTAAATATGCTTTTATCTCATTGAAGCTTTCTTCATTTTCAATATCAAATTCAAAAAGATTAACCTTCAAACCGTTCAATTCTGTTTCCAGTACTTTTGATATACCTGCCATTGTATAAACCACCTTCGAATATGTTATACATAAAGTCCACCCAGTATATTTACTATAACACACTACCCTCTCTTTTTCTATACATTTTGCCTATTTTTTGTCATCTCTTTTATTACTCTAAAAACATTTTTCACGAAAATAGCCACATGATTTATGTTGAAATCAATGTGGCTATATTTTATAACATTTTCTGATTGAACCGATAGCCAACACCCCAGACTGTCTGTACATAAACAGGCTTGCTGGGATTATCCTCTATCTTTTCCCGTATGTTGCGTATATGGCTCATGACAATGTTATAATCGCCGGAATAAGATTCCTTCCAGACAATATCATAAATCTGCTCCTTGCTGAACACTCTGCCTGGATTGTTGGCTAACAGATAGAGGATTTCAAACTCTGTAAATGTCAAATCTATTTCCTGTTTCTGTTTTCTTACCGAACGATTTATATCATCTATTTCTAATCCATTAAAACTCAAATTCTTTTTTTCATTTTCAACTACTTGATATGCTCTTGATCCCGCACTGACACAGGATATTATATGATTTAGAATTTCCTCCTCACTATCTTCAAATGTCAGTATCATCATTTTCCCATATACTCACCCCCTTATAACAAAATAGGCTTCCATTCCCATTGGTTCATCCAATTTTAAGTTCAGAAATCACTTCAAAACATTATTGAGTGCCGAAAAAAAATGCTCTGAACCTTTATAGTAAAAGGTTAAATCTTCTTCTGACACACCACCACTTTTTATGGCATCTTTGCTAATAACTACCTTAACAATATCTGAATCCTTATATGTGGTATATTCCATGATTTTCTCATAAGCATTTTCTTTATCAGGTTGCACTCTAGTATGTGTCTTTTCTTGATACAGCTCTATTACATATTCAGAAGCCAGTTTTTCATCAAAGTTCTCGCATTCGGTCCATTCATCCTCATCAAAAAAATCATCTACATCAGCTTGAGACTGTTGTTCTAATGTTATAACATCTGTGTTATTCTCATTTCGTATTTCGATACGGCACATCTTTTCTGTTTTGTTCCCACAACCTGTCAACAGACAAACTATTAATAATATTGTTAATAAATATGTCCTTTTTATCATTTTTTCTTCTTCCTCCTCCAATACTCTTCATTCATTGTTAATAGCCTATATGCTCGCCATATCCCCCATGTATAAATTGCAAAGCATCCACCTATTCCCTGTACTGCATCTCCTAACGCATACCATATATACTGCAAATCTTCTGGAACAGTCCAATAGAAATCTGGTAAAAACAGAAATCCTATTAAAAATACAAATGCGCCCCCTAATATCATTATCTTATACTTTTTCTTATTTTCCGCAAATGTCACTCTTAATCGTTTCAACACTTCGGCATCAAAAACCAATGGTTCTGTCCAAATCTTTTTATATGGATTGTCTGATATAACCATACTGATTATCAAAATAATAGCAACTATTATGATAAACGTACTAATCACATCACCAACGTTGTTATACATATTCATATAAGAAAACACACTAGACACACACGCCAGTAGAAAACAAATACCTATTTTCATAAACTTTGATTTTTGATGTGCCAGAAAGCTTTCTGCCAACTCATTACTGACATACCAACCTTTTTCTGATATATCCTCTCCCGATTTTTCTTGTTCGTTTCCAACTAAATAGTCTAAGCTCACTTGATAAATCTGACTTAAACGTATGATTTTTTCCATCTCTGGATAACCATTATCATTCTCCCATCGGCTAACAGCCTGCCTTGATACACCTAACTGCTCTGCCAATTCCTCTTGAGATAGGCCAGCCTCTTTTCTTCCTTTTTGTATTCTTTGTCCTAATGTCATATATCACTACTCCTTTCTCACTCAGCGTACCATTTTTATCTTGTGAAGACTATCAAAATACAGTTGCAACTAAGCAATTTTAAGTTGCAATAGCTGTGATTACGGCTTACATAATAGAATCAACTTACAAATTATACCATACAGTCTGTCATCAATCTATCGCTTATACCTCAAGGCACCTTTCTTACATTGGTTACAATTATATACCTTCAATTTCTTTCCTTATTATTTTTGAGTTATTTATTATGTATCAACGGCTGTTTTTTCAACATCGCCTTCTGCGTCTTCCACACCTCGTCCATAATTACTTTCACTTCTGCCATATCCTCTTTATAAACGTTTCCAGTGCTGTTAATTCTCTTCGCAATCTGATTCAGATTCCCACTGATTTTTCCAAGCGTTTCGTTGTATTGCCTTAGATAAGAATAATCCACATCATAAACAAATCCAAAGAGTATCAGTGTCCTAATATAATCCGATGCACTCTTCCTCTTTGACAACTCCACCTTCCTGTCCAGGATATATTTTTCGTTATCACTCAAATAAATCTTCAGCTCATTTTTCCTCGTTCTGTTTGCTCTATCCTTTGCCATATCGTTCCATCCTTTCAAATGATTTTAAGGGTTAGGGAATTCTCCCTGAATGATAAATTTGAGCATTCCTTCGATAAGAGAAATCGCTCATTTTATCGCCTGTGAGGGAACACAGGCAGTGCTTGCTAAGTTAGTTTTTATCCTTTTCCTGTTCTATTGAATTTTGCCCTTTCTGTACCAGTTCAGCCAAGCGATTCTGCACCATTTCTCGTAAGTTCGGCAATGCACTTCCTACGTTCACTTCTGTTATTTTCCGCCTTTGGATGGCTTGGTAGATTTCTGCAAATCTTGCCCGGTCAGCAACAATATTTTCTGACAGGCAGATATTCTGAAACCCCAGACGCTTAACAACTTCTCTGGTAACTTCATCAAAGCTTTCCATTGCAACTTTCTCCTGATACATTCCATAGTGCCCGATTGCCCTGCTGACTTTCTTCCAGCCTTCACTCCAATCAGTAATCACCGGGCTAACCAACTCTGCATATATCTCTCGTAACTCTGCAACGGTTGGCTTGAATTTATTTGTCAGCATATATTGTTGAAGAGCCTTGGATAAAATCTGATAGTCCAGATCATGCAATAAAGCGTACCACACATCCAACGCTTTTTCCGTCCCAATAAAATCTTCTCCATACATTGCCTGCATGGCTACAACTAATGTCGCAAATTCCTGTTTAGTCACCGAAAGCACCTCCCGTACTTTGTATCTTTTCACGCTCCAACCATGAGCTTACATTGCTTCCGCTTACCTTTTCCTTTTTCCCTTTCAACGGAAAGAAATCCGTCCATCCATTCTGAATTGTCTGCTTAATAATTGCCACTTGTTCTGCTGGAGAATTCGATAGACTTTCCAGCTTATCAATGCAATAACCGATTGCTTTCCCCTTCACTTCCTTGCCATTTTCTTTTCGGTATTCCAGGTAAGAAAGAAACATACTATTCAGCACTGTATCAGCAAAGTAAGAAGGAATTTCCTCTATCTCTGGTTCTCCCTCTTCCTTTGGCTTTTTCTCTTCCTTCTGACTATTTTCTATCTCTGTGCTACAAGAAAATTCTATGGTGTTACCTTCCGTTACAGTTTCATTACATTGTAACGCTGCCTGCTCTTTTTCCTTTATGAGCTTTTGATTCGCCCTGTGATTTCTGACTCTGGATGCTGAAGCACTCTCACTTCCAACCATGTCCCCCAAGTACAATAACTGTAATGATTGATCATCCAAGAACACAGCCGCATGATATTTACACAAGGCAGAAATCGTCAGCTTCACAAGTGCCGGTTTCTCTCCCGTATCCAATGCTATTTCCTCATCTAAGGATGGCAAAATATTTTGATAGTAAATAATCCCTTCCGTATTGATTGCCTTCAATAACAGTTTCAAATAAAGCAGGACGATACTGTCTCCCTCCGGCAAAGTTTGCAGTTGTTTGATAATCAGTTCCTGAAAGAAACCGACCTGCAATTTCAACCAGTAATATCGTTTCCCTGCCATTTAGCATTTCCCTCCACTCTGGATAAACGCATCCAGCATACTTCTGTAAATGATGTAATGATAGCGGCTCTTTCCATCCTTCTTGATGGCATATCCAATCGGCAGCCGCTCCTGCCTCATCAAAAACTGTAAAGTCACAACATCCATGTTAAGCAATTTTGCAGCCTCTTTTGTCGTAACTCGTTCCATTAGTGCCCCTCCTTTCCATTTGTCTCCTCTTTACCGCTTCTGACCTTCTTAATTGCCGAATTCAGCCGTTCAAGCTGTTTCCCTTTTAAATCCTTCCTTAGCCATCTGCAAAGCGTAAATTCGGAAATTCCCATTGCTTCCGCAACTTCCCACTGCTTTACCTGATTTTGCTTCATCAGCAGTTTTACTTCTTCTTTTTTCACTTGTTTCTCCTCCATATTTTTGTTGACATTGTTGCTGTTGTTGTCTATACTAATTATGTACTATATAGTACATGCAAGCAATCCTGTTTCTCATATGGTACGAGCAAATATGATGTGTAAATGAAAGGAGTACATGAAAAATGCTGAAAAATCAAGATGAAATCCGGGGACGGATCATTCAAATACGAAAAGAAAGGGGGTTATCACAGAACCAGTTAGCAAAAGACTTTGGAATTTCCAGAACGCATTACTGCAACGTAGAGAATGGTAAGAAACCTGTAACAGAGAGTTTTCTCAAAGTGCTAGCCAGCGGTTACAAAATACCTATGGAAGCGTTTATTCCTAATGAAAATGGAGATTTGATGCAATACTGCGAGTGCACCAATGATTTTGTTAATGCAATCATCGATGACTATTTCAATTCCTTTGAAATACGCAAATACTACATTGATGAATATGAACAGCCTTATTACGGTGTTCTCTCCTACCTGCATGATATCGGCTATACGATTGAATATGAGCTTCTTCAGGAAGCCCATTTACAGGATTCCTTCGATACTGCAACCGGATCTGTTGATGTAAAAGAAATTGCTGAAGATGGCGTAATCCATGTCTATTCAAATGAGTCTGGAAAAGACGTTGCCCAGATACCATTAACCAAGCTGGCAGAACTGGAAAAAGAAGTGAAAGATTTTGTTGAGTATAAGCTCTCTGCGTACAAAGTGGCTAATCCTACCAAACGTTCTGACCTGCTTCCGAAGTCCATTTATGCTTTTGATATTCCAAATGAAATTGCAAGAGTAAAACGCTACAAGGAATATGCAGAGTATTGCCTTAAACAATTAGAACAAATGCAGAAAGAAGGTTAAAGTATGAAGTTACCAAACTCTTACGGCAGCGTAATCAAGCTTGGTGGCAAACGACGAAAGCCCTACGCTGTCCGTATCTCGAAACTTGTGGAAGACGATACCGGGAAGGTCAAGCGAAAATACACCTACCTAGCTTACTTCTCCAAACCGGAAATGGCTTATACCTATCTAGCTGAATACAATAGCGGTGCGGTTGTTCCGGAACATATGAAATACTCGGACTCTCCCACCTTTGCAGAGATGTACGAGAAATGGAAGAAATACCGAAAATCTCTTAAAAACCAGATTAGTGATTCCACGTGGCGAAATTATGAGATTGCTTTTCATCATTTCAGTGAACTGCATGACCGCAAATTTATTTCCATCAGGACAAATGATCTGCAGCAATGCTTAAATGCCTATAATCACAAGTCGCAGACTACGATTTCTTCTATGCGAGCCGTCCTGAAGGCTATGTATCAATACGCTAAATTGAATGAATACATAGACCGGGATTTAACAGAAGGTCTGGTTTATGAATGGACAAACTCTACGGAGCAGATACACGACAGGTATTCCGATGAAGAAATCAAAACACTCTGGTCGAAGCTATATGAAATCAACAATGTAGATATCATCCTTATAATGATTTACACCGGCTTGCGACCAACCGAGCTGTTGGAAATCCAGACGGAAAATGTCCATTTAGATGAAAAGTACATGGTTGGCGGCATGAAAACCGAAGCCGGGAAAGACAGAATTATCCCACTAAACGATAAGATTATTCCTCTCGTCAAGAACCGCTACGATCCGAACAAGAAATACCTGATCAATAACAAGTTTGGAAATCATTACACCTACGGAACCTATATGAACGGGAATTTTAATACGTGCATGGGAAAACTCAAAATGAAACATCTGCCCCACGATGGCAGACACACCTTTGCTTCACTTATGGACAGCGCCGGGGCAAATGACGTATGTATCAAATTAATTATGGGACACAGTATGAAGAACGACACCACCAAGGGAACGTACACCCATAAGACTTTAGAAGAACTTCTTACAGAAGTAAACAAGATTTAGGAGCAAAAACTGAATACACTTATAATGTTGTTGTGGTATCAACATTACACTCATGTTCAGCCTGAATCATCCTGAAAAGTAACAGATGGAAACGCTTTAAAAAGCATCCAAAATCAGTAAAAACAAGTGTATACCACATGTATATCACTTGTGTACCACGTGTATATAACGACCTCAAAATAACGTATATTATCTTCTATTTATGAATATTCTGACAATTCTTTTGTCATTTCAATACATAAAGAAAAGTCCCATAAACACTGGGTTTACAGGACTTAACCATATCTTATATTATCTTAGAATTTCTTAATTAGCAAACACCCTGAGCTAACATAGCATCTACTACCTTCTCAAATCCGGCAATATTTGCACCTGCAACGTAGTCTGTCTGTCCGCCAACGGTTGCATTGTATCTCTTTGCAGCATCTGAAATGTTTGCGTAGATGGTCTCCATGATGCCCTTGAGCTTTCCATCCACTTCCTCGAATGTCCAGGAAAGTCTCTCGGAGTTCTGGCTCATCTCCAGTGCAGAAGTAGCAACACCACCGGCATTGGCAGCTTTACCGCCTACGAATAATACGCCGTTTGCCTGAAGATATTTGGTCGCTTCCAGTGTGGTAGGCATGTTCGCACCCTCTGTAACAGATGTAACGCCGTTTGCAACCAGCATCTTCGCATCCTCGATGTCGAGCTCGTTCTGTGTTGCACACGGAAGTGCCAGATCTACCTTGTACTGCCATACACCGTGCTCACCATTCTGCTTTGCATGATATTCTGCAGAAGGTCTTGCTGCCGCGTACTCGGTAAGACGCGCACGTTTTACCTCTTTTACTTCTTTTAATAATGCAACATCGATTCCTTCCGGATCATAGATCCACCCGGTAGAGTCAGAGCAGGTCACAACCTTTGCTCCTAACTGATGTGCTTTTTCAATCGCATAGATTGCAACATTACCGGAACCGGAAACTGCACAGGTCTTGCCTGCAATGTCGATGCCGTGATCCTTCAGCAATGCGTTGGTCAGGTATAACAGACCATATCCGGTTGCCTGTGTACGTGCGAGAGAACCGCCGTATGTAAGTCCCTTACCCGTGAGAACTCCCTCGTATAATCCGCGGATTCTCTTGTACTGGCCGAATAAGAAACCGATCTCTCTTGCACCTGTTCCGATATCTCCGGCAGGTACGTCGGTATCTGCACCGATATATTTGTAAAGCTCTGTCATGAAGCTCTGGCAGAATGCCATGATCTCTCTGTCAGACTTGCCCTTCGGGTCAAAATCGGAACCACCCTTGCCGCCGCCGATCGGAAGTGTTGTAAGTGAATTCTTAAATACCTGCTCAAATCCCAAGAATTTGATGATACTTAAGTTTACAGAAGGATGAAGTCTTAATCCTCCCTTGTATGGTCCAATGGCATTGTTGAACTGTACACGGAAACCTCTGTTTACCTGAACCTGTCCATTGTCATCTACCCACGGAACACGGAACATTACCTGACGATCCGGCTCTGTAATGCGCTCTAAAATCGCATTCTTTTTATACAGTTCCTCATTTGCCTCAATCACCGGTCTTAAAGACTCCAGCACCTCTTCAACTGCCTGAAGGAACTCTGGCTCGGAAGCATTTTTCTCTTTTACTTTTGCAAGAACTTCATCTACATATCCCATTTTTTTGTCTCCTTACTCTTAGTATATTGTGCTGTGTATACACTGCAATATTTTCATCAGATACATTTTAGTATAAAATGTTTTCATGTGCAATCTTTTTTTCTTTATTCCGCTAAATTGTTAAAGCTTTATAGCAGGATAGCAAAACCGGAAAAAACGCCTCCGGCAGAAGACTCTCTCCTGCCGGAGGCGTTTGGCTATTCTTTCCTAATTTCAAATCTCTTAAATCAAGCGATAAATAATAATCGCAATCAGCACGCCGATAATGCTGGCGATGGTAATCTTGATTGATAATCCGAATGTGATCACCAGAATGCCCAGATCCAGCACAATCGGGCTGGCGAAGCCGAAGCTCTGCCCATAATTCAGCCAGCTAAGTCCCGAAACACCTGCAGCAGCATTTCCGATAAAACCGCCCAGCATAATTCCTGCCAGAAGCATTAAAAACAGCGCCCAGTTATTCTTGCCCAACGCTCCTCTGCTCATATGTCTATTCCTCCTCCAATCCATATTCCTCTTGAAAATAGTCCACGAGCTTTGCCAGCGTATAGATCAAAATCGGCGTCTCCTGCTCATTCAGCTGTCCCTTGATGTTGGCGATCATTTTGCGGTGAAACTCTTCGTGATGCGCATATGCCGCTTTTCCTTTGTCCGTCAAGTACACCCACACCACGCGTTTGTCCTGCTTGCTGCGTTCTCTTACGGCATACCCCTTCTCAGTCAGGCCATCCATCGCCTTCGTCAGCGTACCGGTCGTGACATCCATCAGCTTTGCCACCGCCGTCATGCTTTTCGGCTCCTTTAATCCGATGGCTTCTATAATATGAAAATCGTTGTAGCTGATGTCCTTAAATTCCTCATTCACCAGACATCTCGCCTCAATCTCCATAATATCCTTGAATAGCCTTACCAGTAATTCGTTCAATGTCTCATCCGTGGTCATGTATCATACTCCTGTTCATAGCAGTATCTGTTCCCGACCACACCGCCTACACCGCCTGCCAGCGGAGCACTGCTGCGCCCCACGTAAGACCGGCTCCAAAGCCTGCCAGTACTATTTTACTGCCTTCTCCTATCATACCATGATTATTGACATTATCAAGTAAAATCGGCACGCTCGCCGAGGAAATATTTCCATACTTCTGCAGATTTGTGGGAAATTTTTCCATCGGCTGATGCAGGCGTTTCGCCACTGCCTCGATGATTCTAAGGTTCGCCTGATGCAGCAGGAAAAAATCGATTTCATCCATCGAAAGCCCTGCCTCTTCCACCGCCCCGGCAATTACTTTCGGCACCGTGCGCACCGCAAACTTATAGACCTCCTGCCCGTTCATGGACACGTACGAGAGCGCGGTGTCGCCCTTCACATACGGATTGTGATTTCTGCGGTTGTCACAGCGCAATACCATCCCGCCCGCGCCGTCCGTTCCAAGCACGGTGCTTAAGATGCCCGCATGCTCCTCCGCCTCATCTGCTTCCAGCACTGCCGCACCTGCGCCATCCCCAAACAACACACAGGTACTCCGGTCGCTCCAGTCCATGATCCGCGACAATGTCTCCGCACCAATTACCAGCGCCCGCCGGCTTCCGCCGGCTTCCAGATAGTGGCGTGCAATATCCATCGCGTATAAAAAACCCGAGCAGGCGGCACTGACGTCAAAGGCGACCGCCCGGCATGCCCCGAGTGCGCTCTGCACCTCGCAGGCAAGGTTCGGGAGCAGCCGGTCCGGCGTGATCGTCGCCGCAATGATCAGCTCCAGCTCCTCCGCGTCCATATGTGCAGATGCAAGTGCCCGCTTCGCCGCCTCCACTGCCATTTCTGTCGTTGTCTCTCTCACAGCCAGATGTCTGGTCTCAATTCCCGTCCGGCTTCTGATCCACTCATCCGATGTATCCATCCATTGACTAAGATCATCGTTCGTCACACATTTTTCGGGGACTGCACTTCCGGTGCCCACGATCTTTACCTTCATATCGGGTCTCCTTCCTTTTAAAACACGCGGAATCTCTGATAGCGCTCCGCAGCGAGCTGATCCCCGGTTTTTCCGTTCTGTTTTTTCAAAAATGTTTTTATATGCCTCTTCATGTAACGCGATATGGAAATCAGTGCCGGCTGATCCGCCATGCCGTACTCCGGTATGATCTCCTCAATCACGCCGAGCGCTTTTAAATCCTGCGCGGTAATTTTCATGACGCCACTCGCTTCTTTTGCCCGTCTGCCATCCTTCCAGAGAATCGATGCAAACCCTTCCGGCGATAAAATGCTGTAGGTCGCATTCTCAAGCATCCAGACCTCATTTCCAACAGAGAGTGCCAGCGCACCGCCGCTTCCGCCTTCCCCGATCATAATGCAAAGAACCGGAACCTTTAAGCCGGACATCTCATACAGGTTTCTCGCGATCGCCTCGCCCTGTCCGCGCTCCTCCGCCTCCATGCCGCAGAAGGCGCCGGAGGTGTTCACAAATGTAATGACCGGACGCTTAAATTTTTCCGCCTGCTTCATCAGCCGGAGTGCTTTCCGATATCCCTCCGGCGACGGCATTCCATAATTCCGGTGCATACATTCCTTTAAATCTTTTCCCTTATGCACACCGATCACTGTGACCGGCTGGCCATCCAGATACGCCACACCGCCGACAATCGCCGGATCGTCCCGGAACTGCCGGTCTCCATGTAATTCCATAAATTCGTCAAAAATCTGCTCTATGTAGTCCACAGACGCCAGCCGGTCCACCTTTCTCGCTGCCTTGACCTTCTCCCACGCGGACAATGCTTTCGCCTTTGTGGCGCGCTCTTTCATCAGTTCTGTCGCCTCGAGGCAGTCTGCCTCCCGCACCGGATCGAAATTGGCATAACCTTCTTTTTTGTGATGCAGCTTTAAGATGCGGTACAGGGTAAGCTTTAGCTCCTTCCTCTCCACAATCCTGTCAACAAATCCGTGCTCCAGCTGAAACTGTGCCCGCTGAAAACCTTCCGGCAGCTTTTCCCCGATCGTCTGCTCAATCACGCGCGGTCCCGCAAAACCGATCAGTGCCCCCGGCTCCGCCAGGATGATGTCTCCAAGCATGGCAAAACTTGCCGTCACGCCCCCGGTCGTCGGGTCTGTCAGCACCGGAACATACAATAGCCCCGCTTCCGAATGCCGCTTCAATGCCGCAGATGTTTTTGCCATCTGCATCAGGGAAACGATCCCCTCCTGCATTCTGGCGCCACCGGAGCAGCAAAACAGGATGACCGGCAGACCTTCCTCTGTCGCGCGTTCCACCGCACAGGCAATTTTCTCCCCCATCACATGCCCCATGCTGCTCATCAGAAATCTGGCGTCGCAGATGCCAAGCACCGTGTCCTCACCGTATATTTTACAGTGACCTATGGTGACCGCCTCATGCAGTCCGGTCTTTTCCTTTGCCGCTTTTACTTTGTCCTCATATCCCGGGAACTCCAGCGGATTCGCCTCCGCCAGATCCTCGAACCACGAGGTAAACGTTCCCGCATCCGCCACCATGCGGATGCGGTTTCTGGTGCGCACCCTGAAATAACTGCCGCACTCATAGCAGACATACAGATTTTTTTCCGCTTCCTTTTTATTGATCTCCCTGCCGCAGGCCGGGCACACAATCGTCTCCTGCAGCGCCTGTGCTGCCTCCACCGGTGTTTTTTCTGCCGGTTCTTTTTTCCGCTTCTGAAACAAAGCCGCCATTTTTCCTCTACTCCTCCTTGCTGCCGATTGCAAACGTAAGCTCCGCCGTGCAGACAACCTCCCCGCGCACAGACGCCGTCGCACTGCCGATGCCGATCGGTCCTTTCTGCCGGATGATCTCCGTCGTCAGGGTCAGCACATCCCCCGGCACCACTTTTTTCTTAAATCTGGCACGGTTAATCTCCGCAAAATACGCGGTCTTTCCACAGTTTTCCTCCATACTTAAGATTGCCACCGCACCGGTCTGCGCCAGTGCCTCGACAATCAGTACCCCGGGCATCACCGGTTCCCCCGGGAAATGTCCTCCGAAATAAGGTTCGTTGTAGCTGACGCATTTTCGCGCCACCGCGCGTTTTCCGGGCTCCAGTTCTTCCACCGCATCGATCAGCAGAAACGGCTGTCTGTGCGGAAGGATCTCCATGATCTGTCCGATCTCCAGTTCCATCACGCCTCGCCTCCATATCTCTTAAGTAAAAGGCTCGCATTGTGCCCGCCGAATCCAAGGGAGTTGCTGAGCGCGTACGGCACCTCCATCGCCACCGCCTCCCTGCAGTAGTCAAGATCCAGTTCCTCATCCGGTGTCTGGTAGCCGACGGTCGCGTGCACATAATTTTCCTGCATTTCCTTGACGCAGGTTACAAACTCCACGGCGCCCGCAGCCCCGAGCAGATGTCCGATCATCGATTTTGTGGAATTGATTTTAAGCTTCGTGGCATGTTCCCCAAACGCAAGCCTGATTGCGCGCGTCTCAAACAGATCATTCAGATGTGTCGCCGTTCCATGTGCATTGATGTATGGAATCTCGTCCGGTTTTACCCCCGCATCCTTCATGGCATTTTCCATCGCACGCGCCGCGCCCGCACCGTCCTCCGCCGGAGATGTAATATGGTAGGCATCTGAGGAACATCCGTAGCCGGCTACCTCTGCATAAATCTTCGCTCCACGCTGCTTCGCATGCTCTAACTCCTCCAGCACGACGATTCCCGCGCCCTCTCCCATGACAAACCCGCTCCGCTCCTTATCAAACGGCAGGGAACATCGCTTCGGATCGCTCTCGGACGACAGTGCCGTCAGCGCCGTAAAGCCGGCAATTCCGATCGGACAGATGCTGCCCTCCGTACCTCCTGCGATCATGACATCCGCTTCCCCATACTGGATGCTCCGGAACGCCTCGCCGATCGTATTCGTGCCGGTCGCACAAGCCGTCACATCGTTGATGCTTTTTCCCTTGAAGCCAAACTGGATCGACACGTTGCCTGCTGCCATGTTGGAAATCATCATCGGCACCAGAAGCGGATTGACACGTCCCGGTCCCTTTTCCAGAAGCTTCTTATATTCGCGTTCGATCGCCTGCAGACTTCCGACGCCGCTTCCGATCGCTGTTCCCACCAGATACGGGTCTTCCTTCTCCATCTCAAGTCCGGCATCCGCGATGGCCTCTTTCGTTGCCGCCACCGCATACTGGCAAAACAGTTCCATGCGTTTTGCCGCCTTGGGATCCATATAATTTTTCCCGTCAAAATTCTTTACTTCCGCTGCCAGATGGCATTTATATCCAGATGCGTCAAAATGCGTGATTTCCCCAAATCCTGTCTTTTCTTCCCGCACCGCATTCCAAAATTCTTCTACAGAGTTCCCGATCGGCGTTATCACGCCCATTCCGGTTACTACGACCCGTCTTCTCATACCTGCCTCACTTTCTTTCAGTTACTACTCCCTTACATACACATGCCGCCGTCCACAGAGATCACCTGACCGGTGATATACGCGGCCTTGTCTGATGCCAGAAATGTCACAAGTTCTGCCACATCCTTTGTATTTCCGCATCTCCCCAGTGGAATCTGTTTTTGAACGGCTTCCTTTGCGCTCTCTGTCATGGCATCCGTCATATCGGTCTCAATAAAACCGGGTGCCACCGCATTGCAGGTGATCCCCCGCGACGCCAGTTCCCTTGCCACACTTTTCGTCAGTCCGATCACCCCCGCCTTGCTTGCACTGTAATTTGCCTGCCCGGCATTCCCCATCACACCGGACACGGACGAAATATTGACAATTCTTCCATAACGCTGTTTTAAAAAATAGCGGGACGCGTGCCGTATCGTATGAAATGTTCCCTTCAGATTTGTCGAAAGAACCGCTTCAAAATCCGCCTCGCTCATCTTCATCAGCAGACCGTCCCTTGTGATTCCGGCGTTGTTGACTAAAATATCGAGATGCCCATACGTCTCTATCATCGTTTTGATCATGTTTTCGCAGGCTTCAAAATCCGCCACATCGCACTGCATGGCGACTCCGCCGATTTTCTCCGCCAGTTCCTGTGCCGCCTGTCCCGATCCGCGGTAATTCACGACAACAAACGCGCCTTCCCTTGCAAGTGTTTCTGCGATCGTACTGCCGATCCCTCTTCCCGCTCCGGTCACAAGCGCTACCTTTCCTTCCAGCATCTGACTCTCTCCTCTACTTTGCCATATATTCCTTGAAGTCACCCATAGTTTCCACATTGTATACCTGCACGGTATCTGCCGGGACTTCGGTCTGCTTTAAGATCTTTTTCATAAATCCGCTCAGTGTATGACCTGGACCGATCTCCACAAACGTATTCACACCATCCGCAAGCAGACGCTCCATAGACTGCTGCCAGCGTACCGGTGCACACACCTGCTGTTTCAGCAGCGGCTTCACAGCCTCCGCTTCCCGGACATAGTCCGCCGTCACATTCGCCAGATACGGCAGCTTTATCTCCCGGAGTGTTACCGCCGCAAGCGCCTCTCCCAGCTTCTCTCCCGCCTCTTTTAGCATGGGCGAGTGAAACGGCCCGCTGACCTTAAGCGGCACCGCACGCTTCGCACCGCTCTCTTTGCACTGTTCGCCTGCCACCGCAACTGCCGCTTCCTCTCCGGTGATTACAATCTGTCCCGGGCAGTTGTAATTCGCAATGGATACCGTGCCCGCAGTCTGTCCGCAGATCTCCTCTATTTTTTCCGCGTCCAGTCCCAGCACCGCCGCCATCGCGCCGCCGGCCGGCACCGCCTCCTGCATGTAGATGCCGCGCTTTCTCACAAGCGCAAACGCATCCCTCTGCTCCATCACGCCGCTTGCCAGCAGTGCCCCGTACTCTCCGAGACTTAATCCTGCCGCCACATCCGGTGTTCTTCCTTCTGCAAGCAACGCCTGAAGGATCGCCGCCTCCACGGTCAGCATGCCAATCTGTGTGTATTCGGTGATATTTATTTTCTCATTTTCTTCAAAGCAGAGCGCCGCAATATCCAGACCGGACGCCTCGGATGCCGCCGCAAACACGTCCCTGCTCACGGGAATCTGCTCGTAAAAATCTCTGCCCATACCGATGTACTGTGCTCCCTGTCCCGGGAACAAAAATGCTGTCTTTCCCATGTCATTCTCCCTTATCCGATGTGCGTCCCAAGAAGACGCTCTTCTTTTCCCAAAAATCTCCGTCACCTAAAAGCCCCGCGGTCTGCGCCATCAGTTCCTCTATCATCTCCTGACAGGTCTGTTCTTTTTTCACAAGTCCCGCGCACTGTCCTGCCATCAGGCTGCCGTGCACCACATCCCCGTCCATCACTGCCTTTCGCAAGGAGCCAAGCGTCAGCTGCTCCAGTTCCTCAAATCCGGCGCCCTCTTTTTCGAGTTTTAAATATTCGCGGCTCATCGCATTGCGCAGAACCCGGATCGGATGTCCGGTGCTCATGCCTGTAACCTCGGAATCAATGTCGCGCGCCTTTACGATCCGTTCCTTGTAATTTTCATGTACAATAGACTCCTTCGCCACGACAAACCGGGTTCCCATCTGTACCCCCTCTGCGCCAAGCATAAAGGAGGCTGCGATCCCTCTTCCGTCCGCGATACCGCCCGCTGCAATGACCGGAACCGACACAGCATCCGCCACCTGCGGCACCAGCGTCATCGTCGTCTGCGCACCGATATGTCCGCCGGACTCCATTCCCTCTGCAATCACAGCGTCCGCGCCAGCACGCTCCATCATCTTCGCCATGGCAACGCTCGCCACGACCGGGATGACCACCACGCCCGCCTGCTTCCATGCCTCCATGAACTTTGCCGGACTTCCCGCACCGGTTGTGACAACCGGCACTTTCTCTTCTATGACAATCTTCGCCACTTCCGGCGCGTTTGGATTGAGCAGCATGACGTTCACGCCAAACGGACGGTCCGTCCGCGCCTTTACCTCACGGATCTGTTCTCTTACCACTTCCGGCGGCGCGCTTGCCGCTCCGATGATTCCGAGTCCACCCGCGTTCGACACTGCTGCCGCCAGGTGATATTCCGCCACCCATGCCATACCACCCTGAATGACCGGATATTTTGTTCCAAGCAATCTGCTTACCCTTGTTTCCATACTTCTCCTCTTTTCTTCCTGCCGGTCTTTTTTCTTACCCTTAAACACCGGTATGTCCCGGCTGCTGTCTTCGCCTATGCTGTAACCCCGCGGTTCTTCAAATATGTGATCACATCTCCGACCGTCACGATCGATTCCAGATCCTCCGACGGAATCTCCACGCCGAATTCCTCCTCCAGCGCCATGACAAGTTCAAACAGATCCAGCGAATCCGCACCCAGATCTTCCTTTAACTTTGTGTTCTCTTTAATCTCAGACTCCTGTACGTTTAACTGCTCCGCAATGATCGGTCTCATCTTTTCTAACATGTTTCTTCTCCTTTTCCCTGTTCCTTTTAATTATTTGCTTTTCAAATATTTTGATAATCAAATTATTCGCCTTTCAAAGTATATGTCTGTCCTGTTTGATTGTCAAGGTATTTTTTGGAAACGTTTCGCTAAAATTGCGTTAATGCGTTGAAATATCATGCAAAATTGCTTACAATATTCGTAATAAGATGTGGGAGGAGTTCGCTGATGAAACAATATTTTGGAATGAGCCAGACAGGAAACTTAAAAGAAGCTGCACAGGGCGTTCACGCTCCGGGACTTCTTATCCTGATGTCCAACGCAGACCAGTTTGAGGCACACGTTACAGAACTGGAATCCCTTTTCCCGGGAGTCCCGAGCATTGGCTGTATCGGCATGAGTTACAGTACCAGGGTCGTCGAAAAGGGAGTCGGTCTGGTTGCTTTTTATGACAATGTCACCGCTGTTGCCAACGTTTTGGAGCAGGCATCCACCATGCCCGTCAAATACATCGAACGCATGGAACAGGATTTAAAAAATGTCCACGCAAGTTCGAAAGATACCGTCTGTATTGACCTGTGTACCGGAAATGACGCCTGTGTGCTGACCACGATCCACAGCATTCTCGGCAAGGTGGGAATTCCGCTTGTCGGCGGCACCGGGGATAGCGGAAAAGTCTCTGTCAACGGAACGATCTATGAAGACGCCGATGTCTACGCTTTTGTGAAAAACAACGGAGGAAAAGTTGCTGTCTACAAGGAGAATCTCTACAAACCGATGCCAGGCTACCGCTTCATCGCTTCCAATACCGACCGCAGCAGATACTATGTCGGCGAGTTAAACGGCAAATCTTCCAAGCAGGCTTATATGGATGCCTTACATATCAGCGAGAGCAATATCATCAACCAGACTTTCCACAATCCGCTCGGCAAAATGAACGGACAGGACATCTGTATTATTTCCTTAAAGGAAGTATCCGGGAATGGTCTCTGCTGTTACAGACAGGTCAATGATTCCGATGTGCTCGTTCTTCTGGAAGAACAGGATTACAACGAGATTCTGGATGAGACGCTGCAGCGCATCCGCCGCGATTTCAACCATATTTCCGGCGTTTTCTCCATCAACTGTGTTTTCCGTTACCTTCTGTTCTCACAGGAACACCATATGGAAGATTATCTGAAAACCATGTCCACACTCGGTGATCACGCCGGTCTGATCGGATTCGGAGAACATTATAATCAGCAGTTCGTCAACCAGACCATGACCTGTGTCGTATTTGAATAATCTGTGATAGAAAGAGGAGGATTTCCATGTTTTCATTAAAAACACCAAAGAATGCAGCTGCTGCACCAGCCACGTCCACCAGCCGCTTAGATCTTCATCCTGTTACGCATATTGCGGACTGCCTGTTAGATTACCAGAAGCAGCTCTCCACCAGCGAAGTGCACTCTTTAGATGAACTGCAGTCCATCACACAGGCATTCCAGCTCGTTCTGGACGAAAATGCCGCGCTCCGCGAAAAGCTGGATTCCTTTCATGAGCTGTTCGGCGATGTGGACAGGGCTTCCGGTGAATTTGCTTCCGTCAAATCTGACATTGCCAGCTCTGTCGGTCTTGCACAGCAGCGTGTTGACGGATTGAAAGACAGCTCCAAAGAAGTGCAGGAGCGCTTTTTGGAAATGCAGAACACCTTTTCCGATTTCCAGGTTTCCGTTCAGAAGATCAAGGACTGCATGGCACAGATCATCTCAATTGCCAACCAGACAAACATGCTTGCCCTGAATGCTTCGATTGAGGCTGCCCGCGCCGGAGAGCAGGGAAAAGGCTTTGCGGTCGTTGCCGAGGAGGTCAAAAATCTTGCGAGTGAGATCAAGAGTCTTGTCAGCACGGTAGATATCAGCATCGGCGACGTCGAGCAGGGCACCGCCAACCTGAATACCAGTATTTCCACCTCGCAGGACGCCTTGAACCAGAGTATGGAAAATGTTGATTCCACGTATGAAGTGTTCGATCAGATCACAACCGCTGCCGGCGGTGCGGACACTGTACACCAGCAGATTACAACCGCCATGTCCGCCGCAGAGCAGAAGCTGGACGAAGTCAGCCAGTCCTTCAGCCTTGAGGAACGGCAGTTTGACGCTGTTATGGAGCATATCAATCACGCCAATGATCTCGGAACCACCAAGAGTTCCCTCTTCGAGGACATGACCAATCTGCTCACACAGATTGCGCCGCTCACAGAAGAACTGGAGAAGAACACAATCGTACTTGACAATTCCAAATAGAATCGTTATAGTAAAGTTCGTTATAATAATATCGAATATGAAAACGCTAGGGGTGCAGATTCTGCTGAGAGATGATCGTTCATTGACCCTTATTACTTGAACCGGATAATACCGGCGTAAGGAAGCTTTTTGCAATAACGCAGACAAATCCTCCTGGCTACATATTCACCAAGGAGGATTTTTTTATGAATAACTTTTTTGCTACACCGGAAGGCGGCTGGGGTGACGGTTCCGTCCATCTGACTACCGTCGGTATTGCAATCGTCATCGCAGTCATCGCCCTTCTTCTGATTGTTGCCGCTATCGTGCGCCACAAGAACGCCACGCACAAGTCCGCACTGACCACAAAGCAGCTCGTCTACTCTGCTGTTGCGATCGCGCTGGCCGTTGTGTGTTCGATGATCAAGCTGTTCGACATGCCAATGGGTGGTTCCGTCACTCTGCTGTCCATGCTTTTCATCGTTCTGATCGCTTACTGGTATGGTCCGTATGTCGGCATTATGACCGCAGTGGCTTACGGCCTGGTGCAGTTCGTACTGGAGCCGATTTTCTACACAATCCCGCAGATGCTCTTGGACTACCCGCTGGCATTCGGTGCTCTGGGTCTTGCCGGCTTCTTCAATAAGAAAAAGTGGGGACTTCAGATCGGATATATCGTTGGCGTTATCGGACGTTTTGTATTTGCAACGATCTCCGGCGTTGTATTTTTCGCAGCATACGCCCCGGAAGGCATGAGCCCGCTGGCATATTCTGCCGGCTATCAGGCATCCTACCTTGTTCCGGAGGCAATCATCACCTTGATTATCATCTGCATTCCACCGGTATCACATGCACTTGCGGAAGTCCGCAAACGCGCCGTGGAAGCGTAGGCAGCGCTATAAAAAGGACTGCCGCCCCCGCGCTTTGCACTTTAAAACGGGATACGTTTTATTATAAGAATATTGGAGAATATGAAGTTCCAGAATGCAACCAGAGGCGGCAATTCTTTGAAGCAAAATCCGAGGATTTCTTCCGTGCCGCGTCGAACATCGAGTTCTGTGTCTTTCCACGTTTGGACAGTCCCCGGGGCGTGTCCGACAAAACACAGACAATGAGCGGACTTTCTGGTGCCCCTAGTGGCACCGCTTCACAGACAATATAAAACCGCGCGAACCGAAACTCGTTATCATCTGCTATTGAAAACAAGGCAGATGATAACTCAGACATCGGCTTCGCGCGGTTATGTTGTGTTCAGTGGTGCCAACAAGGGGCACACACAAAAGTCCTTAAATTGTCTGCGGTTTGTGGACACGCCACGTGGAATGTTCCAAACTTGGAAAAACACAGATGATCAAGGATGTTCGACGCGGCATGGTTAGAAATACCGGATTTTGCGCTTAGAATTGCCGCCTCCGGTTGCATCTGGAACGTGATAGTCTCTGCTTCCCATAATAAAACGTATCCCGTTTATAGTGCGATGCACGCGGGCGAAAGCCCTTTTTAATCTAAGAGCATCTCTACGCAGCCGTACATTCCGGCGTCATTCCCGAGTCCCGCAAGTACGAACTTTGTGTTGGCGCATGCGTGGAATGAAGTGGCAACAAAGTGCTTCTTCACTGCATCCGTGAGAATATCACCAGCTTTGGAGACGCCTCCACCGATTACGATGACCTCCGGATTCACAACACATGCGATATTGGAAAGTGCTGCTCCTAAAATGCCACATACCTCATCGACAACTTCAAGCGCCACTTTATCACCCGCTTTGGCTTCGTCAAATACGTCCTTTGCGGTCAGATCTGCATGTTTTCTAAGCGCAGTATCTTCGGATGCCTTCTCGAGGGTACGCTTCGCCACACGCACAACTCCGGTTGCAGACGCATACTGCTCCAGACAGCCGTACTGTCCGCAGTTACACTGCTCCTTCTCGTGTGCATTCACTGTAATATGACCAATCTCGCCACCGGCTCCGTCAAATCCGGCTACAACTTTTCCGTCGACAATAATGCCGCCGCCGACTCCGGTTCCCAGCGTTACCATGATGACATCTCTGCAGCCTTTTGCCGCACCCTGCCACATCTCGCCGAGTGCCGCCACGTTTGCATCATTTCCTGCCTTCACCTTCAGTCCGGTCAGATCTCCAAGTTCTTTTTCTACATTTACAACACCCCAGCCGACGTTCACGCAGCGGTGTACCACACCGTCATTTTTTACCGGTCCCGGCACACCGACACCGATTCCCTGCACATCGTTCCTGGAGATTCCCTTTTCTGTCAGCTTTCCCTCAATCGCCTGAGCCACATCCGACAGAATCGATGCTCCGCCGTTTTCCTTATTCGTCTTGATCTCCCATTTGTCAATGAGCTTTCCATCCGTCTCAAAAAATCCGATCTTGCAGGTCGTTCCCCCTACGTCAACTCCAAATGCATATTTTTTCATGCTTCCATTCTCCTGTTCCCTATTTGTATCCTTGCATCGTTTTCTGTCCGTTATGTACTCTGCCGATGCCTTTACCCATGCTTATGATAACGTTTCCAGTCTTATCTGTCAATGTTAAGGTGTATTCTCTTAAGGTGCCCCGGGCGCTGTCTCCTGCGGCGTATCCGAAGCGTTCTCCCCGGATGACTGCGCTGCATTTTCCTGCGCTGCGTCGGATGCATTTTCCTGTGACGTTCCTGTTGTATTCTGCTGCGAAGCGTCTGACGGCTGTTCCTGTGTGGCATCCGGCGTATCCGATATCCCCTGCCCGTTTTCCTGTGAAGATGACGGAACATCCGTCGCACTTCCCTGTGGCGTGTCCGGTGTATCCGTCACATTCTCCTGCGGTGTGTCTCCATTCTCCGCCGGCGTTTCCTCCTGTGCGCTTCCCTCATCCGTTGCTGCATCCTCTGCGTCTGTCTCCCCGGAAGAAGCATCCGGAATCTGCGTATAGGGCAGAAAATCCAGCCATTCCAGTCCTTCATGTGCCTGCTCCATAAATGTCTGCCAGATTTTTCCCGGGTAGGTATTGCCCATCAGGCTGTCCATCTCTTTTGGCATATCGTATCCAACCCACACGCTGGTCGTGTAATATCTCGTATAGCCGGCCAGCCAGCCGTCTTTGTGGTCGTTGGTGGTTCCCGTCTTTCCGGCGCACGGCATATCCGACAGTCCAAGTCCGCGCCCCGTACCGTTGGTAAAAACTCCCTTCAAAACATCCGTCATCATCCGCGCCGCATTCTGCCGGTAGACTTCCTGCCCCTCCTGCGCTGCAAGATAAACATCCGCCCCGTCATCGCCGGTGATCCGCATAATACAGGTCGGCTCGCGGTACACCCCGTCATTGGCGAGCGCCGCATATCCGGCCGCCATCTCCAGAGGCGACACACCGTTGGTAAAGCCGCCCAGCGCCGTCGCCGGTACATAATCCGCCGCATCCAGCCTGGAAAAATGCATGTTCTCAAGATAGGACAGACCGACCTGCGGCGTCAGTTCTTCATAGAGCTTCCACGCAATGGTATTGATTGATTTTTCGACTGCGGTGCGCACCGTCACATTTCCAAGGTAGGTACCGTTCGCATTTTTCGGTCCGTCTTCCACCGGTTCATCCACAACAATGCTCTCCGGCGTATAATTCCGCTCGAACGACGGCGTGTATACCGTGAGCGGCTTAATCGCACTTCCCGGCTGACGGTAGCTCTGGTAGGCGCGGTTTAACGTGTATCCGTCAAAATCCTGCTCCCTGCCGCCCACCATCGCGCGCACGTAGCCGCTATCGTTGTCAATGCAGACTGCCGCCCCCTGCAGATCATAAACACCCTCGTCATTTTTCTCCGTAAAAGCGGATAAGGTATCGTCAACTGCCGCCTGCAGTTCCTCCTGAAGCTGCAGGTCAAAGGACGTATAAATCTGATAGCCCTCCGTGTACAGCTGCTTCTGGCACTCGCTGTAGGATTCGCTGTAAGCCTGCTCGTAAGCCTCCCTCTCGCCCTCCGTTGCAAACTGATACTGGAACACAAACCCGGCCTGCTCCATCAGAGCACGGGTCGCACAGTAATAGGCGTACGTTTCCACGTAATTATTTTTTTCCATCGCCTCCGGCCGCTTTAAGGTAATGTTCTCCGCTACCGCCGCTGCATATGCCATCTGTGTAATCTTGCCGTCATCCCGCATTTTACCCAGAATCCGGTCGCGCCGCTCGACTGCATGATCCATGTGGGTAACCGGATCATACACGGTTGGATTGTTGGGAATCGCACATAAAAATGCGATCTGCGAGAGATCCAGATCCCCGACCTCACTGTCGAAATAGCCGCTGCCTGCTGCTCCGATTCCATAATACCCGTTGCCATAGTAAATATTATTCAGATAAAATTCCAGAATCTGATCCTTGGTATATTTTTTCTCCAGATTCTGTGCAATAAAAATCTCTTCCACCTTGCGCTGCCAGGTCTTCTCCTGCGTCAGAAATACATTTCTGGCAAGCTGCATTGTGATCGTGCTTCCCCCCTGCGTGATCTTCCGGTTTTCAAGCAGTGATTTTGCCGCGCGCACAAGCGCTCTGAAATCCACGCCTCTGTGCTGGTAAAAACGCTGATCCTCCATACAGACCACCGCATCGATCACGGGCTGCGGTATCTCGTCGCGCTTTAGATAATAGGACGCTCCCTGGTCATTAAGCCTGGATATCACACTGCCGTCAGCCGCATACACAACGCTTGTGCGGTACCTCCGGAACGTCTCCTCCGTCGAATTCCGTACCAGACTGTCCGCTTCCTTGCGGATGCTGCCCACCTCTGAGGCATATCCGCCAAGGACATAGTAGCCCAGCCCGCCGAGCACCAGCAGGGAAAGGACAAACTGTACTTTGACAAATATCCAGAATCCCCGATATTTTTTCTTCTTTTTCTTTGCAGCCACCGTATTCCTCCCTGCCCTTTTCTCGCGTGTCACGCTGTGCCGTCCTGCCCCTCTTTGCCTACAACGTAAACGGTACTATAACTCTATCATGTGATATGCGATTCCCAGTTCCTCCAACAGCTTCTGCTCCCGTCTCTGGCAGGTAAACAGGATCGTCTGCGTCCCGTTCGCCGCCAGCAGCCGCAGCGTCTGCCGCAGACGGTCATCGTCATACATTGCAAAGGTTTCATCCAGAAGCAGCGGCAGCGGTTCTTCCTGTGTCACAATGCTTCCGACTGCCATGCGGAACGCAAAATAGAACTGTTCCAGCGTTCCTCTGCTGAGCGCCTCCGGCAAAACCTCTCTTCCCTCCGTCTGCACGCGGAGCTTTCCCGTTTCGTCCACTTCCGCCAGATCGTATTTTCCCTCTGTAATCGCAGAGACATATCTGGATACCACACTGTTGATCTCATCTCTCCGCTCGTCCCCGTATTCCCTTGACAGGCGGATGATCTCATTTTTTGCCATCTCGACGGCATCAAGTTCCAGCTGGAGTTCTCTCTCCCGTGCGCCCGCTCCGCTGCATACTTCCAGCTGTTCTGCCAGATTGCATCGTCTCGTTTCCTTCTCCGCGAGTGTTTCCTCCAACCCTGCAAGCAAGCGTCTGCTCTGCTTTTCCGACTCCGCAAGCCGGATGCGCACCGCGTCCTCCGCTGCCGCGCTCTCTGGCGCCTCCGCCGTCTCCTTCCCATTTTCTCCTGCACGCGCCTGCCCCGCGCTCCTATGGCGCAGTATGCCTGCCACTCCGATGCCGAGCAGAATGGCAAGAACGCCTTCCGCCGCCGCAAACAGCTCCGGCGCATAACCCGCGCGGTGATACCACCATGCATTTCCTGCCAGTCCCACTGCTGCCGCCAGTCCCAGAAAAAGGCTTCTCACAGGAAAACCGTTTCCGTCAGCTCTCCTTTCCCTGTCTGACGCAGTCCCCGCATTTTCCGCAGTTCGGGCATCTTCCGGTCGCTGTCCGTCTCTCACCTGCGGGTGCATCCTGGCATACGCCCGCATATCCGCTGCCGCCTTCTCGATCTGCTCACGAAGCCTGCCGCAGTCCTCCTCGAGCATGCGCCGCTCCACGGTAAGCTGCTGCAGCTGTTGTTCCCGCTTCTCCTGTTCACTTTTGATCTGCGACTGCAGGCTTCTCTTTTTCTGCTCCAGTTTTTCCACCGCACGCGTCACGCGGATTCCCGCATTGCCCCCGTCCGACATATCGGAAAGATACTCTGCCAGAAGTCCGGTCAGCTCTGCTCCCGTCACCGCCCGGCACTGCGGAATATCACAGGTGTTCTCATACGCCTCCCGGGTGACCCCTCCTAAAAGCATTCCAAGATCTCCGTACGCGACGGACAGTTCCTCCCCGTCCGCCAGATTGCAGAGGCGTGCTCTCGGTTCTTTATGGTAAAAATTGCGTTCCAGATAAAACGGTCTGCCTCCGACGCTAAACTGCAGCGCGCCGCTGTAATAGGACGGTGCATGCCACGGCTCATAGCGCAGATAGCCCTCCGTCCCCTTTGCCCGTCCCCGGCCTTTTTCCAGCCCGAACAGCATCGCGGTCAGAAACGCGTGCAGCGTCGTCTTACCGGCTTCGTTTTTTCCATATACAATGTTGATCCCCGGGGCAAAATCCACGGTTCTATCTGCCAGCTTTCCAAAGCGAAAAATTGCGGCTCTGTCAATCTGCATGTCTGTCCCATCCTTTGCTTTTTGTCATACTTCAGGCATTCCGTCAGCAGTCATAGCCGAGCAGCGCATTCACACCGTACTCCAGTGCCTTTGCGGTGCAGACGCCCGGTTCTTTTTTTCGCATACTGCGTATGTATTCCCCAAGTATCGAATCCGCGTGCTCCTCCAGCAGCTTCTCGTAATCATAATCCGGCACCGTCTGGTCTGTAATATCCACAATCCGGTCGAGCTTCCCGATCTCCTGCACATCAAAGGAATACTCCGGATCTTTTTTCCCTTTGATATACAGACGGAAATACTGATACTCCGGTCTCTGCTCCAACAGCTCCTTTGCCCAGTCCCACAGCATACGGTCTGTCGTGTTCCGGTCTGCCTGATACATCTCATGACAATATTCGCAATGGCGCAGCGGATAAAAATACACATCTGCCCCCGCTGCACCGAACGTTCCCATCCAGTATCCGTGCGGCCCGGTGTCGTTGCAGTCTGTCGGCTCCAGGCTTCCCGCCATTACCGCCTTGTGCGGCATGAGCCAGCCGCTCCTGTGAATGTGTCCCGCCGCAATATAATCAAATCCGTTCTGTAATATCCGCTCCGCCGAAAACGCAATATGGCGCTCATCGCCGCCATGTGCCAGCAGGATGTTGCACCTGCTGCGGTTTACAGGGCGCAGATCATCATACCGTCTGTCACGGATCTCCCTGTGCCAGTAGCTTAGCCCGTATACGGTCGTGTTGTATTCCGGAAAATCGACTGCTTCCGCTTCCTCTTTCTTAAATACTGTCACGTTATCCGGCCACAAATCCGCGAGGTAATACGACTTTTCCCTGAGATAATCATGATTGCCGGCAATCAAAAGAACCTGTGTGTCCGGAATCTCTCCGAAAAGGCGGCTGACCTCCCGCACCTCCTTTTTGAGCGGCTGTGCGTGGAAAAGATCCCCCGTCACAAACAGAAACTCCGGTTTTTCTCTTTTTGCCACCCCGATCACATCTGCAAAAGAATCCCAGATCTGCCGCGCCCGCTGCTCACTCCACGGCTTTCCCTGATCCGGCTTTACCCCGAGATGTACGTCTGCGATATGTATAAATTTCAAACTGCATCTTCTCCGTTCTGCGTTAATTACCTCTATTGTACACTGTCGCGCCATGTTTCACAAGTTTATCCGGCATGTACCCTCTCCCAAAAATAACTGCCGGATTTCTGAAGCCGGAATGGACGATGTTTTATGATGGAGATGTCAGAAAATACGAAGTTCCAGAATACAGCCGGCAGCGACATTCTGATCGCAAAATCCGGTATTTCTAACCATGCCGCGTCGAACATCCTCAATGATCTGTGTTTTTCCAAGTTTGGAGCATTCCACGGGGTGTGTCCGCAATCCGCAGACAATTTTAGGACTTTTGTGTGTGCCCCCTTGTTGGCACCAGAAAGTCCGCTCATTGTCTGCGGTTTGTCGGACACTCCCCGTGAACTGTCCAAACGTGGAAAGACACAGAATTCGATGTCCGACGTGGCACGGAAGAAATACTCGGATTTTACTCCAAAGAATTGTCGCTGCCGGCTGCATCTGGAACTTATCGTTTTCTCTCTCTCCATACAAAATATATGCCATTCTATGCTTCAGAAATCCGGCAGTTATTTTTCCTCTGAGGTGTCCAGCAGAAGTTTCATGCTGCCGTACATGCCGGCATCATTTCCCAGACGTGCCAGTTCAAACGGAATGTCCGCACCTGCCGGCAGTACATCGGGTCTGTAATACTTCTGTACGATACGCAGGATGATCTCTCCCGCCCCGGCGATTCCTCCACCGATCACAAAGACCTCTGGATCTATCACTTCCGCCACGGCTGCGAGCGCGCTTCCAAGCGCTTTTCCCAGAACCTCCACAGCATCCAGTGCCAGACGGTCGCCTCTCTTTGCCGCATCCAGAATCTGTTTTGCCGACAGTTCCGGTGTGTCGACGAGTATCGTGTAGGGATCCTTTTTCTCCAATAATTTTCTCGTTATGCGGATCAGTCCCTTTGCGGAAGCATACTGCTCCACGCACCCGTATTTTCCGCAGACACACCGCTCAATCTCCTTGTGGAACACGGTCATATGCCCGATCTCGCCCGCGATTCCATGGGCGCCTGCGAGCACTTTTCCATTCAGGATGACCGCTCCGCCCACGCCTGTTCCAAGCGTTACCATCACCATATCGCGGTACCCCCTGCCGCCGCCCTGCCACAGTTCTCCGAGAGCCGCCGCATTTGCGTCGTTGCAGACACAGACCTTTTTCTGCAGGCGCATCTTTAACTGCTCCTGCACCGGACATGCCTCCCATCCCAGATTCACAGCGCCTCTGACAACTCCATCCCGCCCGGCAATTCCCGGTGTGTCAATGCCGACGCCTATGATCTGCTCATCCGCAAGCCCCCGCTCTCTCTGTCTGCGTTCCAGTGATGCTGCCACATGTTCTATAATATGTTCCCCCTGTTCACTGGTATCCGTTGGAATCTCCCATTTTTCCATCAGTTTCCCGCTGTCTGTAAACAGACCAAGTTTGCAGCTTGTGCCCCCGACATCTACGCCAAAACCATACTTCTCCATGTTTTCCCCCTGCCCGCAGCATCTGATCGTCTTCTCCCCCGTCAGACGCCGCCTTTTTTCTTTGTCCTCATTATAGGACAGATCCATACTGTGGAACAATTACACATCTTGGCTTTATTTTGCCATATTTGTTCTTCTCTGTATCTTTCCAATCTCCGTGCACCGTAATACAGTCTCATCTCCACTCACACGCCCGGCTGCTGTCACATCTCTCTCCGGGATACTGGTATTCTTATCCCCGTCTTGCGGTTACCTGATGTGGCTTGTGATGATTGTTCCAACCGTACGCAAAATAAATTTTCTCAGATCTGCTTCAGACATGTTGCCCACATCTATTCTGTCGCCGCTCATTTTTTCAAATTGAACCTCCCCACTGATCGAAATCACAAGGTTTATATCATGCTCACCATTATCAATCAAAAACTCATAGCCCCCTTCTTCCCCTGCTGCTTTTCCTGTCAGTTCCAGTATGGAATGCTCACCCTCCAAATCCTCTGCGAGCAATTCCAGATTCTGCATTCTGTATTCTCCTCCCTTGAACAGCAGGCGGAATGCCGTATCAGACTTTTCCGCCTCCGTAACAACCGCTGCCAGTTTATTCTGGTACACATAGACTTTTACATTGATATCCCCCATACTGCATGCTCTATCTCTGAGCTGCGAAAAGTCCTCCCCCAGCTTCAGCTTCAATGCATCTGCTGCTCCACCGTAATACGCATCGTATACCTCCTTCACTCCATCCATTACCTGCAGAAGTTCATCCTCTGTGACGGTAAATTCATACCCGTTACATTTTCTGGCGCTGCCGTCCACTATGAATTCTTCTTTTTCTGCTTTTTTTATATCGAGCGTCTTGTACTCATCGTATATTACGGACAGGATCTCCTGCGCCGCTCTGTTCTGTTCTTCTTTCGAGGTAAGTTCACGAAGTGCCGCATCGATCGATGCAACCCCATCCGCTCCCAGAAGATCCACTATGTAGCCGTCTTTCTCTTCTTTGTAATTGTATACCAGCAGATTATCTGTAAGCATCGGGATGCTTGCGCAGAGCTGCTCATCATCCAGGTTTGCCAGAAAATCCAGATTCTCCCTACCGAAAAGTGAAATCGTTCCCCCTGCCTGCAGCTGTGTATCTTTGTATTTAAACGTTCCATCAAAGTCTTTTCCCCTGACAGCCCCTTTTACACCAATCGTATATTTCCCGGATGCTATAATATCTGCAGCATTCCTATTCTCAACAACCGTGGGCAGATCTTTTATGGTATTTCTTGCTGCAAGCAGAATCCTGTTACTTCTGCTCAAAAATGCTCCGCTGCAAATTCCAATGATCAAAATAATTGCCGCCACAGCCACTACGCCGATCGTCCATATGATTTTTTTCGGCACCTTCCTGCCAGACTTTCCATCTGCTTTGGTCATTTCCCCCATCGTCACGTCAGGTTTTTCGCTCATATGTTTCCACCTTTCTAACTTTCCATGAAACTCATTTGCTTTATGAGATTACCATGTCTCCCGGCTTCTTTCAAGGCATATGCCCAAAAAGGCACCTGAAACACACTGTTTCAGATGCCTTTTTCCAGTTCTGTTCTACTGTTCCATCTGTCTGCCCAGAAAGCCTGCCGCCGCCGCCGCAAGTTTGCTCTCTGTCTCTCCCATTTTCTCCCGTTCTTCCCGTGAGCAGAGGATCACTGCGCCAATGGCGTCCCCCTCACAGATAATCGTGCTGATTGCCTGCTGTCTGTACTCGCCGGCATCGTCCGCCGTCAGTTTTACAAATGCCTTTTCGTCGTCAGAAGCTACCAGACTTTTCCGCTCACCGATGATCTCCTCCAACTGTCCGCTGATGGGCTTGCCCTCAAAATCCTTCTTGCCACTGCCGGACGCCGCGACCACATGATCCCCGTCCGTGATCAGCACCAGATATCCCGTCGTGTGCGCCAGACTCTCGGCGTATTCCCCGGCAAACTGGCTCAATTCTCCGATGGGCGAATATTTTTTTAAAATAATCTCTCCCTCACGGTCGGTAAATATCTCAAGCGGATCTCCCTCACGTATGCGAAGCGTTCTGCGGATTTCTTTGGGCACCACAATTCTGCCCAGATCATCTATTCTACGCACGATTCCCGTTGCTTTCATAAATTTTCCTCCAATGCTTTATTTTCGCAAGAGCGCTTTGTCTGTTTCCATCTCTGTAGATAAAGCCTCTCTTATTTGCTATATATTAGCTTGGGAGTTAGTATATGGGAAAACTGAAAAATTTATTCGGGAAACTGTCCGCTACCCATTGCATTATTTCAAACATGATACTGCTGTTTTTATCAATTTATCTTTCATTCCTATCGATCTGCAGATTTTTATAATATTGCATTGGAGTAACACCATACTCTTTCTTAAATGCCCTGAAAAAATGATTGTATCCGCCAAATCCTCCAAGTTCATAAACCTCACGGATACTTTTTCCCTGTTCTATATAGTGTCTGCACAGATCCAGTCTGCTCTTTACAATATATGAATGTGGCGTTTCGCCTGTCATCTTCTTGAATTCTCTCACAATATGATAGCGGCTTACATAAAACTCGTTTTCCAGGCGCTCCAATGATATATCTTCTGTCAGGTGTTCTCTTATATATATGAAAATATCATCCATTACAACATGCTTTTTCTTATTTAATTTTAGCTGTACGTCCTCCTTGACAGACGACCGCAACGCAAGTACCAGAAGCATTGTCAGTAGGCTTTTCTCATACAATGTGTGCGCAAATTTAGGAGATTCCTTAAGCATTGAATACAGCTTTTTGGAAATATTCTTTATAAGCATGGCAGATTCACTCTCAGAATGAACTGTCTTAACCTGAAAGGGAACGATATCAAATGCCTCGTCAAGTCTTGTATTTTCATCTGATAAGCTCTGCAATAACTCTGTTCCCACATAGAGCACATATAGTTCTAACGGATATTTGTTTTTTCGATATTCAATCTTCACTTTATTGCCAGGCTTAATAAATATTAAGTCCTCCATGGTACAGACCGCCTTTTCATTTTCCTGACGTAAATATCCCATACCACCTGTCACAAAAATAATTGTATGGTTTTTCTTCTGTCCAAAACTGCGCTGTCCGCTATCTTCTATTTTTATATATTCCATCTCATAACTCTGTTTTTTCATATGTTAATTTTGCACATTCCAGCATCCATATTTTTGTTCATTTTGTCAATTTATACAATACATCAATTTTCCATAGTTTGCAAGCAATTTTTGTATATGTTTATCTCTCTAATCCCCATATAATGAACATGTAGCTACCAAAACAACACAAAAACGAGAGGTATTTTATTATGAAAGAAACAAGACCATTTTCCATGAAGGACAAAATCGGTTACACTCTTGGCGATTTGGGATGTTGCTGTACAGAACAGTTCCGAGCCATGTATCTTGCTATTTTTTATACCCTGGTGCTGAAGGTCAACCCGGTGCACGTAGGAATCCTTATGCTTATCACAAAGCTTTGGGATGCCATAAACGATCCATTAATCGGTGCACTTGTTGACAGTCACCAGAACAAGGGTAAGGGCAAATTCATTCCGTGGATTAAATTCTTTGCTTTTCCAACCGCAGTCCTTTGTATCTTAGGCTTCGTCAACGTAAGTAATTTTGCTTATGGTGCCCGTCTTGCTTACATGTTCATCACATATGTTGTATATGAAATTATGTACACATGTGTAAGCGTACCATTTGGAAGTCTTTCAAGTGTTATGACAGATGATGTAAACCAACGGACCGACCTTTCACGCTTCAGAAGTCTTGGCGGCACAATCTTTATGACCGTCATCGTTATTGCCGGTCCATTATTCTTATACAAAGACAACCAGCCTGTACCAAGCCACTTCCTTATTATGGCAGCCATCTGTGCTGTTATCGGTTTCATCTGCCTTATGTTTACATCACACTGGTGCAAGGAGCGTATTATCACCGAGCCAGTTGCCAAAGAAAAAGAGAAGCTTAACTATTTAGACGTGCTGAAAGCCATCTCCAAAAACAAAGCTTTACTTGGTGTTATGTTATCCAGCTTTATTGGTATCGTTGGTGCCGGTATGGTAAACGGCTTAAATACCTACTTATTCCGTGACTATTTCGGAAATGTCGCCATTATGGCAGTTTCAGGCATGTTAAGCGTTATCTGGTCGCTTATCGCATTCATTGGGACAAAATTTGTTGCAAAGAAATTTGGAAAGAAAGAATGGATTATGTATAGTGCAACTTTCTCAGTTGTTGTTTATGCTATTTTATTCTTTTTCCCTCTTGAGAACCCAATGCTCTTTATTATTATCAACGGAATCTGTTATCTTGGTGTCAGCGGTTTCCAGGTATTAGTCTGGGCCCTTGTAAATGACGCAATTGACTATCAGGAACTTCAGACCGGAAAACGTAACGAAGGTATCGTGTACTCTGCATATACATTTTTCCGTAAGCTTGCTAATGCCGTATCCGGAAGTATGAGCAGCTTTGCACTTGCAATCGCAGGCTTTAACGTAAATGAGGCCGTTCAGAGCGAAGCATTCTCCGGACGTCTCTGGAAAACATATACCGGATTATATGTAGCCGGGTACTTATTAGCTGTACTTGTATTAAAGTTTGTATACCCTCTTACAAAAGAGAAAACAGCTGAAATGTTACAGAATTTATCAGACAAACGAAATGCTGCAAACGCAGAATAACTTCAGAAACCGAGGTATCTTGCATTGACAAAACAAGTTGAAATAACAAACCGCTCAGGTCATGTCTTACGCGGAATTGTAAATATTCCGGATGAAGGCTCGCGCTTCCCCGCCATCATTAACGTACACGGATTTACCGGAAATAAAAGCGGATACAAAAATATCTATACCCACACAGCCAGATTTCTGGCTGAAAACGGATTTGCCAGCGTCCGCTTTGATTTATACGGAAATGGCGAAAGCGACGGTGAGTTCGAGGACATGACATTCACCGGTATCTTACATGATATCGAAGATATTATAAACTGGACAAAACAGCAGGATTTTGCCAATCCTGATAAAATTATTTTATCAGGCCAGAGCATGGGCGGCTATGCAGCTGCCACTGCTGCGCCTATCGTTAATCCACATGCTCTCATACTCATGTGCCCGGGAGCCGGCATGTGGTTTGGATGTAAAGACCGCGCCGAGGCAATGGAAGCACAGGGAATCACAAAAGCAGATATAGAAGGGCTTTGCTTCCCTACTTCTTTTAACCATGATTTATATCAGTATGAACCGTTTTCATCCGCAGCGGGATATACAGGTGCTGTTCTTCTTATCAGAGGAACGGCAGACGATCTGGTAGATGATGCTACCTGTCATCGATATGAAGCACTCTATAATGGCAAATGCAGTTACAAAACAATTGAAGGCGCAAATCACAACTTTGCAAGCGGTTCTGCAAGAGCTGAATTAGACAGGCTCATATTAGAGTTTTTAACACCATTGAAATAAGATAATCACTTTGAAAGGATGTGTGCACAATGAAATTATTAGAGCCCATTAAAGTTGGAAACATTGAATTTAAAAACCGTATTATGTTTCCCCCACTTACAACAGGATACGAAGAAAAAGATGGATCTATCGGCGAACAGAGTTTTCGTTTCTATGAGCGCCTTGCAAAAGGTGGTGTTGGATACATTGTCATTGGAGACGTTGCTCCTCTTTCAACATTCTCTCCTACACCAAAACTTTACTCTCCTCAACAGGCAGAAGGCTTCCAGCGGCTTGCCGATGCATGTCATAAATACGGTGCAAAGCTTGGAATCCAGCTGTTCCATCCAGACTATAACGTCGCAGCTTTAAACGAAATGTTTCACCAGGGAAAAATGCAGGAGGCAAGAGCCAAACTTCACCATGATATGCAGCACTTTGTAAATGAAGTAACTGCGGAAGAACTGGATGAAATTATTAAGCACATGGAAAATTGTGCTGTTTTAGCCCACAAAGCAGGCGTTGACTGTATCGAAGTACATGGAGACCGCCTTGTCGGATCGCTCTGCTCTCCTATTTTAAATCACAGAACAGATGAATATGGCGGAGACCTTGCAAACCGTACACGTTTCGCCTTAACTCTTGTACGACGTTTAAAAGCAATTGTCCCAGATATGGTTATCGACTACAAGCTTCCAATCGTAACTCCTCTTGGAGATAACGGCTTTCGGGGAAAAGGTGGTCTTCCACTTGATGAGGCCTGCATTTTTGCAAAAGAATTAGAAGCTGCCGGTGTTGACACATTGCATGTCGCGCAGGCTAACCACACCGGAAATATGGGGGATACCATTCCTGCTATGGGGACACAGCCATATGGTTTTATGGTTTCATACTCTAAAAAAATCAAGGAACTCGTTTCCATTCCCGTATCCGTGGTTGGTCGTATTGTAACACCAGAAGCTGCTGAAGCCGTTATTACAAATGGCTCTGCTGACATCGTTGCACTCGGGCGTTCACTGCTTACCGATCCTGATTTTGCAAACAAGTGTGCCGATGGACACTGCTGCGATGTCAGAACATGTATGATGTGTAATAAAGGATGTACAGACAATATCCAAAACCGTGCATTCCTAAGCTGTGTATTAAATGCCGAGAATGGTTATGAGACAAGCCGTCAGATTACTCCTGCAGTCACAGCAAAGCGAATTGCAATTATCGGTGCAGGAATTGCAGGACTTGAAGCAGCACGTGTCGCCGCTCTGAGAGGCCATCAGGTAACTATATTTGAAAAGTCACTCCAGATCGGTGGTCAGCTTCTTATTGCCAGCGTTCCACCCCGAAAAGAAGAAATGATGAGAAGCATTAACTACTATCTTAACGTGCTTCCCGAATTATCAGTGACATTCCGTCTGGGTCAGGAATTTACCGGAAAAGACTATGATTCGTTTGATGAAGTAATTGTTGCAACAGGTGCAACGAATGCAATCATTCCCGTTCCGGGCAAAGATCTTCCAATCGTTACAAGTGCATGGGATATTCTTGCTAAAAAAGAAATTGTATTCGGCAACGTATCTGTCATCGGCGGTGGTCTTGTAGGTGTTGAAACTGCGGAATACCTTGCTGCCCGCGGATGTAACGTTACAATTATTGAAATGATGGATCAGATTGCAAAGGAAGAAAGCAGCACGATTCTCCCAACTTTGATGAGTGAATTAGAGCATTCCAATGTCCAGATCCTTACCTCTGCAAAACTATCAGAGATCAATGACCATGCAGTTATTGTTGAGAAAACAGAAAATGAAAAAACCTCGGTCTTAGAGATCAGATCGGATTTCGTTGTAATGGCTGTTGGTGCAAGAAAGAATCTTCCGGATCTTTCGGCTTGTCCGCTCCCGCTTCATTATATTGGCGATTGTGCCGGAGAGCGTCCGAGCAATATCGATCATGCCATTAAATCAGCATATGATGCCGCATGTGAAATATAAAAGGTTTTTTCCCTATTCGTACCCAGTATATATTCACATTCGCAGAATATCTGCAGACATGAAATTACGGGCGTGTCAGTTTCTGACACGCCCGCTTTCATTCTCATCTTATCATTTGTATTCTTGCCGCAGTCTTCCTACAACCGGAAATGCTCCATGCTGTCTGCAAGCACTTTCATGTCGCCCTCCAGCTTCTCGATCATTCCACTGGAGCGCTCCACCGTTCCCTCCAGCTCAGTTGTCATACTGGAAGTCTCCTCCGTGGATGCCGCATTATCTGTCGCAAGATGCGTCAGCACCTCGATGCTCTGGGTAACTTTCTCACGCTCCTCATTCGCAGTGCGGATCATATCCGTCACCACGCGGATGGAATTCGTGCACGCCTCCAGTGCCTTCTGCATATCCAGAAACATCTCGCTGGTATGATTCAGCGCCTCTACCTGCTGCTTCGACGCATCATTCATCTGTACCATAATGCCCATCGACTTCTCGGAATTCTCTGTCAGCTCTCCGATAATGTCGTTAATCTCATGCGCTGTATCTGCCGACTGTGTCGCAAGACTTCCGATCTCTTCCGCAACTACCGCAAATCCGCGTCCGGCTTCTCCCGCGCGCGCCGCCTCGATCGAAGCATTCAGTGAAAGCAGATTCGTCTGATCTGCGATCTCACTGATCAGCGTCGCCGCCTTGCTGATCTTATTGACGGATGCATTGGTACTCTCCGTCTGTGTATACATCGACTCGATATCCGCCTCTGTCTTATTGTTCGTATCGATCAATTCACGAAGCTTAGCGAGCGACTTATCGGAATACTCCTGCATCTGATTGGCATTGCCGACCAGTTCTTCCATCTCGCTGGAGATCTTCTCGATGCCTTCCGCGATCGTCATGATACCGTTGGACGCTTCCGTCGTGGATCCTGCCTGCGTCGTGCTGTTTTCCGCAATCTCATTGACGGCAACCGCAACGTTTCCGATGGACTCCTGCATCGAGGAGAAATTACCAGTAAACGACTGCAGTGCATTCCGCAGATCTGTTGATGCCGTGCTGATGCTTCCTATCAGGGAAACAATCTGCTTCTGCGCGGCATTGAGTGCCTCTGCCGTGTCTCCCAGCTCGTTCTTCTCCCTTACGTTCACGGTCGTTGTCAGATCTCCGTCGGAAAGTCTGGATGCCAGCCCCTGGATCTCCACCAGCGGCTTGCAGAGCTTCGCCGCATAGATTCTCGCCCACACGAACGCCATCACAAGCATAACAGCCATCATTATGACTATCACAATGCAGAGAACCTCGAACTTCTGGTTGATGCGTCCTTCCACACCCGTCATCTCTACCTGCATGTCATCGACGTAGTTACCGGTGGAGACTGCCCATCCCCACGGTGCAAACAACTCGGAATATGCTACCTTCGGCGCAACCGTCACACCGTCAGCCTTCGTAAAGTAAAATTCATTGAATCCGCCTCCATCGGCACTGTTACAGACCTTCATAATCTCCTGGATGATCATGACACCATTCTGATCCTCCAGATCGTAGCGGTTATTTCCTTCCTGCTCCGCCAGAATCGGATGCATTACCAGATTGTAATCCGTATCATCAATCCAGAAATATCCGCTTCTGTCATCGCGGTAACGCATGGCGCGGACGATCTCCTTCGCTTCTGCTTTCGCTTCTTCCTCTGTCAGTTCCCCTGCCTGGCTCTTATCATATTCTGCCTGCAGCACAGCAATCACCGTCTGGACCTCAGACTTGATCTCTGTGTTGTAACCGGAATCCATCGCACTTTCATATTCCGTCAGCGCCATATTGGTCGTATTCCGGATACTGAAAATGGAAGTTGCCCCAAGCAACAGGGATGCCAGTAATACCAGCATCAGACAGGTCATCGTTAACGTATGTTTCACACTTCTTCTGTTCATACCATGCCGCCTTCCTTGTTGTGATTCCGCACAACTCTTCTGTGTTTCTCATTATTTTTATTGTACTTTATGTACAAAAATCATGCAATGGTACTTCCTTACCAAAAGTGAAACATTTCTCAACAGACCTACGCATTCAGGAAATCTCTGATCTCCTCCGGTTCGCGGACAAAATGATCTGCACCATGTTCTTTTAAGAACGCTTCCTCCCGGAATCCCCACAGGACGGAAATGCACGGCAGACCGGAATTTTTCGCTGTCATCACATCCACCTCGGAATCTCCGACATACACGGCGCCCTCCTTTGGCATGCCAAGCTCCTTTAATGCCGCATAGACCGTATCCGGCGCCGGTTTTTTCGCCACTCCGGCACTCTCGCCGATTGCCACTTTCACAATTCCCTCAAAATAAATCTCCGCCAGTTCCTTCACCGCAGAATCCGGCTTGTTCGACACGATCGCAAGCGCATATCCGTCCGCCTTCAGTTCCCGGAGCAGATCAATCACTCCGTCATAGGCTTTTGTATTGTCATTGCAGTGAATATCATAATACTCCCGGAAAATCGCAAGCGTCTGCTCAAAGACTTCCGGTGCCGTTCCCTCCGGAACCGCCAGCTCGATCAGGCGCGCCACACCGTTTCCGACAAACCGGCGCACATCATCCAGTGTGCGCTCCGGCATATTCATCCTGCGCAGCGCATAGTTTGTCGCTTTTGTCAGATCCTCCAGTGTATACAAAAGTGTTCCATCCAGATCAAAAATGACTGTCTCGTATTTCTTCATTCTCCCACTCCTCTTCGCCTCACGTGTGCATTACGCGCATTGCATGTCGTTCTGCATGTCTGCGCATCTCTTATTTTACGCTGACTTCTCCCGCCAGTACCCGCTTGTAATCTTCGTAATTCTTCGCAAGCAGTGCCGGTGTGTCCAGTCCGTACGGACATTTGCTCTTGCATTTGTTACAGTGCAGGCAGCCCTCAATTTTTTTCATCTTCGCCTGCATCTCCGGCGTCAGCTGTGCCTCCGACGGCGCGCGGCGCAGCATCAGGGACATTCTCGCACAGTTGTTGATCTCAATTCCGGCAGGACATGGCATGCAGTAACCGCAGCCACGGCAGAATTCGCCCGAGAGTTCTTTTCTGTCATGCTCGATCACCGCTGCGATCTCCTCCGTCATGACCGGCGGATGTTCAATGTAGGAAATGAACTCGTCCAGTTCCCGCTCTCTCTGCACGCCCCAGATTGGCAGCACATTCTCATACTGTGCCTCAAACGCGTACGCTGCAGCCGAATTGTTGATCAATCCTCCCGAGAGCGCTTTCATTGCAATAAATCCCATTCCCGCCTGCTTACACTTCTCCACCAGCTCGATGTCCTTCTCTGTCGCCAGATAGCAGAACGGGAACTGAAGCGTCTCATAAAGTCCTGACTCGATCGCCTCATCTGCCACGGCAAGCCGGTGGTTCGTGATACCGATGTGGCGGATTTTTCCCTGTGCCTTCGCTTCCAGCATCGCCTCGTAAAGTCCGGTTCCGTCGCCCGGCTTCGGGCAGAAGGATGGATTGTGGAACTGATAGATGTCAATGTAATCCGTGCGCAGATTGTGCAGGGAAATGCCAAGCTGCTCCCAGAATTCATCCGCATTGGCAGCCGCCGTCTTCGTCGCAATATAGACTTTTTCCCGCATGCCCTCAAACGCTTCGCCAAGCTTCTCCTCGCTGTCCGTGTAGAACCGCGCGGTATCAAAAAAAGTGATGCCGGCATCATATGCCTTTCGCGCCAGCTTCACGGCATCCTCCGTGCTGATCCGCTGGATCGGAAGTGCGCCAAACCCGTTCTTATTGACGGTAATCCCTGTTTTTCCAAGTGTCACTCTCTCCATTTTTTTGCCTCCACATTTTTCTTACACACATTGCCCGCTAAAAAGCTACATCTCTGTTGCTTTCCTGATACTATTTCAGATAAGGAAAGAATACTTCACTCTTTTCCTTTTTGTCAAACATGTTGTTGTACTGCAAAATATTATAGTTCCGGATCCAGTCCGCTTCCTCCCCCGTCGCTTCCTCGATATGCAAAAATCCTCCGGCAGACTTGGAATAATAGCCTCTGGAATTGATTGCCGGAATGGTCTCCATCATGTCCGCGAGGAACTGATTGTACGCCGGAAGCTCTATTCCTGCCCTCTCCAGTGCCAGCGTCGAGAGATAATTGATGCTGGTGACCGGCAGTTCCACCTCCGTGCTCTCATAGTTCGTCCAGATGAAAAACGGTATCGTATACAGATCTTCCAGTTCATCCTCGGTCAGTCCCGAAAGTCCCTTGCCGTTTAAGTTCGGATAAAAGCTGGACGAAAGGCTCGGCTGGTGATCGCCGAAAAATACGATCTCCACCGGATCATCCACATTTTGAAAATAGGAGATCAGATACTCCAACGCCGAATCACTCTCGTGCACCAGAGAGAGATACTGATTGACATCCGGATAGTTTAAGCCCAGCAGGCGTACCTTCTCATCAAAATTATCGTACTTTTCCGTATAACCGCCATGGTTCTGCATGGAAATGCTCATGATGAACAGATCCTCATTCGCCGCACGGCTCTCATAGCGGTCAATGATTTTCTCATACAGTTCCCGGTCGGTAATATATTCCCGCAGAAGCTTCGTCTGGTCAAAATCGTCGATAAAATGTGTCTCATCAAACCCGAGATCCGGATACACTGCATTGCGGCTCCATCCGGTCTCATAGTACGGATGCATTGCCACACAGGTATAACCGTCGTTCTTTAAGTTGGACACAATCGAGGTCGGCGTCTTGGAAATATACTGCTGGTATACCACGGAACCGCTCGGCAGAAATGCCATGGAGTTCCCGGTCATAAACTCCCACTCCGAATTCGGCGTCTTCGCACCGAACACGGAAGACAGCGCATATCCGTGAATGGCATTCTCCTTCAGGGAGTGGAAATAAGGCGCCACATCAATATTCGTGGAAAAATCTCCCACCACCGAAAGATCCGCATACGACTCGCTCATGACCACGATAATGGCCGGCTTTTCTCCCGGATCAGCCGCCACATCCGCATATGCCGAGGCAGCGTCTTTCTCTCCCTGCTTCTTCCCGCCGCTATCACCGCCAGAATACTGTTCTTCCAGCGCTTTCACCGCCTCACTGGAATACCCGTCGGGCGCAGCGATAAAACAATCTCTTACACTCAGCACAAAATTCAGAATATATCCGTTGCGGTAGCTTCCTTTCTGCTCCCAGGTCTCTGTCACTATGTACTCCGTCTTATGACCGATATACACGCCGCTCAGCACGGCAAGAGAGATACAGATGATCGCCATCGGCACTCTCTTTTTAAAGGAAACGTGAAGCTTGCGGATCAGCGCCACATAGAGCGTGGAAATCAGAATCACATAGCCCGCCCGGTCATCCATCACGAACTCATAATTGCCCGCCACCGAAAGTCCGGTCTGGATGGATTTCAGGTCGCTGAAAATAAATTCGTTCCCGCGGAACAGATATACGAAATAGTTGATTCCCGCCAATGACACCAGAAAAATGTGGGAAATCATGCAGGTAAGTCCCGTATTATTGGTAAAAACCTGTACCGCCAGAAATACCACCAGACAGCACAAGATATTGAGCAGCATCTTCGGCTGTGTGATCTTGGCGCGAAGCTCTGCATCCAGCAGCAGATACTGCACATGATACGCCGTGAAAATACTGCTGGCGCCGATCATCAGTCCGGTCCAGACCCACGGGATCTTCTCTGACAGTTCCACCTCCAGGCTCTTAAATAGGAAGTAGCACGCTCCGAATACCGGCAGCGCCCACACCGAAAAGCCGATTTTCCAGAACAATACCGCGGCAAAGATCATCGCCACCGCAAGTCTGCCCAAATTACCCTTGTCAAAATATAATTTTATTTTCATATGTTTCCTTATTTACGCTTTCTTTACATATTTTTTGCATGCCAACGTTAATTTTATCATGACTTGTGCGTTTGTCAATTTCCCAAACCTTAAACTTTTCAAAAGAGGCGCAAAATGAGGCTCGCACACAGGGCGGAGAATAGATTGCCGGTCACAATAAAATGTAAGATGCAATAAAGTTCCAGATAGAAACAGTGCATAGGATATTCGTTGGAACAAAATGCGAGAATTTCTTCTCTGCCGCTTTTTATATCCAATTCCGTGTCTTTCCACGTTTTGACAATCCGCGGGATGTGTCCGACACGCCGCAGACAATGAGCGGACTTTTTAGTGTTCCTAACATCACCGCTTCACAGACAATATAAAACCGCGCGAACCGAAACTCGTTGGCATCTGCTATTGAAAATAAGGCAGATGCCAATTCAGACATCGGCTTCGCGCGGTTATGTTTTGTTCATTGGTGATGTAAGGAACACACAAAAGTCCTTAAATTGTCTGTCGGCCTGCGGACACACCCGCGGAGTGCTCAAAACTTGGAAAAACACGGATCATCACAGATGTAAAAAGCGGCAGAGTTAGAAATTCCGTATTTTGCGATCCGAATTCCTACGCACTGTTTCTATTCTGGAACTCTGCTGTACTTACTGTTATCGTATCACTGCCAGTCTATTCTCCGCCCTGTGTACCAGCCTCATATCACAGGCGGCGCTATCGTTTGGCTTGTCCCGTTTTTTTGAGGTAGATGCGGCGTATGATGACCACAACCGCCCCCACCAGAAACGGGAATACGAAGGTACCGAAGCGGTACAGAAGCGACGCGGAGCCTGCCAGTCCGGTTCCGACAATTCCGGAAAAGAGTGCAGTAAAGACGAACTCGGTAGAGCCGATTCCCGCCGGTGACGGAATGACTGCCGCAAGCATGACAGAAAGCGATGTGACCGCCATCGTCTGCGGGAGCGTAATCTCCCCCTGCCCCAGAAAGATCAGATACGGGATGGAATACCAGAATGCGAACTTGATGAGGTTCAATCCCACTGCACCCGCAACCAGCCGCTTCTCTCCCATCAACTGTCTGGATGCATCCTCCAACATCTGGCACTGGTCATGAAGCATTGCTGCCTGCGGATCAAACCGCCCTTTCGTCTTTCCATTGAAGAAATCCACCACCCAAAGCAACATGCGGTGAAACTGCCTGGAACAGCTGAACAGAATTAAAACCACGGTGATGATCAGCGTTACAAGATATCCCGCCAACAGCAGCCACATATACTCCCCAAAATGTACCCGCATATAATTCCAGTTCAGTGCGAACAGAATCATTGAGAAAAACGCGATACTGATCTTATGAAACGCGTACTGCAGCATATACATTCCGAAGCTCTTGGAATACTCTATACCGTGCTCTCCCAGATAGACAATCGCGGCAACCCCTGCTCCGCTGCCAAGTGTCGCCACGCGGTAAAAAGAGCACAAAAAGGCATTGGTAATACCCATGCCTAATGTGAATTCACGATTATATTGTTTTGCAAGCAGCGTGGTAATCACGCCCTCGACACAGTGATACACGACAGTCATTGCACAGATGCCTGCAATGACCGCCGGTGTCGTTTTTTCTAATTGTTCTAAGATCGGTCCTGCTGAATCCCGGAATGTATAAACAATGATTCCGATGATGACAAGTACCAATGCCCATTTTAAGATCTGTTTTTTCGCCTTGCTGATAACGATCGCCCCTTATTTTTTCTTAAAGTTGGTGTAGCCCTTCTGCTGGTACGGATGCTCTGCCCACAGCTTATCTGCTGTCTCTTTCCACTGGCATGCATACTCCATACATTTTCCGCAAAGATGCTCTACCGGCTCCGCCTCCTCAACATCCGTTGAGTGTGCACCGCTCTCGTGTACCATCTTCTGGAGCAGCTCCGGATTCTCTAACATTGGACATGGACGAAGCATGTTCTCATTGAACGGCTGACCGTCTCTGTACGCCATGAACAGCGGCTGCTGTAAACACTCTAACAGAGACTTCTCACGGATATTTGCTCCTGAATAGTGAATAAATACACACGGCTCAACATCACCCTTCGGGTTGATGTGGCAGTAGTTTCTTCCTCCGGCGATACATCCGCCAACATACTCTCCATCGTTCTGGAAGTCCATAACGAAGATCTCTTTACCGCCTGTAAATCCACGTACCTCACGGATTCTGTGGTAAATATATTCTCTCTGTTCTCTGGTCGGCATCAGTTCCGGTGAAGCCTTCATACCTACCGGCATCAGATGGAAGTACCATGCGAAACGGCTCCCGTGCTCGATCAGAAGATCAAAGAACTCATCCGATGTAACGGCATCCATGTTCTTGCTGGTGTAGCATACGCTGTTACCGAAGATCAGCCCGTTCTCATGAAGCAGATCCATTGCATGAAGAACCTTGTCAAATACACCTTCGCCGCGGCGGAAATCATTGGCCTCCTCAAATCCCTCAAGGCTGATGGATAAGGACAGGTTGCCGACACGCTTCATCTCGTCACAGAATGCCTGGTCTACGAGAGTTCCGTTTGTGTAGCAGTGAAATGCACACTCGTTGTGCTTCTCACAGAGCTTAATGATATCGTCTTTTCTGACTAACGGCTCACCACCGGTCATCATATAAAAGTAAATACCAAGCTCCTTACCCTGTGTCACGATATTGTCAAGCTCATCAAACGTAAGATTGAGCTTGTGTCCGTACTCAGCAGCCCAGCAGCCGGTGCAGCGCAGGTTACATGCACTGGTCGGATCCATTAAGATCAGCCACGGGATGTTACAGTTATGTACTTCCCTCATCTTACGAATCGTCTTCGTTCCCACAAATGCTGCCTGATATCCCAGATTTAATGCTGTCATCTTTGCTACATGGGGATCGGTCTCATCCAGAAGACGATTTACATAATGCATCCATTTATTGTCCGGATCCTGAATCATCTTTCTGGCTCCGTCATACGCTTCCTTACGGAAGTTATCGCCCATGAACTTTTCTGCAAGATCAACAATCTGAAGCAGGCCTTTTTCACGATCCTTATTCAGATGCTTCAATGCTGCATCAATCGCCACGCTGAATGCCTTTCTCTCTACTGACTGTGCTAAATTTGCCATCACTTAATCCTCCGTTTTCTTCCATACACACTAATTCTTTTCTAAGATGAAAGTATAAGGAATACTGCTCTTTTTTTACATATGCAATGCATTTTAAGTGTTGCCACCCGATATACATTTTCCTTGTTTTGTCTATCATCTTATGACAATCTGACTGTTTTGATTATCGCCGAACTATATTATATAGTTTCCATTACTACGTGATAGTATAACACTCTTTTTTTGATTGTCAATCTATTTGTTTTATTACATTTTTCTTAAATCTTCCATTCCTCACTTAACACCTTCCTGTAAAATGGTTATACTCATGATGAACGAAAGGAGGAATTCCCATGCCAGGTTTTGTTACACATTATCTGTTTGGCGAAGAAATCTATCACCAGTTAAAATGTAATTCCCAGAAAAAAAATCTGTTTTATAACCGCAGCGCTTATGCGTTCGGACTGCAGGGACCGGATCTGTTTTTCTATTATCTTCCGTCCTATGCCCTGCACCGCCACAATCTCGGTGCCCTCGCACACACCACGGAGCCGCGTGCCTTTTTTCACGGACTGCTGGAAAGTTACGGGCGTCTCTCGTCCGCCGCAGACCGGGGCATTGCCGAAGCCTACATCTCCGGTTTCCTGGGGCACTATCTGCTCGACACCACATGCCATCCCTATATCTATGCCATGACGCATTACCATGACAAGAAGGAGAAAAGCTATTTTTCCAGACATGCCTATCTCGAGACAGAGATCGACACCGAACTGCTTGCCAGAAAGCGCCACAAGACACCCTGTGAATTCCACGCCGCCGATACGATCCAGCTGACTTTTGCCCAGAAACGCGTGATTGCCGGGCTCCTGTACGATGCCTATCATTACGCATTCCCCGAACTTTCCATTCATCGCAGCACCATGTGGATGGGAATCATCTCGCTTCCGCTCGGCATGCGGATTCTTCACGATGAAACCGGACAAAAAAAGGTTCTTTTCCGGTTCATGGAGAAGCATTTTCTGGGATACCCGTTATTTTCCCCGTTGATACCGAGCGACACACTGTTTTTCCGCACGGATCCTTTTAACCTGAGGCATGCCTCCTGGAAGAATCCCTGGGATGCCACACGCGTCTCCACAGAAAGCTTTTTTGATCTGTACGAAAAAAGCAGTGCGCGCTGCCTTACCATGATGCGAAAGCTTCACACATTACTGCATACAGAACCAAAAAGTGAGCTGCAGAAACAGCTCACTCTGGAATTTCTAAAAGAATACGGCAATCTGTCCTTCCACAGCGGTCTGGATGCGCAGATTCCAAGCTGATGCGCCCCCAAATAGGCGCATTCTTTTACAGATGGAAAAATTCCCGGATCTGTCCCTCAATGATCTTCATCAGACGCGCGCGTGCCTCAATGCTTGCCCATGCGATATGCGGCGTAATCATCAGCTTATCACTGTCCTTGATCTCACGCAGCGGATTGTCTGCCCGCATCGGCTCCGCCGAGAGCACATCCAGCCCCGCTGCAGCGATTGTACCGTTCTTTAACGCCTCCGCCAGATCTTTCTCCACCACGATCGGTCCTCTTCCAAGGTTCAGGAAAATCGCAGATTTTTTCATTTTTGCAAACGCCCCGGCGTTCATAAGCCCTTCCGTGTTGGCATCCAGCGGCGCATGCACCGACACGATGTCCGACTCCGCGAGCAGCGTGTCAAAATCCACTCTCTCGTATCCCGGCTGATCGTGCTTTCCGGAGGTGGAATAGTAGAGCACCCGGCACCCGAACATACCCGCAATGTCCGCCACTCTTCTGCCGATCGCGCCCAGGCCGATGACGCCCCATGTCTTTCCGCTCAGCTCATGAAACACATTGTCAAAATGTGTAAAGGAAACATCTCCCACATATTTTTCTGATTTTACATACTCATCATAATAATGTAACTTTTCAAGCAAATAGAACAATAACGCAAACGTATGCTGTGCCACTGTCTCCGTGGAATAGCCCGCCACGTTGCGCCATGCAATCCCGCGCTGATCCAGATATTCCTTGTCGAGATTGTTGGTTCCCGTCGCCGTCACACATACCAGCTTTAAGTGCTCCGCCTCGCCGATGGACTGCTCGTTGATCACAACTTTGTTGAGAACAATCACATCCGCATCCCGGGTGCGCTCTCTTGCCTCCTCGGGTGTGGAAAATCCGTATTTTACAACTTCACCAAGAGCATCATAACCGGACAGATCAATGTCGTCACCAATTGTCTTTGCATCCAAAAATACAATCTTCATCGTTTGTTTTCTCTCTTTCTTATCCCAGATATGCACGCAGTTTTTGCATGCTTCTTTCTGTCAGTTCATAACCCTCGTCGTAAAGTCTCCGGAGCTTGATGACGTCCGTGGTTGTCCGTCCCACCCCATAAGTGGATTCCGGAGCGATGACGAGGATTTTTCCCTCCTGCTCGAGTTCCTGCAGTCTGGTCATACATTCATTGTAGCGCTCCGCCCGGGAATCCATGCTCTCCACAATCTTCGGATATTTCTTGTACAGCTTATCCGTAAGGCGGACTGCTTTCTCCGTCTTCTTCACATATCCGCGTTCTCTTGTAAGCACCACGATGAGTCTGTCGCATCCCTCCGCCAATGCGTGTTCATACGGGATGGAATCGGCAATCCCGCCGTCCAGATAATAATGTCTGCCAAGCTTCACCGGCTGGAAAAGGATCGGCAGCGAACAGCTCGCCACCAGCGTATCGCGCATATCCCGTCCCCTCGGCACTTCGACATATTCGGCTTTTCCGGTATGAATGTTGGTCACTGCCGCTTCGACTTTTCCCGGATACGCCGCAAACGCGTCATAGTCAAACGGAATCAGTTCATTCGGCACTTCCTCAAACACGAACTTCGTATTAAAATACGCTTTTTCGTTCCGGTTAAAAAGATGCCGCATGCCCATATACCGCTTGTCCGCAATATAATTTTCCACTACCTCTATATTTCTGCCCTTCTGCCCCGACAGGTAGGATACACCGTACGCAATCCCGGCGGAGACGCCGATCAGATAATCCGGCATCAACCCCTCCTCCAGAAACGCATCCATCACTCCACAGGAGAACACCGTACGGTTGGCGCCTCCCTCAAATACCATTCCAAGCTTCATATTATTCTGCCTCTTGCTCTGTCTGCGGCGGTGTCGGAACCTGCGGCATCAGTCCGCTTTCCGTGACATACATGGTCACACCGCGGATCTCCTTTACCTTCACGATCGTTCCCGCCTCATATCTTTTTCCATCCTCGCTGGCTCTTGCCGTCCACTCCTGTCCCTTGTAGACCGCAGTGCCGGTTCCTCTCTGATTATCCACCGTCTCCGTCAGACACACGTTTTCACCGATCGCCTGCTCGTAGTTGGTCCGGATCAGGTGCGGCTTTAAATACTTCATCGCCCACGGCCGGGTAAATGCCACCAGAACCAGGGAGACCACGAAAAATACGCCGATCTGCCAGCCCAGTCCCACGCCGCACAGGCACAGAATCAGGGAAATCAGCGCGCCCCCTGCGAACCAGATGGACGTCAGTCCTACCGTCGCAATCTCAACCAACACAAAAAGAATTATCAGACCTATCCAGATCATTGCTTCCATATGATATCCTCCTCTCACACATCCCATTTACCAGAATTCGTATTTCCTGCTTTCAGGCGAATTCTTTGGAATTTAGTATAGCATATCCGTTTTTTGTTTTCTATGGTTAATTCTATGCCGCATTCTGCCGAAACATATTAGAGAATCTTTTTAAGGAGGAATCACTATGTCAAATACAGCGTATATCGGATCCGGCACCACCTTAAGTTCCAAATATTACCTGCGCAGTTTCTACCGTTCCGACCGGGAAGCCGGCACTTCCTCCAAACGCCGTGAATTCAGCGGCAACCAGCTCGCTCTCGCCGACGGCAGGGCGCTCCGCAAGGCAGTGCGCCGGCTGACATCCTCTGATTTTTCGGACGACCAGGGCACCAATACGCGCAACAGCGTGCTCGCCTATATCCAGACCTACAACAACATGCTTTCCTCTGCCGGCAGTTCCTCGGACCGTACCTTAGAGCGCAATGCAAAGCAGTTGAAAAATATTACAAGCGAATATTCTTCCGAACTTGACAAGATCGGCATCACCGTCAATGATGACGGCACGCTCACAAGCCGTACCACCCTGTTTGAAAGCGCAGATCTCTCCAAGTTCAAAGAACTGTTTTCCGCTGACGCGACTTACATGCAGCGCACTTCAACGTATGCCAAACGGTTTGCAAACCGCGGTGAGGCGCTCGTTACCTCTGATAACAACCTGCTGATGCAGAAAAAAAATGCCGCTGCCACAGGTTCTTCCGCAGCAGACGGCACCACTTCATCCGGCACCACAGAGAAACTGGATGATGGCACTGTCACCACCGCGGCACAGATCGTATCCCAGAGTCTGGATCTGGATACCCTCTTAAACACCGGCATCGGCAAAAATATTAACATTATTCTATAAATATTCCATCTTCACGGAGATGTCATTTCCGTTCACCTGCACCGTTGCATAGCTTCCGCACACCAGCGGCATCATCGGTGCAAGGTGTCCGATATCCACATCCATAACGACCGGCACCCCGTAATCTTTCAACAGATCCCACACCGCATGGTACTGGTCCAGCCCCATCAGTTCCTGCCCGTAGACGGCAGGTCTTCCGATCAGAAAAGCTTTCACATGGGAAAACCAGCCGGCATGCTTCATCTGCCAGACCGCCCGCCGGATCGCCATCACATTAAGATCACAGGATTCCAGGAACCAGATCATACCGTCATTCTTATACTTTTCCACAAACCCGGTTGTTTTATCATAAGTTGTCCCCAGAAGATTCACCAGACAGTCCACACATCCGCCGATCAGGCGTCCCTGCACCGTAAGTGCCTCCGTCGGTTCCGGGAAAACATGCAAAATTCGCTGTTCCGTGACATGGTATGGCACAAGCGGATGCTCGGCATCTTTTAAGCTTTCCTTTTCCCAGAGATCATATCCGTTTACCGTATGCTTCTGTCCGCGCAGAAGTGCATATGCATCCGAAAGACTCGGATGCCACGGCTCCATGCCGAACGCTGCCGCACACGGGCCGTAGATCGATGCGGTATCACAGAGCGTCGCTAAAAGATATGTCATGTTTGTATTGTCGGAATATCCCATGTACCACTTCGGTACCGCTGCCCGGATCTGTTCAAAATCCACCGCGTCCAGTGTCTCACACATCAGTTCCCCGCCACCGCAGGAGATCAGCACCTCATTCTTATCGCTGCAATAATACTCTGTCAGTTCTCTGCCGCACGCCTCCGGCGTGTTGCTGATCCCGATTCCGCAGTCGGCATAACAATTCGGTCCGAGATCCAGGGGATGTCCCATTTCCCGGAATTTTTTCTGTGCGTTCAAAAATGCGGTGTGATACGGCTCAGTCGCACACCCGAAGGATGGCGCCACAAAACCGATCGTTCCATGTTCGGATAAATTTTTCGGATATCTCATCTGTGTCTGTCTCCATTTTCTTTTATTTTCCACCGGCAGATCTATGGATTCTGCCGTCTCCACTCTGCTTCCCTTTTCTGTTCTTCCAGGGACGCCCGGTACCCCTGCATATTTTTCCGGATATGCGCCAGGCTGATGGTTCCCGTTATCTGCTCCGCCGGATGATCCATCCACGGCTTCTGTTTCTCAGGCGGATAGATCGATGCGATCGTATTGCTTCCGATCCGCAGTCTCTGCCCCTCGAGCAATATCTCATTCGTCTCCACAGTGAGCGCAGCCTCCCACGCATTCCACGGGAGCAGTCCTTGCGCAAGTACCGTTGTACCGCGAAGAATGAGATACGAGACGCCCGTTTCCTTCGGCGTCACCTGTAACATCTTTGGTTGCTCCGGTCTGTGCATGATTTTATCAAACAGCCAGTCAAGCGGCTTTAAAATAAGAACCGTCAAGACCAGCGCCATACCGTAGGAGACATCGCCGACCACACCGCCCCAACAGGAAAGCCAGACGGAAAATGCCGGCGTCTGCCGCTGTACCGCAAACAGATAAACGACCGTGGCACAGAGCACAAACGCGTCAATGATGATCGTCACAATGGCAAACGGCATCAACTGTTTTTCTTTTTTGATGCCCCATGCGGCGTAGCTGCTGCGCTCGTCCTCCGTATAAAGAACCGGCAGATAGTAGGTTTCCGCCCCGGCAGTTTTGTATGAACTGTCTGCGTTATCATAGATTTCCATGTATGTTTCTCCCTTTTACAACAGTTGTATCGCATTCTTCATTGCTGCCGCTTCGGCTGATAGCGGATATCTGACACCGTGTATACCGTAATGAATGCATGTGGGTCCTCACGACTGATATAATTCATGAGTTTCTGATACTCCGCCTTGTCCACGATGGCGATGATTTCGTTCCGCTTCTGCATATTGTATGCACCGATCGACTCATAGATCGTCGCTCCACTGTGCAGATCCTCTATGATAAACTTGCGCAGTTCTTCTTCCTTTTCGGTGATGATGCAGACACGGCGCTTCATGTCATGGTCAAAAATAAAATGATCCAGCACAATACCGTTGAAATATGTACCGAGGATACTGAGCACAACCGTCTTCTTGTCATAGACGAGTGCCGCCGAAAGCGCCACACACATGCCGGACAGCGACATGGCTTTTCCCAGCTCCATATGCAGATATTTGTTCATGATCTTTGCCACAATGTCCAGTCCGCCGGAAGACGCATTCCGGTTAAACAGAATGCTGAGTCCCACACTGACCACCAGAATATAGCACAGCACATCCAGTTCCTGGCTGCCGGTGAGCGATTCGTAATCCGGGAAGATTCTCTCAAAAATTCCCAGAAACACCGGCAGCGCCACACTGGTGTAAACCGTCTTCACGCCAAATTCCCTTCCGCAGGTAAAAAATCCGATAATTAAAAGCACAACATTTAAGATCATCGTGATCGCGGACAACGGCAGCGGTATAAAATTGGACAGCACGATTCCAAGACCGGAAATGCTGCTGACGGATGCGTGGCTCGGCACCAGAAAAAAGTATACGGCTGTGGCGATAATCGCCACGGCAGCCGTCAGGATTGCCGTCTCTTTCGCTAGTTCTGTGTATGTCATCTCTTTTTTCATCTGGTTTCCAACTGTCTCCTTTCAGCATCTGTAACAACGCTTCGACATTCTTCGTCTCCGCCGCAGTATATCCTTTCTCCGATCCGGATCGCTTTCGCGTCATTTCCGTGACCGATTTCCTGTGTCTTTGCGATCGGAATCTGCGTCCCTGCCGCCTCCCTCACCAATGCAGTGATATCCGGGCTGCACGCATGCGCCTCCATCGCCGTAAATGTTCCGAGCAAAATTCCTCCGACCTTCTCAAACGCCCCCAGCTGCTTTAGCTGCGCCAGATACGTCGCCATCTGCGGCACTTCGCCGCCGTATGCTTCCAGCAGCAGAATCTTGTCGCAAAGATCCGGAAAATAGCGGGTTCCCGACAGCTTCAAAAAGCAGCGGATATTCCCGCCGACAACAACGCCTTCCATCTTCTCCCCCTGCACAAAGCGAACCTGCGGGTCAAACAGCGCCGCACGGTTCTCAAATCTCCGCCGCTGCACCTCTTTTCCCTCTCCCCAGACCATGTTCTTGACCTGATAGAGCACGCTGCTTTTCCCGGTCTGTGCATAGATGGCGTTGATGACCGTCGTCAGATCGCTGTAGCCCCAGAAAACCGCCCTGCTTCTTCGGATGGCGGCATAGTCCAGCCCGTCCAGCACCTGATTAGCGAGATCTCCTCCGGAAATGTCATAGATCTCCTCCACCTCCGGGTCATTGAAGAAACGCATCAGTTCCGCGGCGCGCTCTGCTCCCGTACCTGAAAATGCGGCATTTTTTTCATAGATATCATTGCTCCATAAAACCTTGTGTCCCGTTTCCTCCAGATACCGTGCCAGTTCCTCGTTCTGGCTTCGATATTCTTCTTTCTGCCCGTTGGAACACGCCACGATTGCAACTGTTTTCATTGGATTTCCCTCTTCCTGTATCGCAGTGCCGGTACGGGAAATCAAAGATTTCCCGTACTGACGGGTATTCGCCCTATCATCCACGTCTTTGTTTCATGCCCACTTTTGCCTTCGCGAACATTATATCCTCTTTTCTGCGCCGACTTCTGCGCATCCGAAGTTCCGCAGGAACTTCTAATATGAACTCGTCAGAGTTCATTATATCATATTCATCTCCACTTCAACACTGATCTCTCACAGAAAGTGGTTGCAATCTTTTTTATTTACGCTATAATAATAGTATGTGTTTTGCAGACATAGTACATCGGTAGTATATCAGCTTCCCAAGCTGAGGAGGCGGGTTCGATTCCCGTTGTCTGCTTATTCCAAAAAGCCCGGTAAAATCCATTATGGATTTTACCGGGCTTTTATTTTGTCTTTGGTGGTCAGACCCCCCGCCGCACTTTTCGCATATCATAATAGAGCTTGAAGCGTAATCCTATTTCCAATATCCTCCTATTGCAGAATTGTTACATAATTGTTACAATTCTTTTGTGCTTAGCTAACACAAATAAGAATAAGGAGGACGAAACTATGTGCTTTAACTTCAATAGCTGTTCCGAGTTATTTACTGCTCTTTGCAAATACTTTAACCTCGGATGTTAATTACCCACAGGATAAACGATGCAGATTCTGACATCCGCATCATAAAACACAGGATGTAACACATCCCAAAAGCGCCGGCACCGATGAACTTCACCCATCGGTGCCGGCGCTTTTTCTATTCTACACTCTTTAAAGCTTCCACCGGATCAATTTCATCCAGGGAGCGGTTCGTCAGCAGATCCACCAGGATCGCAAACAAAAATGAGAGGCCTGCCGCCATGGCATAGCTTTTCCCGTGAAGGGACACCGCCAGATAAATCGACGGCATGTTCAAAACATACGTTAAGGTCTGCGCAAACGCATATCCCAGCGGAATTCCGCAGACAATGCCGATCGCCGTGAGTATCATGGTCTCTTTGTTGACATACAGATGCACTTCACGGTCAAAAAATCCCAGCACCTTAATCGTCGCCAGCTCTCTGCTCCGCTCGGAAATATTCGTCGTAGACAGCGTAAATAAAACCACGAACGCGAGCGCCGCCGCCATGATAATCACAATGTAGACCACCATATTGATCAGGGTGAACGCATCCGAGAACTCATCCGAAAGCTCCTGCTTGCTGGTGTAGGACACGATACCCTCTTTTCCGCCGAGATCATCTGCATAGGCAATTTCATCCGAACATTCTTCCGACAACTTTAAAAATACTCCGTTCGGTTCATAATCGCCAAACAGCGATTCATAGGTTTTCTCTGTCATATAGACGTTATTGCCGAGGTAATTGCGGACGAGACCGCTTACCGTCACTTCCCGCTGATTCAGATCCTGATCCTGAATCTCCACCTGATCGCCGGCCGCAAACCCAAGCACATTTGCCGCATTCTGCGTCACCAGAATCTCGCCGTCCAAAAGGCCGATCTCCTCATCCTTAAGATTGTACAGACCAATGTACTCTGCAAGAGGCTCATCCCCCGGCACGACAATCATCTGTGCCTTTTCTTCCTTCCCGGCAGCATTCTTCAGCTTCACCGTGGAAATCTGCACGTTCAGCGCACTTTGCACATTCGGATCCCCATTTACATAGGAAAGAATCTTGTCATTGTCGGATGCTGCCCCCGCCGCCATGACATCATACCGGTACACATTCTCATACTGGCGCGGCAGCAGGTCTGTCACCGAATCCCTCACCGCGAATCCGAAAAGTAAGAGCGCCATGCATCCCATAATTCCCGCTACGGTCATGAAAAGACGCTTTTTATAGCGGAACAGGTTGCGGGCGGTCACTTTATTGAGAAATGACAGGCGCTTCCATACCGGCGTGATGCGCTCCAGCAGTACGCGGGAGCCTGCGCGCGGCGCTTTCGGCCGCATCAGAACTGCCGGCATGTGTACAAGTTCCGCTTTACATGCACAGGCGGTAGCGATGACAATTCCGGCCGCAAAAAGTGCAGCTCCGCCACATCCGAGCAGCGGCATAAAGCGCAGCAGATATTCCGGGAACAGATACATCGTATCAAAAATCCGGAAAATAATCTCCGGCAGAAGAACAAATCCGCACACATTTCCCAGAATTCCGCCGGACACACTCGCCGCACATGCATACACCAGATATTTTCTGCGGATCTCACGATCCGTAAAGCCGAGCGCTTTGTAGGTTCCAATCAGACCGCGGTCCTCCTCCACCATACGGGTTATCGTCGTCAGGCTGATGAGAATGGCAACAACGAAAAATACCATCGGGAACACCGTACCGATCGCCTCAATCGACGCCGCATCGCTCTTCACATTGGCATAACCGCTCAGAGACGTGCGATCCTGTACATACCACTGTGTCATGTCAATGTCCGCAATCTTTTGCTCTTCCTCCGCAATCGTCTCATTGAAGTCCGCAAGATTTTCTTCATATTCTGCCTTGCCGTCCGCGTATTCCGTCTCACCTTCAAGCAGCTTTTCCCGTCCTTCGGCGAGATTTTCCTCACCGTCCTTTATCTGCGCCGCAGTCTCCTGTTCCTTTTGCGCCAGCTGCGCCTCGCCTTCGGAAAGCGCCATACTGCCGTTCTCCAGCTCTGCTCTCTTATCGGCAATCTGCGATTTTCCGAAGATGATCTGTGCTTCCCCTTCGTTCAGTTCGTTCCATGCCGCATCAAACTGCTGCCGTGCCGTCTGTTCTGCCGTATCCAGCTGCGCCTGTGCCTCGCCGAGCGCCTGGATTGTCGCCCGCACATTTCCCAGTCCCATTGCAAGCTGTACCAGCTGATCGGCTGTGGGTTGCTGCAGCGCCTCCAAAAACGCACTCTGGCTGTCCGCCACCAGTCCCGGCACCGCCGCCTGTGCCTGCGAGGCATCCTGCTCTGCGACCACCGCTCTTGCTACGGGTAAATACGCCTCCACTGCCGCCTGCACATAGGCGTCCCAGGCCTCAGCGGGCCATGCTTCCCCGTACGCCTGGATGACCTCCTGCGCCTGCGCTTCCAATGCCGCCTCCGTCTCCGCTGCCTGTTTACTGCTCTCTGTAAGCTGTGCGCGTGCCGCGTCTAACTGTGCATAGGTTTCCTCTTCCTTTGCCGAAAGCGTCTGCTTACCGGATGCCACCTGCGCCTCGCCTTCCGAAAGCTGCTGCTCCGCTGCATCCAGCTGCGCGCTGCCATCGGCAATCTGCTGCTTTCCCGCGGCAATTTCATCTCTCGCTTCCGCAAAACCATCCTCCGCCTGCTGTTTTTCCGCATCAAATTCCTCCTGGCCGTCGGAAAGTTCCTGCCAGCCCTTATCCAGCTCTGCTCTCGCATCGGAAAGCTGCTGCTCTGCCTCAGCAAAGGACTCTTCCGCCTCCGCTTTCGCATCCGCAAGCTTCTCTTTCGCCTCATCCGTGACTTCCACGTACCGTGCCTGCTCCCGATTTTCCTTAATCTGCGTTTCAATCGCATCCGTCACCTGTGCGACCTTTTCCTCATAGGCATCGGAATAGCAGAACAATTCTGCAGCACCATCGACGGTAAGGCAGACTTGTGTGTAAATATCGCTGTCTGCCGCCTCCGGCAAGATGAACACAGTGTCATCCTCCGACTGCCCGGAGCGGAACGCCGTCGCTCCCTTTGCATTGTTGACATCCTGCACATCCACCACAATTCCCGTTACGGTAAAGCGGCTGCAGAGCAGCGAAGACTCCTCATCATCTGTTGTATCCACCGCGATGACATCCCCGATGCCGCATCCCGTCTCATCGGCAAACGCGGTTGTAACGGCGGTCTCATCCGCACTCTCCGGCAGCCTGCCGGACAACACATACGGCTGATTGATTCCCCTGTCATTCAACGTGCAGACTGCAATGCTGACCTCATGATCGTTTACTTTCGCATGTACCGTCTCACTGTAGACGCCGACCGCATCCGCGACACCGTCCAGTGCCTTTAACGCATCCACATCCTTCTCCGTAAGTCCGAGCGTCGAGACGACACTGATATCGTACAGTCCCTGTCTGTCATAAAACTGATCTGCCGAATAGCGCAGATCCATGCAGGCAGCCCGCAATCCGGTGAGCATTCCGACACCCAGAATCGTGATCAGCATGATGGAGAAAAACCGTTTTTTCCCCTTGCGGATCGCCCGCCATATCTCCTTATTATATGCACTCTTCATCAGTATCCCTGCCTTTCTCTTCTGCCCCGCTACCACTCGATCTCCGCGATCGGCGTAGGGTGCGCATTGCAGGTAATCTCTGTCACCTTTCCGCTCTTAAAGCGGATCAGGCGGTCAGCCATCGGTGCCAGCGCAGAGTTGTGCGTAATCAGAAGTACCGTAATCCCATCGTTCCGGCAGGTATCCTGCAGCAGCTGCAGAATCTGTTTTCCGGTGTTATAGTCAAGCGCTCCCGTCGGCTCATCGCAGAGCAGGAGTTTCGGATTCTTGGCGATCGCACGCGCGATAGACACCCGCTGCTGTTCTCCTCCGGAAAGCTGCGCCGGAAAGTTATTTTTGCGGTCCGCCAGTCCCACTTTTGTGAGCATCTCCCCGGCATCGAGCGAATTTCTGCACACCTGCGCCGCAAGTTCCACATTCTCTATCGCTGTGAGATTCGGCACCAGATTGTAGAACTGGAATACAAACCCGATATCGGTACGCCGGTATCCGACGAGCTGCTTTTTGTTATACTTTGCAATATCTCTGCCATCCACCTTGATCTCGCCCGCAGTCGGCACATCCATTCCGCCTAAAATATTGAGCGCCGTCGTCTTCCCTGCACCGGAGGAACCGAGAATCACTGCCAGTTCGCCCTTCTCCACAGAAAATGAGGCTCCATCCAGCGCTTTGATCGAAGTCTCACCTGTCTTATATTCCTTCGTTACATTATTAAATTCGATATATGCCATAAAAGGCCGCCTTTCTTCCCAGACTCTGTTTTTTATCTCTATGCAGATTCCATTTTCTATGCCTAATGTACTCCCCGCGCTGCCTTTCATCAATCAACAGATTCTCCGCACGTGTTAAAAAATTGAAGACAACACGTTGTCGTGCTATAATTTACGTGAAGACAAAATGAACACAAATCTTATACCGGGAGGTTTTCATGAAAAAGCAGCCCCATATCACAGAACAGACCAAAAATAATCTGCGGATCGCTTTCTGGTCTCTCTACGCGCAAAAACCGATAGAAAAAATCTCCATCAAGGAGATTACCGAGCTTGCCGGTTACAACCGCGGCACCTTTTATCTCTACTATAATGATGTATATGATCTTCTTCATCAGATTGAGGAAGAAATCCTCGGGAAAATTACAGATGTTCTGAATGATTCTCTGGAAAAAAATGATACCTTTGACCTTTCCGGTCAGATGGGAATTCTTTTAGATCTGATGCAGACATATGAAACCTATGCTGCTGTACTCTTAAGCGATCATGGCGACCCGCATTTTGCGACCCGCCTGAAAGAAGTGGTATGGCCCCTCTTAAACCGTTATTTTGTTCCCTCGGAGGGACATGACGATTACGAGATGGCACTTCTTGCCGATTTTTACCTGTCCGGCCTTCTCGCCAGTGTCATTCGCTGGCTGCAGAACCCTAAAATGACACTGGAAGAGTTTTTGGATTTTATGGTGGGAACCATTTTCCCTAAACCTGATTCCCCACAATCTTATAGTAGCTGCGGGAAGTCAGCGCAAACACCAGCAGATAAATCAGCAGAAACACCAATGCCGTAACCGCAACGCATAAGGCAAACAGTGCGGTATTGTTGAGGCTGAACGCCGCCAGAATCCATTTGATCATCGGGAATGCCATGACAACATGAAGTACTGCTGCCCCGATCGGCAGGAAAAATACCGTCAGGATCTGTGTACGGATACTCCGCTTTACCTCGGCATTGCTCATGCCGACCTTCTCCATGATGGCATACCGTTCCTTGTCCTCGTAGCCTTCCGAGATCTGCTTGTAAAAAATGATCAGCACCGTCACCATGAGGAACATCGCGCCCAGAAACAGACCGATAAAAAGCAGACCACCGTTTAAGCTGTAGTATTCATCCCGGTTCTGTGCCCGGCATTCGACATACGTTCTAGAATAAGAGTCCTTTGCATCATCCGACGGATGCCCGTCATTGTATGCGGTAATCGCCGCATGAAGCGTATTTTCCGCTGCCACTTTTTCTTCTGCTGTTCCGTCTATGTCAAACGCCATATTGTATTTGATCTGCAGGCTTACACGCTCCTCGTCCCAGTTCTGTTTCAACTCCGTAAAAATCTGCCCCAGCGCCTCCCTATCCGGCACAATCATAAATACACTGTCGTCTGCCATGTCATCCAGATAATCGTGATCCGTCTCAGGATATGCGTAGATCTGTTTTACCTGATATGTCTCGTTGTCAAGCGCCAACGTCCCTTTTTCATAGGCAGAGGATGCTGCCAGTGCAATCTCTCCGCAGCCAAGTTCCCCGACCGTTTCACCGGTGTAATTCTCCCAATCGGATTTTGGCAGAATCGTGAGCAGCACCACATCACTAATACTGTAATCTGTGCCTGCCCCGATGCCGGTCACGGAAAATCCATCGTCCGTGCGCACCGCGGTCAGCGACATGTTCAACATGGCGCTGTGCCCCGTCAGTACCCGTCCGGAATCCTTCAGGGATGCTTCCGCCAGGGCATCCACTTCCTCCGGATGTTCCGGCATTGCATTATAGTAGGACACCACAGACACCTCATGTGCAAAACGCCGTTTTAGGGCGTCTTCCACTCCCAGATACATACACAGGGTGGTAGAAACCGTCACCAGAACCATCGTCGACAGAATACAGATATTGGCAAGTCCCACCGCGTTCTGTTTCATCCGGTAGATCATACCGGAAACCGTCGTAAAATGTCTTGATTTGTAATAATAGTTTTTATTTTTCCGAAACAGTTTGAGTACGGCAATACTGCCCGCAGTAAACAGACAATACGTTCCCAGAATCACAAGCAGCACCGCCACAAAAAACATGGTAATGGCAGAGACTGCGTCCGCCACCGTAAGCGCCAGATAATAGCCGCCGCCGAGTGCCGCCGCTCCGATCACCGCCAGCAGCACTTTCGTCTTCGGCTCCCGCTCTCCCGCATTGGCGCTGTGCAGCAGTTCCATCGGATTGGAAAGCTTTATCTGCATAAAGTTATAGAAAAGTGTGACCGCGTATATACAGCCGAAAAGCACCAGCGTGTGGCGGCATCCCGTCAGCGAAATGGTAAACGGAACGCTCTGGTTGAATCCTGTCATGCGGTACAAAAGCATCGTCATCAGCTTGCCGAATGCAATGCCGAACAACAGGCCTCCGCCGATCGTAACCGCCGCCGTAAACAGCATTTCCAGAAAAAGCACCCTGGCGATATGTTTCTTCTCCATCCCAAGTATATTGTATACGCTCAATTCCCGCTTGCGCCGCTTCATGATGAAGCTGTTGGTATAAAACAGGAAAATCGCCGCGAACAGTCCGACAATGATCACTCCGAGCAGCAGCGTTACCGCCACATAGGCGCCGCCTCTCATCTGCTCCAGCCCCGGGTTATCCTGAATGGACATTACCAGATAGAACATCGCTGCCGAGAACACCCCCGCCAGAAGGTACGGCAGGTAAAGCTGTCTGTTATTGCGGATATTGACTGCTGCCAGTTTGACATATAACTTACGCATGACAGCCTCCCTCTTTGCCGGTGGTAAGAACCGTCAGCGTATCCGAAATCCGCACATACAGCTCCTCATTCGTCATATTCCCGCGGTACAGCTGATGAAATACTTCGCCGTCCTTGATAAAAAGAATCCGGTTGGCATGGCTCGCCGCTTTCGTGGAATGTGTCACCATAAGAATCGTCTGTCCTTCCCCGTTGATCGTGCCAAACAGCTTCAACAGTCCGTCGGTCGCCCTGGAATCCAGCGCCCCCGTCGGTTCATCTGCCAGAATCAGCTGCGGACGGGTGATCAGTGCGCGGGCAACCGCCGCCCTCTGCTTCTGTCCGCCGGAAACCTCATAAGGATATTTCTCAAGCAGCACATCGATCCCAAGCTTTTCGGCAATCGGCCAAAGCCGCTCCTCCATCTCCTGCACCGGTGCATCTGCCAGGACAAGTGGCAGAAGAATGTTATCTTTTAATGAAAAATGATCCAGCAAATTAAAATCTTGAAAAACAAAGCCCAGGTTCTCCCTTCTGAATTTGGAAATCTCCCTCTCGCCGAGTGTCACAATGTTCTTATTATTCAACAGCACTTCCCCCGCGGTCGGTTTGTCTAACGCCGCCAGAATATTAAGCAGTGTCGTCTTTTCTGAACCGGACTCTCCCATAATTGCGACATACTCCCCTTTTTCCACGGAAAAATTCAGATCTGCAAGCGCCTGCACCTGATTTCCCCCAAACCTTGTTGTATATATTTTTTTCAAATTATGAACTTCCAGAATAGCCATGTGTCTCTCTCCTTTCCTTGACTGTACCCAGTATAACAAAACAGAGAAATGCAAGCCATTTCTTTGGATTACATTTCTCTGCTGTTTCTTACGTTTTTGTAAGATTCTTCTATGACTCTTCCGGGAAGCCGATCATCACCCGGGTTCCCGTTCCTTCCTGCGATGTGATCGTAAAGCTGTGCCCCAGCTTTTTTAAAATTGTGCTGCAAAGATACAGCCCGATTCCGGTCGATTTCTGGTTGGCATGACCGTTATATCCGGTATAGCCTTTTTCGCAGACTCTCGGCAGATCCTCCGCGCGTATTCCGATCCCCGTATCGGTAATGGTAAGGCGTCCCTCCTCCATCCCAATCGTAATGCTCCCCTCATGCGTGTACTTGAGCGCATTCGACAACAGCTGTTCGATGACAAAGCCGAGCCATTTTTCATCGGTGAGCACCCGTGCCCCCGTCTCCTCGTAGTGCAGTACGATCTTCTTGCTGATGAAATGTCTCGCATAGCGGCGCACCGCCATCCGGATCACTTCGTCGAGATCTGTCTGCCGCAGCACAAAGTCCGTGGTCTCCGATCCGAGACGCATATACGAAAGCGCCATGTTCACATACTGCTCAATCGCAAACAGCTGCTGTAGTTCTTCATCCTTGCGCTTCTCCCTCTGCCGCTGCAGCCTTTCCCTGTCCGCTCCCAAAGGCTCCTCTGCACCGGGAATATCCGCTTCCTCCTCGATTAAAAGCTTTAGCGCCGCAATCGGCGTCTTGATCTGGTGCACCCACATGGTATAGTATTCCATCAGATCGCGCTTTTCGCTGACTGCCGTATTCCAGATACGCATTTTCTCCTCCGCCAAAAGCCCAAGCAGCCGTTGATAATCCTCCTCCAGGATTTCGCCGGGTTCCGGAAGATTCTCCAGCGATACCGTTATTGACTGCCGCAATGCCAGCAGTTCCCTGTGCCGTCTGCCGTAACTTATCCTATCCATCGTCACTGCAAGCAGCAGAATTCCCAGACACAACAGCATGCCGTAGGCAATCTCCCCGGCAGGCACTTCATTTAAAAATAAGACTGCCGTCATCACGATCCCGCAGCCAGTCACTGCGGCAATCCATTTCAGACGGCATTTTATGTAGGATCTTCCTATTTTCTGCTTCATCAAAATCCCCTACCCGATATGGTACCCGATTCCTTTCTTCGTCAAAATAAAATCCGGAAGTCCTGCTGCATCCAGCTTTTTCCGCAGTCTTCCCACGTTGACGGAAAGGGTGTTCTCATCCACAAAGCTGTCGCTTTCCCACAGCTTCGTCATCAACGTATCGCGGGACACGATCTTCTCCTTGTTCTCCATCAGCACCTGCAGTATCTTAAGTTCGTTTTTCGTTAAGTCCACCCGCGTCTCCCCGCAGGTGAGTGTCGCATCGCCCAGATTTAAGAGTGCGCCTCTATGCTCCAGCACCGTATTCTGCCCGGCAAAATCATAGGTGCGGCGCAGAAGCGCCTGAATCTTCGCGGTCAGCACATCCAGATCGAACGGCTTGGCAATGAAATCATCGCCGCCCATATTGACCGCCATGACGATATTCATATTATCCGACGCCGACGACACGAAGATTACCGGAACCTTCGACATCTCCCTGATCCTGCTGCACCAGTGGTACCCGTTGTAAAAGGGAAGCTTGATGTCCATCAGCACCAGCTGGGGCGCCGCCCCCGCGAACTCCTTCATAATATCGGAAAAATCCTCCACGCAGACCACATCATAATCCCAGCTTTCCAGATGCTTTTTTAAGCTTCGCGCAATGATCTCATCGTCCTCCACGATCAATATCCGGTACATTCTCTCTCCTTTACCACAGTTCCGCCAATTCGTAGATCAGCTTCTCGGTCTTCTCCCAGCCCAGGCACGGATCCGTGATCGACTTTCCGTAACAGCCGTCACCGACCTTCTGTGCTCCGTCTTCTATATAACTCTCGATCATCAGTCCCTTCACCAGCTTTCTTATCTCTCCTGACACCTTACAGCTGTGCAGGACATCCTTGCTGATGCGGATCTGCTCCATAAACTGCTTGCTGGAATTGGAGTGGTTCGTGTCTATGATGACCGCCGGATGTGCCAGCTCGTGTCCGGCTTCCTTCGCCTCTTCATAATGCTCCAGCAGATTCTGCAGATCCTCATAATGATAATTCGGAATATTTCTGCCAAACTTGTCCACATATCCGCGCAAAATGGCATGTGCATACGGATTGCCGGTCGTCTTGACCTCCCAGCCACGGTATAAAAACGTATGTCCGTGCTGTGCCGCAATGATCGAGTTCATCATAACGGAAATATCTCCGCCGGTCGGATTCTTCATTCCTGCCGGAATTCCCACGCCGCTTGCCGTCAGTCTGTGCTGCTGGTTCTCTACCGAGCGTGCTCCAATCGCCACATACGACAGCAGATCCGAAAGATAGCGGTGATTCTCCGGGTAGAGCATCTCGTCCGCACAGGTAAAGCCGGTCTCTTCCACCGCCCGCATATGCATGTGACGAATCGCAATGATCCCTTTTAGCATATCTGATTCCCGCTCCGGATCCGGCTGATGCAGCATGCCCTTGTAACCGATTCCGGTCGTGCGCGGCTTGTTGGTATAAATGCGCGGAATCATAAAAATCTTATCCGCCACCTTCTCCTGCACCGTGCGGAGTCTTGAAATATAGTCGATCACAGCATCCTCATTATCTGCTGAGCATGGGCCAATCACAAGAATCAGCTTGTCCGATTTTCCTTCAAAAATATTCCTGATCTCGTCATCCCTCTTCGTCTTGGTAGCTACAATCTGTGCACTGACCGGATGCTGCTCCTTTAACTCCTGCGGAGTAGGCAGCTTCCGCAAAAATTCCATCTCCATTTCCATATCTATTGATCCTTTCTGTCATACGCACTGCTGCATATGGTATCTTCTTATATTTTCACACTGCAACGCGTTGCAGTGTGAATCCACTTAAGTATGATACAGCTTTATGCCGGGACTGTCAACCTTTTTTCACTATAATACATAAGATTCCGCAACATGGCAAGCAACATCGCCCTGCCGTTTTTCCAGATGCTCTGAAACATCATGTTCGCGCAGACCGTCATCGGCTGAAAGAACAGCGCCACAAGCTGGACCCGGAGCGCCCCCTCTCCGATCGCCACCACCTCGGGATCTTTCTGAAATACCGCCACAAGCTGTGCCGGGAAAAACATCCCGATGACCGCAATCGCGCCGAGCAGCACTTCTCCCGCTGTGAGTGTGAAATAGAAGCCCTTCCGGACCCTTCCGTATTTTTTTGCGCCATAGTTGAATGCCGACACCGGCTGGAATCCCTGACCGATTCCAAGTCCGACCGAGAAGACGAACATGCAGATCCGGTTCACAATCGACATGGCAGCCACCGCCGCATACCTAAAAGAGTATTTGGCTGCTCTGCCCGGCTCATACCTTTTTACCTGCCGTGATGGGTCCATCATGACACATTCAGCGTATGTCAAGATGTGGCAGTTGATCGTGAGAAAAATGAACCATGCCGCCGGTGGTACCGGTGCGTTCCCAGTCATATCTGATCTGACCGCCCATATCTTCCGGCACAACTACTGCTCAAACCTCTGCTATCAGGTACCTGCGATCAGCATTAAAAAAATCGCCCAGCTGATGGGTGACACCGAAAAGATGGTGCTGGACGTCTACAACCACATCATGGACGAGAAAGAAGATGCCGCGGCGGTCGTGAATGATATTCTGGCGGTTTAATTTGCAGACGCACTGCGGACATTGGTGTCAAAATACCCCTTGCGGACGCGCTGCGGACATTAAAAATCATCAACTTTTGCTTACTTTTCCCTACTGGGAAAATGGCATAAAAAGAGCGGGAAGCCTTGAATTTACCGGCTTTCCGCTCTTCATTTCCTAATGAGACACGGGGGATTCGAACCCCCGACAACCTGATTAAAAGTCAGGTGCTCTACCAACTGAGCTAGTATCCCATATTATTTTTAAACAAAACACAATGCCCAGTTCCGGAATCGAACCAGAGACACGAGGATTTTCAGTCCTCTGCTCTACCAACTGAGCTAACTGGGCACAAATGCTTTCGCATTGAGTTGCGGGAATAGGATTTGAACCTATGACCTTCGGGTTATGAGCCCGACGAGCTTCCAGACTGCTCCATCCCGCGCTATGAAATTACTTCTGATAATATTTGTTATCAAAAGAATGGGCAGAGGTGGATTCGAACCACCGAAGCAATTTGCAGCAGATTTACAGTCTGTCCCCTTTGGCCACTCGGGAATCTGCCCATTTACACACAATATGAAATTATGTGAAAAGCCGATGATCGGACTCGAACCGATAACCTGCTGATTACAAATCAGCTGCTCTGCCAATTGAGCCACATCGGCATATATAATAAGAAATGGGACCTATAGGGCTCGAACCTATGACCCTCTGCTTGTAAGGCAGATGCTCTCCCAGCTGAGCTAAGATCCCATATAAAAACGACCCAAGCGGGACTCGAACCCGCGACCTCCGCCGTGACAGGGCGGCGCTCTAACCAACTGAGCCATTGGGCCATAAAAATTGTACCTTCAAAACTTCATACAGAAATCATCCAACAAACTTTTTGGTCAAGCCCTCGATCGATTAGTAACAGTCAGCTCCACACGTTACCGTGCTTCCACCTCTGCCCTATCTACCTTGTAGTCTTCAAGGGATCTTACTCACTTATGTGAGGGATATCTCATCTTGAGGGGGGCTTCACGCTTAGATGCCTTCAGCGTTTATCCCTTCCGGACTTGGCTACTCTGCCATGCCGTTGGTCGACAGCAGATACACCAGTGGTCCGTCCATCCCGGTCCTCTCGTACTAAGGACAGCTCCTCTCAAATATCCTCCGCCCGCGCCGGATAGGGACCGAACTGTCTCACGACGTTCTGAACCCAGCTCGCGTACCGCTTTAATGGGCGAACAGCCCAACCCTTGGGACCTGCTACAGCCCCAGGATGCGATGAGCCGACATCGAGGTGCCAAACCACTCCGTCGATGTGAACTCTTGGGAGTGATAAGCCTGTTATCCCCAGGGTAGCTTTTATCCGTTGAGCGATGGCAATCCCACTTTATGCCACCGGATCACTAAGTCCTAGTTTCCTACCTGCTCCACCCGTCGGTGTCGCAGTCAAGCTCCCTTCTGCCTTTGCACTCTTCAAATGGTTTCCAACCATTCTGAGGGAACCTTTGAGCGCCTCCGATACCCTTTCGGAGGCGACCGCCCCAGTCAAACTCCCCGCCTGGCATTGTCCCACCGCCGGATCACGGCGGCTGGTTAGAAATCCAATACTGCAAGGGTGGTATCCCAACAGCGACTCCCTTGAAACTGGCGTCCCAAGTTCTTAGTCTCCCACCTATCCTGTACATGCAGTACCGAATCCCAGTACCAAACTGGAGTAAAGCTCCATGGGGTCTTTCCGTCCTGGCGCGGGTAACCAGCATCTTCACTGGTACTTCAATTTCACCGGATGCATTGTCGAGACAGTGCTCAAATCATTACGCCTTTCGTGCGGGTCGGAACTTACCCGACAAGGAATTTCGCTACCTTAGGACCGTTATAGTTACGGCCGCCGTTTACTGGGGCTTAAATTCAAAGCTTCGCTTACGCTAACCTCTCCTCTTAACCTTCCAGCACCGGGCAGGCGTCAGCCCATATACTTCACCTTTCGGTTTCGCATAGACCTGTGTTTTTGCTAAACAGTTGCTTGAGCCTATTCTCTGCGGCCTGCGTTAGCAGGCACCCCTTCTCCCGAAGTTACGGGGTCATTTTGCCGAGTTCCTTAACAATGCTTCTTCCGCCGGCCTTAGGATTCTCTCCTCATCCACCTGTGTCGGTTTACGGTACGGGCACACATGAAACAATAGCGGCTTTTCTCGGCACATGGCTCACACGCTTCGCTACTTTAATTCGCTCCACATCACGTCTTCGGATTGCCTGGCGGATTTGCCAACCAGACTCCTTCTCCGCTTGTACCGGTATTTCCATTCCCGGCTCGTGCTCTCCACATGCGTCCCCACAGTTCTGTTCATATGTGGTACAGGAATCTAAACCTGTTGTCCATCGGATACGTCTTTCGACCTCTCCTTAGGCCCCGACTTACCCAGAGCAGATCAGCTTTACTCTGGAAACCTTGGATATTCGGCCGAGAGGATTCTCACCTCTCTCTCGCTACTCATTCCGGCATTCTCTCTTCTTATCCCTCCACTGCTCCTTCCGGTACAGCTTCGTCGGTCTTAAGAATGCTCCTCTACCAATCACTTACGTGATTCCACAGCTTCGGTGTTGTGTTTTAGCCCCGGACATTTTCGGCGCAGGACCTCTCGACTAGTGAGCTGTTACGCACTCTTTGAATGTGTGGCTGCTTCTGAGCCAACATCCTAGTTGTCTTTGAAATCCCACATCCTTTTCCACTTAACACACACTTTGGGACCTTAGCTGGTGGTCTGGGCTCTTTCCCTTTTGACTGCCCAACTTATCTCGTGCAGTCTGACTCCCATTCATCATCTACATGGCATTCGGAGTTTGATATTCTTTGGTAAGCTTTGACGCCCCCGCGGAAATTCAGTGCTCTACCTCCATAAGACTAAAATGAGGCTAGCCCTAAAGCTATTTCGAGGAGAACCAGCTATCTCCGGGTTCGATTGGAATTTCTCCCCTACCCACACCTCATCGCCACCCTTTTCAACGGATGTGCGTTCGGTCCTCCATTGCCTTTTACGGCAACTTCAACCTGGACATGGGTAGATCACCCGGTTTCGGGTCTACGGATACTGACTTGACGCCCTATTCAGACTTGGTTTCCCTTCGGCTCCACACCTTAAGTGCTTAACCTTGCCGGTACCCGTAACTCGCCGGACCGTTCTACAAAAAGTACGCGGTTGTGCATATAAAGCACTTCCACAGCTTGTAAACACAGGGTTTCAGGTTCTCTTTCACTCCCCTCCCGGGGTCCTTTTCACCTTTCCTTCACAGTACTATGCGCTATCGGTCACTAAGGAGTATTTAGGCTTACGGGGTGGTCCCCGCTCATTCCATCAAGGTTTCTCGTGTCTCGATGTACTCTGGATTCCGCCATGTCATCTTTCCTTTCGCTTACGGGGCTTTCACCCTCTCTGGCAGGCTTTCCCAAAACCTTTCTGCTAGGATTGACGAATCAATTATGCGGTCCGAACCCCGGAATGCACGCATTCCGGTTTGGCCTCTTTCCATTTCGCTCGCCGCTACTTTGGAAATCGATGTTTCTTTCTCT